>JBILGM010000021.1:0-46951 GCA_044351045.1 Methylococcaceae bacterium | reverse complement strand
TTGGATATTCTTATGGCCGAAGGTGGCGTGGGGATCGGCCAAAGCTCCTGGGGGCCCACCGGATTCTGCCTTGTCGACAGTCCCGACAAGGCGGAGCGCCTGTGCGCCGGGCTAACGCACAGGCTGGGGCTTCATTCACCGCTGCAATGCCTGATTGCGACACCCCGATCGCGCGGTGCGGAGATTCGGGAGATCACGACAGATTTTGCCTGAGGTCGGTTTACCAGGTAGGGGCCCGAAGGCCGTCGACCTGCCGAAAAAACTGCTCGTAGTGAGCTGTTCGGCGCGTATGCTGGCCCAATCGGCAGCCCGGGCGGGGATTCAGGTGGTTGCTCTCGATCATTATGCCGATGCCGATACAAGAGGCTTCTCGGCCCATGCCCAGCCGATTCCTTTTCATGAAGGTGCATTCGAGCCCGAGGCTCTTCTGGATGCGGCTTGCAAGCTCGCACCCGGGAAGGATTTTCCGCTGATCTATGGCAGCGGCCTGGACTCACAGCCGGAACTTCTGGAAACGCTTGCCCGATCGCATGAGGTAATCGGCAATTCCTCCGCCATGCAGCGTCTTTTTCGGTCGCCACGATCCTTCTTCGAACTGCTGCGACAGTGCGGAATCCCCTACCCAGAAATTAGCTATGACCGCCCGAAAAACGAACAAGACTGGCTCATCAAGTCCGGTTGCAGCGAGGGGGGCAAGCGTGTACGCTCTGCCGCGCAAGATCAGCCGGGGCCAGGTGATTACTATCAGCGGTGGGTGAGCGGCAGGACCTGTTCAGCTCTTTTTCTAGCGGATGGTCACACGGCGAAGATCATTGGCTTCAACACCTTGTGGTCAACTGGCTTTCCGCTACGGCCTTTCCTATTTGCGGGTGCCATGAGTCATGTCTCGCTAAGCGAAGCACAACGGCAGCAGCTCAGAGACCATATCGAAGCCCTGGTAAAAGTGAGCGAAATCAGGGGGCTCAATAGCCTGGATTTCATAGTCAACCATCGCAATGAATTAAAGGTGCTTGAGGTCAATGCCCGGCCCAGCGCCACCATGTCGCTTTACGACCAAGACACTCCTGACGGACTGTTGGCAGCCCACATTCGGGCATGTCGGGGTGAGCTGTCTGTGAGTTTGGCAACATCGAAGGTCAGGGCGTTCCATGTATGTTTCGCGCCAACGCGAGTGGTCTCCATGCCGATAGCGGATTGGCCCCCTTGGTGTGCAGATCTGCCTGTGGCCGGCTCCATTGTGGAACCTGGACAGCCGCTCTGCACCATTCTGGCAGAGGGCAATGACCCCGTTGATGTTGAACGATTGATTACACAAAATCTGAGCCTGCTTTCGGCGACATTGTCCGCAAGACACCCATCGAATACCAACCATTCATGACTGCCCGGAGAGATTCAATGCAAGCCCATGTAAGCGTCAACGCCTACGCCCTGCCCATCGTCAAATACATGATCGCTCATGCTGATCGTCTGCGACTCAAGGTCGACCGATTAGCCAACAACTGCACCGTCATCGATGCCGGCATCCAGGCGCTAGGCGGACTGGAGGCGGGGCGACTCATCGCCGAAGTCTGTATGGGCGGACTCGGCAAGGTCACCCTGACCCAGGATTCGTCTTTCAGGCGCTGGCCCACCATGGTCAACGTCTACAGCACGAATCCAGTCTTTGCCTGCCTCGGTAGCCAGTATGCCGGTTGGAGCCTTTCTCATGGTGAAGGCAAGGGCGCTTTTTATGCACTCGGCTCAGGTCCGGCTCGCGCCATGGCAACGAAGGTCAAGGACGGCGTTGAAAAGCCGGTTGAGGAGCTGTACGAGGAACTGGGTTACCGGGATGTCCATGGCGAAACCGCCATTGTGATGGAGGTGGACAAGGTTCCCCCCGTGGAGGTGATCGAGAAAATCGCCCGTGCCTGCAAGGTGGAAACCGACAGTGTCCACGTCATCCTGACGCCCACTTCCAGTCTGGCGGGCGGTATGCAAGTGGTCAGCCGCGTTCTGGAAGTGGCCCTGCACAAGGCTCACTCGTTGCACTTTCCGCTGGGCAATATCATCGACGGCATGGCTTCGGCCCCGGTACCGCCGCCGCACCCCCATTTCGTCAAGGCCATGGGTCGCACCAACGACGCCATCCTGTTTGGCGGCACAGCCCATCTGTTCGTCAAGGGCAGCGATGAAGATGCCAGGGCACTGGCCACCGGTTTGCCCAGCTCTACCTCTCGTGACTATGGCAAGCCCTTTGCCGAAGTCTTCAAAGAGTATGGCCATGACTTCTTCAAGGTCGACGCCATGTTGTTCAGTCCGGCCAAAGTTATTGTGACGGCCGTTGAATCCGGTCAGAGTTTCCATGCGGGCGCTCTGGATGAAGCCTTGCTTGATCGCTCTTTTGGCGAATAGTGGGTCGCATTGCCGTCATTACCGATGACCCGGGCTGGCATGGCAGGCGCCTGCGCGAGGCCTTTGCCGCCCGGGGCTTTGAAGCTCGTTTTTTGAGCCTGACCGCCTGCCAACTCAATCTACATGAGGATGAACCGCCCGTTGTTCTGCCGGGTTTCGAAGACAAGCTCCCGGAAGGCGTGTTCGTCCGCGGGGTGCCCGGTGGAACGCTTGAGCAAGTCGTCCTTTACCTTGACATTCTCCACGCACTGAAATTACTGGGTGTACCAGTCTATAACGATGGCCATGCCATTGAGCGCACCGTGGACAAGGGGATGACCAGTTTCTTGATGAAACGGGGGGGCATACCGACACCTCCCGCCTGGGTGTTGACTGATGCCGATTTGGCGAGGTCGATTGCTGAGCGGGAATTGCGGCAGGGTCACAGCCTGGTATCCAAACCCCTGTTCGGCTCGCAGGGAACCGGGCTACGCCGCTATGACAGCCAGAAGGATCTAGACGGTTTTTCTGATGACGATGGCGTTTTCTACCTTCAGCGGTATATTCACTCCGGTGATGCAGCGCATGACTTTCGGGTCTTCGTGATCGCAGGAAAGACCGTGGCAGCTATGAAAAGATGCGGGGTAACCTGGCTGAACAACGTCCATCAGGGCGCTCATTGCGAAGCGGTGCAGCTTGAAGACCCCAGGCTTTGCCGACTTGCGGAGGATGCCGTCAGGGCTCTCGATATGAATTACGCCGGCGTCGACATCATCCGCGACGAGCATGGCCGGTATTCCGTTCTCGAGATCAATAGCATCCCCGCATGGAAAGGCTTGCAAGGAGTGACAGAGCTCGACATTGCTGATCGGCTGGTGGAGGATTTTCTCTCTCACACCACACGGAGAGCCCCCCAATCCCTCCGAGCCCAGTGACCGCACTCGCCGACAGCCGGCGTCGGGATTCCGCATATGACGCTTATCTGTGGGCCTGCGAGCTTGAACTGCGGGCCTATAAACCCGGCAACGTCAGCCTGCATTCCGAGGGCCACGACATGACGGTGGAGGATTTTCGTCGTAGCGCTCGCGCGAGTGCGCCTTACCTCACCGATCCAGTGGCCTCACTGGGGCAGAAAATCTTTAGGGCTGTCGAGGCCACCCGCGACGCCGTGGGGTGCAACACCAACCTTGGCATTGTCCTGCTGGCAGCCCCCCTGATCCAAGCCTTTATGACCCCGGACCCCAGGAACTCTTTACGGGATGCCGTCAAGACCATCCTACTGAACACCACCTTGGATGATGCGGAATGGGTCTATCGGGCCATTCGCCTGGCACAACCGGGAGGGCTTGGCGAAGCACCGGAACAGGATGTCAGCGATGCGCCCGAGGTCACCCTGCTGGAGACCATGCAACTGGCGGCTAGCCGGGACAGCATTGCCCGTCAATATGCTAATTACTTTGCTGATGTTTTCCACATGGCCGTTCCGTTGTATCATGCCCAGCTGTCCCGCTGGGAAGACGAAGAATGGGCGGCAGTGGCTGTGTTTGTCGGGATCATCTCCCGTTACACGGATAGCCACATCGAACGAAAATTCGGAGCGGAGTTTTCGCGGCAAATCTCAAACCGGATGACTGAGGTTGGACGCGTTCTTTTCGCATCTCCGTTGCCCAGAATAAACCTAGACGTTCTCAAGGAGGTGGACTTGGATTTCAAATCCAGGGGGATCAATCCAGGGACGACAGCCGATTTGACAGTAGCGACCTTGTTGGCCGCTCGACTGGAGAATCAATCCTGAAACGCGAGATTTCAGATTTATTGAGACCTTAGGACTAAAACAATAAAGCAGACATCTTTATTGTCTGCACGGGGAGACATAACAATGTCGATACTTCAGAAATTTTTTTCTTTTTTCAACAACGATAATACCGAGGACTTAGTCATGGGAAAAATCAACAAACTGCTGGTCGGTGAAGCACTGGTCGGTGATGGCAACGAAGTCGCACATATCGACCTGATCATGGGTCCGCGTGGCAGCGCCGCTGAAACCGCATTTGCCAACTGCGTGACCAACAACAAGGACGGTTTTACCAGCCTGCTGGCTGTTGTTGCACCAAACCTGCTGTGCAAGCCCGCTACCGTCATGTTCAACAAGGTCACCATCAAGAACGGCAAGCAGGCGGTTCAGATGTTTGGCCCGGCACAGCGTGGCGTAGCCATGGCCGTGGCTGATTGCGTGGAAGACGGCACCATCCCGGCGGATGAAGCGGATGATCTGTTCATCTGCGTCGGTGTTTTCATCCACTGGCTGGCTGAAGACGATGCCAAAATTCAGGACTACAACTACGAAGCAACCAAGACCTCCATCAAGCGCGCCGTTGCCGGCGAGCCGAAGGCGGCTGACGTCGTAGCAAGAAAGGCGGCTGAAGGCCATCCTTTCGCAGCTCACAAGTAAGCCATTCTAAAAAACGTTGCCTCGCTAGAGCGGGGCAACGTTTTTTTTCGTCTGTCGTTTAACTACCAAACATAGGCTGCAGGCATCCGGCCCTTCACCCCAGATTGAGGCGATTCAATGTACCCCGGCCAATTGCGCCGGTATGGAATGCACTGGCGACCAGTACCGCCGCTACGCCAATTTCCAGTAGATCATCCAGATCCTGTCCATGCCGAATACCACCGGCGGCAACAAAATGATGTTCCGGATACCGCTCAATAAAACGCGCGGCCCCGGAAAAATCGGGTCCATCGAAACTCCCCACTCGCGACAGGTTCATGATGATGACGCGCTCTGGCCAGAGATCCACCGCTTTGAGAATAGTCCGCGGTCCGACCAGCTGACCTTCTCGAAAATCCAGCGACAGAATGTAGGGCCGACCCGTTTCAGCCAACCCCTCCAGTGTTTTTTCAGTCATGGACTCGCTGCCGATGACCGACACGACTTGGTCACAGGTAAAATCCGTGTCTGGCTGCATGGGCGGAAGCCCACAGTCCACCCAGAAATGAAGATGAGGAAAGGCCGCCAACAGATGCTGAATCACGGCCGCCTGGGGGCTTAACCCCATCAGGGCATCGAGATCCGCAACATACACCGTCCTGAAGTCCGCGAGTTGGAGCAAACCCCGAATCATGGAGACCGGGCTGGGGTCTGGGCTAAGCGGGGTTTTTATGGCTTGATAGAACTGACGCTGGCCGCGAAGGGCGTGCACCACTTGCCCGGCCATGACATCGATTACAGGGATGATATCCACGCGTGAAGACCATGAAGCTTCTGGTTTTTGAATATATTACCGGGGGTGGCATGACCACAACGCCCAACGTCTCATTGGTCAGGGAGGGCGACAAGATGCTCTTCGCCTTGCTCAAGGATCTCACCGAGATTCCTAGCCTGTCACTCATGGCTTTGCGGGACAGCCGGCTGGCATTTTCGACTAACGCCGCAGCGGCCGTCGATTGGATTACTGTCGAACCGCATGACGAAATGATGAGCTCTCTAGGATGCGCCATCGATCAAGTGGACGCCGTCTGGCCCATCGCGCCCGAAACGGGGAGAGTGCTTGAATCCGTTTGTGCTTTGGTTAGACGCAGGGGCAAAATCCTGCTGAACTCAACGGCGGAGGGCGTCCGCTCAGCGGCCAGCAAATTTTTGACCGCGACCCGGCTCGGCGATAAGGGCATTCCTGTTGTTCCCACCGAACGCTGGCAACGCTCAATGACACATCCACCTTTGCCCTTTCCGCTGGTTATCAAAACCGATGATGGCGTTGGTTGCGAGGATACCCGGATAATTATGGATACACTGGACTGGAATGAATATGGTGGGCCTGACCGCCCGGGGGACTGGGTCGCTCAACCGTTCATGGATGGGGAAAGCTTGAGTCTATGCGGTCTGTTTGCGCAGGGCAAGGCCATCCTCCTTAGCGTCAATCGCCAGCATATTCACCAGCAGGACAACACTTTCATGCTGAAAGGTTGCAGCGTGAATACTATCGCGGATGAAAACGGGATTTTCTCAGGCCTGATCCAGCAAATAGCTGCTGCGATTCCCGAACTATGGGGCTATGCCGGCGTGGACTTGATCAGAAACAAGGGGGGACTCCACGTGCTGGAAATCAATCCCCGACTCACTTCGTCCTATGTGGGTCTCCGCGCCGCACTGGGACTCAATCCGGCCCAACTTGTCATCGACCTGTTGGAATCAGGGCACTTGCCCCAACTGGCTGAACGGCCTCCCCAGCCTGTTGAAGTGACATGGTAAGCCAACAGATCAGCTTGCCTGTAATGGGTTGGGACATTGGCGGTGCCCATCTGAAGGCTGTCAGATTGAATGACCAAGGGCTTGTCGATTTCACCCGGCAGGAGGCTTGCCCGCTGTGGCAGGGCCTGGATCAACTGGAACAAGCGCTAACCCGGATATTTTCCGCCCTACCCGGTGATCTGCCTGACCACCATGCCATTACCATGACCGGTGAGCTGGCGGACAATTTCTCCAACCGCTCGGAAGGTGTCATGGCGTTGACGGCGACCATGATGCGGTGCTTGGGTAGCGGTCGGGTCAGGGTCTTTGCGGGTAAAAATCTACTGATTCCGGCTGCAAAACTTGAACCGAACGATGCACCCACAGTAGCGTCGGCCAACTGGCTGGCTAGCGGGCTCTGGGCGGCATCCTGTCTCAAGGAGGCCATATTCATGGATGTGGGCAGCACGACAACGGATCTACTGACCATTTCTGAGCATCAGGCATTCCACCGGGGCTATACCGACAGCGAACGAATGGGCTACGATGAACTGGTCTACTCCGGGGTAGTGAGAACGCCCGCCATGATGCTGTGTCGCCGGGCACCACTGGAGGGAATCTGGTCCAGCGTGATGGCGGAACTCTTCGCCTCCGCTTCAGATATTTACCGCTTGACGGGAGAATTGCCCGAGCATGCCGACCAAATGCCGACCGCTGATCATGGACCCAAAACCCGCGCAGGAAGCCGTCAGCGACTGGCGCGTCAATTCGGACGAGATGCCGAATCACTTCCGGATAGGTGCTGGCAAAACCTGGCCTTCTACCTCCGCGAGCGTCAGTTGATGACCTTGCATGAAGCATTGGAATTGCAGCTTTCCCGTAATCTGTTGGGGGAATCAGCGCCTCTGATCGGGGCGGGCGTCGGCAGGTTTTTGGTCAAGGTTCTGGCTGCCCGGCTTGAGCGACCTTACCTGGATTTTGGCGATTTGTTTGCAGGCACAAGCGCCTCCCCCGATTTTCAGATTGCCGATTGCGGTCCCGCCGCCGCCGTTGCCTGCCTGGCGCTCCGGGAGCTCGACCTGCCTCAATGATCCCGCGTATCCAGGAAATTCCTTATTTCGAGGACAGCGCCGCTCTGTTTCTACCCTGGTCTGACCGGGACTGGTCCGTTTTTCTGGATAGCGGCTATCCCCACAGTCGTCAGGGCCGCTACGACATCATTGCCGCTGATCCCGTCAAGACCCTCATCACTCGTGGACGGGTGACCGAGGTCCGCGAGGGTGAGTTCATACAGCTGTCGCCCGAGGATCCTTTCAAACTGATTGAGCAGGCTCTGGGCACTACCAGCGGCGCTGTCTTTGAGCTGCCCTTCTGTGGCGGTGCCATCGGCTATTTTGGTTACGATCTCGCCCGTCGCCTGGAAAGGCTCCCCGACCTCGCCGCCAACGCCGAGGGTATCCCTGACATGGTTGTCGGCATCTATGATTGGGCCGTGATCGTTGATCATCTTGAGCGACGAACCTACCTGGTTGGGCGGGAAGCCAGTCCAATGCTCGACAAACGGTGGCCGCACCTGGTCAAAAGCTTCAGCCAGATTCAGACCCTGGGATGGCGCTTGGGGGATTTTCAGATTGTTGACGAGGTTCGCGCCAATCTCGACCAACCAGCTTATGCCACGGCCTTCAGGAAAATCCAGCGCTACATCGAGGAGGGCGATTGCTACCAGGTCAATCTGGCCCTGCGCTTCTCGGCTCACTCCTCAGGCAATCCCTGGGTAGCCTATCAGTATCTGCGGACCTACAACCCCGCGCCCTTCAGTGCCTACCTGAATTATCCCGAGGTTCAGGTGCTCAGTTCCTCCCCGGAGCGATTCCTGAAAGTGACCGGCGGCGAGGTTGAAACCAAACCGATCAAGGGTACCCGGCCCCGGATCCAGGATGTCGTCGGCGATGCCCGACAGGTATTGGAACTGCAGGACAGTCTGAAGGATCGTGCCGAGAACCTGATGATTGTGGATTTGTTGCGCAACGACATTGGCAAGAATTGCGTACCCGGCTCGGTCCACGTCCCAAAACTCTTTGAAATAGAAAGTTATGCGACCGTGCATCACATGGTGAGTACGGTACGTGGCACGCTCTTGCCCGAGCACAACGCGCTCGATCTCATGCGCGGCTGCTTTCCCGGTGGCTCCATCACGGGCGCACCGAAAATACGAGCCATGGAGATCATCGAAGAACTGGAACCCGCCCGCCGCGGGCTTTACTGCGGTTCCATCGGCTATGTCGGCTACGACGGAAACATGGACAGCAATATCGCGATCCGCACGCTGGTGCATTCCAACAACACGGTTCGCTTCTGGGCCGGGGGCGGAATCGTCGCCGATTCCGACGTGGAACTGGAGTACCAGGAGTGCCACCATAAGGCTGCCGCTCTCTTGCACCTGATCGAGGAATTTCGCCAGCGTGATGCCAGTGTCTATGCTCTGGGTCGTTAAGCTAGGGGGCAGCCTTTGGGCGGCGAAAGCACTGCTGGCCTGGCTGGAAGTATTGGCCGAGGGGGCTGTCATCGTGGTGCCAGGCGGCGGTCTGTTTGCCGATGCGGTCAGAGAAGCGCAAAAACGCTGGGGTTTTGATGATTCGCTGGCGCACCGGCTGGCCATATCCGCCATGCATCAATACGGGTTAATGTTACAGGGGCTTTGCCCAGGATTCCAGACAGCCACGCGTCCAAGCTCACTGAAAGACGCGATCAAAAATGGCCAGTCCATTCTCTGGCTTCCCGATGCCGAATCCTTGACCGATCACCGCATCAGAGCCTCATGGGAGGTGACCTCAGACAGCCTGGCTGCCTGGCTCGCTGAAAACCTGGGGGCCGAGCACCTGCTATTGGTCAAGTCCAAGAATCCGCCTTCCGACGAAGCCAAAATCAGCGACTTGATAGACATTGGACTGGTCGATGGGGCCTTTCTGGAGATGTCGGAAAGTTTTTCCGGCAACCTCTGGTTGACGGGGCCGCAACCACATCACCCATTTACGGACGCAATGGCGCACCCACAACGGTTTTTCACTCGGGCCTTGAGCCTGTAGCATCGCGATTTTCGAGAACAGGAAGCGCCACCATGACCATCAGAGTCCGCTACTTTGCCAGCCTCCGTGAAAAAATGGGTCGTCCCGAGGAGGTGATTTCCTTGGAGGGCATCAGTGCGGTAAGCGACGTTTGGAAAGCCGTGAATGAAGGGCGACCGCTACCTGACCATATGCTTTGTGCCGTGAACATGGAATATGTCGATGCCAAAAGCGCTGTGAATGACGGAGATGAGGTCGCTTTCTTTCCGCCCGTGACGGGAGGATGAGATGCTGATAGAACTCAGGGAATTCCCTTTTGATCCTTACGCCGAGGTTTCCCGATTTGAGTCAGGGCTTCTAAAGCAGACAGGCAAGTACGGGGCTACCAGTCTTTTCGTGGGGACAATGCGGGACTTCAACGAGGGCGACACTGTTGAAAAACTCTGGCTGGAACACTACCCGGGCATGACGGAGCGCGAACTCGCTCGGATCACCGATGAGGCGGCCGCGCGCTGGTCTCTTCTGGAGGGGCTGGTGATTCATCGTTTCGGGGCGATTGAGCCAGGTGAGACCATTGTTTTGATTGCCATCTGGTCTGCCCACCGTTCAACCGCTATGGAGGCGACACGCCATATTCTTGAAGCCCTCAAGCATCGCGCCCCGTTTTGGAAAAGGGAGACACTGGAGCAGGGTTTCCGGTGGGTGGAAAACAACACGACCGGTTAGGAGATGACCAGCTTGCGTTATGATTAGCTTCCAGAATCGGGCCAAAGCCCCCTTAATTCACCAGCCAGCCATTCCGCACCACCATGCCAAATTCAGCTTACCAACTCCTTGAAATTGTCGGCACCTCACCGGTTAGCAGCGACGATGCCATCCGCAATGGCATCGAAAAAGCCAACATGACGCACCAGTCACTGGACTGGTTTGAGGTCATTGAAACCCGCGGCCAAATTCGGGAGGGCACGGTCACTCAGTTTCAAGTCATCATGAAGGTGGGCATGCGACTCGATAGACCGCAAAGCGCCCCTGTTTCAACCCTTTAGTCGAGACGACAGATCCATGCTGAAGCTGTCTGCCAAACACTGTTTTCTCCTGGGTTTTTTCTTCTGCGTCGGCCTGATCTTATCGGCGTTCTATTTTCAGTTCATTGGTCACCTGGACCCCTGCCCTCTGTGCATCTCGCAGCGGGTCATGGTCGTCGCAACCGGCTTGGTTATGCTGGTGGCTTTCCTGCATGCACCAGGCCCGGGTGGGATTAGAAATTATTCCATAATCGGCGGACTGGTCGCTCTGATGGGGGCCAGCGTTTCCGCTCGTCATGTCTGGATTCAACACCTTCCAGCGGATGAAGTGCCTGCATGCGGTCCTGGCCTATCCTATATGTTCCAGTACTTTCCCTTATCCGACACACTCAAGGCCATGGTCACCGGGACCGGTGATTGTGCCAAAGCGGATTGGACACTGCTGGGACTGAGCATGCCGACTTGGGTTCTGCTCTGCTTCTTGGGGCTTGCGGCCCTCTCTTTTGCTCAATACCGGAATACGACAAGGACCATCCGCCAATAGGGCAGCGGATGGCCCCAAAGATTGACCTTGGCAATGCGCTGATTTGACCATAGCCCAATGTTAAATCCCTGGCGTTCCGAATTTTCGCTGATCCTGTTGGCACTACTCATTGGTGTCTTTCTCGGAAAACTGCTTCATCATCCCATTCTCATTCTCTGGATGGCTTTACTGGCCTACCTTGGCCATCATCTTTTCCATGCCAACCGCCTGATTCATTGGCTGCGTGGCGGAAAAGCCAGCGAACTGCCGCGCGGCACTGGCATCTGGGAAGAAATTTATTACCTTATCTTTCGCTTGCGTCGGCGCAACAGACGACGCAAAAAACAACTGATACGGCTCTTGGACCGATTTCGCACGGCAACAGCCGCCCTGCCCGATGCCACCGTGGTACTGAGTACGGGGGACCAGATTGATTGGTTTAATGATGCCGCCGGTAAATTACTGGGCCTCCGACGAAGTGATATCGGCCAGAAAATTGGCAACCTGCTCCGTTACCCTAAGTTTGCCCACTATCTGCAGCATGCCAATTACGAAACCACGGTCGGGATTCCATCGCCCGTCCACGAAAGCATCCAACTGGACATTCGCATCATTCCCTATGGGGATGATCTCCGACTACTTGTGGCACAGGACGTAACTCAGCTGCGGTTCATGGAGCGTGTTCGCACCGACTTCGTCGCCAACGTTTCCCATGAGCTGAGAACACCGCTCACCGTCATACGCGGTTATGTGGAGTCACTTGTCGATAACGCGGACAAGCTGCCAGAAAACTATGGACGAGCTCTTCTGCGCATGGAAGAGCAAACCCTCCGCATGCAGTCACTAATCGATGACCTGCTGACTCTGACCCGTCTAGAGTCGGCGACCCATCCAAAGACTCAACAGCGGGTCGATGTGCCTTCACTACTCAAGGAGATTCACGAGGAAGCCCTGGATATTTCCATGGAATCCAAACCAGCCATTGAGCTGAGCATTGAAACCAGCGCCGGCCTACTGGGTGAACCTCAGGAGTTGCGTAGCGCCTTTACCAATCTGGTCCACAATGCACTCAAATATTGTGGGAATAACCATAAGGTAATGGTGCGCTGGCATGATGATGCGGACGAAGGGATCCGGCTTGACGTATCCGACACTGGACCCGGAATAGCGCCCCAGTATTTACCACGCTTGACCGAACGCTTTTACCAGGTGGATCCGGGCAGAAGTTCAGGGGGCACGGGTTTGGGCTTATCTATTGTCAAGCACGTGCTAGCGAGACATGGCGCGGAGTTGAAGATCAGCAGCATCCTGGGCAAAGGCAGCACTTTTTCCTGTTGTTTTCCTGGCCACAGGGCCTATCGTTACCATCCCCTGATGGCGGATAGCACCCAGGCGAAACCGCGTTAGGGCTCGCTTTAGAGCCATAAGTCTCCTGCGTTTAGGGACTTGAAACCGAACTTGTAAAAATGTAGTTGCAAGGCCACACGGCAACAGCTAACATTGATCATGTTGCGAATTTCTCAACATCTGTTGTTTTAGGGCTAATGGGAGCAAACCATGTTTAAGAAAAATCTTCTGGCTTTAAGCCTGGCAGGATTGGCGGGAATCTCCGCTGCGAATGCCGATTCTCACTCTGCAGTTGATACCACCGAGGCTGTTGCTGAGACTGCCGCTGCCGCACCTGCTCAATCTGCTGCACCAGTCGGCAACGGCGAATTTACCGACGATCGTTGGTACGTTGCACCTTTCGGAACCTTCGTTCAGCCGGGCGGTGATCGCAATGCGACCGGTGGTTGGGGCGGCGGTCTGGCTATCGGCAAGATCATCAATGAATACTTCAACGTGGAAGTAAGAGGTTTCTGGCAGAACTGGCAAAACAACGGTGTTGCCAATATCAGCCGTCCTCAACTCGAAGGCTTGGCAAATCAGGGCTTCTCCGGTGGCGGTACCGATATGACTGGCGGCACCATCGACCTGCAGTACTACTTCATGCGCGACACCTTCTCTCCCTATGCCGTCTTCGGTATTGGTGGGGCAAACAACAGCTGGCGTGGTGCCAGCACGGGTGTAGCCGACGCGACTGGGGGCAGACGGAGTTTTGGAACACAAACAGCCTCCTTCATTTTTGAGGCCGGCGTTGGTGCAACGTATGAACTGGCCGACAACTTCCTGCTTCGTGGTGATGTTCGCTACCGTGGTGACACCGCTGCGGGTGACTACTACCAGAGAGCCAACCTGATGAACCTTACTGATGGCCGTTACGGTAACATCAGCAACACGTCAGTATTCAATGACCTCGTCGTCAACTTGGGCTTTGTAGTACCTTTCGGTGATAAGCCTGGCGCTGCAGCGGCTCCTCTGGCGGCTGATGATTGTGCAACCCGCGATACTGATGCTGACGGCGTCAATGATTGTGATGACAAGTGCCCCGGTACCGCATCTGGCACTAAGGTTGATGACCAGGGTTGCCCCATCGTGATGGAACTGCGTGGCGTCAACTTCAAGTACGACTCCGCAGAGCTGACTCCGGGCGCCATGACCATCCTGGACGGCGTAACCGAGCAGTTGGTTGCTTTCCCGGCCAAGAAGGACATTGAAGTGGCCGGTTATGCCAGCTACGAAGGCAAAAAGGGCAAGGAACAGCACAACCTGAACCTGTCTCAACGCCGTTCCGAGTCTGTTGCAACCTACTTGCGCAGCAAGGGCGTAACCAACAACATGTACGCTAAGGGCTACGGCACTGAGTACCCGATCGCTGATAACGGGACCGAAGACGGCCGTATCCGCAACCGTCGTGTCGAACTGCGCTGGATGGGCGACTGATACCGGTCCCCTCAGAGCAGGGTAACCTTGGTTACCCGGCGACCCAGCAAACCCGCCTCATGGCGGGTTTGCTTTTTGTGGGTACTAAGAAACAGAAGCATCTTCCACAGCGAGGCAGCATCGTCTCAATCAGTTTACAATCAACATCGCGCGCTTGGCGCACTTTAATTCGGAATTTTCAAATATGACAAGAAGAATCATCCCCCTTATAGCGATTATTGGCGGCAGCCTGATTGCAACATCAAGTTTGGCTGATTTTCAGCGCGGCTATGTTTCCATGATGGGTTCTTCCACCTTGGTCCCATTTGTCAAGGCAGCCGCAGAAAGAACCAAGAGTAAACCCCCCCTCATTCAGGCTTCTGGAACCGGGGGTGGCATCAAGTTGTTCTGTGAAGGCCATGGGGCGGAAGCGCCCGATATTGCGATTGCATCTCGCGCCATGAAAGAGAAAGAGAAGCTCGACTGCCAAAGAAATGGGGTCAGTCAAATACTCGAGCTGAAGATTGGATATGACGCGGTCATTCTGGCCCAGTCCAAGAAAGGTGACGCCTGGACACTGACTGATAAGGAAGCACGGTTGGCATTTGCCAAGTGGCTTGCTGCCCGGAATGGACAGATGGAGCTCAACGCAAATAACACGTGGGATGATATCAAGCGCTCCCTCCCCGGCACTCCAATTGAATTGCTTGGACCACCCAACACCTCCGCGACCCATGATGCTTTTATCGACCTGATTTCCGATCTCGAATGCAAGGGGCCACCTTGGGTGCCCGCTGGGGCTCGTGAGCCGACTGCCGATATGCTGCGTAAGTGCCGCAGCGTCCGCGAAGACGGCGTCTACAAGGAAGGTCGTGAGAATGATGAAACCCATGTTGCGCGAATTGCCGATGCCACATCACCCAAACTCGGCGTCTTCGGTTACAAAATGATGGTGGACAACGCGAGCAAACTCCGCGCGATTCCCATCAATGGCGTGGAGCCCACATACGAGAATATCTCGTCAAAAGCTTATCTGGGTTCCCGTCCCCTATACTTGTACGTCAAGTCCAACAGTATCGGGCGTACACCGGGACTTCGCGAGTTTCTGAGCGAAATTACCAGTGAGAACGCTTGGGGCGAAAAAGGCTACTTGAGGACGGCCGGACTCATCACGATGTCCGCTTCCGAACGTGCGACTTATGCCGCCAAGCTGAAGGAGGCAGGGGTGTCCTCTGCTATCGCTGCCCCATCCTCTTCGCCCAGCAGCAAGACGGCGGCCAAAAAGCCTGCCTCGCCAAGCAAGGCTAAGAAGAAGTGAGTCAATAACCGGCTTTTATTAATTGGCGAAGCCCAATGAACAAAACAGCAAACTGATCCCAATTTAGTTCACGGGCGCGCTCACAACCTTAAAGCCTATTGGCCAAACCGATAGGCTTTTTTATGCCAAGTTCGTATGCCCTAGCCACAATATCATTGATAGCTATGGCTAAGCCTATAACCCTTATCCACCATACATTTGGCAATTGGGTTGGTCACACTGAAGGTATCCGTGCTGGACGACCTTTCACAAAAACGCATGTCCGCTGAGTATTGAGCCCGATCAACGCCTTCCATATCAATGTTGGGGCGATAGCCGGCGAACGGCGCACAGGCATCCAGAAATAGCACAAGTATGAAGATGACGCTCTTCATTCATTCCTCTCTGATAAAAAAGGGGCGCCGAGCACTCCCACAAGCACTTTGCCCAAAAAGTCTTTCTATTTTGCCTTTTCAACCAGCCTGAACTTTAGTTTATAGGTGTCATCATAGGCGGGATAAGTGCCCACCGTATTATCTGGCTGCACCTCCTCAGAAATTATAACCATATCCTTTCCAGCTGATTTGGCAAATAGTTCAGCAGTGTCTTTGACCTGTTTTTTCAGGTCATGGAGATCATAACCCCATCCACCTACCTTATTAACCTCATACGTATCCGGAGAAATCTGTTTTACATTTGGAGTTGGCGCCGTGGTAGCACAAGCAACCAGCAGAAATGGAATAAAGAATAAATAATAAGGATTCATAATAAATTCATCTAATTCAGTTGTACATTAGCCGGATTTTTATGGGCTTATCCGAGAGGATTTAAACGGACTAATACATGAAGGCAACACCCAAGTTGTATTCGTCTGGCAGCTTTCCAGCCTGAGAATTGAAGTTTCGATAGTCAAACTTTATCGCCACGTTTTCGATCGGCTTGTAGGTCAGACCGGCTTGATAAATCCAGCGGTTGTAAAGACCATCATAATCAGTAAACCCATCTGGCACTTCAGCCAAGGTATTGTAGGCTTCATACCGGAAGAACGGCGCCAGATAATGAGTGCTTTCACTCGAAACCAGGGGCAGAACGTTGTAGGCAGCCTCTGTGTACCATCCATAGTTCTGGCTACCAATAGTCTGCTTTCTCTGTAGGCTCAATTGTTCGGCATTGCCAATGCTACCGACTGCGCCAAGCGCCCTCATTTCTAGTCCTCGCCAGTGATATTGAAGATGCCCTTCGTAGAGTTGGGTCAGCGCATCAACCTTTTGACCTGCATATTCGAAACCTTGACCAGAGTTACCAACCCAAGCGGATACACCCGCCATGAGTCCCGGCGCAAAAGGCATGTCGTAGTCAACTCTTCCCGTAAAAGCCAGATCTTCGGCGATGGCCTTGCTCGCATTTTGACGACCGTCCCGAATACCTCCACTGGTAAAGCCTGTGGCGTTCAAACCATTCATCCCATACATGCGATATTGCAATCCCGGCGCCAGCTCACCAAACATACCTGCACCAATTTCACGCCAAGTTGACGGTATGATGGCTCTTTCAACTTCGGGACGATAGTTGCCGTGGAAAGTGGGGCCTTCATGGATTTCGTTGATAAGCCCCATGGGAACCAGCGACATCCCGGCTCGGGCGTTTGCATAGGGATTCAGCAGAAAGTCGAGCTGTGAAAACTCTACCGAAATTTGACCTGACTTGCCGGTGGTTGCATGTTCAAACTCAAACTCATTATTCAGGATGATCCAGTCGTTGAACTTGTAGCCTACATATAGAACACCCCGAAGCATGTTTGCCGTATCTTTTAGATTGTTGTCCTTAACATAGCTGTCGCTCTTGCTGAAATTAGTATAGACAGCCTCACCATAGCCGCCTAGAGAAAGCCCCTGATTGACACGGTATACCGCTGACGCTGCTGGACCATAGCCATATTGGACTTTGTATTCTCGTTTGTCGGGGATGTACAACTGTGTTTTCAATTTATCTACTTCGGCGGAGAGAATATCGGTCTTTCGCTCAGCCTCAGATTTTGAGGATTTCTTTGTCGCAGAGGTTGACCGCGAAGCGGTGTTGGCTGAGTCAGAATCTGTCTTATGTCCCGAAGTAGCCATGACAGAGGGTGCCGCTTCCTGTTTCGCCGCCGCCGATTCATTCTGAGTAATGCGGGTCTTTAGCTCTTCGATCTGCTTTTGTTGTTGCTCAATGATTCGCCACATCTCGTCGATGGATGAGGGCTTGGCCTTTTTGGCTTCGGCCCCCGTCACAGCCATCGCTAGCATGACAGCGCCCGAGAGAATCAGTGGTTGTTTTTTTAAGAACATGACAGACCATGCTTAGGTTGATTAAGACAGGGTCGCAAGTATAGATGCTTCTAGACATCGGATGCAAAACATTCTCATTGACCACACGAATCGCATGCTGCCTTATGGTCACCGCTTTGTGCTCTAACGGCTTATCCGTGAACACACTCACCGTTAGCCTGATGTCTCGGCCCTACAAACTTCTGTAACACCGACCTGCAAAGGCGCATAGTGTTGGCGAGAAAGAAGCCTTGGATCAGGGTTGCCAGCCGGCCGTCAATGTCAATCACGACGAATTGGGCAAGCCCGGCCTGAGTGATCGGGATGTTGAGAACGTGATTACCTTCCTGAATAGACTGACGGACGGTTACAAACCAAGCCGATAAGTTGGGCCAGTTAGCGTTGCTTGCTCAGGAAAGAGATGGATGGGAACTTAGGATTGTTTCTGATAATGACACAGAGATGCCATCAAAATGGGGATTGTAAATTGTGAGGACCAACGTAGACTCAATCGCACCGTCGGATTGGCAAACCCACACCGACCGGCTTCAGAGTCTTTCTCCTCCTTAATCTTAGTTGTTTAGGCCCGCCTCCTCCGAGATGGGCTTTTTTTTGTCCACCAATTTCGCTCACAACCGCCATATGCGGGTATCGGATCTCCCGCTATCGCCGGCGCAAGGCATGGGCAATGATGGCTGCCGTGGCCGCCACATTCAGCGACTGTACCGCACCAGACCCGGGCAAGGTCAGCACTACATCACATTGGTTCAATATATTGCGGGAAAGTCCATGCTCCTCATTGCCCAGCAGCATCAGGCTCGGCTGCCAATTCGATTGCAGCGCCTCCAGCGTCTGCCCCTGGATACTGAGTGCTGTCCCGACAATACGGCCGTGACCCTTGATCTCCCGCAACAGGGCAGGCAGATTTGTAGCTCGAAAGACTGTCAGACAATCCAGCCCACCTTCGGCAATTCGGTACGCCGCATCCGACAAGCCTGCCTGTTGCGGGTGATCCGACAGCACCAGATGCTCGAAGCCAAAAAAAGCGAGGCTGCGTGCAATGGCACCGACGTTGTGCGGATTACCGATGCCATCCAGAATAAACAGGGGTGTATCTGTATCCATCAGCCGCTTGCACTCGGCAGCCGTCAGCCGATGCTCGGGTTGCGGTGCAGCGATGGCAACTACACCGCCATGCAGAACCGTCCCGGCAATCTTCGTCAACTCGTCCCCATCGACTTTGCGATAAGGCCGGCGTAACTGGGCCAGTTGGCCACAAAAGTCACCCACCTGCCGCGCCTGCCTATCCTCGTAAAACAGCCGGACAACCCTATCGGGGTCCCTGTGAAACAGGGCGCTGACCGCCGCAAGTCCTGCCACTCGTACCAGCGGCGAGGATTTGGTTGCCGTGGATTCCTGATGATGACGAACCGGTGGGTCTGTTCGCTCGCTTCCTTTAGGATACCGTCGATGATTGGGGGGTATACGGGGCAAGATGGGCCTGTTTGTTTGGATGATAGACGCGCTATTCTACCCGCAGCATCACTCACCCTCGCTGATTCGAAGCCTGCCCCGCATGCCCCGCCTCATCTTGCTCAATAAACCCTACGGAGTGCTTTCCCAGTTCACTGACCGGGACAGCGGCCGCAAAACTCTGGCCGATTACCTCGAATTACCAAAAGTCCGACCCGCTGGGCGCCTCGATTACGACAGCGAAGGGCTTTTATTACTGACCGATAGTGGGCAGTTCCAGGCCCAGATTGCCGACCCGCGACACAAAATGGCCAAGCTCTACTGGGCACAGGTCGAGGGAGTCCCCGACGAATCGTCGCTGGAAAGGCTCAGGAGTGGATTATTACTGAATGACGGCCCCACCCGACCGGCTCAGGCCAAGATCATGGAAGAGCCCGCCCAACTATGGTCGCGTGATCCGCCGATTCGATACAGGGCCGCCATACCCACCAGCTGGATCGAACTGACCCTAAAAGAAGGGCGAAACCGGCAGGTCAGACGAATGACCGCCGCTGTGGGTCATCCCACTCTCCGGCTGATCCGGGCGGCGATTGGGCCATGGACATTGGAGTCACTTGCACCGGGACAATGGCGGGAAACCATCCTCGATGCTACCCATTTTGGCCCAGCCCTCCGAAAACCAGGACCACCCAAGCCAGGATACCCAGCCTCATTCCGAAAGACCCGCTATTTGTAAACAATCCGGGGAAACCTCAAGGCTGACAAATTCAATGGCTGGTCAGCACGTGTTCAATACGTCTTATAGGGCAAGAACTTACCCGACATGCTGATTTTCACTCGATCACCCTGAGGATCAGGCTCCCTTGAAATATCCATTCGAAAATCAATCGCACTCATGATGCCGTCCCCGAACTCCTCATGAATCAGTTCCTTGAAGGTCGATCCATAAACGCTGACCAACTCATAAAACCGATAGATCAGGGGGTCTGTAGGTACAGCAGTTGCCAATGAGCCCTTATTTGGCGTGACCATCAGCCAGCGACGCTCGTCATCGGATAAATCAAAGAGATCGCCAATGATATTCGCCTGGACTTGCGTGAATGCCATCTGCCCAAGACAGGCGGCGGTAACCCACTCCTTGCTCAAGCCAACCTTGGCGGCAACATCCGACCATTTCAGTCCCTTTTTCACCTTGTTGATAACGATCTTTTCGGTCACGTCATGTCGGTTCATGTTTAATGCCTCTTTGTAAATCCATGTGTTGAGTGTCAGCTCGCAAAGACCGGGATTCCGTCTCGCCGATACTTCGCCCACTGGATTCCAACTGGACTTGAACGGGCGACCTGCTCCAAATCTCCCCATCGTAAAGGAGGGCAGGTGCTGGGTGCTAAATTGGCACCGCCAGAATCACCGCGCTGGCCTTGAACACCGCCATAGCCGGCTTGCCGATCTCCAAACCCAGCACCTCGGCGCTTTCGCGGGTGACCGTCGCCACCACGTGGTCGCCGGTCTCCAGGCCAATGGTGACCTCAGTAGTGACCGGACCCGGCTGCAGGAGAGTGACCTGACCCGCCATCTGGTTGCGAGCCGACAGGCGATAGCCCTCGGCATCGGTCAGCACCATGATCATGGGCGCCTTCACCAGAGCGATAATGGTCTGACCGAATTCCAGACCGAGCGATTTGGCCGACTCGTGAGTGATACTGGCGACCAGGGGCGCACCGCCTTTCAAGTGGATGATGACTTCGGCATTGACGGCACCCAGCTTCACGCTGGCGATGGTGCCGGCCCATTGATTACGTGCACTTGATTTCATGAAGATCCTCTTGAACCATTGAAGAATGATGGGGTCACGGCCGAACTCCTGATTAAGTCGGTCGAGAAACTGCGCTTTTTCCTCTTGCAGCCGCCGATAGGCTGCGAGTAATGACTGACCGGTTTCCGTGAGCCGACTGCCTTTTTCCTCACCCCCGCCAATGACCTTGGCGATGAGCGGCCGCGGCGAAAGTTCGCTGGCACGCTCAAGCATATCCCAGGCGCCCCGATAACTGAGACCGGCCACCTTCGCGGCATGCACCAGAGAGCCCTGCTCGTTGATGGCAGCCAGCAACTTGAAAACGCGGGCGTTGAGCCCCCCGCCAATGATGATGTCGGCATCTATCAATCGCCGTGGCGAGGCTTCGAAACGGCGCCGAGGTAATTCGCCTGCCACAGGGACGGATTGATGACGCCGGATGGGCGAAGATCTTGGTCGGGTTGTTTTCATGTCTAGTTCAGGAAGGCGACCGCCTTGATTTGGGCAAACACCGGCTGACTCGGGCTCAGATTCAATCGTTCGCAGGATAGCCGGGTAATACGAGCCAGCAACGGAATACCGCCAGCATCCAGGCGAACGATCACCTGACCGGGATCATTCGGCATGGCGATCTCCATCACGATAGCCGGGAGGATATTAAGGATACTGCTGTCCCCCGCCTGGGTCAGTGCCAGACTGACATCGGTAGGGGCGACGCGGCAACGCACCCGCCGGCCCACCGGATCACCCCGCAGCGGCACTGTGAGTAACCCGCAGTCACTGCTCAGCCGACTGATTCCGGCATCCGGCTCGTGACCGGTCACGGTTGCCTCAAAGATGACGCCCGGGTCCTCGGCAAAGGCGGGTAACAATCCCGCATCGCCCAGCAGAGTTTGCAGCGGTCCCTGCGCCGTAATTCGCCCCTGCGCCATGAGAACCAGATGATCGCCGAGCCGAGCCATCTCCTCGGGGGAGTGGGTGACATAGACCACTGGGATCTCCAGTTCCTCATGCAGCCGCTCCAGGTAGGGCAGGATTTCACGCTTCAGCTTCTGGTCCAGCGCGGCCAAGGGCTCGTCCATCAGTAGCCACCTTGGGCTGGACAACAGAGCCCGGGCCATGCCGACCCGCTGGCGCTCGCCCCCGGAAAGTCGGTCCGTCCCGCGCTCCAGCAGAGGCCGGAGATCAAGCAAATCGATGGCCTGATCAAAGGCAATGCGTCGATCGGCGACCGGAACCCGACGTTGGCCATAGGCGAGATTTTGGCGCACGTTAAGGTGAGGAAACAGCGCCGCATCCTGAAAAACGACCCCGAGAGCGCGGCAATGCGGTGGCCGGAAATGCCCGGTCGCCTCATCCTGCCACACCTCCCCATTGACCGAGAGATAACCATGGGCGGCCGGCTCCAACCCGGCCAGGCAGCGAAGCAGAGTGGTCTTGCCGCAGCCGGACGGGCCAAACAAAACGGTAACGCCACGTCCGGGAAGGACCAGATCGACCTCCAGGCCGAAGTCAGAAAAATCATGGCGCAAACGGGCATGTATGCCCGCGGTATTCACCACATTCATGTCGACAGCGCCCGGCCCCGGTCGCCGAAGGTATACAGCAACCACAGCACCAGAAAGGTAAAAGCCACCATCAGGCCAGACAGCCAGTGAGCCTGCGCATACTCCAGCGCTTCCACATGATCGTAGATCTGCACTGAGATGACTCGAGTCTGGCCGGGAATATTGCCGCCGATCATGAGTACCACGCCGAATTCGCCAATGGTATGGGCAAACCCCAGGACGGCGGCGGTGATCAATCCGGGTCGCGCCAGCGGCAGAGCCACGGTAAAGAAGGCGTCCAAAGGGCTAGCGCGCAGGGTGGCCGCCACCTCCAGCGGCCGCACTCCCATCGCGGCAAACGCGTTGTGGATGGGCTGGACGACAAAGGGCATGGAATAGAGTGTCGAGGTCACCACCAGACCGGCAAAGGTGAACGGCAGCAAGCCGATGCCGAGGGTCTGGGTGAGTTGTCCGACCGGTCCGTTCGGCCCCATCAAAAGCAGCATGTAGAAACCCAAGACGGTCGGTGGCAATACCAACGGCAAAGCGACAACAGCCTCAATCAATCCCCTCAGACGGCACCGGGTGTGGGCCAGCCACCAGGCCATCGGTGTTCCAATCATGAGAAGAATGAGCGTCACCACCCCGGCCAACTTGAGGCTGAGCCAGATGGCGCCGAAGTCACGCGGGTCCAGATCGGTCATGTCGGACGCACTATTAGAAGCCGTAACCAAGGGAAGTCATGATGGCCTTGGCCGGAGCGGATCGCAGGTAGTCCAGTAGGGCCTTGGCGGCGGCATTATCCTGGCCTTTTTTAAGCAGAACCGCCTCCTGACGAATGGGAGAATAAAGCTCCGAAGGAATCCACCATGCCGAGCCGCTGGTCAGCTGGCCATCCTTGTAGACACCCGACTGGGCGACAAAGCCCAGCTCGGCATTACCGGAAGCCACAAATTGCTGGGTTTGGGCAATGTTTTCGCCCAGCACGAACTTGGTTTCCAGCGCTTGATAAAGCCCGAGATGCCGCAACACCTGAGCACCGGCCTCGCCATAGGGAACCGTCTTCGGGTTGCCCAGACTGATGTGGGCAAACTCCCCCCGGCTCAGTAACTTGCCTTCCTGGTCCACCGTGTTGGGTTTGGCGCTCCACAACACCAGCTTGCCCAACGCATAGGTAAAGCGTGACCCGCGGACTGTCAGCCCCTCTTCCTCCAGTTTTTTGGGCGTCTTGTCATCTGCGGAGAGCAGAACTTCAAACGGCGCGCCGTTCCTGATTTGCGCATACAGCTTGCCGGTACCCGCCGTCACGACCGTCACCGCATGGCCGGTCGCCTGGCTGAAAGCGGGAGAAATCTGTTGCATCGCCCCGGCAAAGTTGGAGGCCACCGCCACCTGAACAGTGGCGGCTTGGGCTGCCCCCGACAACAGACGGATCAGGATCAACAGACGGAAAAAAAAGTTCACCATAATCAACAACTCGGATAGTAGTAATCTTCAGAGCTCTTGGTATCAGTGTGCAGGGCCTACAACGCTCACCCCAATCCGGTCGTCGCATGACCATTGTTTCTGGCCCTTAGGCTTGACGCATGCACGCAAAACTCCCTGCTCGGTTATCTGTTTGGCAGTTGGCTTCCATTTGAAAGCATTCTTGCCGGCCGCGCGAGAACCGAGGAGCTTGAACCTGTTGCCACCAACTGAGAAATACAATTTGACTAGCCGCTGGCGTGTTACCGCATCAGAGACTAACCACGAGATCATTTGTGGCATCTTGACCTGCCAAGTGCTGGGGGCGTTGAGCCTGATGGTCTCCTGACTCGAATCGCCACCACTGCCTCCGCCCCCGTCTTCCTTGACCGTAAGTTGAGTGGTGCTGCTGGCGCTGTCTTCACCATCGCCAACGGTCAGTCGAAAAGTATAAGTGCCGACCGAGCTCGCCACGTAGCTGGCCTTAGCCGCTTGGGTGTTGCTCATCAATACAATCGGTCCCGACACCCGTGTCCAGGAATAGCGTAATGGTTCGGGTGCTTGATCCGGATCAACACTATCCGAGCCGTCCAGAATAACCGGCTGTCCCAGCGTCGCATCGGCCAGAGGTTTAACAACGACGGTGGGAGCCTGATTACGGCTGGCCTCCCGGCGAAATGACAATTTCCCATCATTGCTAAGTGTCCAGAATCCTAAGAGTTCGATGCTGGCACCAGCCGGATCACCCGTGGAATTGCTTACTCGAAAGAAGGGTGTGTCCGCGCCAACTATACCTGTGCTGGAAGCCACGGTACCGCCAAGTGTGGCGCCCCAGTTTTCGCCTTCAAAGTAATTGGCGTCTCCCGGCTTTGCGGTGCCAGAGAGTTCGGGCAAGTAGCTCGCATAGATCTGCATTCGCTGTCGAACCGCGTCGATGGACACGAAGTCGCCCGGCAGCCCCTTTCGATCCATGCCCGAGGTCAGCATGAATCCCCAGGTGTTGAGATTGGACTGATCGATAGCCAGCTTCTGGAACCCGGCTATGTTGTAAATCAAATCATTACTACCCAAACATTCCCTGTAACTGTGCTCTCCGGATAGGGAAACATCCAGGCTGGGGTTACTCAGGAATTCCAGATAGTTAACACCCAAACCTTTGTAAAAGGATTGTTGCGTAGCCGGATTCCAAACAGAAACAAAAAGGGACGATGGTTGCCCAGAAGAGCCGTCGCTGGTCAGCGCTAGGACATCGCTCCATGCCAGCCAAGCGATGCCAAGAAACATCCAGGCTCGGATCTTCTGGATCTTATTGGCCATGATAATGGCCGATCGTTGACTTGTGGTCATGACGGGTAATCTGCTGCCTAATACTGCAAACGCATATCCGACCTGACTTGCGGGGCGATACAGTTGTCGAGGCTGCCATCCGGCGCATGTGTATATGCGGTCACCGGAGCATTGGGGTCAAAACTTACGCCCGGCTGATAGTCCTGACCGCTGGTCGCGATGAAGGTGCCGGTTCCCCAGGGGTGGGCGATATCAGCATTCAACCGGCCAAATAAAGAGGGGGTTGTCGCATCGGCGGTGATGCGCCGGATTAGCACCAGCAAGTCACCGCTGGGTTTGGGATCCACCTTTCGCCAGACCCAAGCTCCCTCAACGAAAAATTGATAGCGGCCGGCCGCAACCTCCTCTGGCGTTGGTGCTGCACCATCAATCTTGATAAATCGATAATTCAGGCTCAGCTTTGTGTTGCGTTCCGTGGTCATCATGGAGATGGCCCAAGCCTTAGTCCCAGGGGCATTGAGAGCACCATTGTTGCTACCGTCGTTTAAATCTGCCAGGCAGTATTCGGTGGCGGTGACCTGTGTGGGCGCCAAGACCACTGGCGCAAATGCCGGATTACTTATCTCTACCGGCAAAGTACCCGCACTGGCACACGGTGTGTTCAGAAAATAGCTGTTCAGCGCGGCCTGGGTACTGGCTCCGACATTGCGACGGCAGATATGCACCAGATCGGTACTGATCGAACCCTTATTGATATCTGTCAGGGGCTTTGAGCTAAGCGTACTCGAGCCGCTTGGGGTGTATTGCACTTGGATGTCACTCCAGCGCGAGACACGACCCGCAAACAGACTGGCGATCAATGCTTTGCTCAGAGAGGGCATGCAATCAGCGGTTTCACGCAGAGCGGCATCCGTCAGACACACTGGATCCATCCGGCCCTGGGCTATTGCCGCCTCCTGTAGGGCATTTCGAAGACCCAGGGTTACCGGGGTATTCTCCAGTACACCACCGGCATTTTGGATGTTTAGCTGAGCGGCTATCGCGCTTGGTGAAGGTTGGGAAAAAGTCACATCATCAATCAGCGGGTTGTAATTGGCTCCCCGATAAACTTGAGGATCCGTATCAAGTACCCCCATGTCCGGAATCGCTTTGAACAAATCGCCAGGTTGGCCAGTACGACACGCCCAGGAGCGAGAACCCGGCAAGGTCTCGATGCATTGCTGGCCCGCTTGCAGATCATTGGCGACTCCCATGAAGTTGATCCCCTTGTTCGGCTCCATCAACGGATAGACCCCTGTAATGGTGCCACTGCGGTTGCGCTTAAGAACCAAAAGCTTTGGGTTAAGCAACGTCAGACCCGGCACCTTGCTGGAATCGATCTGGCAATAAAACGCCTTCCAGTAGGTACTTTTGCCTTTTGGGTCTGCATCCTTAAAAGTATCCAGCGTGCCAGACAGACAGAGGTTCTCCAGCACCTTCACCAGATTGTTGTCCTGAATTGTGGAACCGGCCACCTTCAAGGTCAGGTCGGGTGGCAGATTTGGTGGAATGGCTTGCGCGTCCGGCAGAAAAGCCAGAAGCAGGGCGGACGCCAGAACACCTGCATAGTCTCGTTTCATCACGGTCATGTCCTCCAAGGGAATTGCGAACCAATTCTATATGAAGTTTGCATCATATTTGTATGAGCCATCACATGCTGGGAGTGTGAATCACTCAATCCGCCCTTGATAACAATGGTATTCGGGACTTTTAGGCATCATACGCAAATTCGAACACATGGCATCATTAAATACATTGATGCATGATTGACAGATTTATGTGTTATGTAGCCACATGTACATTGCTTGCCTGACGTTGAGTGGAATGCGTAGCGCGCCGCCTCGGACACCAGCATTCAGACTAAGCCGGGCTTCAAACAGGTCTGGCCGGCGACCGGCAGGCAACCCTTGTGAACCTCACGGCAGGACCGTTATTGTCAGATTGATCTTGCCATTATTTAGTGGACACCTTGTTTTGAGGAACAATGACGAGGTGATTCATGACCGTGAGAGAGAAATCAGTCCGCGGGAAATTTACCCCGGAGTTTCGGGAGCAAGGGGTGAGGCGGGTGCTGGCTGGGCATAAGGCAGCAGCGGTGGCTCGAGAGTTGGATATCAGTGAGAGTGTGCTGCACAACGGGCTCACGCGTTATCGCCTGCGCCAGGGGTCGGAAGCCTTGCATGCTGAGCAAGCCGCCGAGGTTTCGCGACTCAAGCGCCTGGTAGCCCAGCGCGAGGAGGCGGTCGCAATCCTAAAAAAGGCGGCGGCGTACTTTGCCAGGGAGTCCCGGTAAGGTACGCCTTCATCCAAGCTCACGAAGGGGTGTTTACGGTGGCGGTCTTGTGTCGGATGCTCGGGGTGAGTCGGAGCGGCTATTAAGCCTGGAGGCAGGCGCCGGCGTCGCCCCGAGCCGCCGAGAACCGGCGTATGGACGCTGACATTCAGCGGCTCTTTGATGAGCACCGGGGCCGTTACGGCGAGCCCCGCATCACGCTGGATTTGCAGGCCGAGGGTTGGCATGTTAGCCGACGGCAGGTGGCCAAGCGGATGCCGGCCATGGGGCTTCGGGCGCGAGCGGCGCGGCGCTTCAAAGCGACCACGCAATCGACGCATCGCCTGCCGGTGGCGCCCAACCGGCTGCAGCGGAACTTCACCGCCGCGGGACCCCACCAGGAGTGGGTAGCCGACATTACCTACCTGTGGACGGGTGAAGGCTGGCTGTATCTGGCGGTCGTGCTCGACCTCTATTCCCGTACCGTGGTCGGCTGGTCCACGGCGGAACGGATCACCAAGGATCTGGTGATGCGAAGATGACGACTGCGCTACTCGATCGCATCACCCATCATGGCGACATCCTCGAAACCGGCAACGACTCGTACCGCTTCAAACAACGAAAAAAACTCAGCTGACGCATTGATCAGCGTCAATCCACTGGAAAGTTTTCAATGCTGAACACTGGAATATTTTGGATGCTGATTGACATGCCAGTGATCCGGTCACTGGCATGTCAACAATGACCCTCGAGCAAAATGAACTGTTAAAGGCGCTAAAGATTAAGAAACCCCTAACCGAACAAGCATGAACGTTCCTATGGGAGCGCGTCTATTAGGCTGAGTGCCTGTAAATCAGATGTTTATTGCGCCGCAAACTGCCGAATCCGGGTGCTCTGGGTCGCCAGACCGCGCCTAAAGGCAATCCATGACTGGGGCATGAGCTCAATCACGGAGGCCATCATCCATGGTCCCGCCGGTAAACACCGAAGCGTGAGGGAATTCCTGGATCCATCCCACACATCCACCGTCCCACAGAGGGGAGCTCAACAGGTGAAGCGAACGCGGTTTCGGATTGATCTACGCTCAAATGGGCGCACTCAAGAACCAAGTGCGCCTATTTCTATTCACTCCTCAGAAAATCCTATTGGTTGCCGAAGAAGTTAGCTATGGCAGAGAGATTAGTAATGTTAGTCGAATTAACCGTAGTGATACTTGGCGGTGCATCAAATCCCACACTAGTTGCGCCATTACCATAACTAACGGTCGAAGAAGCTCCAGTATTTAACTGCCACCCAAGAACCCCTAGGAAATCATAATCTGCGATGTAGTAAGTGTATGGAATATAGTTACTTGTAGGCGTGGATATCGTCGTGATTGAGTTAGACGAAACAGGTATAAGCTGAGCAAATGGACTATTAAAATTCACAGGAGGGGGGGTTGATATATTCCATGTATATGGCTGATCAGCAAACGCGACCAGCCCGGGAAACCCTGCTGGGTTGGTTACGCCGCTTGGTAAAGCATTAGCCGTCTGCGAGAAAGTTGAGGTTGGCAGTGCCTGAACCCATACTACATCCAGAGGGAAGGTTCCTCCAGTATTGTTGGTTGTACCTGAATACTGAAGGGCGATCGTATTTTGTAAGGCGAAGTTATTGTTGCTTACCCCATTACCATTCAGGTTAGTTTCATACCAATCATAGGCACTTTTCACACTTTTATTGTATGCCTCAACGATTGGCTGACAAGCGTCAGAAATGTTTGCCGATGACGCCCCAGTACATGAACTAAGATTGCTTATAATCAGACTTAAGTCACTGCCGTATTGATCAAGAAGGGGCGAGAAGTAGCTCCCACTAATATCAATAATAGGGATTGGATTGAAATTCTGAGTGTACCCCTCAAAACTATACTGTTGATTTATCTTACCAAGCGTGTACTGGGCATTATCATTTCCGAGATACATGGCCCTATTGTAGAGCGTCGCAATCTGGTTATATATATTAAGATAGTTAGTCAGCTGAGAAGCATAGCCAGCCATTAGATCCGTATACTGCGGGGCGCTGTCCGCTGCAATCAGCGCCGAAAGCGATTGATTGTCTACGATCTGAGTTGTTTGCACGCCTGCGATACCATTCGGGAACGTTGCTAAACCAGAATAGTTTCCGCTATTCACGTCCGTAGCGGTGGCGGCCGGACATCCATTAGATCCACTTTGATTGGCCGGAATTGATCCAAAACAATTATCGAAGACTGTAAGTGCCGAGGTAGCCGCTTGGTTTGCGTTAGCTACAAACGAATTACAGGCTGAAGTATTTCCGGAAGAACAAGATGCAAGGTAAGGCATAGCGTTGGCGCTTATGGCATTGTTAAAGTTAGCTTGCGCCCCCTCCCCACCTCCAATAACTGTCGTTGTGTACCCAAAGCTGTAACTGCTCCCATTATTTTGAGCAGAATTTGCATAGGCATTTGAAACAGCCGCACTGAAGTTTGCCAAACTTCCAACGCTCCCGCTGGCATTGGCAGAAAAGGAATTGGATATAGACGTAGCAGCCGCAACCGTATTCGCTGAGTAGGATGCCTGACCCGTGATCACCATACCCACTGGGACGCTACTGACGAAGACTGATCCACAATCAGTCGAGAACAAACTCGCCGCCTGAGCATTTTTTCCCGCTTGAGCCAAGGAATAGAAAGTGTTGTTGGCCGTGTAGGTCTGGTAAGCGGTGAAGAAAAAGTTACCCGATGTCGACGACGTACTGTAGTTATTCCCATAAGTAAAGACATCATTAACAGAACCACTGGCAACCGCCGTTGAAACGGATCCGCTAATGCTGGCAGAAATATGGGTCTGGCCAGAAACACTGTCGGCCGCACCGCTCGAACTGAAGCTCAGCTGGGACAAGGCATTATTTAACGTCGTCGTTGAATTGAAACAGTTTGCAGAGGTGGGGATGAGTCCTGTCGATGGGTTGGCGCCTAATGGGAGGCCTGTCTGGTAGCTGACTGCGGAGGCCGTTGCCTCTGGGCGCCCGGGTAATGCTGTCGAGGACTTGAATACCAGCGGTGGCTTGGGCGCTTTGATCCGCATTCTGGCTTTCAAAAGTGCGTTGAATTGGTTGAAACCATAGCGCTTCATCGGGGTTGCGCCATTAAGAGCTGGTATGTCATAGGGATAGGCTCTATGCATAACCTGACCATCCTTGTTACGAACCAAGCGCCAGTGCACAAATCGGTCACCGACTTTGCTGGCCTCATAGTGATAATTCTTTTGCATATTCTCGCGCAGCGGCAGTTTTTTCGGCTTGGCTGCCGCACGAACCAACGGAACGGCTTTGGTCGTTGGTGCTGCCGCAGCCAACAGCTCCGGCGAGCCGATCAGAGCGATCGATAAAATGAATGTGGTAACGGATAGCGACTTAATACTCATTATGCAGTTTCTCCATAGAAGGGGACTGTGTTAACTCCACACACTGAAGTGTGGCTCAACGGTCGAAGATGCTGTTCTTGATGGGTCACGAAATAAGATTCTATATTGATGTTTTCCAGCTTAATCTTGCTGCCTTTTTAATAATGAACGCACCTATTGCGTATCAGCCCCAAAGAAAGCATATATCGGGGAGAATGAAGCTGTGGAGGTATAAGAACTACCATTATAGTTAACTGTCAGCGTACAGGGGCTTGAGAATGATGTGCTCGTACAGCCATTCAGGTAGGATAATGTTACGGGCGCAGCAATATAAGACCAAGTATTACCGTAAATTATTGTCCACTCCTGAGAAAGCCAGTTCGACAAAGCTGCGGTAATTCCTGTACCGGTATTGAGTGGAAGCATATCAATGTATGGTGTCGTCGTGGCGGAGCCATTTAGAATCCACTGGGAATCAACAAAACCAACCAAAGACGGAAGTGAGTAAATATTGCTTACCAGAGTGGTTGGATTTGTTACACTCCAACCATCGGAGCCCGGCAGCTGATTTATCCAAGCGACATCCATTTTGAATACTGAACCCGCTGTATCACTAAAATTCCCTATATATTGCAATGCAATTGTATTGTTCTGGAGATTACTCAACGCATACCCTGCATAGCCATTCGGGTTGGGCCCACTTGACCCGTACCAGTCATACGCACTAGCAACACCGCTACTGTAAAGATTGGAAATAGGCGCACATATCGTTGATACATTGCTACTTGTTGCGTTGGTCAAGCAGTTCCCAAGATTAGACAGCATGATAGAAGCATCGCTAGCATACTGATTAATAAGCGGCTGAATATAGTTGGCCACATTTAATGTGGTTGACGGATAGATTTGAAGTTGGCCGTACAGATAGTTGGCCCTATTGGACAGGGTTTGAATTTGATTGTATATATTTGTATAGCTCGTAAGCGCCTGAGCATAATTTGCAAATAAGTCACCATACGATCCGGAGCTTGCCTCAAGAGCGGCAATACTTTCGGTCTTCAGGCTGGTTTGGTTAGATACGCCAATGATCGGCTCTGGAAATAACGTAAGTGCGCTCAAGTCTTGCGGTGAGTTCTGGTAACTGGCCATAAAACCTGATGTTCCACCGATTCCCGCCACCACGTCTGCGTTGAAGCCCGTAGCAAATTCATTACAAGCTGTTGGGCTTCCGTTAGTACAAGAGGTTTGATTTGCTGCATTATTCGTTAGCGCTTCGGACAAAGCATTTGTCAGGATAGTTCCACCTCCGACACTGCTGCTTGAGAAGTTGTAATACGTGTTATCGGATGCCGAGCTGCTATTATTTCCCGCTGTTACGGCAGCGCTCATCGATCCAAGCCCGGAGGAGGCTGACGCTGTAACGGCTGTCTGAATTGAGGATGATGCGGCTGAGCTATTTGATCCCCATCCAAATTGGGCCATCACCATACCGCCAACTTGAGCGCTCGATACGAATTGCGATCCACAGTTAGCTCCAAAAGACCCAGCTAAGTTAGCTTGGGAGCCATAAGCATTCAGTCCATGCCAAACACTCGTTGCCGTATAGAGTCCTACCGCACTCAAGTAAACTGATCCTGAGTTAGCTGTTGTACTGTAATTATTAGCGTAAGTCGCACTTCCAGATGCGCTAAAAAACGAGTATGAGCCAGAAACACTTGCCGATACATTTGTCTGACTAGAGAAACTTGTAGCGCCGGTCGCTACAGAGAAGGATGAAGAAATAATCGGTGAGTTTAAGGAAGTAACTTGATTAAAACATGTGCTTCCAGCACCAAGATAGCCTGTCGAGTTATTATAGCCAAGCCCTAACCCAATGGTGTATGCAGGGTTATTGATCGCTGGGGTAGTCGTAGATGCCGCCTTTGCAGTTAATCGACCGACTGGCGGCGTAATAACCTTACTCTTCCTCAAATAGATCCGCTCTTTCTTGGCCTGCGCTTTAATAAAAACTCTAAAGCCGGACACTGAATAATATTTCACTTTGCCTAGCTTTTTCCTATCCATATGTCCATAGGGATGCCCCTCATGGTGCAGGTATCCGTCGCTCTTTCTCACGAGTCGGTAGTAACCGATGCGATTACCGGCCATCCAGACCTCATAGCGCTGTGTGCGCCAAACGTCTGCGTTTGTTAGCCGCTTCTTTTTGGTGCTGACGATATCAGCTTTTGGAAGACTTGCGTCCGGGGCTCTAATTTCCGATTGCCGGCTTGAACCAATCTCTTCATGCGCCAATGACATGGCCGGAGTAACCAGCGTCAAGCTGGTTAAAGCTAGGATCTTCATCATCACGGACTCTCCTACAGCGTTTTCATTATTGGCTAAGTCACAGGTCTGACGACTGTCAGTATCACTTCACACCGGACTCCAGCTATCAGCGCCAGGTTAGTGACGACTACTGGGGCCCTCAATCTATCAGCTACACATGCTCATGAATCCATGTTGCCGACCAGAAAAGCTCAGTAATATCATTCCCTTGGGTGAAAAACGAGAGTCATTCCGGGTGAAGCCATTCATCGCGCAAGTCATTGATGCTCACGAGGTTATATGCATGCCCCTCCGGTTCAGGGAGTTTTCTTTTCGAATAGGCTAACAGGCGTTTTCTGTCGAATATCTCACTTTGTCTCACCATGACTCATAATGAAGCTCCCGGCCAAGGAGTGAGAGGGGCCTACGTCACGTGCTTTGTTCATCATGAACAACGCCTTGCAATATGTATCTTTACTGTACAAAGCAATTTTTAGTCTGCTCTGAGTGATCATCCATGACGCCGGTAGCAGACTCTAGGATTCGGGCGTGGCCTTAATAACGAGGGCCAACATCCATGCCGGCAGACAAAAGCCTAGCCGCAGCGCATTTCTTGGTCCGTCCAACCCATCCGGAATACGCCACAGCGGCACTCCTCCGATTAACTGCTCGGTGGTCTCGGATTAAGCCCCTCCGCACAGCAATTATTTTCCTGACGCTACGGTCTGGTACGCTAAGTCGTGATATTTTCTTGCGGCCGCTGCCGGCCTTAATCTGTCCGCCCTGCCCGAGGCGCTCTTGTCCCGTGAATAGTGCTCTCACCCGTTTATACGCATCCACGCAGCAACGACGGCATCCCATCATCCGATGGATCGTGCTGCCAAGCCTTGTTGTGGGCGTATGTTTTTTTGTCAGAGAAAGCTTTACGGTTTCCATGATGGGGGTTCAGCAACAATTCCCCTTTGGCCCCGCCTTGATTCTCGTGGGCTTCTTTCTTGGACTGGGTCCGGGATTTGTCATGCTGGTTTTGAGTGGAATTACCGTCCGGCTATGGGGCACCACTCCGGGCCAACAATACCCCCTGGCGGTCTTGGCCAACATGAGCTTGGCGGTTCCGGTACTGTGCATAAGCTCCTGGATTAGAACGCTGATCAATAACGAGAGAGTACAACGCCAAGCCCTGAGTGACTTTGTTGCTATCGTCGCTCACGAGGTAAGAACACCCCTCTCCACGATCACTGTTGCGACCGAAAACTCGCTTAATTATTATAATAATCAACTACCTGAAGAAAGCGCGAAAAACATTCTATTGGCTGCGGGACGAATTGAGAACGTCATATCCAAAGCCATTGATGCGGATATCGCTGAGATCACCAGCTTCACCGCAAGATATGAGGAGATCAACCTAAAGCCCTTTCTGGAAAAGCTCATCAAAGTGACGTTAGATCCCGAGCGGATCACGCTTCAGTGCCCTTCATCCCCCTTCTTCGCAACGGACCCCTACCTTCTAGGCACGGCCATTTCGAACCTGCTTGATAACGCGATCAAATACTCACTAGATGACACGGATGTCAGCCTTATCGCCCGACAAGACGCTCGGCATGGTCAAAAAGGCATAGCGATAACCTGTGAGAACTGGATCGATCCGGCCAACACTCCCGACGCATCTAGGCTATTCAGGAAGTACTATCGCCTGAATAGGGTTTCCTTTCAGTCAGGCATGGGTCTCGGACTGTGGTTCTCAAAATTAATGATTGACGCCTTATCAGGCAGCCTAGAGCCAAGCATCAACTCCTCACGGGTAGCTTTTCATCTGTGGATTCCTTGCCAGCCATGAGCACGTCATCCAAGATCAGCGTGGCTGTAGTGGAAGATGACTTGGCCCATCGGAAAGAGCTGTTAAACCTTCTGCGTGCTGAGGGGTATCAGGCGGGCGGTGTCGACAGTGGGAAAGCGCTCGATGAGTTTGTCAAAAATGGGCTACCGGACCTCCTGATCATCGACCTTAACCTTCCGGGTGAAGATGGCCTCACCATCGCGGAGCGTTATCGGCGAATCAGTCGCCATCTCATCATCATCATGCTGACCGGTCGGGTGAAGCCCGGGGACAAGGTTCAAGGTTATGACGCAGGCGCTGATCTTTACCTCACCAAGCCACTTCGCTCCCAGGAGCTATTGGCGGCGATGCGCTCACTGGGAAGGCACCTGAAGCACCATGAAGAGAGCGCAGAGGCCTGGATTCTGGATACGAACACCCGAATACTGATATCGCCCGATCGACAGTATTTCAGTCTAAGAGAGCTGACTGCCAAAATGGTCCTTGCCTTTGCCATGGCTCCGGGACAACGACTTGAATCGCAGCAACTTCTGAACATCGCCGGGGTGGCTTCAGATGCGGCTGGAAAACACGCACTTTCGGTCATTCTGAGTCGCTTTAGAGCCAAACTTGACCCGGCCCTTGAAGGGAAACCACTCATTAAGGCCCTGCGACTTGAGGGCTACATGCTTTGCATCAACGTCTTGATATCGGGGCCTCCGACGATTCAGCCAGTACGACTCACTCCTTCCGACGTCCACGCACACAACGGAAATCGTGAATAAGGATCCACCTGCTTTTTTATGTCCAGAGAGATGCGCGAGCGATTGACGCATGAAACCGAGGCCCGTTAAGCCCCGACAGGACGCCTCATGATTGCCGTTTGTTGGAATTTCGCTGTCTCGCTTGGCAAAGACCGGTGCGTGTTCAGTTCATTGCCCCTCAGGGTGGCGACCGCAAGGGCGATCTGTCCCGCATTATTCTGGAAGCCCATCGGTCTTAAGCTGCTTGATCGGCGCGTCGATCAAGGCCAGGCGGGCGCCGCTGGCTTGATCGAGAGTGAATGAGCCAAAGTCATCGAGCCGGCGATGCAATGTGCGGGTGAGCATGGATGCGTGTCACCATCGCTTGCGGTGTCGAGCGGGCTCGGATAGGGTGAAGTACCCTTGGCCCAGGAATAACCGTCATGCGCACAAAATCTCACACACGAACCCTGTCGGCCTTACTGTTGCTGGCCGGACCTGCTGCGTTAGCTGAGCCTGCGGGACGCGATCACCTGCGCGATACCCGCTATTGCGAGATGCTGGTGGTGAGTGGCGGACCATTGAGCCTGACCGCCAGGGTCTACAACACCCTGGGACTCAACGATTGCCCGACGGATGCCTGGCGAGCGCTGGATGCCAAGGCACTGGCCCGTGAATATGATGTCCGCCAGGTGATCCTCAATGGGCCCCGGCATTTCCTCATGGACGAGGCTTCGCACGCCAATCCCGGCAAGACCGAGCGTTTCGGCGCGCTCGAGGCACGGCTGCTGGCCGAGGTCGAGCTGTCCCCGCTGATACTTATCCAAGGGCGCGGTGAGCCTTACCAGGAAAAACAGGTCAAGCGCAGCACCCGCTACCTGTTCCGGCAAGGCTGGCCGATTCACCAGCTAACCACCGCCGACGGTCGGCGCTATGTCATGCAATCGTACTCGCAACAGGTCGACACCCAACTGGATATGGCCAGCCTTGACCATCTCGGTGCGCGACTGAAATTGCCACACGGCTGGTCCTACCGGACCCTGGTGCCAACCCAGGATTGGGTACTGGAGGCCAGTGAAGTCACCACCGTGATTCAGGACGATCTGCTAAATACCTACCAGCGGGTCGACTAATCATCGGTACCTTGTGAACCAACACCCAGACCATCCATGAATCAGACACGCACTGTTCGCCTTGCCCTCCTCTCGACGGCCCTGCTCATGCTTGCCGCGTGCGGCCCACCGATCGGTGTCACCCGAGTGACTCAGGAGGAGTCCTACCAGCAAGCTACTCGCAATGCCCTTGCGGATGGTGAGGTCGGCAACGAAACGATCACGGTGCTGCGTCGGCATAATCTGGACGAGCTATACAAATCAGAGCCGGTCACCGCCCTGCGCCAGCTTAACGGGATTGCTGTGCAGGATGGCCGCCGCGATATCCTTTTTGCGCTGGCCGAAGCCACCCATGCCTGGGCCAAGACACTGGGCGATAGTGCCCCGCCGCCTGGCCAGATCAATCGGCCAGATGCCTACCTGCAATCGGCCATCTATGCTTACCTCTATCTCCTGGGGCCTGGCAGCGAACCGGCGCCATCCCCTTACGACAAGCGCTTCCGCGATGCCTGCGAGCTCTACAATCGCTCACTGGATCAGGCTTTTCGTGGTCATGACGGCGATCCGCTGCAGTTTGCTGCCGCCCGCCGCCCCCTGTTGCAGAGCAGTGTGCCGGTGCGCCTGGCACCGTCGCGACTCTCCCATTCGTTTGGGCTGTTAAAGGGCCTCTATGCGGCCGACGACTTTGAAGTCTTCGGTTTCACCACCCGCAATCGCTCGCCCGGTCTCGGCATGCCTGTCATCGGTGTGACCCACAAAACACAGCAGACGCCCAACGGCGGTGCCGTGCCGATTACCGCCTTTTTGCGAATCGAAGGCGGCTTGCCGGAGCTCGCCGCCGGCCGGGGGCAGGCCCTGCTGGAACTCTATTCCAGCTATGACGACCACAGCGTAGTGGTTAATGGTCAGAGCGTTCCTCTGGAGTCTGATCTCACCGCGCCACTGGCCTATCGCCTCAACGACACCGCACTATGGAACGCCGGGCTGCGGGACTTTCTTGGCGGCCACGATGCCAAACGCAACATGCTGTTTGTTCAGCCCTATGAGCGCGGGCGCATCCCGGTCGTATTGGTGCATGGCACCGGCAGCAGCCCGGTCTGGTGGGCAGAGATGGTCAATACCCTGCGCCATGACCCAATCATCCGCCAGCGCTACCAGTTCTGGTTCTACGAATACAGCAGCAATCTGCCGGTACCTAGCTCCGGGGCGTTTCTGCGGGAGACGCTGACCGAGATGGTCAACCGGCTGGACCCGAAACACGCCGACCCGGCGTTGGGCCAGATGGTGGTCATCGGTCATAGTCAGGGCGGTCTGCTGACGCATCTGACCGCGATCGACCCCGGCGACCAGTTGTGGCGGTCCTTGAGCGACAAACCGTTCGAAAGCATCCAGACTGACCCCGAGATCAAGATGGGTCTGCGCCAGGGGCTATTCTTCAAGCCGCTGCCCTCCGTCAAGCGGGTGGTGTTCATCTCTACCCCGCATCGCGGCAGCTTCCTCACCAAGGACTGGGTGAGAGCGCTGGCACGCGACGTCCTCACCCTGCCGGTATCGCTGGTCACCAAAAGCTCAGAGAAATTCAAGCAACTCTATAGTCAATTAAAGATTCCGGGCAGTCTTATTGATCAGGCACCCACCAGTGTCGATGGCATGTCCGCCGACAGCCCGGTCATGAAAACCGTGGCCCGATTGCCACTGGCTCCCGGTATCACCGGGCATTCCATCATCGCCGTGCTGCCCGGCCAGGACATCAAAACCGGCAATGATGGCGTGGTGGAATACACCAGCGCGCATCTTGAGGGGGTGGAATCGGAGAAGGTGGTTCGTTCCGGCCATTCTGCTCAGGGGCATCCGGAAACTATCGAGGAAGTCCGCCGCATATTGCTGCGGCATCTGGACCAGCAGCCGGCAAAGTAGAGGGCCGCGACCCGCCGCCGTGTTGGCGACGGGTCGGCCTGATCACCCTGGAAACGAAGTGTTTGCAGGAACGTCCTCGCTGCGGCAACAAGGTTGTTTGCCGCCACCCGGTCAGAGAGACCGGGTGGCGGCCTCCGTGCACTTACCGCACCGCCGTCAAGCCGCGAGAGAGCGATCGATATTGTCCTGAGCCTGTTGGAAATGCTCCTTGAGGGTCAACGCTTCATTGAAGGAACAACAGGGAGATCGGGTGGCATCGTGCCAATCCCCGTTCTGGTCGGTATATCCAACCCAGCATCCCTCTGCTGCCACCTTGATTTCAAATTTGATGCCCAACATGCTCACCTCCGGTAAATCACATAGGCCAAGCAAATAACTTGCCATGACGAATCAAAGGCCTCGCAGGGTGAGCGCCTCCAAAAACTGTGTCAAATCACGCAATTTTAAGGGCATATCACACACTCCACCTGCGACAATTTACCGCATTTTATCAATTGGTTACCTAATATAAGATAATGCCACTTTATGCGTTTCATAAAGTTCTCTCTCACTGACACTTACCTATTGGCGCTCATCCGAGCGCCTTTTTTTTCGCCCAAAGAAAGTTCGCATGCCTGAAAATCGCGCCCTCCCAGGACGAATGCCAGTGCGAACGGCAAACCACATAAAACTGTCCTATTTCCGATATTGCTGAGCCTGTCGAAGAGTATGAGCGAGTGGTTTTTCGGGGTTTCCTGGTGCATGGAATCCAGGAGTCTCTGACCCTCGCCGACCTGAACACTAGTCACGAGCGCCCACTCTGATGCCGAAAAGGCGAAGAATGAGATGCTTGATGTCATCCAGATAGGTAAAAACCGGGGGAATGACGAGCAGACTGAGCAGGGTCGAAGTGACCAGGCCGCCCAGAACGGCGAAGGCCATCGGGCTGCGAAAGGAGGTATCCGCCGCGCCCATCCCCAAGGCCACCGGCAACATCCCGGCCCCCATGGCGATGGTGGTCATCACCACCGGCCGAGCGCGTTTGTGGCAGGCATCCAGCAAGGCTTCGAACCGCCCCAGACCCAACTCGCGGCGGGCGGCAATGGCGTATTCGACCAGCAAAATGGAGTTCTTGGTGGCAATGCCCATCAGCATGACCAGGCCGATCAACGATGGCATGGACAGCGCCTTGTCGGCCAACAGCAGGGCGACAAAACCGCCGCCAAAGGCCAGCGGCAAAGCGGCGAGAATGGTGATCGGCTGCAGCAGATCCCGAAACAGCAGTACGAGCACGACGAAGATGCACAGCACGCCGGTGAGCATGGCGAGGCCAAAGCTGCCGAACAATTCCTCCATCATCTCGGCGTCGCCGACATTGATCTGGCGCACGCCGGCCGGCAGGTCCCGCAAGCTGGGCAACTGGCTCACTCGCTGGGTCACTTCACCCAGCGGCAGACCCGACAGCTCGATTTCCAGATTGATGTTGCGGGCCCGATCGTAGCGATTGATGACCGCAGGCCCGCTAGTCAACTCCAGCGCCGCCACCTGTCCCAGCATCACCGGAGCACCCCGCGCCGCAGGCACCGCCAAACGCTCCAGCAAGGCCAGATCGGCGCGACCGCTTTCATTCAGGCGCACCATCACCGGCACCTGACGCTGGGCTAGATTGAGTTTGGGCAGCAGCCAGTCGTAATCACCCAACGTGGCAATACGCAAGGTTTCGGCGATGGCCGCCGAGGTCACACCAAGATCGGCGGCCTTGGCAAAATCCGGGCGCACGGCAATTTCCGGCCGCACCAACGCAGCGCTGGAAGCGATGTTGCCGAGCCCGGGCAAGGTACGCAGATCGCGCTCGACATTGACGGCCGTCCGGCTCAGTGCGGCCGGATCGTCGCCGCTCAGCACCAGCACGTATTTTTCCCCCGACCCGCCCAAACCGACCTTGGTGCGGACTCCCGGCAGGCTCTCCAGCGCGGCGCGAATCTGGCTTTCGATGACCTGCTTGCGGACAGGACGATCCTTACGATCGGCTAGTGTGATGGTGAGTGTCGCCTTGCGAACCTCGCCGCCTGACTGGGTCGCCATCGGATCGCTGCCGGCCGTCCCGGCACCGATGGTCGTATAGACGGTCTTGAGATAAGGCACGTCAACCAGTTTCTGCCGGGCCGTTTCCGCCATCGCTGCGGTTTGCGCCAGAGTCGACCCGGGTGGCAGTTCCACGAATACCTGCGTCTGCGGATTGTCATCGGCCGGAATGAATCCAGTGGGCAGGAGCGGGATCAGCATCAGCGACCCGGCAAAAAAACCGGCGGCGCCCACCAGAGTCAGGAATCGGTGACGCAGACACCAGGCGGCCAGCTTCAGATATGAGCGCATCAACCAGCCGTTGCGGTCATCATGATGATCGATTGACTTCAGCAAATAGGCTGACATCAGCGGCGTCAGCATACGTGCCACCACCAGTGATGCAAACACGGCCAGTGCGGCGGTCCAGCCGAACTGCTTGAAAAAGCGCCCGACCACACCGCTCATGAAGGCGGTCGGCAGGAACACCGCGATTAAGGCAAAGGTAGTGGCAATCACCGCGAGGCCGATTTCGTCTGCGGCTTCCATGGCGGCCTGATAAGGCGTCTTGCCCATGCGTAGATGGCGGACAATGTTCTCGACCTCGACGATGGCGTCGTCGACCAGAATGCCGACCACCAGCGACAAGGCCAGCAACGAAACGATATTCAGCGAGAAGCCGAAGGCGTACATGCCGATAAAAGTGGGGATGGCTGACAGCGGCAGCGCTACGGCGGCGACGAAGGTCGCCCGCCAATCGCGCAGGAACAGCCACACCACCAACACCGCCAGCGCGGCACCCTCATACAGTAGTGCCATCGAGGCCGAGAATTCCTCTTCCACCGGCTTGACGAAATTGAACGCCTCGGTGAAGACCAGATCCGGCGCCGTTTCCCGCACCTCGGCCAGTACTTTGCGCACGGCGGCACCGACCTCGACTTCGCTGGCGCCCCGACTGCGGCTGATCTCGAAACCCACCACCGGCTTGCCGTCCAGCAGCGCCTGCATGCGTGGCTCGGCCACGGTATCCACCACCCGGGCGATCTGCTCCAGGCGGAGGCGTCGGCCGCCGGAAATGGCAAGCTCCAGTGTCCGCAGTTCCTCGGCCGACGCCACTGTGGCCAGTGTCCTCACGGGCTGTTCACCGCTACCGATCCGGGTCCGTCCACCGGCACTTTCACGCTGCACATCGCGCAGCTGATGAGAAATATCGGCGGCGGTCGTGCCCAGCGCCTGCAACTTGATCGGGTCCAGCTCGATGGCGATTTCCCGGCTGGCCCCGCCCACGCGGGTGACCGCGCCGACACCCGGCACCGTCAGCAATCGCTTGGAGAGCGCGTCATCGACGAACCATGACAGCGCCTCGTCATCCCGCCTGGCGGAGGCCAGCGTATAGGCGAGTATCGGCGACTTGACCAGATCCAGCTTGCTGACGACCGGGTCGCGCATGTCGCTGGGCAAATCAGCGCGGATTTTGGAGACCGCCGAGCGGGTATCGTCCAGCGCCTCCTCCACCGCCTTCTCCAGCCGAAACTCCAACGTCAGGGTGACACTGCCATCCTGAATCTGGGTGGTGATGTGCTTGAGCCCCTGCAGGGTGGCCACGGCATTTTCCAGCTTGCGCGCCACTTCGGTCTCCAGCTGGGGTGGCGCGGCGCCAGGCTGGCTGGCACTGACCGTCACCGTCGGCAGGTCAAGATCGGGAAAGTTCTGCACCTTCATGGACTTGAAGCCCATCAGGCCGCCGAAGGTCAGCAGCACAAACAGCATCAGTGCCGGCAGGGACGAGCGGATGCAGGCCGCGGAGATGTTCACTTGACCACCCGGACGTGATCACCATCGCTGAGAAAGGCGGAGCCGCCGGCCACCAGCGGGTCGGTCGCGGACACGCCACTCAGAATTTCGACACGGTCACCGACGCTACGCCCTATCGTCACCTTGACCTGGGCCACCCGGCCTACGCCGTTTTCCACCGGCCCCGCGAGGCGGAACACATAGCTGAAGCCCTCGCGCAAGGACAGGGCCGTCTGCGGCACAGTCAGGGCCATAAGGGACCCATGCTGGAATTCCCCATGGGCAAACATGCCCGGCTTAAAACCGGCGGACAGCGCATTGACCAGATCCACATAAACCAGCGCGTTGCGGCTTTGCGGATCGAGCGTGGGGCCGACCATGCGGATCTTGCCCTTGACCTGACCGATATCCGGCACCTCAACCCACGCCGGCATACCGGGCTGAAGCCGGGGCAGCTCATCGGCGGTGACTTCGGCGCGCCATTCCAGCCGGTTCTGCCGGACCAGCCGGAACAGCTCCTGCCCCGCATTGGCTACGGCACCGAGGACTGCGCTGCGGCTGGAAATCACCCCGTCATCGATGGCCACCACCTGCGTGTGCCGCAAGCGCAGCAGCTGTTGATCCAGCTGAGCCTTGGCCAGTCGCATCCGTGCCGCGGCCGTCTTCTCCATGGTCAGGTACTGGCCGACCTGCTGGGCGCTGAGTGCGCCTTCATCGATCACCTGACGCACGCGCTCGGCGTTGACCCGGGACTCCTGCAGATTCGCCTCGGCCTCGGCCAGCGCCGCTTGGCCTTGCGCCACATCGACCTCCACCGGCTCGCGGTCGAAGACGGCCAGAACCTGCCCCTTCTTGACCGGGTCACCCACCTGGCCGCGAATCTCGGCCAGCCGCAAGCCACTGACTTCAGCCCCAATGACCGCCTCCTGCCAGGCCGCGACCGAGCCGTTGGCCTGCAGCACCAGAGGCAGTTCGCGCCGTTGCGGCTGAATCAGCTCGACGGTCAGCGCCGGATTAGTGGCCGGCAACGTATGCGGCAAACCAGCATCGGCGGCCAGAACCGGCGCCATGGTTTTGCTGCTGCCCACCCCAAGAAACAACAACCCGGCCAGCAGCAAAACGGGGAGTGAACGTAAAAACCGGCTCATGAGCGACCCGCCACGACCGGTTCCGGAAGCTGGGTAGGATCATCGGGGGGATTGCCGTCGTTCTGGTGGCCGGCCACAGGATCATTCCAGCCACCGCCGGCGGCGCGGTAGAGGGCGATCCAGGCCGACACCCGCTCCTGCTCCAGTTCCGCCAGGGTGCGTTCGGCAATCAGGGCCTGCCGACGCGAGGATTCGACCTCGATCAGGTTGCCGAGACCGATCTGATACAACTGTTCAGTGGCTCTGTAGCTTTTCTCATAGCCACTCGCCGCCGAACGGGCTTTTGGGAGCCGCTCCTGGGTATTCTGCAGCCTCACCAAAGCCTCCTCGACTTCCTTGACGGCGGTACGCACCGAAGCCCGAAAGCGGGAAGCCGCGGCGTCATAACGGGCACGGGCCGCCTCGACATCGGCGGCCCGTTTGCCCGCGTCAAAAATGGGCAAAGACAGCGTAGGGCCGATCTGATAGGTGTGGGCCAGATACAGCGCACCGCCATTGACGGTTTGCAGGGTGGGGGTGATGTTTCCGGACAGGCTCAGCTTCGGGTAGCGCTTGGCCTCCTCGACACCAATGGCAGCACTGGCCTCGGCAACCTGACGCTCGGCGGCGGCGACATCGGGTCGCTGCATCAGCACCACCGCCGGAATGCCGCTGATGCGGAACGGCGGCGGGCTGGGCAGACGCGCGGTGCGTTCGGCGTGGGCGGTGAGGCGATGACGCACCTCGCCCTCGCCGAGCCCGGTCAGGGCCACCAGGCCCTTGATGGCCCGTTCGCAAACCCCATTCTGGCGGATCAGCATATCCTGACTGTCGTCAGCGCTGGCGTTGGCCAGGGCGACATCGGAAGGCGCGCGAAATCCGGCCTGACCGGCAATGTCGACCAGCCGCGACGAAGCTTTGCGAGATACCGCATCCGCCTCGGCGATCTGCATCATCGCCTCGCAGTGGCGATAGCCCAGGTAGGCGTTGGCCACCTCAACCGCCACCGCCACGCGCGCGTCATGCCAGGCCCCGGATCGGGCCTCCAGCTGTCTCAGCGCCGCTTCGCGCTGACGGGCGATACCACCAAACAGATCAACTTCCCAGTTTGATTGCAAACCGACCTGATAACGAGTCCATTCAAACACGGGGCCACCAAAGGTATTTTCGGAACGCACGATATCGGCCTGGGTATTGAGGTTGGGCAAGCCGGCGGCAATGGCACCGACCATACCGGTTCGCGCCTCCTCGATGCGGGTCCGAGCTTCCGCGACCGACGCACTCTCCCGCTGCGCGGACGTCAGAAAACGATTCAGCTCAGGGTCATCGAACTGCGCCCACCAGCGGGTGAGTCGGGCCGGATTGCCGCCATGCGCAATGACGGCCTGCGGCTGCGGCGTCTGCCAATGCGGCGCGGCGGGCGACAACGGTGTGACGTGCTCCGGACCCAGGGTGGTCAGCATGCCGCCGTCACAGGCGGCCAGGCCTGACAGGCCTAGCCCCAACGCCATCAGCCGCCAACGTCCGGGCGATACTTTATCGAGGGTCTTTAACCGTTCGATAGTTTGCCAAAGAGAATTATGGGAAGTCATTCATTCCATTGAAACGGTCAAGCGCGATGTTGCGCAAAACCTCTTATTCAGAGGTCGAGCAACAGCCCTGGCGCTGCTGAATCGGCGGGCAGGGGATGCTGCCATACGAACAAAAGACGCAGCAGTCCCCGGGCTTGGGGCGCAGCAGCACGCCGCAACCCCGGCACTCATAAAAATACCGGCAGGCGTCGGTCGGCATGGTTTCGAGTTGCTTGAAACCGCAAACCGGACAAGTGATTTTGGAGTCGATGATCATGGCCCGGCCGATGCTCGCGCCATTCCTTGATACGTGTGGCTCACGGCTGGCAGTCGCTGGTTGCGCTACCTTTCAGCTCGGTGACCTCGATTCCCTCGACCCCGGCATAGAACGCCACCAGCTCGACGGGACCCTTGACGGCCTTGCCTTGATGCCAGGTGTCCATGACCTCAATCAGTGCCTCGCCGCGCTTGAACACCCGAGTCTGACCCAGGCCCGTGGTCACCCGCAACTGCCCTTTGAGAATATAAGCGAACAACGGAACGGGGTGGCAATGTATCGGCGTGGCTTCGCCATTTTTTAGCCGGATTTTCACGGCGGTAACCTTGGGCACGCCTTCCGGATAGTGGATGGTGCCGCCATCCCAGGACCTGCCCGCCTCCAGCAGCAAGGTAGTCTCGGCGGACTGAACCGCACCTGCCACGGCCAGCAGCAGCGTAACAAAGCCAAGTTGGGGGAGTTTCATAGAGCATCTCACGGGGGTTAAACGGTTTTTATCCGGTCATCGACCTTGGCGGCGATGCCGTGTTGTTCGGGTACGGTGGGGGAAGGCATCGGGAAATCCATCATGATCAGCTTAAAGCAGAAGCGGCGGATGGTCATTGATGATTATGGGAAAGAAGGCCACAGCTGTGAAGGGAAAATCAACGCTCAACTGGCGGTACTACCAAGATCATAGAATTCGAGAGTAATCCCTTGACGCTTGCGCAAGCAAGTCTCGTTGGGCCGCCAGATTGGGTCCGGTCTGCTTGCCCCCGTCGTGGTTTGGTTAGCGGGATTACCCCCCACCATGTATAGGTTGTCGGCCTCGGCCTGAACATCACCCTGAGAGATGCCTCCAAGCACGGCCGCCTCGACATGGTCGTGCGTTTCAAGCAGCAAAGCTATCTATTTGAATTCATAGTGGTCGAACTCACCCCCGGAGGCAAAGCCCTGCAACAGATCAAGGACAAAGGCTATGCCGACAAATACCGGGCTGAGAGGCACCCCATTCACCTGATCGGGGTAGAGTTCAGCCGCGAACAGCGGCGTGTGGTGGGGTTTGCGGTGGAAAGTGTGGGCGGACCAGTCCCTGTTTCCGTGTCATCCTGAGCGACCATCGGGAGTGCAGGATCTCAGGCTACAGACTGTGGGGTCGGACGGTGCCAATAGCCTGAGGTCCTTTGTGGGACTCAGGACGACAGGGTTGTTTCTGTCATCCTGAGCGACCATCGGGAGTGCAGGATCTCAGGCCACTGCCTGTGAGGTCGGACGGTGCCGATAGCCTGAGGTCCTTCGTTTCACTCAGGACGACAGGGTTGTTTGTGTCATCCTAAACGACCATCGGGAGTGCAGGATCTCAGGCCA
>JBILGM010000091.1:0-4859 GCA_044351045.1 Methylococcaceae bacterium | reverse complement strand
ACCCGTGGCTGTTCGGTTCAAAAAACAGCCTTCGTGCCTGGGTCATTTTTCAATCGGCACACTGGGTCAGTTTTGGGTCGGCGCCAACACAAGTAAGGGCTTACGGCGCGTTCAAGTGATCCGAGCCATGACGGAATATCACATGCGCCGGGAGTTCATGGATCACGAGCGGCACGGCCATGGGTGAAACGGGTTTTCCATTCAGCTCGATGCGGGTTGCCGGTAGCGGCAAGGGCGGATCAATTACTAGCCCGCCGGTCGGCAAACGAATCCCAGCGTCGATCTTCACCTCGGTTACACCGGCATGGGGCGATTGAATGTGATAGCTCAGTACGCCAAAAGCGGTGTGCAATCCTTGCACTCCCACACCGCCGGGCGCCTCAACCCAGGCGCGAGGCAGTCCCGCTGCCAAGACCAACTGATTTCCGTTGTTTTCATAGGCAAATAGTGTCAGGAAGGCCTGGATGAATTCGGCACCGACCCAAGTATGCGGAAGATCACCGAGGAAATTGGCTGGCCGATCATCACGCCAGACGACTTCGGGCCATTGGTTCCAGGCTGCAGGTCGCCGACCGGTCATCAATGCACTGAGTGTCTCGTTGGCTTGATCCCGCTTTCCCAGTCGGACCATGGCCGAGACACTGCGAAACTCATAGGGCGCATAGGCTTTCCAGTTCGATTCCCCGTGGGTTCTGGCCTGCACCTCGGCGACATAGCGGTTGTATGTGATTTGCAGAGCAGGGAACAGACTGGAACCAGCCCCGAGGCCCAGGATGGGGGCAATGGCCGTCGAGGTGGGGTCAAAGTCGCCCAAATCGGCCGAGGCGGGGACATAGTCAATATTGAAATGTTTCTGCGTCTGTTCAATGGAGTGCTCGACATCGTGGCGCAGGGCGTCGCGAATGCCGGCGTAGCGTGCCGCCTTTTCCGGCGCCTGCATTTCATCCGCCAGCCAGGCGGCGTCATCCAGTCCCCGAATCGCCCAATAATCATCCCAGTAGGAATGAACCGGGTGAGACATGTAACCCTCATGACTGGCTGATTCCGGAAGCAGGCCCCTGAATCGGTTCGCCTCGCCTTGAGCGTAGTCTGGACCGAGCCGTTGCTCACGAAGCGCGATCAGATACTCGACGCTGCGAATGACCCTTGGCCATAGGGCTTCCAGGAGCGAGCGATCCCGTGAGAAGCGGAGGTAGTTGGCCAGTGTGTAGATGAACTGGCCGATGCTGTCGTGCTCGATCATGGCATCCGGTCCCCAGGGATCAAGACAGCAGGGAATCGAACCATCCGCGCCTTGATAGGGAGCAAACCAACGTAGGAATGCGCGGACCTCGGCGGCATGCCCGAGGGCCAGTAGCGCTGATGAGGTAACGGCGGCATCGCGAATCCAGGTTCGGTTGTACCGGCGTGCCCCGGGGCGCAGGGCGGGACCGTCGCGGTTGATCAGGATATAGGCGAGGGTCGACCGAACGGCCTGAGCCATGGTTTCACCGGCCATTGGCAACTGAAATTTGACCTGATTCAGCCGTGTTTCCCAGTCCTGTTTGACCGCCTGGTATTGGCGAGACCAAAGTTGATCGGCATCCCGCTTCGCTGTGGGTAAGGGCTTGGACTTTATATCGTCCATGGTGGGCAATGCCAACACGATCTCCCGTTGAGCCCCCGGCGGTAAGGACAGGGGATAGCGCAGCGCGCCGGTGGCTTTGCCTAGTGAATCATTCACGAATGAGGCCCGTGGAACGGTGTCCCGAGCGATATCCGCTGTGATCGGGTACTGATCAAATCCTGCTACCCCCCCGTGGGTAGGACGGGTCAAGGCGATCACCCCGGGATGGCCCTCGATCCAGAACGCGTATTCCCGGAAACTCAGCTGATGAATCGACGAAATCCCTCCTGAGCCGGACAGAGACTGCCAGGGTGGATTGACGAGGAAAGGGGAAACCACCAGAAACAGGCTGGCGTCGATGGGTTGCGGCCCATGATTGATGACCTGATAGCGGGCCAGAAAAGGATCGTGCGATCCTCGCGAATTCAAGAGAGACACCGTCAGCTCCAGGTTGCCGTGTGTTCTGCTGACGGATGGCATAGGTAGGTAACTATTGGCCAATGACGGCATGGCGTTGCCATCAGCCCAGCTCAACAGCTGGCCTCCGGTCAACAAAAAAACTTCGATAGAGAAGGCGCCCTCGTCGGTTTCAATCTGGCCATCCGTACTCAATAAGGCTTCCCGTTTTGCCCCCGAAGCTGCTGATCCGGCACTCCCGGTCACCGTCCAATAGGGTTGTTCGCCCAGCAGGTAACGTGGATAAAGGCCCTTGGCCGCATCCTGTGCCATGCGTTCGAACAGTTGCTGTGTCGAACCGGCAAACGTGAGCGGCGCGACGTCCAGTCGGCCTATCCCGTAGCCGATTCCTCGTGAATCCGCATTCATGCGAAGTCGCAGGTAGCGTGATTCAGCTTCCGGGAGCGGGAGATAGTCCCGCTGACCATTGCCATGACGGACCGTGTAGGCATCCTGCCAGTGGTGCCCGTCCTCGGACTGCTCAACCCGGTATTCGGCGGCGTAGTCTTTGGGGTCCCAGTCAATGATGAGCCCGCCGTATTCGCGTGACATGCCAAAATCCAGCTGAAGCCAGGCGGCTTGACGATTTGGCGGGCTGTGCCAGCCCATGTCGGACGAATGATTCAGCAGGTTCTGGGCATCGCGTCCGGTGGCTGAGCTGGATGCGGTGATGACGGGGGTGCCTGAGTAGGGTTGGTCGGCGGCACGAGGCTCCAGATGCAGATCATCCACCCAGAGTGTGCCTTTACCGCCAGCGCCTCGGCCGATAACCAACTCAATGAGCCCCAGCTTTTGGGGTTTACCACCCTCGGCGGGACCCCAACCAAATGCCAGTTGGCGTTGTTTGACGCGCAGGTTTTGCCAGGCCATCGGTGCGCGGGATGCCGGGTGGCTATAACGCCAGACATTCTTCCCGGAGTCATCGATCAAACGCAGCTCCAGTGGGAAGGTGCCTGCTCCCTTCAGTTTCAGCGTGATTGCGTAATTCTCCGGGAGTGTCATGGGAAACGATTTATGCACCATGATTTCGCCACCGCCCTGGGTGAAATCAAAATCGATGCGCATGGCAGCGCCGTTTTTGGTTTTCTCCCGGGTGACCGACGCTTTGGCCGCCCCCGCCCCGATGGCGCTCCATCCCGACACTGAGTCAAAGGTATCGACAATCCGGGTTGTATCTGCAGCTGCCACGCACACCGAAATGGCCAGGAGTAGGGCCGTCAGGATGGCCTGGAAGACATCGTGTTTCATTGAACGGCTTGAAAGAGGTGTTGGGTATGAATGGCAATGAGGTGCTACCGGCTTGAGACGTGTGTGCGGTTGCCGTGACCACATCAGTTTCTCCAGCATTCAGGCGTCGTAGAATTTCAACTAAAGGTCGGATAAGCCTGGTGTGGGCCTTGCCCTGGGCGCAGACAAAGGGGTAGCGCGCATCCGGCCACTCGTTGAATTTTGGTGGATGCACTGCACTTGTCCACCCTACCGAAAACTATTGCGGCCGCCTCCATTTCAAGACGGAAAAAGGGGGACACACAGGCATGCAACGCCTGCCGCAATTGTCGCATTGTGATTACCGGTTGGCGTACTTCTTGTACCCTGTGCGTTTAGCCCTGCGTCGATTGTTGGCTGACTTGCTGATGTGGGCTTTCTCCATCCGCAGCGCCCGGTTGACCAGCGGGAGGGCGCTTCGACGACTTCCCCAGAGTTTATAAACCTCGAACCAGAGGATAGACCCCAATCCCGCCGCCAGGCAGATGACGATGTCCCGAAACGGTAGGGCGCTGAAATGGAATAGGGTGCGCAGATCGGGAACAAGCAGCACGGCAGCGAGCATCGCCAGGGCCCCAGGAACCACCCACCACAGCGCCATATTGCGCGTACCCAAGGTCCGAAGAAAACTGTCGGACCATGAGCGATTGCTCAGAATCAGCCCGATGTTGGCCATGATAAGCGTTGTGAAGGCCAGCGCTCGCGCATCATCCTCGCCACGGTCAAGGTGAAGCGCAAAGGCATAGACCCCGAATACCGCCATTAGGACTATCCATCCTTGCAAGAGGCTTATCACCACGATCTTCCTCGAGAAAAGCCTCGCTCCCACCTGTCGCGGCTTGCGCTGCATGAGGCCGGATTCTTCCGGTTCCATCTCAAAGACGACCGAACAGACAGGATCGATAATGAGCTCTAAAAAGACGATATGAACCGGGAGCAGGATCAATGGCCAGGATTTCTGCGTGACCGCCTGGAGAATGACGGGGAGAAGACTCAAACCGGCGATGGGGACATGAATGGCGATGATATAAGCCATCGCCTTCCTCAAATTATCGAAGATCCGGCGCCCCATCCGAACGCCTCTGACAATCGAAGAAAAGGCATCGTCCAGCAGCACCAGATCGGCCGACTCCCGCGCCACGTCAGTCCCGCGTAAGCCCATCGCTACCCCGATATGGGACGCCTTGAGGGCAGGGGCGTCATTGACGCCATCCCCCGTCATGGCGACGATTTCGCCCGATGCCTTGAGGGCCTGAACAATGCGCAGCTTTTGCTCAGGCACGACGCGAGCAAAAATGGTGACTGCCTGGATGCGCTGCCGTAACCTGTCATCGCTGATGACTTTGAGTTCCGGTCCGGTGACGATGTCGCCCTTGGGAAGGCCGATTTCTGCGGCAATCTGCTGTGCCGTAGCGGGGTAGTCGCCGGTGATCATGATCACCCGGATGCCGGCGGCGATACATTCGGCAATCGCGGCGGGTACTTCCGGTCGAACAGGGTCGTTGAAACCCACCAGGCCGACAAAGCTGAA
>JBILGM010000020.1:0-47553 GCA_044351045.1 Methylococcaceae bacterium | reverse complement strand
CGCGGTGCTCATGGAACAGAACGAGGAGTGGCAACTCCAGCACCGTTACTTGCCCCAGCACACCATGCTGGACACTGGCAGCGGCAGCGCTCATAAGGACCGCCTGCCCGCCCCCTAAAACGAGTCAACCAAACCGGAATTCCGTCCCGGAAATTCCACCACCTTGACGGACGCTACCTAAGCCAGTCGCCCTAAAATACCGACCTTTTTGCGTTGGCTCATTCCATGAATCTTGCTGTTCCTCGCTCTAGCCGGCGCATGGCTGCGGTTCAGGCTCCCATCATCCCGGTGATTGCGGGGCTGGTGCGGCAGTATCCGGGTACTCTCTCGCTGGGGCAGGGGGTTGTTCACTACGGCCCGCCGCCGGCAGCGCTAGAGGCGGCTCGAGGGTTCGGCGAACGGCCCGGAGAGCATCTCTACGGGCCGGTCCAGGGGCAGCCGGAATTGCTGGAAGCAATTGCTCGCAAGCTGGCGGCGGACAATTGCGTGATGCTCGGGTCCGGGCAAAGTCTGATGGTGACGGCTGGCTCTAATATGGCGTTTCTCAACGCCATACTCGCCATTGCCGATCCGGGGGACGAAATCCTGTTGCCGCTGCCCTGGTACTTCAATCAGGAAATGGCGATACGCATGATCGGTTGCATTCCGGTGGGGGTGCACACTGATGACCATCATCAACTGCAGATGGATGCGCTACGTGACGCCATCACCCCGCGCACCCGCGCCATCGTCACCATTTCGCCCAACAATCCCACTGGCGCGGTTTACCCCGAGGCAGGCCTGCTGGCAGTGAATGCGTTATGTGCGGAGCATGGGCTTTATCACATCAGTGACGAAGCCTATGAATACTTTGTCTGGGACGGCGCCCGTCACTTTTCGCCCGCCTCCATCGAAGGGTCGGAGGCGCACACGATCGCCCTCTACTCGCTGTCGAAGGCTTATGGTTTTGCGAGTTGGCGCATCGGGTACATGGTGATTCCGCAGCATCTGAACGAAGCCCTGCTGAAGGTGCAGGACACCAACCTCATCTGTGCGCCACGCATTTCCCAAGTTGCGGCCAGCGCCGCGCTGGGCGCCGGCAAATCCTGGTGTGCCGGACACCTTCCGGCGCTTGCCCGCGTCCGTGAGGGTGTGCTGGAAGCGTTGGATGCAGTGCGAAGCTTCTGCCAACTGCCGGAGGCCAAGGGGGCTTTTTACACGCTCCTCGCAGTCGATACGCCACTGGATTCGCAGACGGTGGCGGAGCGACTCATTCGCGAGCATGGCGTGGCGGTCATTCCCGCCAATGCCTTTGGGCTGGACAAGGGCTGCACCCTTCGGGTGGCCTATGGTGCGCTTGAGCCCGCGTCCACCGTAGCTGCCATGCGGCGACTGACGGCCGGGCTGACGGCTATTGTCCGTGAGGGGTAATATTCTGCATGACCTTTTTTGAAGTGCCCGCTGCATGTTGCTCACCCATGGTCACCTCGCGCTGATTTGGAGCCTGGTCCTGCTGGGGAGTTTTATGTTTGCGCCTATGGTGACGCATGCGACCGGTTTTGACTGCGGCAAGGCCAAAAAGACAGGGGAAAAGATCATCTGCGCGGACTCGGTGCTCTCCGAACTCGACGATCAACTGGCCGATGATTATGCTGAGGCACAGCGGCTCAGCCTCGATCCAGGGGCCCTGCGCAAGGATCAGTCGCTATGTCTGGCGGACCGTGACCGTTGTACAGACAGGTCATGCCTGGTTGCCGCCTATGGCCGTCAACTGAAGTTCCTGCAGGATCTCAACCGCCGCGAGTCGCGCCTGCGTACCGGGGAATACCGAATGGAAGCGCTGGGCCAGCATTGTCTGCCGTTCGCCGGTGATCCACCGGCCGGCAAATACGATGCCTGCCAGTGGATGGACCTGCGCAACCTGGGCCGGCATGAGGGGCAGCAGTGGTATGCCGCTCAATACTGTCTGCCGCAGCCCCTGTTTCCGGATGCCTGTTGCACCACGCGAAAGGCGCTCACCGACAGCATGGACGGCGCGATCCTCATCCCAGCGCAGGCGCAGGCGCAGGCGCAGCCCGACAGGCCGTTGCGCGTGGTTTTGCGTCATGCGGTGGAGGCGGGCTGGCCGGCGATACCGCCATCTATCACAATGATGGGGGGTTGATCCTAGATATTCCGGTGTATCTTGTCGGAACCGGGCGTTTCAACGGCAGTGGCTACTTCATCCGCGAAAGCGGACGCTGGGAGGCGATCGACTTCAAGGGTTGGCAACGCGAATTGGCCCGGCGTCTGCCGAAAAGCCTCGGTGTGTGGAATGGGCCATGGTCTGATCTGCGCAAACTAAGTTTCGATTCACCGTTGTGGAAGGACCGCGATGCCAACTGCTGCCCTACCGGTGGCTCCGTCCATGCCGATCTGGGGCTGGAAAATCGGCGACTATTCATCCGTGATCTGTCGGTCCGACGTGAAGCGCCCTGATGAAGTAGAAATATTCCCGAAATGATCCTTGAGATGTGCCCATGAAAGTAAAGTCCGAAGACACTAAAGCCCGTTCCATATTGTTGTGGCTGGCCGCGGCCCTGCTGGGTGCGGCCTCACTGGGCGGTATTGCCCTGAATCGAGGGGAAACGGTCAACAGTTTCTGGTTCGTCACGGCGGCGGTGTGCGTCTACGCGCTGGGCTACCGTTTCTACAGTGCTTTCGTTGCGGCCAAGGTTTTGATGCTGGATGGCACCCGAGCGACGCCGGCAGAGCGTTTCGAGGATGGGCGGGATTTCGTACCGACGAATAAATGGGTGGTCTTCGGCCATCATTTTGCGGCCATCGCCGGCCCTGGGCCATTGATCGGGCCGACGTTGGCCGCGCAGTTCGGCTATCTGCCGGGCACGCTATGGATTTTGATCGGTGCGGTGATTGGCGGTTGTGTGCAGGACTTTGTCATTCTGTTCTGCTCAATCCGTCGCGACGGGCGCTCGCTGGGGCAAATGGCGCGCGACGAACTCGGCCCCATCGGTGGCAACACCGCCATGGTGGGGGTGATGTGCATCATGATCATCCTGATTGCGGTGTTGGGGCTGATCGTGGTCAACGCCATGAAACACAGTCCCTGGGCAACCTCGACCGTCGGCGCAACCATTCCGATCGCCATGATTGTGGGCATTTACATGACTAAGCTCCGCCCGGGGCGGGTGATCGAATCCACCGTGCTGGGGGTGAGCTTGCTGTTTCTCGCTGTGTGGGGTGGCGGCTACATCGATCATCATGAGGGACTGCGGGGTTGGTTTGACTACGATGCCCAACCGCTCGCGTTCATGGTGATTGCCTACGGTTTTGCGGCGGCGGTTTTGCCGGTGTGGCTACTGCTTGCGCCGCGTGATTATCTGTCGACTTTCATGAAGCTGGGCACCATTGCCGCGCTGGCGGTGGCCATCATCGTGCTGCATCCGGACATCAAGATGCCGGCCGTGACGCGATTTGTCGATGGTACCGGCCCCATTTTCGGCGGCAAGCTGTTTCCTTTCGTTTTCATCACCATCGCCTGCGGGGCGATTTCCGGGTTTCATGCGCTGATTTCTTCCGGCACCACGCCGAAGCTGCTGGCCAATGAGGCGGATGCCCGTTTTATTGGGTATGGCGCGATGATGATGGAATCCTTCGTGGCGATCATGGCCATGGTGGCGGCGACGGTACTGGATCCCGGCGTTTACTTCGCCATTAACAGCCCAGCGGGCGTGGTGGGTGCAGATGCAGCCATGGCGGTGGCGAAAATTTCCGGCTGGGGCTTCCCGGTCACGGTCGAGCAGATGCAGACCCTGGCCCGCGAGATGGGAGAGACCACGCTGTTTGCCCGCACCGGCGGGGCGCCTTCTCTGGCCGTGGGTATGGCCAGCCTGTTTGCCAGTGCCTTCGGTCAAGGAATGCTATCGCTGTGGTATCACTTCGTCATCATGTTCGAGGCGCTCTTTATCCTGACAACGCTGGATGCGGGTACTCGCGTGGCGCGCTTCATGCTGCAGGACTTGCTTGGCAACTACGTGCCGGCGCTGGGCCGTACCTCGTGGTATCCGGGTGTGATTTTCACTAGCGGACTGGTGGTGATGGGCTGGGGGTGGCTGCTCTATAACGGCGTGATTGATCCTTTGGGTGGCATCAACAGCCTGTGGCCGCTCTTTGGGATTGCCAACCAGATGCTGGCGGGTATCGCGCTTTGTGTGGCGACCACGATCATCGTCAAGAATGGCAAGCGGCGGTATGTGTGGGTGACGGCCGTTCCCCTGGTCTGGTTGTTGATCGTAACCAGTACGGCCGCCTGGCAGAAATTGTTCAGTCCCGAGCTGCGCATCGGCTTTCTCGCCCATGCGCGGGATTTGTCCGACAAGTTGGCCTCCGGCTCGCTGCCCGCCGAGCAGGCCGCCAAAACGCCGCAGCTGATCTTCAATGATTATCTGGATGCTGGGCTGACGGCGCTGTTCATTGTCGTGTCATGGATACTCGCGTTCGAGACCCTCCGCGTTTGCTGGGCGATCGTGGCCAAGCGACCGCATCCGCCCTCCAGTGAGTCAGCCCATATTCCCAGCCGATTGGTGGAGGACTGGGTCAGGGATTGAGGGTGGGCTGTCTCAAGGAGTGGGACGGGTTTTCGGGTAGAATCCGCGACTTTTAGCCGGGACCCCTCTCGCTGTGAACGCAGACATGATAAGCACCTCTCTCATCCCCGAATGGGCGGCGCAATCCGCCGTTTTTATGGCCTGGCCCTATGCCGAGGGTGATTTCACGCCCTGGCTCCCGGCGGTTGAAAAAACCTATCGCCATATCGCGATTGAAGTAGCGCGCCGCGAGCGGCTGATTCTGGCCTGCCGCAGCGAAGAGCACCGCCAGGGTATCGAGGGCCGGTTGCTTGAGTGTGGTGCGGACATCGGGCAGATTCGTTTTGTCTTGATGCCGTATAACGATGTCTGGGTCCGCGATACGGCGCCGTTGTCGGTCCAGGCTGAGACCGGTGTCCGCCTGCTGGATTTCCGCTTCAATGGATGGGGCGGCAAGTATGAGCATGGGGACGATGCCGCGATCGCCCGTCGCCTGCATGAGTCGGGTGCATTGGGAACGTCGCCCATGGAAGCCGTGGATTTTGTGCTGGAAGGCGGTAGTGTCGAGACCGACGGCGCCGGCAGTATCATGACGACGACACGTTGCCTGTTAAATCCGAACCGCAATCCCGCCTTGTCAAAAACTCAGATCGAGGCGCAGATAGCGGCCCGATTGGGTGCTGAGCAGGTCTTGTGGCTGGAGCACGGCCATGCCGAGGGCGATGATACCGATGCACATATCGATACGTTGGCGCGGTTTTGTTCGCCGGATATGATCGCTTTTACCGCCTGTGATCAGCCGGATGATCCGCTGTTTAAGGAATTTGCTGCCATGGCGGCACAACTGGGGACATTCAGAAATAACGCTAACCAGCCCTACCGTCTGGTGCCGTTGCCGATTCCTGCGCCAATTCGCAGCGAGGAGGGTGACCGTCTGCCGGCCACCTATGCCAATTTCCTCATCATCAATGATGCCGTGCTGGTGCCGGTTTATCAGGATCCCGCCGATCGCGTGGCGCTGGAGCGGTTGGCCAATTGTTTCCCGAACCGCGAAATCGTCCCCATCGACTGTGTGCCCCTGATCCGCCAGTACGGCAGTTTGCACTGCATGACCATGCAGTTTCCTTCGTCCATTTGCGCCGCCTGATTGCCATGTCTTCCGTGATTAAACTCGCCTTTGTTCAGCAGGCCTGTGGCGCCGCCGATTCGGTTGTCAATCTAGAGGCTTCCATCCAGGGGATTCGTGAGGCGGCCGCCCTAGGTGCGGAACTGGTACTGTTGCCCGAACTCCATCTGGGGCCTTATTTTTGTCAGACCGAGGATACGGGCCGCTTTGATCTCGCGGAGCCTATACCGGGACCGACCACCGAAACCCTGGGTGCCGCCGCTCGGGACTCCGATGTGGTATTGGTCGCGTCCTTGTTTGAAAGACGGGCACCGGGGCTTTATCACAATACGGCCGTGGTTTTTGAAAGAGATGGCCGGATGGTTGGGAAATACCGGAAAATGCATATTCCCGACGATCCCGGATATTACGAAAAATTCTATTTCACACCCGGGGATTTGGGTTTTATGCCGATAGAGACATCGGTCGGCAAACTCGGGGTGTTGGTCTGTTGGGATCAATGGTACCCGGAGGCGGCGCGGCTCATGGCGCTGGCAGGGGCCGATATCCTGTTGTATCCCACGGCCATCGGCTGGAACCCTGAGGATGCCGAAGATGAACGCGAGCGTCAGCTGAACGCTTGGATCACCGTGCAGCGAGGACATGCCGTCGCCAATGGCCTGCCGGTGATCGCCTGTAATCGTGTGGGTGACGAGCCTGATCCGAGCGGTCAGACGTCGGGTATAAGGTTTTGGGGAAACAGTTTCGCGACGGGACCGCAAGGTGAGTTTCTCTGCCGAGCTGAGGCCAGTGATCAAGGGGTTTTGCGGGTTGATATTGACCGCAAGCGCTCAGAAGATGTCCGCCGAATCTGGCCGTTTCTACGGGATCGGCGGATTGATGCCTATGGGGCGTTGACTCGACGGTTTATTGATTGATTTCATGCGAGATGCATGAATGGACTATCAATCAGGCACTAAAAAGGGGTTTGTTAGGCTAGATAAACCCCTTTTGAAAGAGACCTCGAATTAGATGAGGAACTCGTCGGCGTTGCGTCCGTGATCAAGCAGTGCTTGCAACCAGCGAGGCTTCATACCGCGTCCTGTCCAGGTCTGGTTGTAGTTGTTGGGGTTGCGATATTTTGGCGCCACTTTGCTGCCGCGCCTTGTGGAGGCGGGTTTCTCCCCGTCAGTAATTTCGACGGAAACCCCGATCGAAGCAGCCAGGTCCTTGATTTGGGCAATTACGCCTTTACGTTTGCTATGCTGTTTTTCCTTCAGGGCACGCTGCGCGTTGGCGATTACATTGGCCAATTCCGCTTCGGATAAGTTTTCCAGATCGTTACTCATTTGTTGACCTCTAGTATGGTTGTGTCTGAATTCGCGGGTAAATTCCTGTTTAACCGCGATAGTATAAGCAATCAAGAAAACATTAAACAAGCAGTACCCGCCAATTCCATGAATTCATCTTTGGTATTGGCATACTCGGCCTTGCCATGGCGTTAGTCTGGTTGCCTGCAATCAGGCGGGCCATGGGGGTGTCAACTCCGCAATCTTTGCTGAAATTGCTGCTGATGAAATTTATATGATGAATGCATATTCACCGAATTCCTCACGCGTTTCCCCGTTGATTCCAGTGACCCCCGACCAAGCTGGTCGTCCCTTGCTTTGGCGCGGGCTCTCTGGCTGCAGTGATGCGCTGGCTCTCGCTCAAGCTATTCGCAGGGATCAATGTCTCTACCTGGTCGTGACGGAGGATACCCAGACGGCAGTCCGGCTTGAGCACGAGATTCGTTTCTTTCTCGGTGGAGCCTCATCGGTATTGCATTTTCCCGACTGGGAAACCTTACCTTACGATACGTTTTCGCCACTGCCCGAGATTGTCTCTGAACGACTGAAGACGCTCGCGGAGCTCTCGCATACGACAGATGGTGTGCTACTGACCCCGGTCGCCACGTTGATGCAGCGATTGAGTCCGCGCAGCCATGTTCTGGGTAATACTTTCATTCTCAAACCGGGGGGCCGGGTGAGCCTTGAGGAAACCCGATTACGTCTGGAGAGTGTGAGTTATCACTGCGTCACCCAGGTGTTGCAGCATGGCGAGTTTGCGATTCGTGGCTCGATACTCGATCTGTTTCCAATGGGCAGCCATGTCCCTTATCGCATTGAATTGTTTGATGACGAGGTGGAGTCCATTCGCATATTCGATCCGGAAACCCAGCGTTCAAGCGAAAAGGTTGCAGAGATCAATCTTTTTCCAGCCCGGGAGTTTCCGTTTGATGATGACGCGATCAAGCGTTTTCGCCAGGCCTTTCGTAGCGAATTTCCCGAAATATCTAGCAATAATTCGCTGTATCAGCAGGTGAGTAAAGGCGTGGCAGCGGGAGGTGTGGACTATTATTTCCCGTTGTTCGTGGAACAGACTGAAACCCTGTTCGATTATCTACCGGCCAAAACTATTGTCGTACTCCACGGGCAAATAGAAGCGGCGGCTGGCCAGTTCTTCACGGATACCCGTTCGCGTTATGAGCACCGTCTCAATTACCTCGACCGGCCGCCCTTGTCGCCCGAACGGTTGTTTGTTGCTCCCGAGCGGCTCAATGAGTGTCTTCATGGCAAACCGCTGATTATTCTGGAGCAGAGTCATGCGTTGGGGCAGGGCGGTGCTGCGATCGAATATGGCTGCCAGCCTTTGCCATCGCTAGCCTTGGATGCGCGACAGAAAGAGCCCGCCGAGGCGCTGACAGCATTGGTTCGCGGGCAAGCGGAGCGGACCCTGTTTGTTGCTGAAACCGCCGGGCATCGTGAGACCTTGCTAGAAGTGCTGGGTCGCCAGCAAATAAAGCCGAAGGTGATCGAGTCCTGGGCGCAATTCATGGAGAGTGCCGAGCCGGTCTGTCTGGTGATCGCGCCAATGGATCATGGCCTGTGGTTGACGGATCCCAACCTCGCCATCGTTACGGAGAGTCAGCTCTCCGGGGAGAAAGTTCAACAGCGTCGGCGTCGTCGCTCCACTACGGGCCACAAGATCGATCAGATTTTGCGCAATCTGGAAGAGCTCGAAATCCATGCTCCGGTGGTGCATCAGGATCATGGGGTAGGTCGTTTCATGGGGCTGACCCGGCTTACCGTCGGCGGCATCGAAGCCGAATTTCTAACGCTGGAATATGCCAATCAGGACACGCTGTATGTGCCTGTTTCGTCGTTACATCTGATCGGACGGTACAGCGGCGCCAGCCCTGAATCCGCCCCGCTTCATCGGTTGGGTGGTGAGCAATGGCAGAAAGCCCGCCGCAAGGCGTTGGAGCGGGTGCGGGATGTCGCTGCCGAATTGCTGGATATCTATGCCAAGCGGGCGCTGCGTCAAGGACACAGCCACACTACGATCACCGGGGAATATGCGAGCTTCGCGGCCGGTTTTCCATTTGAGGAGACACCGGATCAGGAAACCGCCATCCTCGACGTCATCAGGGATATGGCGTCGTCGCAGCCCATGGATCGAGTTATCTGTGGTGACGTAGGCTTCGGCAAGACCGAGGTAGCCATGCGCGCCGCCTTCATTGCGGTGCAGAACGGCAAACAGGTGGCCGTGCTGGTGCCGACGACTCTGCTGGCCCAGCAGCATTTCCAGAATTTTCGCGATCGATTCGCCGACTGGCCTATCCGTATCGAGACGTTGTCTCGCTTTGTCAGCAAGAGGCAGCAGGATCAGGTGATGGCCGAGGTGACCGAGGGCAAGATTGATATCCTGATCGGCACCCACAAAATTTTGCAAAAGGATGTCGGCTTCAAGGATCTGGGCTTGGTCATCGTCGATGAGGAGCAGCGTTTTGGGGTGTCGCAGAAGGAGCATTTCAAGAAGCTGCGCAGCGAGATCGACTTTCTGACGCTGACGGCTACCCCCATTCCTCGCACGCTCAACATGGCGATGGCCGGTCTGCGGGATATTTCTATCATTGCAACGCCGCCGCCCAATCGGCATGCCATCAAGACCTTTGTCAGCGAATGGGATGGCGCCCTGATTGAAGAGGCCGTCCTGCGCGAGATAAAGCGCGGCGGTCAGGTGTACTTCCTGCACAACAAGATCGAGACGATGGAGAAAATGGCCCGCGATCTAGAGACGCTGGTGCCGTTGGCGCGTATTCGCATCGCCCACGGCCAGATGCCGGAGCGCGAACTGGAGCAGATCATGCTCGACTTTTATCACCAGCGGTTCAACGTATTGCTCTGCACCACCATTATCGAGAGCGGTATCGATGTGCCCAGTGCGAACACCATCATCATCAATCGCGCCGACATGCTGGGGCTCTCTCAGCTGCATCAGATCCGCGGTCGGGTTGGCCGCTCCCATCACCGTGCCTACGCCTATCTGATCGTGCCGCCGAAAAGTTTGATGACATCCGATGCCACCAAACGGTTGGCCGCGATCGAGGCATCAGGCGAGCTCGGAGCGGGCTTCATGCTGTCATCGCATGACCTGGAAATTCGCGGCGCCGGTGAACTGTTGGGCGACGAACAAAGCGGACAGATCCAGGAAATCGGCTTGAGTCTCTACACCGATTTGCTGGAACGCGCCGTCAAGGCCCTGCAATCCGGGCGCCAGCCTGAAGTCGATCTTCTACCTCATGAGGCCGGTCCCGAGATTGATCTGCAAAGTCCTGCGCTCATTCCGGAAGACTACCTCGGTGATGTCCATACCCGTTTGGTACTTTATAAGCGAATCGCTAATGCGCGTAACGATGAGGATTTACGGGCGCTGCAGGTGGAGATGATCGATCGTTTCGGTCTGCTGCCACCCGCGGCGAAAACGCTGTTTGCCATAACCGGACTCAAGTTGCGTGCGGAAAAGCTGGGCATCCGCAAGATCGATGCGAATGCGGCCGGTGGCCGTGTGCTGTTCCACCCGAATCCCGAGATCGACCCGATGAAGGTCATCCATCTCATACAGACCCAAGCACAAACCTACAAACTCGATGGCCCCGAAAAGCTGCGATTCATTTCGCCTTTGGAGACTCCCGAAGCGCGGATCGAGTTTGTCGAGAAACTGGTCGGATTGCTCGGTGGCGAAGCTTGATGGGCTTGCTTGAGACTCTTGCGGTTGTATCACGCAAGCGCTTGCCGCATAATGCACCCTCTTGTTGGCTTGGCTTTAGCGGGTCATCAGCCAAAGTTCAATGGTGAGTCGTATCGGTCCCCCCGCAATGATACGCTGCAAACCCCGCCAGGCCCGGAAGGGAGCAACGGTAGCTGCGGATTCGTGTGCCGGGGTGCGGCTGGTACGACTTGCCACCCACTTCTCCCCCTTGCAATTGCGTATATCCCCCGGATAGCGAGCTTGTGAACGAACCAGCTGCGCAACTCCTCCACTGGTGGCTTAAATCTCAGGCGTTATGGCTTATCAGGCTTTAGCCCGCAAGTGGCGTCCACGGAACTTCGCGGAGCTCGTCGGCCAGGAACATGTCGTCCGGGCGCTCACCCATGCGCTGGAGTTCGACCGGCTGCATCACGCTTATCTGTTCACCGGCACCCGCGGAGTAGGTAAAACCACGGTTGCCCGGATCCTGGCCAAGGCCATGAATTGCGAGTCGCGTCAGGGTGCCGAGCCTTGCGGCGAATGCCTGAGCTGCCGTGAACTGGACGAGGGACGTTTCGTCGATCTGGTTGAGGTGGACGCAGCATCCCGGACCAAGGTCGAGGATATCCGTGACCTGCTGGATAACGTCCTCTACGCGCCGACCCGGGGCCGCTACAAGATCTATCTGATCGACGAAGTCCACATGCTCTCCGCGCATAGTTTCAATGCGCTCTTGAAGACGCTGGAAGAGCCGCCTTCGCATGTGAAATTTCTGCTGGCCACCACGGACCCGCAGAAAATTCCGGTGACCGTGCTGTCGCGCTGTCTTCAATTCAATCTCACGCGACTCACTCCCGAACAGATTCGTGGCCAGATGGAGGAGATCCTTCACCGCGAGACCGTGCAGTTCGAGGTCAATGCTATCAAGTCGCTGGCCCGGGCCGCTGACGGTTCCCTGCGCGATGGCCTCAGTCTGATGGATCAGGCTATCGTCCATGGCGGCGGATCGCTCGGCGAGACCACGGTGGCCGCCATGCTTGGAACCGTGGCGAGGCGCCCGGTGTTGGAGATGCTGGATTCGCTGCTTGAACAGGACGCGGCCCTTCTACTGGCCTTGATTGATGGCTTGGATGAGCATGCCCCGAATTACGCCGACGTTCTCCAGCAACTGCTGATCATTTTGCATCATGCCTCCCTGGGGCAGTGGGCGCCCGATGCGATTCGCCGCGATGAGGATGCTGATCAGATTCTGGCGATCGCGCAGCGTGTCAGCGCCGAGGACTTGCAACTCTTCTATCAGATCGGGCTGATCGGGCAGCGTGACCTTCCTCTGTCACCCGATCCTCGAAGCGGGTTTGAAATGGTCATGTTGCGGATGATGGCTTTCCGGCCCACTTCGTCGGAACAATCAGTGGGGGCCATCCAGAGACCAACACTGCTTCCGGCAGCAAAACCCGCCGCCCGGGTGAAAAGCGAGGCGTCAGCGGCGGTTTCTCTTGGTGTGGCGAATCCCCAGCGGGCAGAGCGGCCAGTCCGTTTGATCGCGGAGCCCATGGTTGCCGATTCGCCTTTACCCGAGTTGCCTGAGAGTCAGCCAGTCAAGCCGCCGCCACCAGCGGCCTCAGCGGCGCCGGTCCCGATGCCGGTGCCACCCGGGTCGGTGGATTGGCCGGCCTTGATTCGGGCCATGGGGCTCACTGCGATGACGCGGGAATTGGCCAATAATTCCGTGCTGATTCGTCTGGATGACGACTCCTGCCAGCTCAGTCTGGAGCCGCGATTGACGCATCTCAAAAGTCCCCGGGCCGAGGCGGCGCTGGAAAGATCGTTGCAGACGCATTTCAATCGTCCCATAAATCTGCAGATCAGACTGGAAGCCCCGGACCAGGAGACCCCAGCCCTACAGATTCAGCGCGAAAAGGACGAGCGTCAACAGGCGGCCGTCGACGAGATCGAACAGGACGAGGGCGTGCTCGCCTTGAAGGCGACCTTCGATGCCCGCATTGTCCCCGGCAGTATCAAACCCCTTTGATTTTATTGATGGTTCAGCCTCAACGGAGAATACCCTTATGAAGAATCCTCTTGCCGGACTGATGCAGCAGGCGCAGAAGATGCAGGATAACCTAAAGCAGGTTCAGGACGAAATTGCCACTGCGCAAATTCAGGGCGAGTCGGGAGCTGGCCTGGTCAGGATCAGCATGAATGGCAAGCGCCAGGTGCAAAAAGTCGTCATTGACGACAGCCTCCTCAAGGAAGATCGCGACATGCTGGAAGACCTCATTGCCGCCGCCTTCAATGATGGTGTCAACAAGGTCAGTGCGCTGAAGCAGGAAAAGATGGCGGAGTTGGCCGGCGGCATCGATTTGCCTGCGGGATTCAAGCTCCCCTTCTGAGCAGACGAGCGGGTCTCTCTTATGCTTCAGACCGGTGCATTGGGCCAGATGATGCGGGCCCTTCGCTGCTTGCCAGGCATCGGCCCCAAGTCGGCGCAACGAATGACGTTTTATCTGTTGCAGCGGGATCGCGAGGGCGCCCGCGAACTGGCTTCGGCCTTGCTGTATGCGCTCGAACACATCGGCCATTGCACCCAGTGCCGAACCCTCACCGAGGGATTGCTCTGCCCGGTTTGCGCCAATCCGCGACGGGAGCGATCACTGCTATGCGTGGTGGAAACGCCCGCCGAAGCGCACGCCATTGATCAAGTCACGGGTTTTCAGGGCATTTTCTTTGTGCTCAACGGGCGGCTTTCACCGCTGGATGGCATCGGTCCGGCCGAATTGCGGCTAGACCTTCTGGATCAGAGATTAAAGTCCGGCGAGGTGTCGGAGATCATCCTGGCCACCAACATGACCGTTGAGGGCGAAGCCACCGCTCATTACGTGCATGAAATGGCTCGACAGCATGGCGTTGCGACGACCCGTCTGGCCTACGGCATGCCGCTGGGTGGTGAACTGGAGTGGGTCGATGGAGCGACTTTGTCGCATGCCTTCAACGGCCGCAAGTCCATTTAGCGGCGGCTTCTTCCAACCGAGGTAAACGATGACGGACTGTCTTTTCTGCAAGATGGTGGCTGGGGACATCATGCCCGATGTGGTCTACGAGACGGACGACGTGTTGGCGTTCCGTGATATCCGTCCCCAAGCCAAGGTGCATGTGCTTGTGATCCCCAAGCGGCATATCCCGACGCTCGATGATTTTCCTGCCGATGATCTTGCGCTGGCCGGTCAGTTGTTCAGTGCGGTGCAGGAAGTGGCGCGGCAGGAAGGGTTGGCGATTGGCGGATATCGCACAGTTATTAACTGCCGTGGCGATGGTGGCCAGGAGGTCTATCACCTACATCTTCATGTTCTGGGTGGGCGACACTTGAGCTGGCCACCGGGCTAAGCGTAGATGCCAAGAAAAGCGGAAGCACTGGGACCAAGGCTTCCGCTTAATTCATGTCTGGCAATGGATTACTTACAAAGCCGTTGTCTACATTAGTTGTTGGGTGCTGGATCGAAATCGAGACCGAGAAGCTTCCAGCTATCCGATTTGGTCTGATCCTCGCCCGTCAGCCGAATGGTGCAAGCGTAAGGTTTTTCGAATTGCCCCTTTTCCTTGTCCGCGATGCGGACACCGGCGCGGATCAGATATTGGCGGTTGCCCAGAGCCCAGGCCTCATAGTTCTCGTCGATAAATTCCGAGTTATCCGGTAGGTCACCGTCAGCTTTGACGGCTTCACGGCAGTTGGCGAGTGCAAAATCAGTACGTTCGGTCTTGGCATCCAGTTTGCCAAGCGGCTCGTTTTCCTCTATCGGTTTTTCGAAAAACAGCTCTGACCCTACGACTTTCATTACTAACGGCATAATCGCCTGTTGTTGCAGAAGATAAAGTGCGCCGATAAAGAGGATCAGGTAAAGAATGGAGAATTTGCTCCGAACCATTTTGTTAAAGAAGTCTTTCATCGTGTTGCCTTTTATTTTTGAATTTAAGTATGGTTGGGAGAAACGACGTTTCTCGATCAAGCGGGGAATTTTTGAATGGGGTAACTGGAAAACACAGACCAAAAAGTCCCACAATATTTCTGACAGGTCTCATCGACATTGGTTTCCGAGGTGGACCTATTTTGTGCAGTGAGTGCAAGATGACCAACGACGGCAAGCGAGGAGGGCATCATGACGCATGACAAGAAGCTGGTGGTGGCGATTTCGTCCCGGGCGTTATTTGATCTGGATGAGTCGCACCGGATTTTCGAGCAAAGCGGCAAGGAAGCCTTCTGCAGCTATCAGATCGAGCATGAGGAAGAGATTCTCCAGCCCGGCGTCGCCTACTCGCTCGTCAGCAAGTTGCTGGCCATCAATGAGTTGCTAGGTCAGCCCACGGTCGAAGTGATTCTGCTCTCGCGCAATAGCGCGGATACCGGGCTACGGGTCTTTAATTCCATTCAGCATCATGGGCTGTCGATTTCGCGAGCGGCCTTCACCAGCGGGCAATCGCCTTTCAGTTATATCTCTGCTTTCGGCGCCGATCTTTTTCTGTCGTCAAATGCCGAGGATGTTAAAAAGGCCCTGTCGGCTGGTCATGCGGCCGCAACCATTTTGGCATCTAGCAAACCTTTAGCGGATTCCGGCCAGCTGCGGATTGCCTTCGATGGCGATGCGGTGCTGTTTTCCGATGAATCTGAGCGCATCTACCGCGAGAAAGGGCTGGAAGCTTTCGCCGAATACGAGAAAATCGAGGCGCGTAATCCGCTTTCCGGAGGCCCTTTCAAGGCTTTTCTGGCGACGTTGCATCACATCCAGACACTGCTGGGCGCCGACGAATCGCCGATTCGTACTGCACTGGTTACCGCTCGCGCCGCGCCGGCACACGAGCGGGTCGTCAGGACCCTGCGGGCCTGGAATATTCGCATCGATGAGGCGCTCTTTTTGGGGGGCAAGGAGAAGGGGCCGTTCCTGCGCGCATTTGGAGCGGACATTTTCTTCGATGACCAGCAAGGTCATTGCGACTCTGCCAGTCAACATGTAGCGACGGGTCATGTGCCCCATGGAGTTGCTAATCCCGAACATACTAATGTTAAAGTCGGTAGGCCATAAAGTGAATTGCATAAAAAAACCCGGGTTCCAACATGTGGAACCCGGGTTTTTATTTTGTTTACGTATAACCTAGTTGACGATTACTCGAGGTTCGCATGTCGTGCCCTCATTTCTTCTTCTGCAATACCTTTCTCATGAATAATATGAGAAATCGTTGCTTCCAGGAAGATAAGGGTAGACAGCTCGAATACCGTTCCCATGGGCATTCCTAGAACCTTGCCATACATATCAGGATTTCCAATGGGAATCACCGAATTGGACATATCAGCCAAGGTGGAGCTTGTCCTGGAGGAGATTAGTACGATTTCGGCACCTAGCTCCTTGGCTCTCTTGGCAAACGCGATCATCGTCTCAGTTTCACCAGAACCGGATATGACTATGAGAAGGTCCCCATTCTTAAGGCTCGGTGTGACAATTTCGCCTACGACAAAAACATCATAACCACCATGCATTAGCCGCATTGCAAAGAATCTTGCGACAAGCGCAGAGCGACCAGCGCCCGCTATAAATATGCGGGACGCCTTGTCAACCATGGTAGTCAACTGATTATCATAGCTGGGATCAGTGGCATCAAGGATGCCACTGATTTTGTCTATGATGAGTCGACGATGGGCCATCTTATGCAGCCTCGATCAGTTCGCGGATCTCGCGAGCAGAGTCTGCGGGTGACGGGGCTCCATAGATGGCTGCGCCTACCACAACAATGCCGGCACCGGAGCGTGCAACCTGCTGTGCGGTTGATTGCTTGATACCACCCGCAACCGAGATCCGAACCGGCAGGCCAAGCTTGGCTACCAACTGAAGGTCGGCGAATGGGGTCTGGCCAGCGGCTTGAGCGTCAAGACCGGTATGCACGCCGATGATCTGTGCGCCTGCTTGTGCCGCCGCACGCGCGCAAGCGGCCTTGTCAGGCACATTGATCAGGTCAACCTGAACTTCGGCGTTGTATTTGTTGGCTGCCTTGATGACACCAGCAATGGTTGGGAGGCCGGAAACGCCCAGTACGGTGACAATGTCGGCACCGGCTTCGAAGAAGGGAGATGCTTCGTATTCGCCCGCATCCATGGTTTTAAGGTCAACTAACAGCAGCTTGTTAGGAAACTTTTTCTTCAATTCACGTACCAGCGGAAGACCATTGGCCTTAATGTTCGGTGTGCCGATTTCAAGAATGTCGACGTAAGGGGCCGCCAGGGTAGCGAGCTTGAAGGTTGTGGCGTTGTCTAGGGAGTCCAGAGCCAACTGAATTAATGGTCTTGCCATGTTATTTCTCCGATTGTTTTATGGTTAGTTGATAGCTCGCGTGCGATGCATTTCCGAAATGCACTGTTCCCGAATTTAAGGCACAAGGGCAAAAGATGTCAACACACGTTTGGGTAGATTCATAAGAAATGGGCGTGATTCATACCACCGTAATTGGGGCTAGGTAATGCAAACCCGTGACTGATGAAGTTTTCTCTAAGCTGACGGATGTGTCGTAACAGCTTTTCTCAGGCTGCAAGTCCTTGGCTTTTCAGATACTTGGAAACGCCCGTTTCGCCCGCCGGTTTGATGGCTTCAGGCAGAGTCGCTACGTACTTTTCGACTCCAGTGGGCTGTCTGGTGCTGGCACCGGAAGTGCTCTCGATAGCTGCCAAGGATAGGACATACTTGGCTACACCGGTTTGTGGTTTTCCCGGTGCGGACTCAGCCATGGATGCGACATAGCGGCTTACGCCAGTTGCATGGCTGTCGATGGAAGCCGCTTGGCTGCTGACATATCTCTCCACGCCGGTTGCTCCGGTTTTGGCGACGGGAGCGCTTGCCACATAGGCAGGAGAAGAGGCCTCGGAAGGAGCATTTTTGCCCTTCCGTAGAAACCAGAATGCCGCTGCAGCGGCCACAGCTGCACCAAGGACCATGGGCAGGTTGGAGTCATCTTCGGTCTTTTTGGCTGAGGCAACTTGGGCTTCAGTCTTGGATTCGGATTTACTCACCGCGGCGGCAGCTGGTTTCGTTTCTGATGCTGCATTAGTCTTGCCAACTTCGGCATGCTTTGAAATCAACTCGGCATCCTGCTTGATGATTTCAGGCTGGAAGTCTGCGGCTGGGTATTGTGTCTCAGCGCCAACTAACGGACTGGCGGCCAACAAGGCGACGAGGACACTTTTCGTCAGATTATGGACTTTCACGTCTTTCCCCTCTGATGGTTAGTTTTACTGGTTATGGCCCCGAAAGGCTGGGAGCTGGCTTTCACCTAGACCTAGTATAAGGTGGTGATGTGGCAAATGGAATATATTCGCCCTTACATGGCAAATGGTTGGTCTTGGAACGACAGCATTGCGAGCAACGCCAAAAATTTGGCTGGTAGTCCCGTCATTGGAGCAGGTCTTGCAAAGAACTCATGTTGGCGAAGATTCGTGTGTCGCCGATCGCAAGACGGGCGTCGTCCCCGTCGGGTGAGTATCCGAAGGGAGTCATGCCGGCTGCAAGAGCGGCTTGAATGCCCAAAGGGCTGTCCTCTACGACGGCACAGTTGCTTGGGTTGACCCCCATCATCCTTGCGGCGTAGAGAAACAGACCCGGCTCCGGTTTCCAGCTTTCGCAATCGTAGGCACTGTAGATGCGGCCATGAAAGTAAGGGAGGAGGCCGGTGACTCTCAGGCTGATCTTCATCTTATCCTGGGGGCCATTAGAGGCGACGCAAACGGGGACGGACAATTTTTGCAGCAGTTCATGCACACCGTCTATGGCCGTAAGCCGCTCTTCAAAGGCGATCGCCATTCTTTCTCTGATGATAGGAAGAAACCAGTCTGGTACGGGCTTGCCTAGCCATTGCGCTATCAAGTCGATGGTGTCGGCCATTTTACGGCCTGCAAAATTTTTTATCGCCACCTCGAGGGTGAGGTCGAGCCCCAATTCCTGCGCACAATCGACGATCACGGCGTTGCCGAGGGTTTCGCTGTCCACCAAGGTTCCGTCGCAATCAAAGATGATGGCATCAAATCGCATTTCAGCAACGATCAGTGAATATATTCAAGGTTGGCATAGGCCAGCATCAGCCATTTCATGCCGCAATCCGAAAAGTTGACATGGATGCGAGCCTGGGCGCCCTCTCCTTCGGTTTGCAAGATCACGCCTTCGCCGAATTTGCCGTGAACAACCCGCTGCCCTACGCGGAATGATGGGTTCTGGGCTTGGCTTAGAGGCGCCCGATTGTCCATTGTCGAGGCCTTGTTGTTTCCGCCCCGTAGGCGGACTTCCTCTATATTCTCCGGGGGGATTTCTCTCAGGAATCTAGATGGTCGAGGATAGGTCTCCTTGCCGTAAAGAAGCCTAGATTCAGTATAAGTCAGGTACAGTTTTTTTCGCGCACGAGTGATGCCCACATAACAGAGTCGTCGTTCTTCTTCCAATCGACCGACTTCGTCGAGGGACTGGAGGCTGGGGAATAGTCCTTCTTCAAGCCCGACCAGAAACACTAGGTCGAACTCCAGCCCTTTTGCAGCATGGAGCGTCATTAGTCGAACGCAATCATTGTCCGCATTCGCCTGATTTTCCCCGGATTCCAATGCGGCATGCGCTAGAAATTGCTCAAGGACCGGTAGCTCCGGATCGAGTGTGGGTTCATGTTCGAACTGCCTGGCGGCATCGACTAATTCCTCCAGGTTTTCGACCCGCTGTTCTGCCTGTTCACTCCTTTCTTTTCGGTAATGCTCAAGGAGGCCAGAATCCGTCAGGATTTTTTGAGTCTTTTCCCACAGCATCAACTCGACGGTGACTTTAGTGAGGTGCTCGATCAGGGCTCTGAATTGAATGAAAGGGTTTCGAGTTCGCGATGGCAAAGCCTCCTCCAAGCAAAGACGCTCTAAGCTCTCCCAAAGAGAAAACTGCTCCCTCCGCGCCAAATCACGGATGAGATCGAGTGATTTGGCACCTATGCCTCTGGTTGGCACGTTAATGATGCGCTCAAACGAAGCATCATCTTTGGGGTTGGCAATAATTCGCAAGTAGGCCAAAGCATCCTTGATCTCAGCCCGCTCGAAAAACCTCAAACCGCCATAGACTCGATAGGGCACCCCCATGCCTACAAGTTTTTCCTCAAACTGTCGGGACTGGGCATTGGAACGGTAAAGTATTGCGGCGTCGCGGCGGGCATGCCCGGTTTGCGACCAAACTTGAAGGCGATTGACGACAAAGTAGGCTTCATCTTGCTCATTGAAGGCGCTGTAGACTGAGATTGCCTCTCCTGCGCCTAACTCAGTCCAAAGATCCTTCCCAAGGCGGTTGTCATTGTGAGTGATGAGTGCATTAGCCGCCGCCAGGATGTTGCCGGTAGACCGATAGTTTTGCTCCAGTCGAATCAGTGTATGGCTGGGATAGTCGTGCTGAAAGTGCTGAAGATTTTCCACCATGGCTCCGCGCCAGCTGTAAATCGACTGGTCATCGTCGCCAACAGCGAAAAGGTTTTGATTGTTCTGTGATAGCAGACGCAGCCAGGCATACTGAATACGGTTGGTGTCCTGAAATTCGTCAACCAGAATGTGTTCGAACTTCTTCTGATAAAAAGCGAGCAAGTCGGCGTGGTCGCGAAGTAGCTCATGGGCTCTGAGCAATAGTTCGGCAAAATCCACCAGCCCGGAGCGATCGCAGAGTTCTTCATAGGCCTGGTAAATCCAGAGCATCTGGCTTTCAAAAGGGTCGTGGGGAGTCGGCATGTGACGAGCCCGGCGTCCTTCTTCTTTTTGTGCGTTGATGAACCACTGCGCCTGGCGCGCCGGCCAGCGATTTTCGTCCAGTTGCAGGCTTTTTATAAGCCGCTTAATCATTCGATGCTGATCATCCGAATCGAGAATCTGAAATGTGTTTGGCAGTCTGGCATCGCTGGCATGGCGACGAAGCAGCCGGTGGGCCAAACCATGAAAAGTGCCGATCCAAAGGTCACGAGTGGGAATGCCCAGCAGCGACTCGATGCGTGTTCGCATTTCACCGGCGGCTTTGTTGGTGAAGGTAACCGCCAGAATACGGTGTGGGGTGACCGCTTCGGCCTTGATCAGCCAGGCGATTCGGTGAACGAGGACGCGGGTTTTGCCGCTCCCGGCACCCGCGAGCACCAGTAGCGTTGGACTGGGGGAGCAAACAGCAAGGCGCTGTGCCGAATTCAGGGGGTCGATGATCGCAGTGACGTCCATGAACGCTATTCTAGCGGAATCTCCCCTCCAATCGCCTTGCGTGGCTGGCATGAAGCCAGCACAATTGCCAAGTCAAAAAACCCTAAATATGGAGGATATCTCAATGAGCTTTGATGTTAAGCGCGCCATGAGTCGTGAGTTCAATGTCGGTGGCAAGGAGCAGCGGCTTCGTTATGGAGTAGGCATCGGTATGCTTCTGTTGTCCGTGTTTTTGGCCAATATCCCTCTGTTGCTGATTGGCGTCGTTTTAGTGGCGACTGCAAAGTTGCAGTGGTGCCCCGTTTATTCTGGATTGGGCAAATCAAGCGTTGAACCGGGTGATGAGCCGCCGGTAGCCCCACATCACTGATTGATACCCCAAGGCTAATTTTGTCGCAGTCTTTCGCCAGTGACCTTCTTGGTTGCTGGCTTATGCTCCCCTCCCGGAATTTCCATCTTCCTCCCGGGCAAATCCCTCTTGCTTCTAGCCTGTCCCTGTCGAGCCGCTCCAGCAGGGCAGCTTAATTTCTCTTGCAAATTCATTTTTTGAAATGACTCAAGCGCTATTTGCCTAGAGTCGATCTTTCGGTTGCCCTTCCATTGCGTCCCGAAGCCCTTGTAGGCCAGCTAAACACGTAATTCCTTTCTGTCTTGATCTGTCTGGGTTGACCTCGATTTATGGGGTGTCGGTTGTTGATGAAAATCACGATGGGCCGGCTTGGGCTTGACTTGCGCGGGCAGGCTTCCTATATTCGCGACAAAAGTGGTGGAAAGTGGGGGATAATGGAATGAAGTGGGTTCAGGGGGAGTAAATGTTTCGGGGTGTTAGTGCAATCAATCTCGATGACAAGGGCCGGTTGGCAGTGCCGACCCGTTACCGCGTCGAGTTGGGCGATTGCTGCGACAACCAGATTGTATTGACTGTCGGTCTTGACAAATGCTTGCTTCTCTACCCTTTGCCTGAGTTCGAGGAAATCGAGCGAAAGCTGGTCAAGCTTCCCGCACTCAACAAAAAGGCAAAGCGCCTTCAGCGACTGTTGATAGGTCATGCAACCGAATGTGACATGGATGCCCAAGGGCGTTTTCTGATTCCAGAACCCCTCCGCCGATTCGCTGGACTTGACCGGAAGGTAGCCCTGATTGGCCAGGGCAACAAGTTTGAAATCTGGGACGAGGAAGGTTGGGTAAATGCCCGTGATGAATGGATAGATGAGGAGCAGTCAGACGAGGATGAGTTATCCCCCGAGCTTGGGTCACTCTCATTTTAATGGTGTCCGCGACTGCTCCCGTCCATAAACCGGTAATGCTGGCTGAATGCCTAAAGGGGCTGCATCCCAGTGCAAGCGATTTGATGGTCGATTGTACTTTTGGGCGAGGCGGTCACAGTTTGGCGATTTTGGGACGGTTGGGAGTAGAGGGCCGCTTATTGGCCCTGGATAAGGATCTAGAGGCCGTCTGTTCGTCAGAAGCGTTGACACTGTCGGCCGATTCCAGATTCAACCTGGTTCATGGGAGCTTTGCTAGCCTGAAACAGCAGGTTGAGCGACTTGGCTGGCTTGGCAAGGTGGGAGGCATCTTGATGGATCTGGGGGTTTCCTCGCCGCAGCTTGATCGGGCGGAAAGGGGGTTCAGTTTCCTACGAGATGGTCCATTGGACATGCGCATGAATTCAACCCAAGGTGAGACCGCCGCTGAGTGGCTTGCCAGTGTATCCGAGCAGGATTTGGCTGATGTGCTTTACCAATACGGGGAAGAACGTTTCAGTAGGAGAATTGCTCATTCAATCGTGACGCAGCGTGTCAGGAAGCCCATCTATAGGACATCTGATCTGGTCAGAATCATCGAGGAGGTCGTGCCCAAGCGCGAAAAGGGCAAACACCCAGCGACGAGAAGCTTTCAGGCTATTCGGATAAGGGTCAATCGCGAACTGGACGAATTGGAGTCCGGCCTGACCCAGGCACTGGAGGTGCTCAAGCCTGGTGGCCGGCTCGTGGTGATCTCTTTTCATTCGCTGGAAGACCGGATAGTCAAGCGCTTCATGCGTGATCAAGAGCGGGGTTGGTGCGCAGGCGATTCGCGTCATTTGATTCAGCAACCTGAAACTTCTCTGTTGCGCCGGGTTGGCGCGGCGCTGAAGCCGGACGAAATGGAGTTGAAGGCAAATGTCAGATCACGTAGTGCGGTTTTAAGAGTCGCGGAAAAAAAAGAATGGTAAAGGTGCTTTTGTTCTTGGTGGTTGTCGCTGTTGGATCAGCTTTGGGGGTGGTTCACATGAAATACCGTACGAGACTTTTATTTTCTGAGGTTCAGAGACTTCAACAACTCAGCGAGGCTGCTGACGAGGAATTGGTGCAACTACAGTTTGAGCAAAACAAATGGTCCGAGCGAGAGCGTATCCAGCAGCAGGCAAGTGGGCGGCTGGGCATGAGTTTGCCTGATCCAACGACTATTATTTCCATACAGCCTTGATGCGGTGACGATCATGCTCATTATTCGTCCCAAACAGGCCGGACCTGACTACGGCATTCGCTGGCGTGCGCTGCTGGGCATTCTTCTTGCCTCGCTGACAGTCCTGATCGGCCGAGCGGGGTATCTCCAGGTTCTGGATAAACAGTTTCTTAAGCATCAGGGCGATTTACGCCATGTTGGAGTGATGCCTGTCCCTGCTCACCGGGGTCGTATTACAGACCGCAATGGTGAGTCGTTAGCGGTCAGTACCCCGGTCAAATCGATATGGGTCAGTCCAAAGGAGTTTTTGAGTGCTGAGATCCCCGCGGACAAGCTGGAAGCTTTCGCGGCTCGTCTAGGCCTACAGGCACACGAGGTTCTGCGTCGAGTAGGTGAAAACGATAGCCGAGCCTTTGCCTACCTAAAGCGCAAAATGAGTCCGGAGCAAGCCGATCTGGCTCTTGAAGTGGGTTTGCCTGGTGTTCATGGGGAACGCGAATACAAGCGTTATTACCCTACCGGGGAGGTGGCTGCCCATCTGGTGGGTTTGACCAATGTCGACAGCAAGGGACAAGAGGGCATGGAGCTGACTTATGATAGTTCCTTGCGGGGGGTGGACGGCGCAAGAAGAGCAGTGAGGGATGGCAAGCGCCGCATCATTGAGAAGACCGAAGAGGTGCGTCAACCTGTTCCAGGTCAGGACTTGGCGCTCAGTATCGACTCGAGATTGCAGTACATTGCCCATCGGGAATTGAAGGCTGCGGTGGCCCATCATCGTGCCCGTTCGGGAACCTTGGTGATGATGGATGCCCAGACGGGTGAAGTGCTTGCTATTTCCAATCAACCCTCCTTCAATCCGAACAGCCGCGGCAAGGTATCGCCGGATGTCTCCAGAAACCGCGCGATTACCGATCTTTTCGAGCCCGGCTCTACCATGAAGCCATTTGCTGTGGCTTGCGCGATTGAGCTAGGGCTGACGCATCCTCATGCAATGATCAATACCCATGGGGGTACCATGCATGTCGGGGCGAATGTGGTCAAGGATGTCCACAGTTATGGTGCGATGGATGTCACCAAAGTCATACAGAAATCCAGCAACGTGGGTACCAGCAAGATTGCGCTCAGCGTGCCGCCCAGAAAGTTCTGGACTTTCTACCACAACCTAGGCTTCGGGCAGCCACTGGAAACCGGTTATCCGGGAGAGGCCAGGGGGCGTCTCTCTGACTACCACGGGTGGAGTGCGTTTGAGCAGGCCACGCTCTCATTTGGATACGGGGTTTCAACATCAGCGCTGCAGTTGGCGAGGGCTTATACCGCCATTGCTAATGACGGTGTGATGCCCATGGCGAGCCTCGTAAGCCGACAGCAAGAAGCCGAGGCGCACCGGATAATGTCTGAGAGAACCGCCAACTCATTGGCGGGTATGCTCGAAAAAGTGGTGTCGAAGGAGGGGACAGCGATCCAGGCAGCGGTGCCAGGATACCGAGTCGCGGGCAAGACTGGAACGGTCAAGAAATTGGGTGCCCGTGGCTACACAGCATCAAAATATAACGCAGTATTTGCCGGATTCGCACCGGCCAGTCATCCCAAATTAGTCATGGTGGTGATGATTGACGAGCCTTCCGCAGGAGAGTACTACGGCGGGGTAGTTGCAGCTCCGGTGTTTTCCAAAGTCATGCAAGAGGCTCTCCGACTGATGAACATAGCACCAGATCAGCCTGCGGCCCCAATGATTGCGGCCAGGTAAGAAAGGCAGGCCCCTCATGATTTCCACAATCACTCCTAAATCAGAGCAGCATCGGTGTTTGAGTGCTCTGCTTTCAGGAGTTTGCGATCTGTCCGGATCAGCGGATATTAGAGTGAGCGGTCTTCAGTTGGATAGTCGAAAAGTGGAGCATGGTGATCTCTTCGTCGGTCTGAATGGTCATCAATCTCATGGTCTAGCACATGCTGAACAAGCCATAAGTCGGGGTGCTGCAGGGATCATTTACGATCCTGAGGGTGCGGTATCCCCCAAAGACAAAATGTTATGCGGCGTTCCTGTTGTCGCGGTAGGGAACCTGGATCAAAAAGTTGGGATTCTGGCGGACCGCTTTTTTGGTCATCCGTCCCGGTCGATGGAGGTGATCGGGATTACCGGAACCAATGGCAAGACTTCTTGCAGCCATTTTTTGGCCGAGGCATTGGGGGCTAATGCGAAAACCGGCGTCATTGGCACGTTGGGTTGGGGGGCGCCGGGCCGGCTCAAGTCGACCACGCATACCACCCCTGATGCCATAGAAGTTCATCGTATCCTGAATGGCTTGCGGGCCGATGGCTGTCGGTACGTTGCCATAGAGGCCTCGTCTCATGGTCTTGTTCAGGGGCGCCTGAACGGTGTGCACTTCAAGGGTGCGGTCTACACCAATTTATCCAGGGATCATCTGGATTACCATCAAACCATGGAGGCCTACCAAGAGGCCAAGCTATTGCTGCTGGACTCTCCAGGTCTGGAATTTGTGGTGATGAACGCCCAGGATGACATGACGCACGCGATATTGCCAAGGGCAAAGGGTCTGAAATATCTGGGATTCTGTTCCATGGATTACCGACCGGACATGAACATTCCGCTGCTAAGATTTGGGTTAGTGAGGCATCAACCCGGCGGGGTTGAGTTTACCCTCGAGTACGACGGAGAGTCTGCTCAACTCAAAACGGCTGTTTTTGGCGACTTTAATGTAGAAAACCTGACCGCCACGATGGCGGTTTTGCTTTGTTTGGGTTTTCCGTTTTCTCATGCGGTGAATGCATTGTCTTCTGTTACTGCGGTGCCTGGTCGGATGGAAAATGTCCGCATTGGAGGCCGTGGCGCAGTCATTGACTATGCGCATACCCCGGATGCCTTGGCTTCGGTGCTCGAGTCCATGAAACAACACTGTGACGGGAAGCTATGGGTGGTTTTTGGTTGCGGAGGGGACAGGGATCGAGGAAAAAGACCGCAAATGGGGGCGGTTGCAGACGGTTTGGCGGATCGCTTGGTGATCACTGACGATAACCCTCGGGGCGAGGATCCCGAAGGTATAATCTCCAACATTATTGAGGGAATAACCCATCACGATGCCACTATTATCAGGGATAGGCGCGAGGCAATTCGCTACGCACTGAAAAACTCTGGACCTGACGATCTCGTGCTTATCGCTGGGAAGGGGCATGAGAACACCCAGGAGATCGATGGCGTTAAATACCCATTCAGCGACCGCGAAGTGGTCAGTGAGATTCTGAGTCAGTTGCAGCCGGGGTGCGCAAGGTCATGAGAATGGTGCAGAGCGACCCTTTGTTAACAATTCTACGAAAATAACGAGTTCCCAAGCTCAGACTCAGCTTGAGCCACAATGTCCGGGAACCCTAACCATGGGGGCTTCATGTTATTAACTTTGGCGGACTGGTTGTCCGGTTATTACGATGGTTTTCGGGTTTTCAAGTACCTGACATTCAGGGGAATTCTCGGGATTCTCACGGCTTTATTGATTTCGTTCGTGGTTGGACCGCCGATGATCCGGCAGTTGAGCAAGTACAAGATTGGGCAGAGCGTCCGGGACGATGGTCCACAAAGTCATTTCTCAAAGGCAGGCACGCCGACCATGGGCGGTGCGTTGATTCTGGTGGCGGTGGCATTAAGCACTTTGCTCTGGGCGGACCTCAGTAACCGCTACATTTGGGTCACCATGCTGGTAACACTCGGTTTCGGTGTGATCGGCTTCGTCGATGACTACAAGAAACTGGTGCTCCGCAACAGTAAGGGGCTGGCAGCCAGGCACAAATATTTGTGGCAGTCGATAGTTGGCTTTGCGGCAGCCTCTTTTCTGTACGCTTCGGCCACTGTCCCTGCCGAGACTGTCTTCATCATTCCCTTCTTCAAACAGTTCGCATGGAATATGGGGCTGGCTTACCCGGTACTGACTTACTTTGTCATCGTCGGTACCAGTAACGCAGTCAATTTGACCGATGGTCTGGATGGGCTTGCCATCATGCCCACAGTGCTCGTCTCTGGTGCCTTTGCCATCTTTGCCTATGTATCCGGCAACTCTGTGTTTGCGGATTATCTAGGTATTCCATTTGTACCGCTTGCGGGGGAGTTGGTCGTTTTCTGTGGTGCGCTAATTGGTGCGGGTCTGGGCTTCCTCTGGTTCAACGCCTACCCTGCTATGGTCTTTATGGGGGATGTAGGGGCCCTTGCGCTGGGTGCAGCTCTGGGAATTCTTGCAGTACTGGTTCGGCAGGAAATTGTTTTGGTGCTGATGGGCGGTGTTTTTGTCGTCGAAACATTGTCGGTCATAATTCAGGTGCTCTCCTTCAAACTGACCGGGCGCCGAGTTTTTCGTATGGCACCCATTCATCACCATTTTGAACTCAAGGGTTGGCCAGAGCCGCGAGTGATAGTCAGATTCTGGATTATCTCCGTAATCCTGGTGTTGTGCGGCCTGGCCACACTGAAACTGAGATAGATCAATGCTTGCCTCCGCCGCAGTCGCCCCCGATTTGAATGCTCTTAAGGGGTTGTCGTTTGACGAAAAATCCGCAGCATTGATCGTCGGTCTCGGCAAGACAGGGTATTCCATTGCCCGGTTTATGGCCGGACATGGGATTCGGTACGCTGTGACCGATACGCGGGAAGTGCCTCCTTACATTAATGAATTGAGAGACGGATTTCCGGATGCCGCTGTCTTTGTCGGGGGGTTTCAGGAGTCGTCCTTCGAAGCCGCGACGCATATTATCGTCAGCCCCGGAGTTTCGTTGAATGAACCGCTGATTCAATGGGCGGCTAGGCGAGGCACTCCAGTCATCGGGGATCTTGATTTATTTGCCGCTGTGGCCAGGGCACCGGTGCTGGCGATTACCGGTGCGAACGGCAAAAGCACCGTGACCACATTAGTGGGTTTGATGGCCGAGGCTGATGGTCGAAAAACCCGCGTTGGCGGTAATCTCGGTACACCAATGCTGGATCTGCTTAATGATGAGGTCGACTTGTATGTGCTTGAGTTATCAAGCTTTCAGTTGGAAAGCTCGCACGTTCTTGCCCCGATAGCCGCTACAGTTCTTAACATCAGTCCCGATCACATGGATCGGTATACGGATTTGCAAGCCTATGCTGATGCCAAGCGCCGTATCTTCAATGGATCCGGCTTGATGGTGTTGAATCGAGATGATCCGGTGGTGGCCGAAATGTCTCTGTCGGGCCGAAGGACAGTTTGGTTTGGCCTTGAAGGTAAGCCCTGCGACTATGAGGTAAAGGTCCTGGAGGGCGAGGAATGGTTGGTTTGTCAGGGTGAGCCAGTGATGCTGCGGCGTGATGTTCGCTTGCATGGGCGACATAATCTGGCGAATACGTTGGCCGCACTGGCTCTAGGGGATGCCGCAGGCTTGTCGCGTCCAGCCATGGTGGCCACACTGAAGTCGTTTGGAGGGCTGGATCATCGCGCGCAATGGGTTGCCGACCGTGCGGGTGTATCGTGGATAAACGATTCCAAAGCGACCAATGTGGGCGCCTGCGCGGCTGCCCTTGCTGGTATGGAACAACCCGTTGTGCTAATCGCCGGAGGGGATGGGAAAGGGGCTGATTTCAGCGTCTTGCGTCCGGTGGTGAAAGAAAAGCTCAAGGCACTAGTTTTGATGGGGCGAGATGCACCGCTGATGCAATCCGCTCTTGGGGATTTGGTGACTACCGTTCGAGTGGCAAATATGGCTGAGGCTGTACAGGTTGCCAGTGAATTGGCGACGGCGGGTGACGCCGTTCTCTTGGCGCCGGCCTGTGCAAGTCTGGATCAGTACAAGGACTACCAGGAGAGGGGGCGAATGTTCGGTGAAGAAGTGAGGAGGCTGGCCCAATGACCGCCGTGATGTCGCCGACCAGCCGCGGTCTGGTGCTGCAATGGCGCGGTAATCGTTTCTATATTGATACCCTGCTCTTGCTGACATCGCTCGCTTTGTTGCTGTTTGGGTATGTCATGGTCGCTTCCGCCTCTCTCCATCTCGGTGACAAGATGGCGGATGACAGTTTCTATTTTCCCAGGCACCAATTGATGCATATCGCATTGGGTGTGATGGTGGGCTGTTTCACGGCCTCCGTGAAACTGGAGACCTGGAGAAACATCTCCCTGCAACTTTTTTTTATCGGATTGCTATTGCTGGTGCTGGTGCTGATTCCTGGGGTTGGCAAAGTGGTCAACGGCAGCGCGCGATGGATCAATCTGTTGGGGTTGCGCATCCAGGTGTCTGAAATTTTCAAGCTCATTGCCGTCATCTATGTGGCCAGTTTCATTGATCGTCACATCAATGTTGTCAGAAACTCCTATCAGGGAATGCTCAGACCCTTCCTGTTGCTGGGAGTGGCCGCCTTATTGCTTCTAAAAGAGCCTGACTTTGGGGCGACAGCCGTCATTATGTCGGTGGCGCTAGGCATGTTGTTTCTGGCAGGGGCCAGTTTGTGGCAGTTTGCTACCTTGATCGCTGTGTTTATCGGAGCCGGTGCCATCCTGATTATGACCGCGCAATATCGACTTCGGCGGGTGCTTAGCTTCCTTGACCCCTGGGACGACCCTCTCAATAGCGATTTTCAGTTGACTCAGGCACTCATTGCCTTCGGACGCGGGGAGTGGACCGGGGTGGGTCTGGGCTCGAGTATCCAGAAAATGTTCTATCTACCAGAAGCGCATACGGATTTTCTTTTTTCAGTGATTGGGGAAGAGCTTGGGTTCATGGGAACGACCTCGGTGATCCTGCTGTTCATGGTTCTGGTATGGCGCGCTTTCGTGATTGGGCAGCAAGCGGAGCATTCCGGGACCCGTTTTTCGGCGTTTCTGGCTTATGGAATCGGCATCTGGTTCGGACTTCAGGCATTCATCAACATGGGGGTGAATATGGGCTTGTTGCCTACGAAAGGCCTGACCTTGCCCCTGATGAGCTATGGAGGCGGCAGCATCATGGTGATGTGCGCCGCGCTCGCGATCCTTTTTCGAGTGCGCAGTGAGTCTATTGCCGCAGTGACAGCAAAACCCAGAGTGAAGGCGACATGGGCAAGCGTCTAATGATTATGGCAGGTGGAACCGGTGGGCATGTTTATCCGGCCCTGGCCGTTGCTCGTGAGCTGATGGAGGCTGGGCATGAAGTCACTTGGATGGGAACCCACAAGGGGCTGGAAGCAAGGGTGATTCCTGCCGCTGGCATCCCTGTGGAATGGCTGTCCGTCGCGGGTCTACGTGGGAAAGGCTGGCGAGAGACCTTGAAAGCCCCTTTCATGCTTCTGCGCGCGCTTCGTCAATCCGCTGCGATACTCCGTCGTGTCAAGCCTGATGTTGTGTTGGGTATGGGTGGCTTTGTGTCGGGGCCAGGCGGCTTGATGGCTACCATGATGGGGATTCCATTGGTTCTGCATGAGCAAAATCGTGTGCCCGGTACAACCAACCGATTGCTGGCCAAGCGAGCCACGGCGGTTCTTGAAGCATTTCCGGAAAGTTTTCCCTCCGCGGTGAGCGCAAACGCCACGGGAAATCCGCTCCGCCGTGAAATCGCATCATTGCCTGTCAGGCAAATAAGTTGGGCACCTGGGCACCCACTCAATGTTTTGGTGGTAGGGGGCAGTCTGGGCGCTAAAGCGCTGAATGAGGCTGTGCCTGTCGCTTTGGCAAAATTGGGCCATCCCATGAATATTCGTCACCAGACTGGCGAGGCAATGCGCGCCGAGACAGCTGAGCGATATCGCGCGGCGGGTCTTGCAGCCAAAGTAAGCGCCTTCGTTGAAGATATGGCCGAGGCTTACGGGTGGGCCGATCTCGTGATCTGCCGATCCGGGGCCATGACGGTCAGCGAGTTGGCCGCTGCCGGCCTGCCTGCAGTGTTGGTGCCTTATCCCCACGCTATTGATGATCATCAGACTAAAAACGCCCATTACCTCGTTGATGTCGGTGCCGCCGTGCTGATGCCGCAAAGCGAGCTGACTCCCGAGAGTCTGGTCGCCGTATTGACTAACCTCCTCGAGTCCCATGGAAAAATTGACCTAATGTCGCAAAAGGCCAGAACAATGGCCAAACCCAAAGCAGCACAGATAGTAGCGGGTATTTGCCTGGACAAAGCGCTTAATTCTGCTCAGGCCGGGAGGAAATCATGAAGCTTTCCGATGAAATGTATGGGCAGCATGGCATGCGTAAAATCCGCCGTATCCACCTCATCGGTATCGGGGGGACAGGGATGAGCGGCATTGCCGAGGTGTTGCTGAATCTCGGATACGAAATTTCGGGTTCTGATCAGGGCGATAATGCCGCCACGCGGCGGCTGGCCAGTCTTGGCGCGACCGTCTATCGGGGACATGAGGCCGCCAATGTCGACGGTGCCGAAGTGGTGGTGGTTTCCACCGCCATTGACCGCTCGAACAGTGAATATGACGCGGCTTTAACGCGAAAGATACCGGTGATATCGCGCGCGGAAATGTTGGCTGAATTGATGCGGTTCCGTTTTGGCATTGCTGTGGCGGGAACACATGGGAAGACCACCACGACCAGTCTGGCCGCGAGCGTGTTGGCCGAGGCCGGGCTGGACCCCACCTTTGTGATTGGTGGTCGTTTGAACAGCGCGGGTACCAATGCGCAGTTGGGCAAGGGATCGTTTCTCGTGGCTGAAGCGGATGAGAGCGATGCCTCGTTTCTGCATCTTCAGCCGATGATTGCGGTGGTCACGAATATCGATCGGGATCACATGGAAACCTACGAGGGCGACCTCAATCGTCTCAAACAAACGTTCATCGAGTTTTTGCATCATGTTCCCTTCTACGGCATGGCTGTCCTCTGCCTGGAGGACGAGGGCATACGGGCGATTTTGCCGGAAATCAGTAAGCCGGTGAGAACCTATGGGTTCACAGCCGAGGCCGATATCCGTGCTCTTGATGTGCGTAAGGACGGGATGCGGAGCATTTTCAGGGTATCCCGCAGGGGGCAGGAATCCGATTTTGAGGTCACCCTGAATCTTCCGGGCCGCCACAACATTCTGAATGCCTTGTCGGTAATTGCCATAGCCGATGAGCTGGAGATTGACCCTGCCACCATTCAGCGGGCCATGAGTCAGTTTAAGGGCATCGGCAGACGTTTTCAGGTCAATGGTGAACTTCCTTTGGGGGGGAAAGCTGTCACGTTTGTCGATGATTATGGACATCATCCCCGGGAGATCGAGGCCACTCTGGATTCCGCCAGACAGGCCTATGAGGGCAGGCGTTTGGTCATGGTATTCCAGCCCCATCGTTACAGCAGAACGCGGGACCTGTTCGAGGATTTTGTGGAAGTGCTTTCAAAAACCGATGTGCTGATTCTGGCTGAGGTCTATCCGGCCGGTGAAAAGCCCATCAATGGTGCGGACGGGCGTTCTCTGTCGCGTGCCATTCGTGTGCGTGGACAGATCGAGCCGGTATTCGTGGCTGAGCTGGGCGATATAGCGGGTTTGCTACCCGGTATTCTAGAGCCGGGTGATGTGTTGCTGACACTGGGCGCGGGCAGCATTGGTCAATGGGCAGCTGAATTGCCTGACCATATGGCTGGCCTCTTGGCAGTCAAGGCTCAATAAGTATGTCTGCAGGTGAATCGGAGGCGGGCCATACTTTGATTCGCGGGGAACTCCGTTTCGATGAGCCCATGTCCGAGCACAATTCCTGGCGGGCGGGTGGGCGTGCTGAGCGGTTTTTCATACCGGCCGATCTGGATGATCTTCGCGTGTTCCTGAGAACACAGACTAAAGCTGATGAACTTCTACTCTGGGTAGGGTTAGGCAGCAATTTGCTGGTGCGGGATGGTGGAATTCGCGGAACAGTAATTTGTACCCGTCATCGCCTAAAAGGTATCACCCTTCTCGCTCATCGAAGAGTGGCGGTTGAAGCCGGTGTGCCTTGTGCGCATGTCGCAAAATTTTGTGCCGAGCAAGGATTGGTCGGGGCTGAATTCCTGGCGGGCATTCCCGGCACCATGGGCGGTGCGTTGGCCATGAATGCTGGGGCCTTTGCCGGCGAAACATGGAATCTGGTAGACCGGGTAACGACCATGGATCGCCGAGGGGGACTGCAGGTAAGGATTCCAGCTGATTACCGGGTGGGATACCGCAGCGTCAGAGGGCCCGCAGACGAATGGTTTGTCGGTTGCGAGTTGGCTCTTCAAGACGGCGATGTTGCCGCCAGTCGCACGAAAATAAAAGGGTTGCTGGCCCGCCGCAATGAAACGCAGCCGACGAATATGCCAAGTTGCGGCTCGGTGTTTCGCAATCCTGATGGTGACTTTTCCGCCCGCCTCATAGAAGTCTCCGGTCTAAAGGGATATACGATCGGAGGCGCTCAGGTTTCCAAAAAGCATGCCAACTTTATCGTCAATGTGGGTGATGCCAGCGCCGCCGATATCGAGCGCCTAATGCGGTTTGTGCAGGCCGAAGTCCTGCGACTTCAGGGGGTTGGCTTGGTGCCGGAAGTGAAAATTGTGGGTTGCAAGCCAGAGGAGGCATGATGAGTCGGCAAGTGAGGGATCCCGGTGAGTTTGGTCGTGTCGCGGTGCTCATGGGTGGTGCTGCTGCCGAACGTGAAGTGTCACTAAAAAGTGGGCGGGCGGTTCTGGAGGCGTTGTTGAGCAAAGGCGTCAATGCCGTCGCGCTGGATGTCGGCCGGCAAATGACGCAGCCCTTGACCGAGGACACGGAGGGGTTTGATCGCGTTTTCAACATCATTCATGGCCGGGGCGGTGAAGATGGAGTCCTGCAAGGGGCGCTTGATGTCTTGGGTATCCCATACACCGGCAGTGGCGTGCTCGCTTCGGCCCTGAGTATGGATAAATTACGCACCAAATTGTGCTGGATGGGCGCCGGCTTGCCCACTCCACGCTGGATGCGGATTCGGGCAGAGGAAGATTTGGTGGTCTGCGAGGAAACACTGGGTTTCCCCGTGATCATAAAACCGGCCCAAGAGGGCTCCAGCATTGGGATGAGCAGGGCGGAGGACCGTGAGCAACTCAAGGAGGCATGGCGTACCGCATCGTTATATAATTGCGACGTGTTCGCCGAATCCTGGGTTGTCGGCAAGGAGTACACCGCCGCAATCCTCAATGGCAAGCCTCTTCCACTGATCCGTCTTGAAACTCCCCATACCTTTTACGATTTCGACGCCAAGTACCGCGCCGAAACCACTCAATATCATTGTCCTTGTGGCTTGTCGCCCGGGCAAGAGCAGCAATTTCAGCGACTGGCGACGGAAGCCTGCGAGATGGTTGGCGTCTATGGATGGGCCAGAGTGGATCTGATGGTTGACGATGAAGCGAACCCTTGGTTGATCGAGGTCAATACCGTGCCGGGAATGACCGATCATAGTCTGGTTCCCATGGCGGCCAGGCAAGCGGGAATTTCATTTGATGATCTGGTCTGGCAGATCCTTGAAACCAGCTTTGATCGGAATTGAGATTTGGCATGAGTCGCGCCCGGCAGAAACCCCGAAAAAAAAATGCCAGCCACCTAGGGGCGGTTTTGGTGACTGGGATTTGTCTGTTCGCTGGATTTTTGGCAATCCAGCAGCGAGATAGGCTCATTGCCTCGGTTGAGGCGACGCTTCCGATTAAGCGTATTCGCATCGAAGGCGAGTTTGCCAATATAGACCCCCAGGCGTTCGAACAGCGCCTTCTCCCTTTGGCAAGGGGAAACTATTTGACGGTGGATCTGAAAGCGCTTGAACTGGCCGCATCAGACGTAGGATGGGTGGGTGCTGCAAGTGTGACGCGGATCTGGCCCGACACGCTGCAGGTGAACATTACAGAGCAAAGACCGGTTGCCCGTTGGGGAGACAATCAGCTGCTGGGGGAATCGGGTGAAGTGTTTGCCATGCCGGCGCAGTCGGCGGATTTTTCATCACTGCCCTGGCTGCATGCACCGCGAGGGCATGAGCTTGAGGTGCTGGGAATGCTGGGCGAACTCAACAAGAAACTTAAGTCTCGTGGTAACAACGTGTCTTCGCTCAGGATCAGTGATCGATTGGCTTGGACGGTAATCCTCGCGGATGGTCTGGAAATCTCCATTGGAAACCAGGATCCCCTTAAAGCGCTGGATCGTTTGCTGATTATATTGCCCGGCTTGGGCGATCAGCGCCTGGCGTTGCTGAAAAAGGTGGACTTGCGCTACCCGAGGGGGTTTGCTGTGACTTGGAAATCGCAATCGGTGGAGGATGCGGCACCCCCTTCAGAGCAGGAGCCCGCAAAAAAACCAGCAAGCGGGGTCACGAAAACGTGAGCTTATTTAACTGCATGAAAAATATAAATAACAGGCACTTGACCCATGGCTAAGAAATCGGACCGCAATCTGATCGTGGGATTGGATATCGGCACTTCCAAGGTGGCCTGCATCGTGGGCGAAATCAGCCCGGAAGGTGATATCGAGGTGGTCGGTCTGGGCACGCATGCTTCCAAGGGGCTCAAGAAAGGAGTAGTGGTCAATCTCGAAACCACCGTCCAGTCGATCCAACGTGCGATTGACGAGGCCGAACTGATGGCAGGGTGTCGCATCAATTCGGTATATGCCGGAATTGCCGGCAGCCACATTATGAGCATGAATTCCCATGGCATCGTGGCAATCCGGGACAAGGAAGTGAGTCAGGGTGATGTGGACCGTGTCATTGATTCCGCCCGCGCGGTGGCGATACCGGCGGATCAGAAAATTCTGCACATTCTGCCGCAGGAATATGTGATCGATCGCCAGGAAGGAATCAAGGAACCGGTCGGCATGTCCGGTATCCGTCTGGAGGCCCGTGTGCATATTGTGACTGGCGCGGTTAGTGCAGCGCAGAATATCGTCAAGTGCATTCGTCGATGTGGGCTGGAGGTAGAGGACATCATTCTTGAACAGCTGGCTTCAAGTGCCGCTGTCCTGACGGATGATGAAAAGGATCTCGGGGTCTGTCTGGTCGATATCGGTGGAGGTACCACGGACATCGCCGTCTTTACCGATGGGGCTATACGCCATACGGCGGTCATTCCCATCGCTGGCGACCAGGTAACCAACGATATTGCTGTAGCGCTCCGAACCCCCACGCAATTCGCCGAGGAGATCAAGATCAATCATGCTTGCGCGCTGACCCAACTAGCCAGCCTTGAGGATTTGATTGAGGTACCGAGTCTGGGTGAGCGCCCAATCAGACAGATCTCGCGGCTGAATCTGGCTGAAATCGTTGAACCTCGTTACGAGGAACTGCTCATGCTGGTTCAGGCCGAGTTGAGGCGCAGCGGTTTCGAAGACTTGATTGCCGCGGGTGTCGTCCTGTGCGGTGGAAGTGCAAGGGTCGAGGGTCTGGTGGAGCTCGCGGAAGAGATCTTCCATGTCCCGGTTCGTATCGGCATGCCACATGCCATCTCGGGCCTTAATGAGGTGGTACGTAATCCTGCTTATGCGACCGGGGCGGGATTGTTGCTGTTTGGAAAACAGCAACATGTGCATGGAGAGCATCATGGGTCGGTAGGTCCTGGTTTTCGGGGGATGTGGACGCGCATGAAAAGCTGGTTTACGGGCAATTTTTGATTAGCTGATTTACAAAGGGGTGGAGTTATGAAATTTGAAATAGTGGATTCCTATAGTCAAAACGCTGTCATCAAGGTCATCGGTGTCGGTGGCGGTGGCGGTAATGCCGTCAACCACATGGTGAACAGCCAAGTGGATGGGGTGGATTTTATTTGCGCCAATACGGATGCTCAGGCACTCAAGAGCCTGCAGGCGCGCTCGGTGATTCAGCTGGGAAATGCCCTGACCAAGGGTCTCGGTGCGGGAGCCAATCCGGATATTGGTCGCCAGGCCGCGCTGGATGATCGCGATCGCATTCTTGAGGTGCTTGAAGGATCAGACATGGTTTTCATTACCGCAGGGATGGGCGGTGGAACGGGGACGGGTGCTGCACCTGTGATCGCGGAGATTGCCAAGGAAGCCGGGATTCTGACGGTAGCCGTTGTGACTAAGCCTTTCGCCTTCGAGGGAAAGAAGCGTAAGGACCTGGCCGAGAAGGGTATTGATGAGCTGAGTCAGTTTGTCGATTCACTGATCACCATCCCTAATGAAAAGCTGTTGCCGGTGCTGGGCCGCGAAGTCAGCCTCATGAGCGCCTTCGCCGCGGCAAACGATGTTTTGCTTGGTGCAGTTCAGGGGATCGCCGACCTCATCACCCGCCCAGGCTTGATCAACGTCGACTTTGCTGATGTCCGCACAATCATGTCCGAAATGGGGATCGCGATGATGGGGACCGGTGTCGGTCGCGGAGAAAATAGAGCGCGTGAAGCGGCAGAAGCGGCGATCGCCAGCCCATTGCTTGAAGATATCAATCTGCAGGGCGCCCGGGGCATTCTGGTTAACATCACCGGTGGCATGGATATGGCTATAGGTGAATTCGACGAGGTGGGTAACGTCATTCGCGAATTTGCTTCAGATGATGCTGCTGTCGTCATCGGCACGGTCATTGACCCGGATCTGCATGATGAGTTGCGTGTCACCGTGGTGGCCACCGGGCTTTCCGGCCCGCGCTATGCGAGTGAACCGACGCTCAAGCTGGTGCAAAAAAACACGGGCGAAATCGACTACGGCGAAATGACACGCAGACCGGCGTTAGCTCGCAAACAATCGCAGATGGAACCGCGGGCTGAAGCCAAGAAGGAGAAGGAAATGGATCTGGAGTACCTGGATATTCCTGCCTTCCTGCGTCGACAGGCAGACTGACGCTGGGGTGCCTTAAAAGGCGAAATAGACTAATGGGCTGGCGAGTTATCGTCCTGGGCCCACTGAGACCGACCTGATTCGTTACCCAATGGAACAGGTCGGAAATGTACGCGATTAGATCGGGAGATAATCTGATGATCAGGCAAAGAACCTTGAAGAACATTATCAAGGCGACCGGGGTTGGCTTACATACGGGTGACAAAGTTTTTCTCACGCTGAGACCCGCTGCACCCAATACCGGCATCGTCTTTCGTCGGGTAGATTTGCCTGAGCCGATTGATATTCCCGCAACTCCCCAGAATGTGGGAGAAACCACCCTTTCAACCACGCTCGTCAAGGGAGATGTCAAGGTCTCGACCGTTGAGCACCTGCTGTCCGCCCTCGCGGGTTTGGGTATCGATAATGCCTATATTGATGTGAGCGCTCCCGAAGTGCCCATTATGGATGGTAGTGCCGGACCCTTTGTTTTCCTGATTCAATCCGCTGGCGTTGAAGAACAAAATGCTCCAAAGCGCTTCATTCGGATAAAAAAGCCGATCCGTGTCGAAGATGGAGACAAGTGGGCCAGCTTTGAGCCTTATGAAGGCTTCAAGGTAGGGTTTACGATCGACTTCGACCATCCTGCGTTCAATGAGGACGTTCAAACGGCCAGTATCGACTTCTCTTCGACTTCATTTGTTAAAGAAGTAAGTCGCGCTAGAACCTTCGGCTTCATGCGGGACATCGAGGCCCTGCGTAAGCGTCGATTAGCCTTGGGCGGCAGCATGGATAACGCCATCGTTGTCGATAGCTACCGCATTCTCAATGAAGATGGGCTGCGCTATGCCGACGAATTCGTCAAGCACAAGATACTGGATGCCATTGGCGATCTTTATCTGCTTGGACACAGCCTGATCGGATCCTTCACCGGTTACAAATCCGGGCATGGTCTAAATAACCTGCTTCTGCGCGAGCTGTTAAGCCATCGCGATGCGTGGGAATCCGTCACCTTTGCCGAGGAGGCAACCCTGCCCATTTGTTACAGCCGCTTGGTTACCGCTGCCGGATAACCGATAAATCAAGAAATGATTGGCGAAGGTGTATTCCGACAACACAGTCGCAATTCACCTTCGAGTCTTATCTGTGTCGGGTTTGTGGGATCACCGTGAGGTGTCGGTTGGATAAGGGGAAGATGGCTAACCCAGAGAGTCGATCTCAATTTTTCCCAGAGCGAGACCCAAGCGCGTCAGTGCAGACTTGATTTCCGCTGACTCACAACTTTCTGCTGACGCCATCAGCTGATTTGCCGCCGCTCTCGATGGGCGCTTCCTGACAGAGGCTTTTGGCGTAAGGGTGTCGGTGGCAGGAAGGGTGCGAATCTGAATCTTGCGAAGCTGAGTCCCATCTGCGGTAAAAATCTTCCCCAGTAGCGCGGAAGACTGGAATCGAATCAAGGTCGCCTGAGCGGCTGATCCCACCTGAATAATCAGCGTATCGCTTTTGCGGAGGCAGTGTAGGCAATGGCCTCGCAAACCACTCGGTAATGCCGCCCTGACTTGACGCAGCAACGCCTCCTGGGTGGCGACCGTCGCCGTCATTCCGGAGAGGCTGGACTCGCGAAAAAAAGAATCAAAACGTCGGGGCGTGTCTCTCATTCAGGGCTCAAGATAAAGAAGGGACTTAATAAACCGTCAGTCATGAGCCCATCGCCCCGAACGCAGAGTTGTGTCCCCCGTTGACAAGGACTAGAAGCTGATAAGGACAAGCTATTTGCGGTATCATCCCGCGATTAAATCCCACCGCATCCGGAATCATATCGTAATGCTAGGCAAGCTGGTCAAGATGGTCGTTGGCAGCCGCAACGAACGCATCGTCAATAAGAAACGTAAAATCGTCAAACGCATCAATGCCCTGGAACCGCAGTTTCAGTCGCTGACCGATGAACTACTGAAGGGCAAGACCCAGGAATTCCGCGAACGACTCGATCGCGGTGAAACCTTGGATAGCATTCTTCCGGAGGCCTTTGCCACGGTCAGAGAGGCCTCCCGGCGCGTCCTCAACATGCGACACTTTGATGTCCAGCTGATCGGCGGCATGGTGCTGAATGACGGCAAGATCGCCGAAATGAAGACCGGTGAGGGCAAAACCCTCGTTGCCACCCTGGCCGCCTATCTCAACGCCTTACCAGGCAAGGGTGTTCATGTGGTCACGGTAAATGACTACTTGGCCAGCCGTGACTCCGAGTGGATGGGCAAGATTTACACCTTTCTCGGCCTCAAGGTGGGTTGCATCGTCAGCAACCTTTCTACCGAGGAACGCCGCGAAGCCTATTCTGCCGATATTACCTATGGCACCAACAATGAGTTTGGCTTCGACTATCTGCGTGACAACATGGCCTTCAGCCTGGAGCAGCGGGTTCAGCGCGAAAAATTTTTCGCCATTGTCGACGAAGTGGACTCCATCCTCATCGATGAGGCGCGGACACCCCTGATCATCTCGGGTCCCACCGAGGACCGCAGCGATCTTTACCAGAAAATCCAGGTAATGATGCCGCAACTGGTCAAACAGGAAAAGGAAGATGGGCCCGGTGATTACTCACTCGATGAGAAATCGCGTCAGGCCTTCCTGACCGAAAGCGGGCACGAGCGTATCGAACAACTGCTGGTCGAAAATGGCCTGATTCAGCCGCATGAAAGCCTGTACGACGCCATCAATATTCGCTTGATGCACTACATCAATGCCTCCCTGAAGGCACATGCCCTGTTTCAGCGCGATGTCGATTACATCGTCAGGGATGGTCAGGTCATCATCGTCGATGAATTCACGGGTCGCGCCATGCCAGGCCGACGCTGGTCGGAAGGCTTGCATCAGGCGGTGGAGGCCAAGGAGCGCGTCACGGTTCAAAATGAAAACCAGACGCTGGCCTCCATTACCTTCCAGAACTACTTCCGTCTCTACGCCAAGTTGTCGGGCATGACCGGCACCGCCGACACCGAAGCGCCCGAATTTCATCAGATCTACAATCTGGAAGTGGTCTGTATTCCGTCCAACAAGGCCATGGCGCGCAACGACATGGGTGACCTTGTTTATCTGACGGTCCCCGAAAAATACGTGGCGATCGCCGAAGATGTCCGGGGCTGCGTGGACCGCGGTCAGCCTGTGCTGGTCGGCACCACCTCCATTGAAAACTCCGAAGTCATTTCCAACCTGTTACGCCAGAAGAATATTCCCCATAAGGTACTCAACGCCAAGCATCATGAGCAGGAAGCTCACATCGTGGCTCAAGCGGGCCAACCGGGTGCTGTGACAATTGCGACCAACATGGCCGGCCGCGGCACCGATATCGTTTTGGGCGGTAGTCTGGAGGAAGAAACCGCAGCATTAGATCCCAACGATCAGGCCGCCTTTGCCCAGGCCAAGGCGGCATGGGAAGTCCGTCATCAACAGGTCGTGGCGGCAGGCGGCCTGCACGTGATCGGCTCAGAGCGTCATGAATCCCGTCGTGTCGATAACCAGCTGCGTGGTCGTTCCGGGCGGCAGGGTGACTCGGGCTCTTCTCGCTTCTATCTCTCCCTCGAGGATCCGTTGATGCGAATCTTCGCCTCCGATCGTGTGGCCTCGCTGATGCAGAAGCTGGGCATGAAAGAGGGCGAAGCCATCGAGCACCCTTGGGTAACGCGCGCCATCGAAAATGCCCAGCGCAAGGTCGAGGCGCGAAACTTTGATATCCGTAAGCAATTGCTGGAATACGACAATGTCGCTAATGACCAGCGGCGCGTCATCTATCACATGCGTGATGAACTGATGAAGGCGGACGATATATCCGAATCCATTGATGCGGCGCGGGGCGATACGATTGCCCAGATGTTCGGTCAGTTTATCCCGCCACACACCATGGAAGAGCAATGGGATGTGAAAGGGCTGGAAGAAACTCTGGAACGTGATTTTGCCGTCAACATTCCCGTGCAAACGTGGCTGGATGAAGACTCCCGGCTTGACGAGGAAAAAATTCGCCAACGAATTACCCAGCAATTGGCGGGGATCTACCAGGAAAAAACCGAAGCTATTGGCCCGCAGGTCATGCATCACTTCGAAAAGACCGTGATGCTGCAAGTGCTGGATGACTCCTGGAAGGAGCACTTGGCGGCCATGGATCACCTGCGTCAGGGTATTCATCTCCGTGGTTATGCCCAAAAAGATCCCAAGCAGGAATACAAGAAGGAAGCCTTCGAAATGTTCACCTCCATGCTAGAGGGCATCAAGCATGAAGTGATCGGTATTGTGTCCAAGGTTCAGGTGCGTTCCGAAGACGAAGTTACCCAGATGGAGGAGCAGAACCGGGCGCCACAGGAACTGGAATATCAGCATGCTGACGCCTCCGCGCTGGTAACCGAGGAGCCCGCTGCGGGCGCGCCGGCCGAAGAGACAGCACCCGCGGCCAAGCCCTTCATTCGGGAGGGAGCCAAGGTAGGCCGCAACGACCCATGCCCCTGTGGGTCCGGCAAAAAATACAAGGCCTGCCACGGCCGACTGGACTGATTCCATGGCCCATCTGCCGGGAACTGGACATCCACTCGCCGTGCGCGGCATCCGTCTGGGGGCTGCGGCGGCCGGGATCAAGCGGGAGGATCGTGACGATCTGCTCATCATCGAGGCTGATGAGGGTGCGACGGCGGCCGCGGTCTTCACCCGCAATGCCTTTTGTGCTGCGCCGGTGCGGCTGGCTCGCGAACATCTCGGGTCTTCGCCGCGCTGGCTTTTGGTCAATTCCGGTAATGCTAATGCTGGGACGGGCGATCAGGGGCTGTCAGATGCCATGACCACCTGTCGCGCGCTGGCGGATCTGGTAGGCGCTGACGTGCGGCAGGTGTTGCCATTTTCGACCGGGGTGATCGGTGAGTTCCTGCCGGTTGCCAAGATTGAAGCGGCGCTTCCGGCTGCGGTGGCTGCTTTGGATGAGGCTGGCTGGGAGAGAGGCGCTCGCGCCATCATGACCACCGACACGCGCCCCAAGACGGCGAGCAGGGCTTGCCAGATAGCTGGACAAATGATCACGGTGACGGGCATTTCCAAGGGTGCCGGCATGATTCACCCCAACATGGCGACCATGCTCGCCTTCCTGGCCACCGATGCCAGGGTAAATCAGTCAGATCTCCAGGCCGTGTTGGCACGTGCCACCGACAAGACCTTCAACTGCATCACCATAGACGGCGATACCTCCACCAACGACGCCTGTGTTCTGCTGGCGTCGGGTGCTGCGATGGCTGCCCCTCTGGAACTGGCAACTCCCGACTTCGCTCATTTCGAGCAGGCCGTTTTCGAAGTCTGCGCGGAATTGGCCGAAGCCATTGTCAGGGATGGTGAGGGAGCCACCAAGTTGATGAGGATTCAGGTCCAGCAGGCAAGGGATGACGCGGAGGCTCGCACGGTCGCCAAAACCATCGCGCTTTCACCCTTGGTCAAAACCGCCTTTTTTGCCAGCGATCCAAACTGGGGCCGCATTCTGGCGGCCGTCGGCCGTGCGGGTTGCGAGCAACTCGATATCGACGGGGTTTCCATCTGGCTGGGTGATGTACAGATTGTCGAGCGCGGGGGTCGCGCACAGAGTTATACGGAAGCAGCGGGTGCCGCGGTCATGGCCCGGGACGAGATTTTGGTGCGTGTCGAACTTGGTCGGGGAGCGGCCGAGGAAACGGTGTTGACCTGCGACTTTTCCTACGATTATGTCCGCATCAATGCCGAGTATCGGACCTGAGTCGGATTTGTGCCGAGGTTATGCGGACTGATTGATGATTCACGCCAAGCCTGACGTACTGGAGGTAGCTGTTGGGGTTATCTTCAACGATTGTGGCCAGATACTTATCGCTCGGCGGCCAGATCATCAGCATCAGGGCGGGTTGTGGGAGTTTCCCGGTGGCAAACTGGAAGTAGGAGAGACGCCGAGGCAGGCACTGGATCGTGAACTGAAGGAAGAACTGGCGATTAGGGTCGAAAGTGCCTCACCCTTGATTACCCTGCGACATGATTATCCGGATCGCCGTGTTCGCCTGCATGTGTGGCGAGTCGAACGCTTTTCCGGAATGCCCTGTGGCCTGCAGGGGCAACCGCTTAACTGGGTTTCCCGATCGGATCTGGCCCGTTTTGAATTTCCGGCCGCCAACCGCCCGATTGTGAACGCCGCGCGACTGCCTGACCGATATGCCATCATCGACGGGCCAGAGGACAGCGCAAATGACTTTCTGGGCAGGATCGAGGACTACGCCGACCGAGGCATCGAAATGATTCGGCTACGGGCCTCCCGCCTGGGGGCCTCGGATTACGCCATGCTGGCGCACCGGGCCGCACAATTTTGCAAAGAGCGCGGTATCGCCCTGCTGATCAACGGTCCAGCGACACTTCTAAAGGCGACGGGTGCCGCCGGAATGCATCTGCGCAGTGACGAGTTGATGCGTTGGCCCGAACGGCCATTTGGATCCAATTATTGGCTCGCTGCTTCCTGTCATGATGCCGCACAATTGCGGCAAGCCGGCCGCATCGGGGTGGATTTTGTCGTACTGGGCCCGGTTTTGCCCACGGCTACGCATCCCAATGCCCAGTCGATGGGCTGGGAGAATTTTGCTAAGCTCGTCTACTCCGCGCCGCTGCCGGTATTTGCCTTGGGCGGATTATCTGAGTTGCATCGGGACGAAGCCAAACGGGCGGGTGCACAGGGTATCGCTGGCATACGCGGATGGCATTAGGTGTGCGCCACTCTTGTGCATGATGCACAAAAATGACGCAAACTTGATGTTTGTTTAAGTGCGACAGCTCAGACATCGGGCCAGTCCGAACGTTGGTACCGATTTTGCTTTTTAATCGAAACGAGTTTAGTGCCCATCCCATTCTGACAACCACCGAGGAGAGATAAGAATGTCCCCAAAAGACGTCTTGAAGATGATCAAAGAAAACGAGGCCCGCTATGTAGACCTGCGTTTTTGCGACACCAAAGGTAAAGAGCAGCATGTCACCATCCCGGCCAGCACCGTCGATGAAGACATGTTTGAAGAAGGCAAGATGTTCGACGGCTCCTCCATCTCTGGCTGGAAGCACATCAACGAATCCGACATGATCCTGATGCCGGATGCCAGCACCGCGGTCATGGACCCGTTCTTCGATGATCCCACGCTGATCATTCGTTGCGACATCATCGAACCGGCCGACATGCAGGGCTACGAGCGCGACCCGCGTTCCATCGCCAAGCGTGCCGAGACCTACATGAAGTCCACCGGCATCGCCGATATCGCGCTGTTCGGCCCGGAAAACGAATTTTTCGTATTTGATGATGTACGCTGGGGCACCTCCATGCAGGGTGCCTTCTTCAAGATCGACTCCGAAGAAGCCGGCTGGAACTCCGAAAAAGTCTACGAAGATGGGAACATCGGGCATCGTCCCGGCACCAAGGGCGGCTATTTCCCCGTTCCTCCGGTTGACTCCTTGCAAGATCTGCGCTCCGCCATGTGTAACACGCTGGAGGACATGGGTCTGGTCGTTGAAGTGCATCACCACGAAGTCGCCACCGCCGGTCAATGCGAAATCGGCGTCAAGTTTGGCACCCTGGTCAAGAAGGCCGACGAAGTGCTGACCTTGAAATATGTCGTCCAGAACGTTGCCCATGCCTTCGGCAAGACCTCCACCTTCATGCCGAAGCCCCTGGTCGGCGACAACGGCAGCGGCATGCACGTCCACATGTCGCTGGGCAAGGACGGCAAGAACCTGTTTACCGGTGACCTGTATGGCGGGCTGTCCGAAACCGCGCTGTACTACATCGGCGGCATCATCAAGCACGCCAAGGCGCTGAATGCCTTCTGCAACGCCTCCACCAACAGCTACAAGCGACTCGTGCCCGGCTTCGAAGCCCCGGTCATGCTGGCTTATTCCGCTCGCAACCGTTCCGCTTCCATTCGCGTGCCTTACGTCGTGAATCCGAAGGCGCGCCGCATCGAAGTGCGTTTCCCCGACTCCACCGCAAACCCCTACCTGGCGTTCTCCGCCATGCTCATGGCGGGTCTCGACGGCATCCAGAACAAGATCCACCCTGGCGATGCCATGGACAAGGATCTTTACGACCTGCCGCCGGAAGAAGAGAAGGCTATTCCGCAGGTATGCCACTCCTTCGATATGGCGCTAGAAGCCCTCGACAAGGATCGCGAGTTCCTGACTCGTGGCGGCGTCTTTACCAACGACACCATCGATGCCTATATCGGTCTGAAGATGGAAGAAGTGACTCGCCTGCGCATGAGCACCCATCCCGCTGAATACGACTTGTACTACAGCCTCTAATTGCATATCCAAGTGATGCCATAAGCATCACGGAATGCCCTGAAAGCCCCGCCCGTCGGGGCTTTCGTTTGCGTGTGCATGGATTTTCCGTAAACCGGGTGAACCCGCAGGGTGCGGTGAGCTAATGAAACGCATAAGTCGTAGTATGGTTCGTTGATTTATAAAGGTAACGTTCGTACTGAGCCCTTCGGCTGTGCTCGGTAGAGCCTTGTCGAAGTGCAATTTTTACAGGTTGCCATCACCCGTCATTGACCGGTAGGCTGGTCGAACCGATGTCGTGGAGGTAACCAATGCCCCACGTTCATGAACGTTTACTGACGTTACGTCAGGGTATGGAAGCCGAGCCAATGGAAACACCTGTGGGCAATTCAGACCTGATTGGGGTTCCGAACCCCGCGTCGCGGCCCATCAATGTGAAAAGGCCCCTTACAAACCTGATGCGTATTTTCCGCTTCACCCATGCGAGGCCTGGGTATGAAGAATGTGCAAAAAGCAAGACCTGACCACTTTCTGGGGCAAACTGAAACGAAGAAGAGTGAAAATGGCGAAGAAAGGGCGATCTACTCACGGCGCCACAACAGCATCATGTTCGCACTGATTTACTATGGTATTGACAAGAAACAGGTAATCGCGCTGAATGCACGAACAAGCGACGAGATGATTAACCGCTTTTATGCGTGGCAACTGGAGCCGGTGTATGTGCGCAAACAGCTCCACACCGAGAAAATCAAGCCGAAATCCAAGCCCACCAAGACCGTCGTTACACCGCCTCGTCCGGCCACACAACGGGAGCTCGACATTTACATCAAGCAAGGGCCGGATAGTGTCAGTCCTGATCAAGCGGAAACGGCGGTGATTGAGAAAGTCATCCAAAAGCCCGGTGACAAGGCAAAAGTCGTGGTCAGCCTGAAGAAGTGAAGGCTAAAACTTCTAATTTTAGAAATTCATCTCCGTCAAAGACATTGCTTTCGAATAAGCATATGAGGGTGTGCTGAATTTTGTGTAAACGGACAAATGGCGGGAAACTGCCGACTTGTCTGGAGACACACCCATGAGCAAAAAGCAGCATGACGTTACCGAGGAACTCCTCGAGAGTCTGCTCTCCAATT
>JBILGM010000090.1:0-5022 GCA_044351045.1 Methylococcaceae bacterium | reverse complement strand
TATCGTCTGGCCGACATCATCTACGATCCGGACAGCCGCTTCGCCGGTCTGCTGTTCTTCTTCGACGCAGATGGCAAGCGCACGATCTCCCAGATCGACGCACCGCTGATCCCGTCCTTCATGTAAGTCTGAAAGGGTGCCGGCTTAGACGGTAACCCAAGACTCTGAAGCGGCAACTCGAGAGGCCCCTTGTCGTGAGACTTGGGGCCTTTTCTTTGAGTATAGAATTTCGAATGGCTGGAATGAGTGCTTAATCAGCTTTGTTCTCAAAAAGCTTTGAGATTAAGAATGTGTCTTCATGTGATTGGAATCTTGGTTTCAGCCAAGCTCCAATTCAAGTTGCCAGGCACCAGGAGTATGGGTTCTCTGATCTCCGAGCCATCCTTGGTGTGATTAGCCTGAACCAATGCCTAGGGTAGATTTTGGGTTGACTGCCGCACGAATAAACTTCTCAGTCGATCACCGGACACTCATGGGTCCCTGAGTCTGGTTTACTTAGATCCTATCGTTGACGCATACCTGAAGCGATTTTTGGTTTTTCAACCAGTAAACTGGGCATTAAAAAATGCGGATTTCATGGAAGGGTCGAACCTGCAAGAGATTGAGCGTATGTCCTCCGGCCTATTCTTGAACTCTGCCGTATCCATCCAAGCCCTCAGATGTTGATGGGCGCTGATGTCGGGAGAGTCTGCGGCCATGAATGATGGCGTGCGAAGCGAGATCTCGGCCCGTCCGATACTCGAAGTGCCAGTCCAGCTAAAGATTGAGGGGGTTTGGTGCGAGACTAAAACGATGCTAAAGCACGAGCCCTAAAACATCTAAGCAAGGTTCCGATTGTTCCTCTGAAAACAATGGCTTTTCTTCTGCTCTGCGGCTTGGACGGCATCGTGTTCGTACCCCAATCGAGCAGGCGGGAGTGAATGGGGTGCTGAAATGGTATCTGGTGCTTAAAAGCCTGAAGAATGGCCCCGGAGATCTGTTTTAAGAACTGATCGCCGCCCCTGGTGCAAAAGGTCTAGGTCAGGTGTCATGGATGAGATCTGATAGACGCTCCATGGAATTGCAGGTCAACGCGACCTGTTCTCAAGGGTAAGATAAAGCAGTGTCGGCGGCACTAAATGGGGACCGAAGTCCCCGTTTATTCACCCAAGATGATTCGGTGATCTTTCAATGCGGCGTCGAGCCCATGAGTTCCGGTGGAGGGTACTTAGCGGCCCTAGCCGCTGAATAACCGTGAGTATGCGGCGTCAAGGCATCGAAAGTAGCCGGCTTTCCACGGTAGCATCCAGGCCCGTAGGGGTACTCGCTATTGACGTGGTAGTGGTACATGGTCTGCCACTTGCCATCCCATTTGATACGTCCGGTATGGCCATGGCACTCATCGAGATCGTTATTAGTGAGCAGTCGTCCATTGTCGCCACGCGGCCCATAGATGCCAAAACCATCCATAGCATAACCATAGAGCGGTGAATGGGTGTGGGCCCCGCCTTTCTTTGGCAAGCATTTCCAGGAATACCCGTGGTAGTGGTATTCCTTGTTATAGGGATGCCCCCAGCACTGATCGATGGGCAGGGCCGCAATAGGGTCGACCCAGTAGGAGCCATACGCAAGATTGGCGTGCCACACAGAACCCGTTTGGGTGACGACACCTGTTACCAGAGAGTTAATACAGTAGGGTTGCTCAGAATACGTTGGATTCCGTGGTACCGTGATATCGAGGTCATAGGGGGCAATTGGAATCGCTGCTGCACTCGAGTAGCCATCGGCAGGGGCGGCTGCATACCACGAGTAGGCTGGGGTCCCCTCCTGGACCGGGTAAATGCCCGTCTTATGATTGGGTAAGCCGTTCCCCTTAAAGTGACGCTCGGTTCTGGACAGCGTCGTTTTAAAGATGGATTTTCCATTCCGCACATTCCCTGAGACGTAGGGAATCAAGGAGCTATTGACATCAGGGCCCGTGACCCAGGGGGTTTTAGCATCGTAGAGTGTTACGTCCGCTGGTAGACCCGTGATACAGACCCACTGACCGTTCCTTTGAGCCTTGTCTAACGACAACCCATTCGCTGAGGTTCTGAAAGTGACCGGCGGCTCAGTGGGGTCAAAAGCATAGCTCGGGGTGGTGCTACCCAAGGAAAAGCCCAATGCCCCGGCAGCTATCATTAGATGTTTGTTCATAACAAGACTCCAGTCGGATTCGGATAATTCCAGACCATTATGGTGGAATTTCTGGTCCAGACAATCCCTAGATCGTAGGATTGAGAAGGGTTCTATGGAAGGCTAAAAGGTAATGAGCGCAATTGAAACGATTCTTGTTTATTTAACCAGTGTGCTGATTATTAAAAAAGCCGTTTTCTCGGAGGGGTGGAACCTGCAAGAAATCGGGGGCATTGCCCCCGATTTTCTCAATCCAAGATCATTGATCGATCAATGCATTTGTTGGATTTGATCCTGACTCAACGGTACGCGTGGAGGATACTTCTTAGCGAGACCTTCAGGAAAACCGTGGCTAGCCGCTGAATGTGATCGTAGCGAATTGAAAACAACAGGCCCTCCATCGGCGACGCCTGGTATAAACGCATTGAAAGTAGAAGGCTTTCCACGGTAGCAGCCAGGTCCATAGGGGTACTGGCTATTGAGGTGGTAGTGGTACATTCTCCGCCACTTGCCTTCCCATTTGATACGTCCGGTATGGCCATGACACTCATCAAGGTCGTCATTGGCCAGGAGGATGCCATTGTCACCGCGGGGGCCATAGATCCCAAAACCATCCATGGCATAACCAAAGAGCGGCGAGTGGGAGCTGGCGCTACCTTGATTCGGCATACATTTCCAGGAGTAACCGTGGTAATGGTATTCCTTGTTGAAAGGATGTCCCCAACACTCATCAACCGGCAGCGCGGCAATAGGATCAACAGGGGTACTGCCATAAGCCAGATTGATGTGCCATACCGTGTGGGTCTGGGTGGCGACACCCATCACCAAGGAGTTCATGCAATAGGGGGTCTTAGAATAAATCGGATTTCTCGGAACCGTAATGTCGAGATCATAGCGGGCAATTGGGATCGCTGCTGCGCTCGAATAACCCGGTCCACCCGGGGCGGCTGCATACCACGAGTAAGCCGGAGTCCCTTCTTGTACCGGGAAAACACCGGTCTTGTGAGTGGGTAAGCCGTTCCCTTTAAAGTGACGCTTCGTCTTGGATACCGTGGTCTTGAAGATCGACCTTCCATTGTTCACACTTCCCGAGACGAAGGGAAACGATGAAATATCAACAAAATCGACCGAGGTTCCATAGGAAGAGACCCAAGGGGTCCCTGCGTTAGAGAGTTGTATGGGCGCTTTGATCTCTTCAAGGCAAACATACTGGCCGTTCACTTGAGCTTTGTTTAACAGCAGCCCATTTGCTGCGCTTCTCAAATAGAGCGGTGGTTCAGTGATGGCTGGTTCAGCATACACGGAAGCGAAAGTGCCCAAGCAAAAGGTGAAGGCGCCTGTGGCCAGAAGCAGCAACTTCTTCATGACTACACTCCATGGTGATAGTGTTAATACAACTCCATTTATAGCGATTTTATTTGATCAAGGTAATCCTACGATCGTAGGATTGAGAAAGGTTCTTTGGAGGGCTAAAACAGGATGGGTGCACCTTCGCGCCTTTAAAAACAAGCCGATAGCAGGTGCTGAATTCCATTGCAGCGCAAAGTCCCGAGTCTTTTGTCCATCCCAATCGCCATCGTTCTGTCGTCTGAGTGGGGAGATGATGTATCAACAAAACGCCTATCTTCTCATTTTTGCCGCAGCTTTACAGATCGGCTATCTCATTAGCTCATCCCTCCATCTTCAGCCGCAAGCCAGAACCACAACCTGGAAGATCTGGGTTTTTGGGTGTGTTTGCCTCACCATCGGTCCTCTGCTTCTCAGTCATCAGTTTTATCACTTACCGGCAAGTCTCAATCCTGACGGACCGCTTTTTGAGGTGGGATTTGGTTTTTGCCTTCTGGGTGCGATGAACGTTTTTTACCTTTTTGACGATCTTCAAGGCGTTTCCAAGAAAAAAAGCCTCGTTGAGATTTTTATCTTTCTTTTGGTGGGGAACCTCTTGGTTGGCTCCGTGGGAAGCTTTATTGATCGTTTGATCGCCAAAGATATCGTGATGATTTTTTATGCGCTTTGGCTCTTGCGAAAAGTCATGGCGTTGAGGGAGAGGAAAACCTTCGTAGAGGCCGAACCACTTCTCGTTTCGCTCATCATTTTTCTTGTTTTTTCCCTCTATTACTTGTGGGTTTTCTTGGATTATCAATTCTCGAACGCGGTGCCTGAGTCTCTTGCAAAGACTTTTATTGAGTCCATGGATATTCAGGTTTTCATCACTGTCTTTATCTATATGACGCTGGGCTTTCACTGGACCAGCGAGGGCGCCAAGGCCAGTCTTAAATACAAGTTGGACAATGAACGCATTACAGGACTTTTGAGGGAAAAAGATCTTCTCATCCAGAATCTGTTGAAGGCGAATGTCTTGGTTGAATCGGGAGCCCTTTCTGCGGGGATCTCCCATGAACTCAACCAGTTCCTCTCGGTAATTCAGGTGAATTCTGAGCTCGCAATTCATGCGCTTCATCAAGGCGAGCAGCCCGAGGTCGTTGAGCAATATGTTGAAAATGCCATCAAGTCCAACCAATTGGCAGCTACCCTGATTTCGAGTTTGAAAAGGTTTTTCTCAAAACGTGAAGAGGTGCCACAACTGTGCGTCATCGATGAACTCATTTCGGAAGCGGTGGATCTTTATCGCGATCGATTGAAAAAGTCGAAGATTGAGTTGGTCTTGAATTTGGCGGCAAAAGAAGAGGTCACCCTAAGGCGTCCCTTGATGCGACAAGTCATTGGTAACCTTTTAGTGAATGCGATCGAAGCGCTGGATCTCATCTCACGAAAGGACAAACTGATTCAGATCAGGAGCCAAATCACCCATGGGCAACTTGAGTTTTCGATCTTCGATAATGGGCCAGGCCTCAACGAGGCGCTGGC
>JBILGM010000019.1:0-48418 GCA_044351045.1 Methylococcaceae bacterium | reverse complement strand
AGAAGGCCGGGGAATATGGTCTGGGCTTTGCCGTGCTGGCCCGGGAAATCCGCCGACTGGCCGATCAGACCGCTGTGGCCACACTCGATATCGAACAGATGGTCAAGGAAATGCAGGACTCCGTCACTGGCGGTGTCATGGAGATGGACAAGTTCTCCGAACAGGTCAGCCGCAGTGTCAGCGACACCCACGACATCAGCCTCCGCTTCGGCGAGATCATCCAGCAGATTCAAGCCCTCTTGCCGCAGTTTGATGCCGTCCATGAAGGCATGCGTTCGCAGTCGGCCGGCGCCAAGCAGATTCGCGATTCGATGGTTACTTTGACCGACAGCGTCAGAGTCTCGGCCCAGGCCCTGGATGAAACCACCAGCGCCACCCAGCGACTGGAGGGGGCTATTGATGAGCTGAGGAACGAGATTTCGAGCTTTCGGCTCAGTTAATCGCAAAGAAGGTTAGCGCTCTGGCTTGAGGCGTTGGGCAAACACACAGAGGTGATTGGCCACGCGCCGCTCGACTCCAGCCGGTGGGCCACTGGGGTGATTGAGGCGTTCCGGTTTACCCTCTAAGCCCTGCATCACCAGTGTCGTGCTGCCACCACCGTCCAGATTAAGGGCATTCCAGGCTCCCAGCTTACGCATCCATTCGGCCGTTTCAGCAGTAGTGAGCCCTTCGCTGTAACCGGGCTGGCGGCCATCCGCCGTCATCAACAGCAGGGAGTGCCCATCCCGACTGACGCCAACCGCGGTACGCGGATGCAGGTCAGCCATGCCACCCCGGTTCTCGCCATCCACCAGCAATGCGTAATATCCGCTCAAGCCATTGAATGCGTTGCGGATATTGACTGGCGATCGAGCAATCCTGGCCCGATGGTCGGCTCCGATCAAAAGGGCATCCCAGCGGTTGGGAGGTGAATAGCGATCACCCCGCGACAGTGAAAGCCCCAATACGTCCATGGGATCTCCCCGATTTTCAGCATAGGCATCGAACACGGAACCGTTGATGGCGACCTGGCATTTGAACTCCGCGAGAAATTCGGAAGTACTGCGGGCACCCACATCCTTGGGTGCTGCCCCATTGGAAGGCGTCACCAAAAATTCAATACCGCTAGCTTGAAGGTCGATACGCATTGCCCGTATTTGCAGGAGTCGAGGGATTTCGGCCGAGGCTGCCAATCGATCCACACCCTGAAAAACCGGCATCCAGCGGGAAATATGAGCGTGTTTTACCGCGGAGGAGGAATCCCCTGTGACCCTCTGGGAGGGCACATGCGGAACAGGCGTTGTTTCCGACCAAGCCACCGAGGCAAAGGCAAACATCAGGCATAAACCAGCTAATCGTCGAAGGGTCATTCGTTCAGCATCGCCCATTATTAGGGCGGGACATCCCCGATAACTCAGAATGGGGTGACTTCATCCGATGCAAAGTTACAGAATAGCTTGCAGACGCAACTGACCTCTTCCGATGAAGTAACGCTCAGTCTCTCCAGAATATCCGCCGTAACAATGACTTTGACTCTGTGGCACTGGCTGCCTTGGCCTCGGCTTCAACTTTTGCTTCTGCCTCTGCCAGTAACCGACTCAGGGGACTTTCTGCCTCTGTCTGCCAGGTCTGCAAGGGCTCGAACTGCAACCCCAACAATTCATTGAAGGCCGGAAAAACGCCGTTTTCAATCAGGCTTTTTTCCTGACCCTGCAAGTGGCGGAAATAGACATCCATCTCCTCTATCAGGAAGGAAGACGCCTCCGAGAATTCACTCAGGGGTAAATCGATCAACATTTCAAAATTGGAACCCAAGCGCTTTTGCAGGGCATTCAGATCCGGTTTACCCAAGCGCAAGGCCGAGCCCGCCGAGCCAGGTTCGCGATCGATGATGAAGGTCAGCGTCAGATAGCCGCTGCTGTCCGCACGGTGAAAAGCCGACACCTTGACGACCCCTTCCAAAGGTACCGTTCCGGATTTCACAAACCCGGCAAACCCGATCATCTGCTCGTTCGCCTTCGAGGTCAGCACGCTCCCCATCAAGTCATAAGGCTCTTCCATTCCGATCAATCTCCGTTCGGGGCAAATCTCTGGTACACGATGTATGGGCAGTATGCTGGGCAAGGCCTCCAGCGACAAGCCCGGGAGATGACACCGCCTTGAACGGATCACTCGCACCCATTTGACAGATCATTCAGGCTGAACTCTATCATCAACTCCGTGACCGATTGAAGCTGTTCCCTGAGCCAACAATGGGCCGGATCGGCCGTCATCGAGCGATGCTTGGTCATTACTGAATACAGGTCCGCCGAACCTGGTAGGAACTGGTCTTTAGCTTTTGTGGCCCCAACATTAATGGGTGAACCCATGGCATGCTTGATTCCCTTAAAATCCCCGAATCATATAACCCCTTGGGCCAAGCAATGCCTATCAGTTTTACCGCGTATCAGAAGACACAGCGCCTTCCTGAATTTCCAGTCGAGGACCTCAGTGAACGGCTGAAAGAATCGGACACATTTGTCTGGGTGACCCTCACGGATCCAACGGAGGCCGAGCTACTCAAAATACAGGAGGAATTCGGGCTGCATGAACTGGCCATTGAAGACGCCACCTCCCCTCATCAACGGGCCAAGCTGGAGGAATACGATGATGCATTATTCCTGGTCATCCATACCGCCGATTTGGTCGGTACCGAGCTTTTCTATGGAGAGCTACACGTCTTTGTCGGCAAACAATTCGTCATCCTGATCCAGCAGAAGAACCTAATCAATTACGATCGGGTGAAATCCAGATACGAGAACGCCAGAACCACATTCCGGAAGGGGACGGGTTATGTTCTTTACCTGATCCTGGATGCCCTGGTGGACGAGCTTCTCGCAGTCGCCGCCCGACTACAAAATCAGCTAGACGAACTCGAAGAAAACATCTTCGGCGAGGCGCAGGATGACCTCCTGATCGAGCGTTTGTATGACCTCAAACGCGAGGTCGCCCGACTTCATCACGCTGCTTCGCCGGTAGTAGACATTTGCTCTGCTCTGTCGCGACTTCACCGTGAAATCGTTACCAAGGAGCTACGACCCTATTATCGTGATGTGCAGGATCATGTGGTCCGCATAGTCAAACACATGGAAATGCTTCGTGATGCACTATCTGACGCTATGCAAGTCAATCTGGCCTTATTCACCTTTCGCCAGAACGAATTCACCGTGCGGCAAAACGAAGTGGTGAAACGCTTGGCCGGCTGGGGCGCGATCTTGGCCATTCCGACCATGCTGTTCAGTATGTATGGCATGAATTTCAAATACATGCCGGAGCTTGAGTCGCCTTATGGTTATCCGATCGTTCTGGGTATCACTCTGATTGGCTGCGCGCTACTCCATTTGCGCTTGCGGCGCGCCGGGTGGCTGTGAACACGTTCTTACAACTGCAGAGACATGGTTAAAGAAAGCCGGAAAATCGTCCCGATGCTTTGTTAGACTTCCGACTGCATGATCACCGGCGTAATCCTGCGACACAGACCCAACACCGATACACCTATGACGCAAAAAACTGGCGTACTGCTCATCCAACTCGGCACCCCCGACAGCCCCTCCACGCTCGATGTCGCCAAATATCTGCGGGAGTTCCTCAATGATCCGCGCGTCGTCGACCTGCCTTGGCTGGCGCGCAAGCTGTTGGTCAACGGCATTATCGTGCCGTTCCGCTCACCGAAATCGGCAAAGATTTACAAGCAGTTGTGGGAACTTGGCAGCGGTAAATCGCCTTTGCTGAACTACTCCGAGCGGGCCAAAGAGTTACTGCAGGCGCGGTTTGGCGACGATGTGGTGGTGGAGATGGCCATGCGCTATCAGACCCCCTCCATGGAAAGTGTGCTGGAACGGATGCGGCTGGCCAACTACTCCCGCATCATCCTGATCCCGCTGTTCCCGCACTATGCCAGCGCCTCGACCGGCTCGGCCATCGCCAAAGCCATGGAAATCATTCAGCGCTGGTGGGTGATTCCGGAAATCAGCACCGTGGCCCAGTTTTACGACCAGCCGGATTACCTCGACGCCGTAATCGACCGCGCCCGGAAGTTCCGTCTGGATGAGTACGACCACATTCTTTTCTCTTACCACGGCCTGCCGGAGCGCCAGGTCGACAAGGTGTATCCGGACGATCTCTGCAGCAACCAGCCTTGCGAAACCGAGTTGAACGACGCCAACCAGTTTTGCTACAAGGCGACCTGCTACGCGACGACGCGGTTACTCGCTTCGCGCCTGGGCTTGCCCGAATCCCGCTACACCACCTGTTTCCAGTCACGGCTGAACGGCAAGTGGATAGAACCGTTTTCCGACAAGATCATTGAGGAATGGGCGGATAAGGGCGCCAAAAAGCTGCTGGTCTTCAGCCCCGCTTTCGTGGCTGATTGCCTGGAAACGCTGATCGAGATCGGCGAGGAATATCAGGCCCTGTTCACGGCGAAAGGCGGCGAGAAAGTGCAACTGGTGCCCAGCTGCAACGATCATCCCCGGTTTATCGACGGCCTGGAAAAACTGGTCCGGGAACGCCTGCCTGGTTGAGCTGGCGGCAAACCCGGCCTTAAGGGCCTTGATAGCACCAGCGAAGCCAGGCGCTCAGATTGAACGCCGCTCGCGCTGGGGGAGCGCCCCCATGATCATCCGACATAGCCCGCATGACGCGCAGCGAAATGCGGGAATCCGGGGCCGATTCGGGCCATGAGGATCGTTGATGTCACCCCAGCCGAATTAACAACCGGTTGGTGTCCGGCGCCTTTACCTGACCCAGGTGATCCAACGAGACTTCGACACCCCCCGTTCGATATGGATTATCAAGCCGAGCAAATGACAGCGGCGCGCCGTTGAGCACCAACGCCACGGGACCGCTGCCCTTTTCGCCAACCTCGTAAGTAAGCTCGAACCGCGCACCGGCGATATTCAGATTGATCCGCAAGCCATCCAGCGAGCGAGGCAGGACGGGATCGATCACCACACTGCTGCTGGAGGGCCGGATGCCGAACAGGCAGCGCAGGATGAGACTGGTGGCAATACCGGCACCGCTAGAGTAGACCCGCCAGCCGCCCTCCAGTGGAATTTCTCCATTCAAGGCACGACCATATTCTTCATAGGCCTGATAGCGGTCCGGGAAAGCTGCATCAGAGCTGGAGTAGTAACAGTTGACCTGACGCCGGGCGGCCGAAGCAACCCAGGATTGAAGATCAATCGGTACCGCCTTCGACAGCGCTGCAAAAAAGCCCTCAACATCACCGAAGTGCCAGAGCGCCTCGGCATAACGCAGGTGCGCGTGGGTGTACATGTTGCCGATTTCCCGCCCGAAAAAGCTGCTGCTCTCGGCGCGCTGGAACATGGTCATCGGCCCACCGCGATACACCATCGGCCGATCAAACAAATGGGCGCCCTCTGGCCCATGCAGATGCTGGCGGATGACCGCCAACTGCTGGCTGGCCGCCTCGGGGCTGAGCATGTCATTGATGATGGCATGCATCATCGGCAGCAGACTGTAGGACAGTCCGGTTTTCTGGTCGCGCGGATGCAGCAGATACTCGACCTTACCGCCGTCCTCGAAATAGGCGTAACCCGTCACCACGCCATCCACCAGCAAATATTGGTGAAAATCAGCCAATACGCTCTCCGCCATGGTTTCGAGCATGCCGGCCTCTTCGACCCGGCCAATACCCCCCAGCGCCTCAGCCAGCGTGGTCAACACTTGGTAATGCAGCGTGACTGTCCAGGCGCTGCACAAACGCTCACGTAAGGCGGGATCAGCCGGCTGCAGAGAATCGTTCCAGTCACCATGTCCATAAGCGGCCAGTTGCGTGCCGGGGATGACCCGCTGATGGATCAGCTCCAGCGCCGTTTCGACATGCTGCCAGAGCGAGATTGGCTCCGCCTCTTCTGGATTACCTTGAAAAAACGGCACCCGCTCCTTCAATATTTCAGCATCGCCGGTCGCATTGAGATATTGCGCCAGCGCCAACAAAGGCCAGAAGACGATATCGCCATGCGAATCACCGGGACGGATATCACGCTCGCGCTCGAAGAACATGAACCATTGCGGCCAATCGCCATCGGGGTTCTGCTGGCGAAAGACACGCAGCAGCAAATCGCGGATCGGCGCGAACTGTCCAACGGCCATGAGAAACTCGACCGGACCCTGAGTCACGTCACGGGTCCCCCAACCGCCACCGGAGTACTGCTCCAGCCCACGCGGGGCGAGAAAATGAATCAAGGCATTATGCGCATACCACGGCAGGATATCGGCCATGCGACGAACTGATTCGGGTGTTTCATGGGGCAACGATAGGCCGGCGGTGCATTCCTCCCAATACGCATTAGCCGTGATGGCGCGCGCCACACCCGCCGGTACCAGGTGCCCGGTGATTTTCAGCCCCAGGGTTCTGGCAGGCTCGGTGATTAGACAGAGGAGGGGCTGCTGGCGAGAGCGTCCATCCTTGAACAACAACTCGTCCCCACCGACCTGTTCCAGCGCTGTACCCGGATGCGGCTCGATACGGAAACCACCTTCGGGAAAACGCCGGCCCACATCGCTGTCGGCCACCGCCCGCACGAAAAGCCCCTTTCCCTGGCGTTCATAAATCACCGGCTGGGCCTCGGCGCCATCATCGCCATTCATCGCAACATGATTAGAAATCAGACAGCGCACTGGGGCGCCCTCCAGGACCACGATATCCAGCGTCAATTCATGACGATCGGTCGCTGCTCCGCTCCTGACTTCCAGCAACCCGCCTTCATGCCGGTAAATCCAGCGACAGGATTCCGGATTCATTTCGAAGGCGGAAGGCAAATCCAGCCGTCGCCAACCCACGGCGGTGTCTATGAAAATGCGTTGTCCGTGAGCGCGAAAAAGACCGAGGTAACTGTGCGTGGTAGACAGGAAGCGATTGATGCTGACGTGCCCTTGGGTCACCATCGAATGAAAGACGCCGCCCATCCAGACCGTGGAGGTCAGCGCGGCTTCATCCGGGGTCAGTGCGCCGCCGGTTCGCAGGATATGCCCGTGCGGCCGCAACACGCTGAGTTCCTTGGGACAAAGCACCACATGACTGCGACGACCGGTGAAAAAGGACAGCAAGGTGTCGCCCTCACGCTCCACCTGGCGCCGCTCTCCGCCAAACAGCCGTTCAATCTCCACCTCAACGAGCGCGGTCGCCGCCAGCACCGGGCAGTCGGTGAACCAACTCGGCGTGAACGGGGCTGCGACAGGGGCGTTTTCGGATGCACTTGCCACCCGCTCGGGTAGCGCCAGCGCCCGGTCAACAAAGCCAAGATCGCTCGCTGAAGTGGCCGCCGGATGATGCTCCTCCAGCCAGCCAAAGAAGCCGCTGTGCACGGTCTGACCGGGCGCGAGCATCAGCGGCGCGTCCTGGATCGCCGCCATGGCATGCTCATGCTGCAGACGCGCACCCGGCAGCCCGTTGACGATGCCCTCTGGCGGATGATTTGCCCGACGCGACAGTCCGACCACTTGCAGGGCATCCGTCGCATAGCTGACGCCCTTCCCGAGTGATCCCATCACACACCAGGGGTTTCGCCCGCCCACGGATTGATTCTGGCGGGTAGCAATCACCACGCCCTGCTTTTGATGCTCCAGAGGTGCATGGTCGAGGTACTGGCTGACGTAGTATTCGTTCTGCCGAATCGCCCCATAAGCCGCGATGGCCAGATCCTGGGTGTGAATCAGGTCGATCTGAATCGTTTCGGTGCCGATATTTTCCAGTGTCACATGCCAGAACCAGGCCGGGGCGGATTTCGCCAGTTGCAGTGTCACGCCATAGCGGATATCGCGCCACACACCCTTTGCTGAAAACCCTTGCGCGTTGAACACGAAAGCGGACCGACTATCCGGCCCCAACAATGGAGTGAACTCCGTCGTGTCACCCAACCGTCGCAAATAGACATTGGCTGGCCCGCCGTCCAACTCATTCCCGGGAAAAAGATTAAGAATGATGTCCTTGTAGTCCAGCCGGTATAGCGAGCCATTGGCATTGATCCGGGCACTTAGACCAGAGGCACTGTCGATTTGTGTAGGTGACTGAAGAATGGACTGACTCATGGGGACTTCCTGCGGGAATAAGGGTCAGAGAAATGACCGATAGGGCGTATTGCCGGGAAGGGTTATGATAGGCCCAGACCGCCATTCACTGAAGCGGCATCTCCTGTAAATGGTCACACTACCGGTTCAAGCCTTTACAGATTCAAGTTGAAATCCGATCTCGACAAACTCATGGATATCGGGGAGCAGGCGCATTCACCCGTCCGTTGATCCGCAAGACAGACAAGCCCCCGCCTACTATCTGATACCCGTCACACCGCCTCTGAGTCTGCCAGGGGATCATTCATGAACTGCAGGATACGCAACAACATGCAGATGGGCTCTGCCAAAATGGTAAAAATACTGGGGTAATGTGTTGCGCATCCACTAAAAGCCACTCCGTGAAAGCCATGACCATTTCTACTCGCCCACTGACCGCCTTATCGGACATCAACAGTTTCGGTACGGCCCGCTCTACCATTCCGGGCGCCCCTCTCTCCACCGAGGAATGCCGCGCCATCGATGCCTTTTGGCGTGCCTGCAATTACCTGGCGCTGGGCATGATTTACCTGCGGGATAACCCGCTGCTGCGAGAACCGCTGCAGCCGGCCCAGATCAAGAATCGGCTGCTGGGCCACTGGGGGGCGAGTCCTGCCCTGTCGTTTGCTTACACCCATCTCAACCGGGTGATTCGCCAGCATGATCTCGACATGATTTTTCTGGCCGGCCCGGGTCACGGTGCACCCGGCGTGCTAGGTCCGCTTTATCTGGAAGGTAGCTATTCGGAGATTTATCCGGACAACAGTCTGGACGCGGAGGGTCTGCTGGCGTTTTTTCGACAATTCTCCTTTCCCGGCGGCATCGGCAGCCATTGCACACCAGAGACACCCGGCTCCATTCATGAAGGCGGCGAGCTGGGTTATGTGCTGTCGCATGCCTGCGGCGCGGCGTTCGACAATCCGGACCTGATCGTAGCGGCGGTGGTCGGTGATGGCGAGGCGGAAACCGGGCCGTTGGCCACGTCTTGGCACATCAACAAGTTCCTCAATCCCGAACGCGATGGCGCGGTGCTGCCGATCCTGAACTTGAACGGCTACAAGATCAATAATCCGACACTGCTGGCACGCATCGGCCATGACGAATTGAGGCAGCTTTTGGAGGGCTATGGTTGGTCACCCTGCTTTGTCGAGGGTTCGGAACCCGAAGCCATGCATCAGGCCATGGCCGCGACGTTGGATCATTGCATCGCGGAAATCCGAAAAATCAGGCACGCCGCCCGCACGGGAGGAGTCATCAGCCGACCGCATTGGCCAATGATTATATTGCGCAGCCCCAAGGGCTGGACGGCACCGGCCGATGTTGACGGCCACAAACTCGAAGGCTCCTGGCGCGCCCATCAGGTGCCGATGGCTGATGTAAAGAAAAATCCGGCTCACCTTCTGCTGCTGGAAACCTGGATGCGGAGCTATCGACCAGAAGAGCTCTTCGATGCACAGGGAACACCGATCTCGATCATTCGCGAAATGGCCCCTAAAGGTGACCGGCGTATGGGTTCTAATCCGCATACCAATGGCGGGCGCCTGAAGAAAGCGCTGCGCCTGCCCGACTTCCGTGACTATGGCATCGCGGTCGAGCAGCCCGGCCAGATTGAAGCCGGAAACACCAAACCGCTGGGTACGTTCCTGCGCGATGTGATGCAGGACAACCTGAAGAACTTCCGGGTGTTCGGACCGGATGAAAACACCTCAAACAAGCTCGATGCCATCTATGAGGTGTCGAAAAAGCTCTGGATGGAATCCTGTCTCCCCGAAGACAATGATGGCGGCGAACTCGCTGTCGATGGCCGGGTGGTCGAAATGCTCAGCGAGCACACACTGGAAGGGATGCTGGAAGGCTATCTGCTGACCGGGCGCCACGGCTTTTTCTCGACCTATGAAGCCTTCGTGCATGTCATCGATTCGATGTTCAACCAGCACGCCAAGTGGCTGTCGATCTGCAACCACCTGTCCTGGCGCTCGGGCATCGCCTCACTGAACCTGCTGATTACCTCCACCGTCTGGCGGCAGGATCACAATGGCTTTACCCACCAAGATCCGGGCTTCCTGGATGTCGTCGTCAACAAGAGCGCGGCGGTCACCCGCATCTATCTACCCCCCGACGTCAACTGCCTGCTCTCGGTCGCGGATCACTGCCTGCGCAGCGAGAATTACGTCAACGTCATCGTCTCGGACAAGCAGCAGCATGTGCAATATCTGGACATGGATGCCGCCATCGCGCACTGCACCAAGGGCCTCGGCATCTGGGACTGGGCCAGCAATGATCAGGGGACGGAGCCGGATGTAGTGATGGCGGCCGCCGGTGATATCCCCACCAAGGAGGCGCTGGCCGCGATTGCCATGCTGCGCGAGGATTTTCCGGAACTGAAAATCCGCTTCATCAACGTGGTCAATCTATTCAAGCTGCAGCCCGAATCAGAGCACCCGCATGGCTTGAGCGATCGAGATTTCGACAGCCTGTTCACCACCAGCAAGCCGATCATATTCAACTTCCACGGCTATCCCTGGCTGATCCACCGATTGGCCTACCGACGCAACAACCACGCAAATTTGCACGTGCGTGGCTACAAGGAGAAGGGCAATATCAATACGCCGCTAGAATTGGCGATTCAGAACCAGATCGACCGCTTCAGCCTGGCCATGGATGTCATCGATCGCGTTTCCAGTCTGCAGGTGGCGGGCGCGCACGCTAAGGAGCGTTACCGCAACCTGCAGATTGCTTGCCGGCAATATGCATACGAACACGGCATCGATAGCCCGGAGATCAACAACTGGCGTTGGCCGAGTCGCTGATTTCAAAAACGAAAGGTCGCCTCAGGAGGATGTTTTACGACTCCGAGGAATCGGCATTCGGATCTTTTGGCCTGGCGACAAAGTAGTAGAGCGCGTGAGCAAAGGCGAAATAAAACAGTGCCAGGACAAAGGTGTGCGAGACCGGCAGGCCATTCACCTCGGCGTAGATTCGCGCGCCGAAAGCGGTGGCCATGAAGGTATAGGCCATGACGATGGCCTCCAGGTAGCCGCCCTTCTGGTACCGCAGTGCCCAGAGGCCGATCTGGCCGATCAACAGGTAACCGACTGCAAAGAGCAGGTTATTGCGGAGCGGGCCGAACATCCCCTCCTCGTCGACGATCACCAGATCAGGATCGTTGAAGGCGGCGATGCCGCAAAGAATCGAAAGCCAGACAGCGAAGTAGAAGTGGTAAGTGACCAGCTTTTTGATGTTCATAGTGGGGTAATCGGTGGTTTATTTTGCTTTACTTTATCCATCTAAGGCGCGGCTACTTCGTGGCCACCAAAGCACTGAAGTTCCCCCCACCTACCGCGACACTCATCCGGGAAATAAGACTGGAACTTCGCGTAGCATCCCCCTGTCCTACTTCCCGACTGCAGGAATAGGCCATTCCCAGTTTTTTGACTAGTTTTCATAACCCGGTTCCCCCCAACCGGGCACTTAACGCCCCGAAGCTCAATTAACTTGCTTCGGGGTTTTTTTATGCCCCAGTCCCTTCCCGTCACACCTCCTCAGGTCGCGGGGACCGCCTCGGGCAATGTGTAAGTGCTGTTCAGCACGGAGGGTCCGGGACGATAGATACGCATGAGGAAATTCCAGCCCTGGGTTGCATCCACCCGATTGGGCACATCACCACAGAGTGCTTTTGAACCGAAATACACAGTGAATGTGCCGTCGGCATTCAGCTTGACGTTTGACGAGTTGACAATGTTGTCATCGCTTTTCATATAACCGTCCGCACCATAGACGGTGATTGACCAGAACGCTTTGTTCTCGGGCACCTGATAAGTGGCCTTGTGACACACCTCGCCATCATGTCTACCACTGTAGTTCAAATAGGTCGCATCCCATTCTGGATTCAGACCCCACGCGGCGGCGGCCGCTATGTGGCGGGTTTTTTCATCCACCCTGCCACGCGGACCCATCATGCCCTGCCAACTACTGTACTGGGCGGATTCTTTCTCATAAGCCGCTGTCATGGCTTTCAACGAATCCATGTCCCACTTGAACGGTGGAAATGAATCGTGGCTTTTGGCCTTGATGACCACCTGATCCTGCAACTGGTTTACCAAAGCAATCTCGGCGGAATCCTTGGGATTCAATAACTGAATACGGACCACAACGCAGAGATATTGGGTGTCGTGCGGCAGTTCGTAGGTACCGGGTTCGTAATGAACGGCCGGCGCATAGTGATCGTTATCAATTAGCTGGACTGATAGAAAGCGACCATCTGGCATCTTGGGAATCGTGACGGTCGCACCTTTCGAGGTATCGACAATGGAGGCGGAGTAGAGCGTGTCCCGATTCATTCGCACCACCGTCTGCTTATCCAATGGTGTGGGCAGGCGAATCTTGAACCAGCGATTGACCCCACCGGCTTGCTGGGCAATGTTGCCGAAACTGCGGTCGGATTCGGCCCGAATATATGTCGCCGGCGTGACCTTGATTTTGGTTTCCGCGTGAACCTCGGGCTGTGCCAACGCCATGAAGGACAGAGGTGAGAGCATGACCAAGCATGCGGCAAGCAGTGACTGACGTTTCATGACGATATTCTCTAAGTGGGAGTAGAGGTACGATCAGGCTTCTTTATCCGCCGACACCATTGGCGGCTTCCAGGTTCCGTTCAGGGCCTCGGGCTTGGGCCGGTAAAGTCGCAGGATCATGAAAAATGGCCCCTTGGGCGCTGGCAACCAGTTAGGCTCCTTACCCTCACCGGGTGACTCATGCTGAATACAAAACGACAATCCGCCATCCGCATCACGCGCTAATTCAGGCAGCATTGGTGAATTGATCTAGTAGCGATTGAGCACATTTGCACTCAGGAGGCTGGAAGGCAATTCATACAGAGTGAGTGACCAGAAAGCATTAACCGGAGGCAGCTGCCCCGGCGCGAAGCGAAGCACATAACCGGTGCGGGCCCCATCCAGTTTCTGGCCGCTGGCGTCGGTGAAATAAGCCGGATAGATCGCCTCCTCTCGGGAATTGCCGTAAATCCCCAGCACGGCGGCCGCCATGCGATAGAGGCTGTTGCCCTGCAGAAATTCTCTCGTTCCGAACAGGTCGCCGCTGGTTACTTCCCCGGTACCGATGCGTGTCTTCTTGAATTCCGCAAAAGTAGCCCAGGCATCCGCCATGCCGTCAGCGATGGCTGTTTTCAATTCCGGTGCGAGCCCGCCTGGGTCAAACGGTTTCCCCGGGCCGATGCCAAGGCGAGCGAATTGCTCCATCTGCCACACCTCCGATGATGGGGTCGGCGCAAACTGCAAAACGAAATTCAAAATACGGAAAAACCCCAGTGACGATCTTTGCTCCTCAGGTGTAAGGGGTGCAATGAAATCAATCGCCGGTGCGGCCTGGGGTGAAGGCGCCCCCAGAAATGCCGATAGTGTTTGCAACCGATAACCGTCCTGCACTTTTTTACATCATCGAGATCCGTCGGGTTGATGAGCTGGGTTCGATACAAGGCAAACACGAACGCCGTCTCGGAACGGATGACACCGTTGATGCCTTTGGGGGCAGACCCAGTCCAGCCGGGGCCGGCCAAAAGATAGCGTCCACCCTGGTTGCCAGTTGTCCGACTGCCGATATAGGCAAAGTTATGGGTGAAGGCATCGATCAGCTGCACGGAAAAATAACGATTTCCTTCAACTGCTGGGACAGTCAGAACGACGGGCTCCGCGCGCAAATTGAGGCCGGCTTGCGAGTAGGGGGTATCCGAATTGGGCGTTTGTAGCGCCTTGTCTTCGGGCGTGTATACCCGCAGGTTATTGTTGATATGGTTCCATGGCGCCTTGAACTCGGGGTTGGAGGTGTCCACAAAGTAGGCATGGTTAATGCGGTAACTATCGACCAGCGGAAACCCGTAAATTGTGGCTTCCTTGGCAATGCGGCGAGCTTCGCTGACTGTGAGGTCCATGCTTATGGTTTATGTTCCGGATGATGGGGGCGAAAAATCCAATCTGTTAGCTAAAGTCTGACGGGAATTGGCTCTGCCTTGAACCCCATAGCCTTGGGGTTTTCGGGGTGGAATAACGATTAAAATGTAGGGCCCTCCAGCATTGTGATTCAAGCTATGACTGACGATGAAACGGCCAAACTGACGTCGCGACAACGCGATGTGCTGGCGTTGATGTGCCAGGGCCTGCCGACCAAGATGATTAGCGAGAGGCTTTTCCTGTCCGCTCATACGGTTGCCGAATACCGCCACGTCATCCTTAAGCGGCTGGGCGTGGCCAACGTGGTGGAACTGGTCAACAAGGTCAATCAGATGAAGTCGGAGGCCCAAGTGGTAGAGGATGATGTCTGCCACCGGGAACTGGTGGTCTCAAGCCTGACAGAGGCGGGTTTTCCCTGTCGGGGTTCGGGTTCTGGGCCGAGATGAAATCTGCCTTAGAAGGAAAGCCGGCCAGCATCGTCCTGCTCGATTTGAACCTGGGCGAAGAAGATGGCCTGGACATGGCCAGAGCCCTGCGGGAATCATACCGCTGCGGCATCATCATGATGACGATACGCGGCATGGTCGAGCAGCGCATCGATGGCCTGGCCATGGGTGCTGATACCTACCTGGTGAAGCCGGTGGACATGCGTGAACTCGTGGGCGTCATCCGCAACCTGCATCGACGCCAGGTGGAATGGCGTTATGGCCAGACCCGATGACCATCGCGTGATCAAATTGCCCGCCCCCGAAGTGAGCCGATTCGGCCGATGTCTGGCATGCCTTGGCCTGCTGTTTCTGCTGAGTGCCCTCATGGGCGTTTGCCTCGCCGACACGTTCCCATCCCCCAAGACAATCGACTCGCAACAGGATCGAATCTGGCTGGATGGTCATCTCAGCTTTCTGAGAGATCCGACGGGCGAAATGACCTTCGAGCAAGTCCGAGAGGCCGCTGAGAACGCCCGGTTTCAGACCGCAAATCCTGGAGCGTGCCGTCCGGCTATCTGGCGGGAAAACCCATCTGGTTGCAATTAGCCGTTGGCTACCCGACCCACAGCGACTCCACCTGGTGGCTACACATCACCCCGGAGATACTGGAAGAGATCACCGTGTACGCCGAGCAACCTGATGACCGATATAAGACTCACCCGGGCGGCAGGATGCTGCCTTTTAAAGAACGGGAACTGGAAACCATTACCCATGCCTTCCGGCTGGGGCCAGACCCCGGGGGCGTGAGGCGCTACTTTGTCCGCGTCACACTAAACCTCTCTATCAAGATCGAGCCGTCGCTTTGGCAAGAAAAACCCATGATCAGTTTCATCACCCGTGTGAATGGAGCCATGGGCGTCTACGTCGGCATCGTGTTTCTTCTGATCATCGCAGCAATGTACCGCGTCATCCATTACCGGACACCGTGGGATATCGCTTATTTCACTTACCTGATCGGTTTCGAACTATTTCATCTCAACACGACCGGCCTTATCCAGTCATGGGGAATCACTGATAGCACACCTATTCGGTTCGGACTGATTCAGGCCGGCACGCTGATGACCGGTTTGAGCTACGCCGCCCTCACCCGCAGCCTGATCGTCTGGCCACCGGTGCGATCCGCCGAGGTCAGACGAGGGATGGCCTATGCCCTTGGCGGGTGGGCACTGTTTCTTGTTGTTACGGCCACCTTCTATCCGACACACTTTGCCGATATTAACTTCACGGGTGCGACAATTCTAATAGTGGCCTCTTTGTTCACCGGATTATGGGCATCCTGGAAACACTATCCGAATGCCCGGGCGCTGGCTTTTTGCTTCCTGCCCTTGGGACTTTATGTCATTTTCTTCACCCTCAACCGCTTTATCGAGGGCTGGGATATTCACACCTGGACGCGCAACCGGATTGTCATGGGGACCACGCTGCTGCACATGATCCCTTTGTGGTTGCTGGTGCTTGGACGGGATGCCCGACAGGAGCAGGCCAGGCGGACACTTGAAACCGAGGTCAGACAACTGAAAAGTGAGATGTCGAATACCAGTCTCTTCCTCTCGGCATGCTGACGCTCGAGCTCAATCGGCCCTTACAGGCCCTGAAATCACTGATTGGACCCGCTCTCCCAAGCAAGGCGGGAATTGATATCGCATTGAAACATCGTCTGGCGGCGATAGACACCGCATTTGCCGGCGTCATGGAAACCTGCATGGACCGCCTCCGACAGACCAGTTCGACCACTTTGGAACCGACCGAGGTCGAGCTTCGTAAATTGATCAAGGGTATCGCCAACCACTTCCAGCAAAAGACCGCCCTGCACCTAATCCGCTGCGACCTGAAAGCCCTGCCCGACCCTTTTCGTTGCGACCCAAATCTGATCGGCATCCTCATCAGCAATCTAGTGGAAAACGCCATTCATCATTCGCCAGCTGGCGGCGCCATCTGGGTGAGCGGCCATGCGAACAATCGGAAATCCATCGAAATTACCGTCACCGACGAAGGTCCGGGGATTCCGGAGGCGCAACAGGAGCGCATTTTCGATCGGTATTTTCAGGCACATCCGACCGAATCAGGGAGTGTCGGGATGGGACTAGGCCTGTTCATCGTCCGCCGTATCGCCGTGATGCACGGCGGTAGCGTGGTCTGCGACAGTGAACCCGGCGAAGGGGCGACTTTTCGTGTCACCCTGACGCGTTGTGACCAGACTCAGTTACCAGCATGACCCGGTTCATGCTTCACTTCGCTGGACTGCCTCTACTTTTGTTGGTATCGGCAGGCAGCCTCGCCGACCATCTCTCCAAGATCCCCTCGGGTAGTCTGCTTTACGACATTCAGAACCCGTTTGTCTTCATCCCACGGGTCAACTTCGAGAACCATTTCGATACCGGCATCGGACCCCACGATGCGTCCAACTACCGGCTACGCATGCGACCGATCATTCCAGTCGATATCAATGAGGACTGGGGGCTGCGAACGCGGACGACGGTGAATATGACCTACCAGAGCGCGATCTACCCGGGCGGGCCGAACCAGCTGGGTTTCGGGGATATGGATCTAGAGTTTTATTTCACGCCCAACCATTCACTGGCGCATGATGCGTTGGTGGTCGGTGCCGGACCCTCAGTGCATATTCCGACGGCAACGCAAAGCCTGATTGGTCTCAATCAGTGGGCATTGGGCGCCTCGGCGGCGGTGATCTGGCAACCGGCTACGATCTACGCCCTGAAAGGTTTTACGTTGTGGTCAAACGTGAACCAGTCATTTGGGGTGGGGACCGGCGATGGAACGCAGCCGATGAAATTCCTCTTTCTGCAGCCGGGCTTTTCCTACACTTTCGCCTCGGATGTGTCGCTGGGGCTTTACTCGGAAACGGCCTACAACTGGAACACCGATCAGTGGACGGTGCCGATCAATGCCTCGGTCAGCACGCTGGTCGCACCCGGCGGACAGAATATCGTCGTCACGCTGGCCGGTCGCTATTACGCCGAACGCGGACTATGGGACCCCCAGTGGGGCGCTCAGCTTAATTTCAATTTCCTGTTTCCGTAGGAGCACTAACCGTTAGTGCTAATGATCACGGCTCATGCACTCAGCCGAGATGCGATCCTGGTCACGAACACCATTTGGGAGTTTTCACGGGTGGCGGGGCTGCGGTTGGAAAACTGGGCGAAGTAAACTGTGGCCTTGCCTCACCGGCACACGAGCCGCGATGGAGCCACGGGCGCTGCTCATGAAATCCGCAGCTAAGGGAAATCGCAGGGCCATGGCCCGACGACTCAGGTACTGGAAGCGCCGGCTCCAACTTCAAACCATTGATCCAGTGCGGCATGCGCTTCTTCGATGCCGGCTCTTTTCAATGAAGAAAAGAGTTGCACGGTGGTCGGAATCTCGTAGCGAGTAGCCAACACGCCCGTCACCTTGTGCAGCACATCCATGGCAGCGCCACGGCTGAGCTTGTCCGACTTGGTCAGGGTCACGTGCACCGCCAGACCGAAGTGCTGGCACCATTCGATCATCCGGTGATCGAAATCGGTCAGAGGATGGCGGATATCCATGATGAGAAATACGCCCTTGAGCGCATCGCGCTTGCTGAGGTAGCTTTCTATCATGCCGCCCCAGGACTTGTGCATAGCCTCCGGCACCTTGGCATACCCGTACCCCGGCAGGTCGACGAGGCGGCGGGTGTCGTCCAGCGTGAAGAAATTGAGTAGTTGCGTGCGACCGGGGGTCTTGCTCACCCGGGCCAGCGACTTCTGGTTGGTAATCGTATTGATGGCGCTGGATTTACCTGCGTTGGAGCGACCGGCAAACGCCACTTCCAAGCCCTGATCGGCGGGGGCGTTATTGAGCCGGGATGCGCTCGCCAGAAAACTGGCCTTGTGATAAAGGGGATTCAAAGGTTTCTACCAGGCTGTATGATTGACTTTTCTAGTGTACCCGTATTTTATGGGTACCCCACGAAAGGCGGCCCCCATAGCACTATTCATGGCCTGATAAAGGGCGCGGTGGTTTACCCACTGCGGAACATATCAACAAGAACACGAGGTAGCGGGAATGAGAAGTTTAAAATTTACGCTGGGTGCCGCACTGATAGCTTGCGCCTTCCTGGCTCAGGCGGGCGGCAACGCTACGGAAGGACAGGAAAAAGCCGCGGCCTGCGGTGGCTGCCATGGCGAGGACGGTAATGGCGCGGCTCCGATCTTCCCGAAACTGGCCGGTCAGCACCCCTCTTATATTTACAAGCAACTGATGGACTTCAAGACACAGAAGCGAGTGGAGCCGACCATGAATGCGATGGCGGAGCCTTTGTCGGAAGACGACATGCATGATCTCGCTGCGTTTTATGCCAGCCAGAAGCCGACTTCCGAGAGTGGCACCGTCAACGGAAAGGGGAAAAACCTCTATCTCGCCGGCAATGCGGCCTCGGGCGTCCCGGCCTGCTCTGGATGTCATAGCCCGTCCGGTTCCGGCAACCCGCAGGCGGTGTTCCCGAGGCTGCATGGCCAATACTCGGCTTATATCGAAAAGACCCTTCATGATTTCAAGGCGGGCGAACGCGGCAATGACATGAATGCCATGATGCGCAGCGTGGCAGCCAAGCTCAGCGAAACCGACATCAGCGCGGTCGCGGAGTATGTCTCTACCTTGAAACACTGAGCCGCCCCCCGTCATACCGGTCAGACGGTCGACAGACCGTGTACCTCACTGATATCCAACCCAAGAGGACAGCATGAACAAAGCAGTAATGAGCCTGATGACCGCCATTGCCCTTGCGGCATCCTTTGCCTTTGGGCCTGCCCAGGCCGAGGAATTCAAGGACGGCACGGATTACGATATCGTGAAACCGCCCATGCCTACGGCCGATCCCGCCAAAATCGAGGTGCTGGAGTTTTTCTGGTACGGCTGCCCGCACTGCTACCACTTTGAGCCGGATTTGAATGCCTGGATCAAGTCCAAGCCTGCGTCGGTCGACTTCCATCGTCAGCCTGCCGTGTTTAATGAGCAATGGGCCGCGCATGCCAAGGCATTCTTTACCGCCGAGGTGCTGGATGTGCTGGACAAGCTGCATGCGGACTTCTACGACGCCATTCAGAACAAGCGTGAAAAGCTGGAATCGGAGGAGGATCTGGCCAAGTTCTTCGTCGCACATGGGGTAGCCGAGGCGGATTTCCATCAGGCGTATAAGTCCTTCGCCGTGGACTCCAAAATGCGCCAGGCCAGCGGTCTTGCGGCCAAGTATGGCATCACCGGTACTCCGGCCCTGGTGGTCAACGGCAAGTACGTGGTCAGCCCGGGCAAGGCCAAATCATTTCCGCGCATGATCGAGATCACCAATGCCTTGATCAAGAAGGAATCCGCTCCCGCCGCAAAGAAGTAATACGAGGTCTGACGGGCGGTATTACTGGGATTTCGCCCACCTTGGCAACGTCGAATGGACCTGAATCCCCCCGCCCTTTCCAACGATTCCCCAGACGAAGCGCCTCTCGATCATTCGCGGCGCTTACGGCTAGCCAGCTTCAATATTCAGACAGGAATCAACACCACCAGCTACCGGGACATGATTACCGGCAGTTGGCGGCATGTCTGGCCCAGTCGCAAACGCCTGCCCAATCTGAACCGAATTGCCCAGTTGCTCAGGCCCTACGATATCGTGGGTCTGCAGGAAGTCGATGGCGGGGGTCTGCGCAGCCACAAGATCGTCCAGACCCAGTATCTGGCCGAACATGGTGGCTTCCCCCACTGGCATAACCAGATCAATCGTCGCATGGGGCCCATCGCCATGCACAGCAACGGTCTGCTGTGCCGAATCAAGCCCCATGAAGTGTTCGATTACAAGCTGCCCGGCTTACCCGGGCGCGGCGCGGTATTGGCCCGCTTCGGTCGTAGCCATGCACTCGATGAATCGCTCAGCGTGTGCGTAGTTCACCTGGCGCTAAGCCAGCGGGCAAGGATGCGGCAACTGGGCTTTGTCGCCGAATTGCTGAAGCAGCATCCTCATGCGGTGGTGATGGGCGATTTCAATTGCGAACCCGGCTCACCGGAACTGCAACTGCTGACCCGTTCGACCGAGCTTTGTGACCCTGCCTGTGTCGTTCACACCTGGCCCAGCTGGCAGCCGCAGCGGATGCTCGATCACATCCTCGTTACGCCGAGTCTGGCCGTTGAACATCTCCAGGTATTGCATTTCGCCTGTTCGGATCATTTGCCTATCGCCATGAATATTGTGCTGCCGCCCGAGCTAAAACTGCATCACTGAAACAGCCAATCAATCCGCCGTCCGGTGAGTGGCGGGCGACAGGTGACCCTGTAAGGCCAGTAAACCGCCGGCTTCGGACAGATGAGCCTGGGCCACGGGGAGATCGAGCAGGTGCGAGTAGTAACTCAACCAGTGCTCGCCTGACCGAAAACCACCGGCGACGCGGTAAGCCCCCGCTGAAAGTCCCAAAAAAGCCAGCTCCAACACGCTTTCACCGCGCATACCCCACTCGAAACCCCCATTCAGACCCGAGTCGAACGTAGCCATCAACAGACCGCCGGGGCTCCAGAACTGGAGCAGCAGACTCGCCGAATCGACCAATGAATCCGCCTCATGACGAATCCGAAGCCGGAGGGGACGGCCGGTCCTGACCTCACCCCCGGTTCCACCGCCCTCCAGCGAAAGTCCGGTCAAACGAAGCCTGCCGGAGAAATCAGCCGGCATCACCGGCGCCAGCCCCAGGGGCTCGAGCGCACGATCAAGGAATCCGGTAGCCTCGTAATATTTTCGAAAGAGCGCATCCGTCTCGCCCAGGGCCAAGGCTTCGCCATCGAACAACAGCAAACAGCGATCGGCAATATGCCGCACATTCATTTCGGAATGGGAGACCAGCAGAATGGTAGTGCCGGCCTGTTTCAGCTGGTCCAGCCGCTGCAGACAGCGCATCTGGAAGGCCACATCGCCGACCGCGAGCACTTCATCAATCAGCAAAATATCCATCGGTGCCGCGGTGGCGATGGAAAACTCCAACCGGACATACATGCCGTCGGAATAACGTTTGACGGGCTGATCCAGCGATTTCTCTAGCCCCGAAAACTCGACGATCCGGTCCAGCAGCGCATCGGTCTCGGTTTTGCTAAACCCCAGCTCCGAACACTTGATGTAGATGTTTTCACGCCCGGTCAGCAGAGGCTGCAGCCCACCGCCCAGACGTATCAGCGAGGTCACGGCACCCTTGCGAGTAATGCGACCCTGATCGGGTCGATAGTCGCCATTGATAAGGCGCAGGAGAGTGCTTTTGCCGGCGCCATTGGGGCCAATGATGCCGATGCATTCGCCGCGATGCGCCGCGAAGCTGACGCCATGCACGGCCCAGAACTCATCGGGGCGAAGCGTTGCGGAGAGTTTTCGACGGAGCAGTCGCCAACCCAGATCGGCAAGCCCATAACGGACAGCGGCCAGCGCCGTCCGCCGGAACTTCTTGCCGACTTGTTCGCAGCGAATAATGGGGAGGGTCATGTCGGAGATGCCGTCAAACCGGCCAGACCGTCGTTACCGCAGACTCGTGACTTTATTGCGGGATTATGGCCTGCGCGGGGGATTGAACTAGGATAGACGCCGCCTGGGTCAGCGCCGCGACATCCAGCGGCTCTTTCGCGGCCAGCTTAAGTCCTTGTCGGTAAAGAACCCCGGCGGCGCCATCCTCCTTCCTGTCGTAAAGCAGGTCACCCAACAGCTTGCAGGCCTCCATCGTTGGCTCGAGTGTCAGGCTTTGCTGCAGATACGCAGTGGCCTTTTCGGACTGGGCGGCGCGCAGCGCAAAACGGCCAAGAACATGGAGTAGCTGGGCGTCATCCCGGTGCGGGCCTAGCCAGTCCTCGGCACCAAGCAACTGGCGGGCAGCATCCGCCATCTCGATGCCAGAATACAGCCGCAGCAGTTCGGGATCCCAGTCTCGACCCAAGGCCAAGCGGAGATCTTCTTCAACCTCTTCCCCCATCCCGGCATCGACCATACCCTTGCAGTAGGGCAGGACAACGGCCAGCTCGGTCTTTACGTGGGCCGGCACCATCCGCCAGATCTCGCGAATCCGCGTCGGGTCTCGCGTCAGGGCCCGCTTTTCCAGCAAGGTTCGATAGGCCTCGATTTCCAGCTTCCTAAGCTCCGCCTCGGGCATCAACTTACCTTCACGCAGCGCGGGAATCAGATGGTGGAGGGCGTCCCAGTCGCGGGTCTGGATATAGGCATCGCCCATCATCCTTAAAACCACGGGATGATTAGCATGAGCCCGGTTGATTTCGGTCAGTTGCTCCAACGCCTCCTCATATTGGTGCGATCCCATCAATAACTTGACACGACTGAGGTTAACGGCCAACGCGGCCTCGGGAACACTTTTCTGAGCCAGTCTAAGGTAATCATCGCGCTGCTCGTTGGCACCCCGCGCATGAGCGGCCCGGGCCGCCGTAAGATAATTGAACAACGGCAGACTGCTGTCTCCGGCATGTCGGATCAGGGTTCGCTCGGCTTTTTCCCATTTGCCTTCGATGGTTTCGATCAGCCCGGCCACCAGCGCTTCCAATGAGCGTTTGCTGCGCTGTTCACTGTTTCGCTTCTTGATGGCGTCTGGCAGCTTTGCCGCGCCAGTCATGAAGCGAATACCGAAGTAAAGGGAGAGAAACAGCAAGGTGAGAAAAATGATGACGAAGTACAGCGAGGTTTCGAGCACCCAGTCGCCGATCCCGATGATGACGTAACCGGCATTTCCGGAGGCACTCATTTGCTTATAGCCGAACGCCACCAGCCCGAGGATCAGAAAAAATGCCGCCAGCGAAAAGACGATCTTCCTCCTCACAACCGCTCTCCGGATTCTTCGATGGGTTTGGCTTCAGGCAGCGCTGGGGCCGGCCCCGCCTCTGGGGTGGTAGTTGGCTGTGAAGGCCCGGACTCCGGGACAGGCGGACTGACCGGAGTCAGCTCGGGCGCGGCCTCCTCGGGAGGCTCCGCCGGGATGACCGGGCCGGCTTCGGCCGGGGCCGGGTTGACGGGCAACACCTCGATGGGGGGCATAGCAGAAGTCGGCTCTGGTGCGGAGGTTTCCGCTTTGCCGCTAGCTTTGACTTTCTTGCCGGCAGCCGTTTTTTCGGGCTTTTTACCCTTCACATCTTTGGCGGCGGGCGGCTCAACTGGCTGAGGGGCCGATGCGGGGGCTGCAAACGCCGGCGCTGGACTTGCCGGCTCATCCGACCCTCTGGTCTCGCCTTGCGGCTTGCCACGCATCAGAGCGTCTTCGGCTTCCAGCCTCAGCTTCTCAATATTCTGCAGCATAATCATGGACTTGCTGATATCAGGATAGGCCACGGTGAAAGAGCGATCGGCCAGTGAATTCAACGCTTCCAGCATGGTTTTAGTTTCGACGGCAGCCGTGTCGAAATGCTGATCAATCCAGTCGATAGCCGTCGCCAGGCTGTCGCGGTAAAGCTGCTCATCATTCCGCAGAAGGGCAGCCCTCGATGACTCCAGCTTGAGTAGTAGCAATTGCCGCAACACCTCTACCTGCTCCGGGGCCAGTAAGGCCTCGACGGGCTGATCCGTGCGGCGCACCGTGACCAGGTCCTTGAATCCACGCAGGGCGCTGTCGAAAGCATCAGCCTTTTCTTCCGAATTTTGTTGATCAGCCTTGACCTGCTGCTCCTTTTCCTTTTCGTGCTGTTTGACGGTCCCCGCATGGGGCAAGAGCAGTGGCAACGCAGGAACTTTTTTTTCCAACGCAATCAACTGGGAGGATAGCCCTACCAGATCGGGCGCATGAATCTTGCGCACCGCCGCCATTTCCTCCGCCAGCGCCTCTCGGACCCTGTAAACCGCGGGGTCAGCACTTTCATGCAGGCGCTGATCGGCGGCTTCCATAGCAGCCAGCACGGATTTGATATCCCCCACCAGATTCAGCTTCTGGTTGGCGACACTTAAAAGGTATTCCGCATCGGTGATCAACAGGTCACCACGGGTTCTATTCAACTGTCGCTGGACCTGCTGAACGGCTCCAGCGAGCTCACCACGAGCTGATTCAAGCTTTACGTCCAGTTTTTCGGAATGATCAACGAGGCGTCTTTCGATCTTGGCATCACTCCCCGACAGTTGACTTTGCAGCGTGGCCACCTGCGAGTGCAGGGCGGCAATCTCTGACTGAACCGAGGTGATCTGATGGGTGACCTCCTGAACCTGGTGGGTTTTGTCCGTGATCTGTCCACCGAGTCCCTCCTGGCGTGAGCGCAGTTCCTGCAGCAGAAACCATCCCCCGGCCGCCAGCCCAATCACGCCCAGCAACACCATATAGCCGACCCAGGCCAAGCTACGGGATTTCTTGGGTGATTGAACCTTGTCAATGGTTGAAGAGCCCTGAACGGTAGAAGGCTCCGCATCGGGCTGAATATCTTTTTCCTGATTAGTCAACAGCTTATCCCCATCTTGGTCTTGATCTAGATATTGATCTGGTTCGGTATTGGCGACCTGATCCTCGATTGGCATAACAGCAGGCGCGATCAGGGTCTCGGCTTCGGGCGGATTGGAGACGGACTCCATCGGTGGAAGGGCCAGGGGGCCTTGCCCAGTTTTCCGGGCATGGGCAAATTGCTTGATGGCTTGCAGGATGGATTCGTCGCTCGCCTGCTCCGCGACCCATATCCTGGGCCAACCCTGTTCGCGCGCCTGACCGGCAATTCGCTCGCTCGGCACCACCAAAGCCGGCTTGGGGTGGTTACCAAGCCCGGCCTCACGCAACAGATCGAACAAGTGGGCCAGCGCCTCGCCACTGGTAACGACTACTGCATCATAGTGGTCCTCTTGCCAGGTGGTCAGGCAGGTCGAAAACTCCTCAGTCGACACCGGAACACGCCGATACACCTCGGCATAGGCGACATCGGCCCCGCGTTCACGGAGCGTGTCCGCCAGATGCTCGCGCCCACCCTCACCACGGACGATCAATAGCCGCTGACCGGCCACCTCGGCCATCCGGGGATCGGCCAGCAAAGCTTCGCTATTGAACTGAGGATAGGGCACCAAATCGACCGTCAACCCGGCTTCGGCCAAGGCGGACGCCGTCGCCTCGCCGACGGCAGCAAGGCGGGTGAGGCCGGCACCTTGTCCAACCCACCCATCAATACCCCGCGCAAAGCGCACCGCATTGGCACTGACAAAAACCAGCCAATCCCAGGACTCGGGCGCATTCAACACCGCACTGGCCAAGGATGGATCCAGGGGGGGAGCGATACTCAGCAGAGGTGCCAGCACAGCTTGTCCACCTGCCTCGGTGACAAGGCGAGCCAGACCCTCACCCTGCCCGGCAGGCCGGGTTACCAGCACGGTCATTCCAGACAATGGGGCTATCACGTGAGCGGTCATTTGGACTCGTAAAGTTCGCGCAAAATACTGTCAGCACCCTGGGACAGAAGTCGTTCGGCCAGACAGACACCCAGCACCCCGGCCTCGGTTCGGTGGCCTTCCACTTCGCCCCGCACCTGAGCCCGCCCGTCGGGACGGGCCACTAGACCCCGCAGGCGAATCTGGTCACCCCGCAGTTCGGCATAACCCGCAATGGGCACCTGACAACCGCCGTTTAGCCGATGGTTGAAACTCCGCTCTGCCGTCACACAATCGGCCGTGTCCGGGTCATGCAGCACGGTAAGCCATTCATTGATCCGAGAATCGTTCTGCCGACATTCAATCCCGATGGCACCCTGACCCACGGCGGGAAGGCTGGCCTCGGGGGCGAGCACCTCGGTAATGCGATCAGCCAGACCCAATCGAATCAAGCCCGCTGCGGCGAGTATGATCGCATCTAGGTTTTCCGTCTCCAGCTTTTCCAGCCGGGTACCGACATTGCCGCGCAGACTGGCGATTTGGCAGCGGGGCAGTCGGAGTTTGAGCTGGCATTGCCGGCGTAAGCTGGAGGTGCCGATGCGAGCATCGTCTGGCAGCGCGGCCAGGCCGGTGTACTTCTGGGAGACGAGTGCATCACGGGGATCTTCCCGGGTCAGAATGGCTGTGAGATGCAAACCCTCCGGCAATTCGGCCGGTACATCCTTCATGGAATGGACGGCGATATCGGCAATTCCCTCCAGGATGCCTTGCTCGAGTTCCTTGACGAACAACCCCTTGCCGCCGACCTTGGCCAACGGAGTATCCAGTATTTTGTCGCCACGGGTAACCATCTTGACCAGTTCCACCTGGAGCCCAGGGTGCATGGCTTGCAAACGGGCCGCCACATGTTCGGCCTGCCAGAGAGCTAGGGGACTTTTGCGGGTGGCGATCCTAAGGGTTTTTTCCACGCTCAGCGGTCTCCGATCAAATAATCCGAAGTTTATCAGATGAGTTCTTAGGCTTTAGTTAAAGCCTGACGCGGCCTGAGACGCCAGGCTGTCTCAGTCAAACCGGTCAGCCCCCGCCCCCGCAAAGCAGGGTTATCTGTCAGGGCATCCACCTGCTCCAGCACATCAATCTCATACCGCCCCCCAAATAGGCGCCTGACCTGCTCGCTCGCAGTGGCGAAGGGAGGGCCGGACATTTCGTTCGGGTCATAATCCAGCGTGATCAACAAGATAGGGGCTGATTCTGGGGTCAAGGCGAGCAGCTGCTGCGCATAGCTTTCCTGTCGATCGGGCGGCATGGCGATGAGGGCCGCCCGATCGTAAACGGCATCAACCCGACCGATGACTCTCGGACTCAACCGAAAGAAATCGCCTTCGATCAGTCGCAGTCCATCGACGGTGGTCACCGGCATTCCATCGGACTCCATCGAGGTCGCAGGCAATGACTGTTCTGTGAGAAATTGCCGAATGGCGATGGCGCTGAGCTCAACCCCGGTCACGTGGCACCCTTGGCTCATCAAATAAATCAGGTCGAGACTTTTTCCGCAGAGCGGGACAAAAACATGAGTATTTGCATCAACGCCAAGCGCCGACCAGTGGCTTTTTAGCATCGGGTGTGCTGTCGGCAGATGAAACCCAATTTGCTGTTTTTCCCACTTTTCGATCCAGAATTCTGCGTTCATTGGTTTTCCGCTACTCTTGGTTATGCGGGATATTGACTGCCCGGGCGGGCGAGTGATTGTGATTGTCATTGCCCGCCCCGCTCTGCCTTTAGTATGCTTGACCCTTTATATTCCGCCGCATGACCGCCCGTATGCAAGACATTTACCAGCCTGCCGAGATCGAAGCTCAAACCCAAAGCCTGTGGGAGGAGGCCGGAGTCTTCCGTGCGGTGGAGGATACGACCAAAGAAAAATATTACTGCCTGTCGATGTTCCCCTATCCCAGTGGTCGGCTGCACATGGGGCATGTTCGCAATTACACCATCGGCGATGTCATGGCACGCTATCAGCGCATGCTGGGCAAGAACGTCCTGCAACCGATGGGGTGGGACGCTTTCGGTCTTCCGGCCGAGAATGCCGCCATGAGCAAAGGCGTGCCACCGGGTGACTGGACCTACGAGAACATCGCCTACATGAAGAGGCAGCTCAAGGAGCTGGGTTTTGGTTACGACTGGCAGCGAGAGGTCGCCACTTGCTCTCCTGAGTACTATCGCTGGGAACAATGGTTCTTCCTGCGTTTGCTGGAGAAAGGGCTGGTCTACAAAAAAATCTCACCGGTCAACTGGTGCCCGCACGATAACACCGTGCTGGCTAACGAGCAGGTCATCGAGGGCTGCTGCTGGCGCTGCGACACACCCGTGGTTCGCAAGGAAATCTCGCAGTGGTTCATGAAGATCACGGCCTATGCCGACGAATTGCTGGCCGAACTGGACACACTCAAGGGCTGGCCGGAGCAGGTCCGCACCATGCAGGCCAACTGGATCGGCAAAAGTCATGGGGTGCGCTTTGCCTTCCCTTACTCGCTGGATGGTGTTGAGGGCAAGCTCTGGGTCTACACGACCCGCGCAGACACCATCATGGGCGTCACCTTCTGCGCCGTGGCACCGGAACATCCGCTGGCAACTTATGCGGCCAAGACCAAACCGGCTCTGGCCGAGTTCATCAGAGAATGCGAGCAGAGCGGCACAGCAGAAGCCGATGTCGCCACCATGGAAAAGAAGGGCATGAACACCGGCATCACGGTCAAGCATCCGCTGACTGGCAAGCCGATACCGGTCTGGATTGGCAACTACGTGCTGATGAGCTACGGCGAGGGCGCGGTCATGGCGGTGCCCGCGCATGACGAGCGCGATTTTCATTTCGCCCACAAATATGGCCTGGATATCCGCCAGGTCATTCAATCCCGTGAAAGGGGCGAATCGCCGTTCACCATGGACAAATGGCAGGACTGGTATGGTGACAAGACCGCCGGCCTGTGTGTCAATTCCGGCCGCTACGACGGCTTGACCCATGCTGAAGCGGTCGATGCCATTGCCGCCGAACTTACTGCCAAGGGTCTGGGCGAGAAGCAGACGAACTTCCGCTTGCGCGACTGGGGCGTCTCGCGTCAGCGTTACTGGGGCTGTCCGGTGCCCGTCATCTGCTGCGATGACTGCGGCACGGTCCCCGTTCCCGACGATCAGCTGCCGGTCACGCTGCCCAAGGACGTCGACATTACCGGCGTTGGTTCGCCGCTGGCCAAACTGGACAGCTTCGTTAATGTCGATTGTCCTTGCTGCGGCAAGCCGGCCCGGCGCGAGACCGACACCTTCGACACCTTCATGGAGTCGTCATGGTATTTCGCCCGTTACACCAGCACCGACAATGACCAGGCCATGCTGGATGAGCGCGCCAACTACTGGCTGCCGGTCGACCAGTACATCGGCGGCATCGAACACGCCATCCTGCATCTGCTCTACTCGCGCTTTTATCACAAGCTGCTGCGAGACGCCGGTCTAGTCCACTGCGATGAACCCTTCGCCAATCTTCTGACCCAGGGCATGGTCGTGGCCCCGACCTTCTATCGTGAGGAGCATGGCAAGAAAGCGTATGTGGGACCAACCGAAGTCGACATCAGCACTGACGAGAAGGGCCGCATCACCGGCGCCCTGTTGAAAAAGGATGGTCAGCCGGTCAGGGTCGGTGGCATCGAGAAGATGTCCAAATCCAAGAACAACGGCGTAGACCCGGAACACCTGGTCAGCCGCTATGGCGCCGATACGGTGCGTCTGTTCACCATGTTCGCTGCCCCGCCCGAGCAGTCACTGGAATGGTCGGATTCCGGGGTGGAAGGCGGTTTCCGTTTCCTCAAGCGGCTGTGGAAACAGGTCGCCCAGCATATTAATGATGGCCCCGCACCCGCACTCGACAAAACGGCGCTGAGCGAAGCACAGAAAACCCTGCGTCGACAGGTTCACGAAACCCTGCGCAAGGTCACGGACGATATGGGACGACGCTTCACCTTCAACACGGCGATTGCCGCCAACATGGAGCTGCTTAATGCCCTGGCAAAATTTGAAGACGCCAGCGATCAAGGCCGCGCCCTGCGGCAGGAAGCCTTCGAGCTGGTAACGCTGATGCTGGCTCCGATCGTGCCGCATATCGCTGAGCAGCTCTGGCAGGAGCTGGGCCAGACAGGGCTGGTGGCGACCGCCCACTGGCCCCGTCATGATGAAGACGCGTTGGCGCAAGACGCCACCGAGATGGTTGTCCAGGTCAATGGGAAGTTACGCGGCAAGATCACGGTGCCAATTGAAGCCGATCAAGCCGCCATACAGTCAGCCGCGCTGGCCGATGTGAACGTTCAGCGGTTCATGGAAGGCAAGCCGGCCAAAAAGGTGATCGTGGTGCCACGCAAGCTAGTCAATATCGTGATTTGATTATGGTCCCGCTCGCCCATCGGATCGGCAGCCTATCGATTACTCTATTGTTACTGACGGCTTGCGGCTTTCATCTGCGCGGGGACATTCCCGGCTCCACCCAAGAGAAAACGCTATTCTTGTCCGGTGTGGCCAAAGGGAATCCCTTTTACGCAGACTTCAACAGGTCATTGATTGCCGGGGGTGGCATCATGGCGGTCAAACCCGCCGAGGCAAGTGCCATTATCAATGTGACGATGGTCAGACATTTGCGGCGGCCGATCACATTGAGCGCAGTAGGACGCGCCAATATGTTCGACCTGACCTTCCGCGTGATTTATGAGGTACAGGGCCCCAAGGGCACTATCCTGATCCCCGAGAAGGAACTCATGGTTAGAAGGGAATACTTCAATACTCAGGACTCTCCCTTGGGACAGGGCCTCGAGGAAGTCCAAATCCGCTCAGAGATGGAAATGGAAGCCGCACAAACCCTGCTCCGCCAAGTCGTCTTTACGCTTCGTGACAAACCTGCCAATCCTTCGTGAAGCTTTACCCGGAACAACTCGGCCAACATCTCAAAAGCACTCTGGCCAGGACCTATGTTCTCAGTGGGGACGAACCCCTGCAACTGATAGAAGCGGCGGACGCCATCCGGCAAGCAGGTAAAGCGCATGGCTATGCCAATCGTGAGCGCTTTCATGTCGACGCACACTTCGAGTGGGGGACTTTTCGGGCCGCGTGTAACTCCTACTCCCTGTTTGGAGAGCCTAGAATCCTGGATATCCAACTCCCTGCCAAGCCGGACAAGCTGGGTGCCGAGGCGCTCCTTCATTTTGCGGAGCGTCCGCCGGAAGATGCGATCCTACTAGTCAGCCTGCCCAAACTAACGGCAGCCGAACAAAAGGCCCGCTGGTTCCAGGCTATGGAGCGCCTCGGTATCGTCATGCAGGTCTGGCCCCTCAGCGGTGAGAAGCTTCTGCGCTGGCTGGATGGGCGACTGAACGCTCGCGGGCTCTTGGCTGATCAATCCGGGCTGCGGCTACTGGCGGCCCGAGTCGAAGGCAACTTGCTGGCGGCGGCGCAGGAAGTAGAAAAGCTGCATATTCTTTACGGTACAGGTCAGTTGACCGATGACCAGATTTTGAAGTCGGTCGCTGACAGTGCTCGTTACGATGTCTTCGATTTGACCGAGCAGGTACTCAGGGGCCAGATCAACAAGTCGTTTCGAGTGCTGAACGGCCTGAGAGGCGAAGGCATTGCCTCCGCTGTGGTGCTTTGGGCACTGGCCCGGGAGTTGCGCCTGCTCAATACAATAAAGTCGGAACTGAAGGCAGGGACATCGACAGAGTCCCTGTTCGGCAAATACCGCTTATGGGACAGTCGGAAGGCCGCCATGAACCAGGCCCTCCAGCGCCTTGATCAGAATGCAATCCACCAGGCGATCCTGCTTTGCGCGAAGGCCGACCGCATCATCAAGGGGATAGCACCCGGCGATGAGTGGGATGCCTTGCTGGCCACCTGCATCAGCCTGATGAAGCCCCAGGCACCGTTAACCACTACTCGACATTAATTCGGACATTGGCCATGCCAGACTCACTGAAATCCACCTTGCGCACCATTGGCGAAAACGCCCGAGCTGCCGCCCGACTGATAGGGCGCACCGAAACCGCCGCCAAGAATCAGGCGCTAATGGCCATTGCCGATGCGCTGGAGGCCGGCGCCGCCAACCTGATCAGCGAAAATCAGAGGGATCTGGAAGCAGGTCGCCAGAGCCAACTCGACAGCGCCATGCTGGAACGTCTGGAACTGACACTGGCCCGCATCAACGCCATGGCAGATGGTGTCCGGCAGGTCGCCGCCCTGCCCGATCCAGTGGGTGAAATCACTGATCTGACCTATCGCCCCTCCGGCATCCAGGTGGGCCAAATGCGGGTGCCGCTCGGCGTCATCGGCATCATTTACGAGTCTCGCCCTAACGTCACTGCCGATGCGGCGGCGCTCTGTCTCAAATCGGGCAATGCCTGCATCCTGCGTGGCGGCTCAGAATCCATTCATTCCAATCAGGCCATTGCCACCTGCATCCGATCCGGACTCGACTCCGTCGGGCTACCTGCCGATGCCGTGCAATTGATTCCGACCACCGACCGGGCCGCCGTGGGCGAACTTCTGCAGTTGGACGACTGCATCGATGTGATCGTACCGCGCGGCGGCAAGGGGTTGATCGAACGCATCATGGCGGAGTCGCGCATTCCGGTCATCAAGCACCTGGATGGCATCTGCCATGTCTACATCGACGATCACTGCGATCTGGAAAAAGCCCAACGAATCGCCATCAACGCCAAGACCCAGCGGTATGGTGTGTGCAACGCCATGGAAACCCTGCTGGTGGCCCGCCGCATTGCACCCATCGTTCTGCCGGAGCTCGCCAAGCAGTTGATTGAAAAAGGCGTGGAATTGCGTGGCTGTCCGAAAACCCGCGAAATCGTCCCGGAAGCAACGGCGGCGACCGACCAAGATTGGGACACAGAATACCTGGCTCCCATTCTCTCGGTCCGGGTAGTGGCGGACATTGACGAGGCCATGGACCACATCCATAAGCACAGTTCCGGACATACCGAATCGATCGTGACCGAAGATTATTCGCGCGCCCGGCGGTTTCTCCGTGAGGTTGATTCCAGCTCGGTGATGGTGAATGCCTCGACCCGGTTTGCCGATGGCTTTGAATACGGCCTGGGGGCTGAAATAGGCATTTCAACCGACAAGTTGCATGCCCGCGGGCCGGTCGGCCTGGAAGGGCTGACCTCGCAGAAATTCGTGGTGCTGGGCGACGGCCACATCAGAGTCTAGATGCGCCCGGGTAGTCGCTAGGCCATTACAGTGACGTCATGATCGGAGTCTACGGTGGGACGTTCGACCCGGTCCATTACGGCCACCTGCGAACCTCGCTGGAAGTGTGGGAAGCGCTTGAGCTGGATGAACTGCGGTTCGTACCCTGCCAGATCCCGGCTCATCGCGGCACACCGGGCGCAACGCCGGAGCAGCGGCTCGCCATGCTGCGGGCGGCCCTCGCGGATGCGCCCCCCGGCATCCGCATCGATACTCGCGAACTGGAACGAGCCGGGGCTTCGTTCATGGTCGACACGCTTTCGTCCCTTCGTGACGATATCGGCAACACCGCCCCTCTGATTTTGATCCTTGGCTCAGACGCCTTCCAAGGCCTGCACCGCTGGCACTGTTGGCAGTCACTCGCTGAGCTTGCGCACATCGTCGTCATGCAACGACCGGGAATCGAGCGGACATGGCCAGCAGAACTAGAAGGGTATTTCGCCAAATGCATTTGCCAGCAGCCAAAAGACATGAAGACTCGTCCGGCCGGATTGATTCACTTCATGGCGGTAAGTCAGCTGGAAATATCGGCCAGTCATATCCGACAATTAGTTGGGTATCAGAAAAGCGCCCAATTTCTGACGCCCCAGTCAGTGATTCGATTGATTGACCAAAACCAGCTTTACCGCCAAGTTGAATTTAGGTCAAACCGACAGGAGGCTAGCTCTTAGAATGCTTGCCCGAAGGAGAACTGGAATATTTGCAGCCGGTCACCCTGAACCGTATTCAGTGGTTTGGCAATGCTAACGCCGAGTGCCCCGAAAGGAGACAACCAACGGGCGAGAAGCCCCGGCGAATAGCGCAAAAAATCGCCTTCTGCTTCGGCAAAGCAAGGTGTTCCGCCGCCGCCTGTAATCGCTTTAGGAGACGCCACCTGGAAGGCTTCGCAATAGATGTTCCCGATGTCAACAAAAGCGCCAATCCGCATGTTCTTGCTGTCCTCCAGGAAGGGAATGGGTGCCAGCAACTCGATTGACCCCACCATCTTACTTGAGCCACCCAAGGACAGCCCGCCCCCTTGTCCTAATTCATTGGGTAGTGTTCGGGGCCCGAGAGAACTGGGAAAAAACCCGCGCATCACCTGGGGACCACCGGCAAAGTAATTCTCCCAAAAGGGCAGGCCCGGCGTACCACTGTAGCTACCACCATAGGCAACCTCGGCCATGACCATCAAGGTCAGGTCCTTGGCAACCGGAAAATAATGCTGCGCCTTGGCGCTGGCCTTGAAGAAGTTGACGCTATCCTTGCCGAAAACGGGTGGCGTCCCCAAAAACTGTAGGCGCTCCGCACCACCGTCTGTAGGGAATATCGCCCTATTCAATGTGTCGTGAACATAGCCCACCGAAATCGGAATGTAGTTAAAGCCATAACTGGAGTCAGGCGGAGTCGTCGTATAATTTCTGAGATAGTTTAGAATTTCCGCTGATGATCGGTTACTTACCCTGAGGTTAGTGTAATTGTAGTCAAGATTGAAACGAATACTGTCAAATTCACTGAGCGGTATCCCAAGATTGGTCCCCACCTGCCCGGTATCCGTTGCATAGTTTGCCAGGTTGATGACATAGGCATCCATTTTGCGATATGACACATCAAAGCCGCTACTAACCCCATCCAGCGTCGTATACGGATTAAGGTAACTGGCCTGATAGATTGTATTGATGCGGCTATTATTGAAGTTGAACCCAATCCGCTTGCCGGTGCCGAAAACATTATCCTGGGTTACATTGGCATTAAATATAATACCCTGTTGCTGCGAGTAACCCACACCCGCCATGATATTTCCTGACGATTTCTCAACAATATTGTAGTTCACATCGATCTGATCAGAGGTTCCGGGGACCGCTGGCGTTTCCACATTGACCTCTTGGAAATACCCAAGCCGCTCGAGGCGGGTCTTGGACCGCTCGATCTTGGTGCTTGAAGCCCATGCGGATTCCATCTGCCGCATCTCGCGGCGCAATACCTCATCCCTGGTTCGAGTATTGCCACGAAATGTAACGCGCCGTACATAAACCTGCTTGCCGGGATCAACAAAAAACGTCATGCCGACGGTTTTGTTTTGCTCATTGATCTCGGGGACCATATTGACGTTGGCGAAGATGTAGCCCTCATCGCCCAAGCGATCAGAGATGGCTTTCTGGGTTTCCGTCGCGAGGCGTCGAGAGAAGGTGTCGCCCGGTCCGATCGCCACCAGGGGCGTGATTTCCTCCGGCCGAATGATCAACTTGCCGGTCACTTTGGCTTCGCTAACCTTGTAAACATCCCCTTCCTTGATGTTGACAGTCAGGTACATTTCCTTCTTGTCCGGTGTCATGGCCACCTGGGTGGATTCAATCTGGGAATTGATATAGCCACGATCCAGGTAAAACGACCTCAACCTCTCAAGGTCAGCCGACAGTTTCTGCTTGGAATACTGATCGTCCTTGGTATAAAAGGACAAAAGGTTGCCAGTCGTCAGTTCGAACTGAGTCAGCAACTCATCGTCCGTATAGGCGTTATTGCCGACGATATTGATCTGCTCAATCGTCGCCACTTTGCCTTCGGAAATATTGATATTGACAGCAACCCGGTTACGCGGCTGATCGGTGACGCTCGACTCGACAGTGACGCCATATTTTCCGCGACTGTAATACTGTCTGCGCAGTTCCTGCTCGACTTTGTCCAGCACCGCGCGATCAAAGACCTTGCCTTCGACAAGACCGATCCCTTTCAGGGCCTTCTTGAGATCATCGGTGCTGATATCCTTGTTCCCCTCGATTTGCACGCTGGCAATCGAGGGCCGCTCCTCGACTATCACCACCAGTGTATTGTCATCCTGCTCGAGCCGCACATCCTTGAAAAAACCGGTTTTGAAGAGCGCCTTGATGCTTTCCGAGGACTGTCGCTGATCGAATTCGTCCCCGACCTTGACGGGCAGATAGTTGAAAACAGTACCCGGTGCCACTCGCTGCAGTCCTTCGATTCGAATATCCTCAATAGTAAAGGAATCCGCTGCAAATACCGCCATCGCGCTCAAATTGAACAGCATAAACAAGGCGATGACGCCAACTAATCGGTGCATAGTAGGACTTTCTCGAAAACTGATGGGGGTCGGGGGATGGGCGTCTGCCTGATCAATATTCCTTTGCAGCCTCACCCAGTACAATTCAACCCGCGCGCAAATCGCGCTCTACTTCATCGATACTGATATGGCGAATATTTTTGCCCATGGCGTAATAGATCACATATTCGCAGATATTACAGGCACGGTCGCCCACCCTCTCCAATGCCCGCGCTGCCCACATGATGTTGAGTGACACCGGAATGGATCGAGGATCTTCCATCATGTAGGTAATCTGCTGGCGCATGATGCTCTCGTATTCGCGGTCCACCTGGCGATCCTCCTGAACGACCCGGAGGGATTCATCCACGTCGATGCGCGCAAACGCGTCGAGCGACTCTCGCAGCATCTGGCGGGCATGCTGCGCCAGTTGCTGAAGATCGGTGAGCTGATTCCTTTTTGGGAAGTGATCGACGAGGTCCACCGCAATCCTCGCGATACGCTTGGCCTCATCACCAATGCGCTCAAGATCGGTAATGGTCTTGATGACCGCCACCACCAACCGCAGGTCCCGCGCCGCCGGTTGCCTCAATGCCAGGATCTGTGTGCATTCTTCATCGATGGCGACTTCAAGCGAATTGACCTTGTAATCGTCACTGATGACCCGCTCGGCCAGCTCAATATCACTCTCCAACAGCGCCATTACGCCGGACTCGATTTGCGCCTCGACCAAGCCTCCCAGGGTCAGCACCCGATTGCGTATGGCAAGCAATTCATGGTCATACTGTTTGGAGATGTGCTGATGACTGAGATCAAACTCAGTTTCGGAAACGATCGTCATGATGGGCGCCTGCAGCGGGAAGTATTAAGGTAAAAGGTCGCTGACCTTTCCCGATTATAGTCCAACTCCGTGAAAAATCCGTCAAAAAACCCGGTTTAGCCTCAACCATCCAAACAGACCGCATAACCCGTGATTTCGGCACGGTCGTGATACAGCTGCCGGAATTCAAGCCGGTAACGACGGTTTGCCTGGATCAGCCGTGACGCGATCAGTTCGCGGCTCTGCTGGACGCACTCGTAGCGTTTTTTCATAGGTAACTTAAGATTAAACAGGGCATGGCGGCAGTATCCCTGTGCCAGCCAATCCGCCATCAGTGCGGCAATCCGCAGAGGCTGCTCGACCATATCGCAGACGAGCCAGTCCACCGGCTTGACCGGGCGGTAACGGAATCCATCTGTTCGCAAATGCTCGACAATCCCTGAATCCAGTAGGGCAGGATCCATTGCCCCATTGTCGACCGCGATGGTTCGAATGTGTCGGTGAACCAGCTGCCAGGTCCAGCCCCCAGGAGCTGCACCAAGATCCACTGCCGTCATGCCGGGCCGCAGATCCTGATCCGGCAACTGCACAAACACCTGGAACGCCTCATCCAGTTTGAGCGTGGACCGACTGGGCGCCCCCCGCGGAAACTTCAGCCGAGGAATCCCCATCAGCCATGGAGAAGCGTCCGAGACATTGGACAAGCCGACACATACCGAGGTCGCACTGAGAAAAAACACATGCAGTCGAGGCAGATGCCGGTTACCCAGGAGCTGCTCGCGCTCCAAGGAAAGGCGCAGTGGCAAAGCAAATTTGCGAAGAAAAACCGAGAGCGACTTAGCCTCGTTGGTGTCCGCCGTTTCGAGGAACAACTCAGAAAACCGTAGCCCCGATGTTCGAATAATATCCATCAGAGGGGTCAGACGATCTTCGGCCGGCAAACCCTCATCGCTACCGAAAACATAGAGCAGCTGCCTGGCGAACATGAGGTCGCCAAATCGCAGATTTTGCCGCAAGCGTTCGCAAGCACCCTCTCCCTGGGGCATGAACCGGACAAATCCGCCACCCTCCGCAGCCTTCACATAGCCATAAACACCCAATAGGCCGGCCTGCTCAATGATGTCCGCGGTGCACTCCTTCTCGAATCCCGGGCGGCAATAAAGCAATACACTTTCAGGTCTGATTTCGGATGAAGCCGTCATGATGGAAAAACGCCAAGCTCGGAAAACCACTCAATTTCGACCGTCTCACCCGGCTCCGCCCCGGAGGAGTCCGGCGGAAGCACAATGAAACAATTTGCACGCGTCATCGAAGTCAGTCGGTGGCTGCCTTGCCCGGACAGAGCAGTGACGCCCGGTATGCCATCAAGCCAATCGACGACGCCGCGCTGAAACTCAAGCCGACCCGGTGATTTGCGCAGCCGATTCCGGCATTCGACCCGCCAGCGCAGGGGCCGCGTGGCCACCGCGCCCGCCATGCGGAGCAGCGCCGGACGCGCCAGCTGCAGAAAAGTGACCATCATCGATACTGGGTTCCCCGGCAAACCAAAGATCGGCGTGCTGCCGAGGCGTCCAAATACAAACGGTTTGCCCGGCTTGATCGCCACCCTCCAGAATTCCACCTGCCCGAGTTCCCGGAGCAGCTCGACAACATGATCCGCCTCACCCACAGACGCACCGCCCGTGGTTATCAAAACATCGGCCCGCCCGACCCCCTGCCACATGGCCCGCTGAATAGCCTCGCGGTCATCCTCAACTCGCCCCAAATCGATCGGCTCGATGCCCATTTCCGACAGCAGCGCATGCAGAACCGGACGATTGCTCTCATAAATAAATCCAGGGGCCAGTTGCTCCCCGGGTGCCGCCAGCTCATCGCCAGTAGCGAGAAAAGCCACACGCAGACGTGGAACCACGCCAACGTCGCTGCAACCCGCCACGGCCAGCAAACCGAGATCCGCCGGACGCAGAATTTTGCCGGCCGATAACAGGCCCTCTCCCCGCTTCAGCTCTTCACCCTGATGGCGAATGTTTTCACCTGACCTTACTGCCCTCGAGCAACGCAGAACCAGCAACCCAGCCTGTCGTTCGACCTCCTCCTGAACTATCACCGCATCCGCCCCCTCGGGTAGAGGGGCGCCAGTAAAAATCCGGACACACTCCCCACTTCCAACAACTCCCGCAAACGGACGGCCTGCAAAGGCCGAACCCGTGACTCGCAAGGTCGCGCCGGGAAGCGCTTCACTGGCATGGAGGGCATAACCATCCATGGCCGAATTATTGAAACACGGCAGATCCACAGGCGAGCTGATGTCGGCCGACAAGATGCGACCCAGCGCCTGAACCAGCGGGAGCCGCTCCTCGCCCCGGATCGGCAGAACGTTCCCCAGCAGGCGGTCGACCGCCTGATCGAGCGTGAGCAGGCCGCTAGGGTTATCGCAAATCGACGACACGGCGGGCGCCGGGAAGGAATACTTGCAAAATGAAGTCCGCCACCGCTTGCGGTTGATTGAGGTCAAGACTGGGGATGGGCGGTGCCGGCACCAGTTCGGCATCGGTGGCAATCGCCATGATCTGCCGGTCTCCCGGATAGAGCAGCGGATGACCCAGCGACGGGCGGTGCAACTCCAGTTTGGGAAAGACCTCGTGCTTGAAGCCCTCGACCAGCAACAGATCCAGTTCGGTCTGATTCAAATGGAACAACTCTTCGTCCAGAGACGGATCGCGCGATACCGAATGATCAGTCATGATCACCCGACGGCGCGAGGAACAGAGCATGACGGGGCTGGCCCCGGCCTGGCGCAACTCAAAACTGTCCTTCCCCGGCGTGTCCACTTCGAACGCATGGTGCGCGTGCTTGATGAGTCCAATCCGCAAGCCTTCCTTTCTGAGCAAGGGAATCAATAGTTTCAGCAGCGTGGTCTTGCCCGTGCCGCTGAGGGCAGCAAAGCCGAGCAGGGGCACTTTCGCATGGGCCATTCGCGGCATGGCAGTACCCGGCACCTCAATATCGTCCATCAAGCGTGACCGTAATAACCCTTGTACCACTCCACAAAGCGTGCGACTCCCGTCTCGATGGAGGTCTTTGGCGCATAGCCGACATCTCGACGCAGATCGTCGACATCCGCAAACGTCGCGGGCACATCGCCATCCTGCATCGGCAGAAAATTCTTTTCTGTCTTTTTGCCAAGACAGTCCTCAATCACCTCGATGAAGCGCATCAGCTCCACCGGCTCATGATTGCCGATGTTGTAAAGCCGATAGGGTGCCTGGCTGGTGCCGGGATCGGGGTGATCGCCACTCCACTCGGGATTAGCTGTCGCCGGGCGATCCAGCGTCCTCACCACACCTTCCACAATGTCATCAATATAGGTGAAGTCGCGCTTATGTTTGCCATGATTGAAAACATCGATCGGCTTCCCGGCCAAAATGCTGCGGGTAAACATGAACAAGGCCATATCCGGCCGACCCCAGGGGCCATAGACGGTAAAGAAGCGCAGGCCGGTGGTGGGCAAACAAAAGAGATGACTGTAGGTATGGGCCATCAATTCGTTGGCCTTCTTGGTCGCCGCATAGAGACTGACCGGATGATCAACATTGTGATGGACTGAAAACGGCATACGAGTATTGGCGCCGTAGACAGAACTGGACGAGGCGTAGACCAGATGCTCGACCGAATGATGGCGGCAAGCTTCAAGGATATTGCAGAAGCCCACCAGGTTGGCATCGATATAGGCATGAGGATGGGTCAGCGAGTAGCGCACCCCGGCCTGGGCGGCCAAATTGACGACCCGCTGCGGTTGATGACGGGCAAATGCCGCAAATAGAGCCTCCCGGTCCTCCAGTGCCATTCGAACCTCGGTGAAACCTGGCTGATTCGTAAGCCGCGCAAGCCTCGCTTCCTTGAGATTGACGTCGTAATAGTCGTTGACGTTATCAACCCCGATCACTTCATCGCCACGGGCCAGCAATATATGCGCAAGGGAGGAGCCTATAAAACCGGCAGTGCCAGTCACCAGAATTTTCATGCAAGTGAGATTCCTGCGAAAGGTCAAGGCCTCTGAAACGGCCCAAAAGACGAGTAATTTAGCACTCAGCGCCGTGAAGGTAACGAAAACACCAGAAATCGTATTGATTGCACTCAAATTTATTTGACGCGACAGCGCCAGAGACCCAGACAGTTAGTTATGCAGGGCGAGAAGGGTTGAGATACCATCTACAACCAAGATCAGCTGGGCGCGGCTGGAACACCACTCCCGCCCACTCACGAAAGTATTTTGCCCCCCGTAATCCTGCCAAAATCACAGCATGGCCATCCTGCGTATTTTTTTGCTCACACTCTTCCTGAACACGCCACCCATCGTCCAGGCAGATACGGCCACCCGCTTCATAAGTCAGAGCGGACCAGCCGAATTACGGACCGGTCTGGCTAAAAAGGACAAGACCATCAAGACACTGGAGCCAGGAACCGAGATCAAGCTTTTGAAGCTGAATCCCAAGCTAGGCTATGCCAAGGTGCAACTCACGAGCGGCGAGAGCGGCTGGATCGCCAGCCGCACCATGACTACCGAAGCGCCCATTGCGCAACCCGACACGGCTTCACCACAGTTAACCGCGACGGAAGCGCCCGAAAAAACGCCCCAGCAACTTCAGGCCGAGCTCAAACGGCTTGAGACCGAACTTATCGCCGTGCGTCAGGCTTCAGCCAATGTGCTGCGCATCCAGGCGGAACGGGACCAGCTTCAGGAAAGCGTGATTGCGCAGCGAAAGGAACTGGAGGCGGCCTTACGGGATAAAAATGCGCTGACCGACGATCAGAAACAGGCTTGGTTCCTGATTGGCGGTGGAGTACTCTTCGCCGGCATTTTTCTGGGAGTTTTCTTACCCAGACTCAGCGTGCGTCGCCGCGGTCAATGGAATTCCTTCTGACCAGATCCCATACCCGTTTTCCTGAATTTACAACTCACCGTAACTTTTCATCCATGAGCAACCAACAGGACAAGACCCGCCCTTTCTCATCCCAGATCGTCGACGGCATGGAGCGCGCGCCCAGCCGCGCCATGCTGCACGCCGTCGGTTTCACCGAACTGGACTTCGCCAAACCCCAGGTCGGCATCGCCTCGACCTGGAGCATGGTGACACCCTGCAACATGCACATCAACAAGCTGGCTGATGAAGCAGCCAAGGGTGTCGACGGTCATGGCGGCAAGGCGGTGATCTTCAATACGATCACCATCTCGGACGGCATTTCGATGGGCACAGAGGGCATGAAATACTCGCTGGTGTCGCGCGAGGTTATCGCCGACTCGATCGAGACAGTCGTCGGTTGCCAGGGTTTTGACGGCCTCGTCGCCATCGGCGGCTGTGACAAGAATATGCCGGGCTGCATGATCGGCATTGCGCGACTCAATCGCCCGGCCATTTTCGTCTACGGTGGCACTATCCTGTCCGGCTGTCATGGCGACAAGAAACTCGACATCGTCTCGGTGTTCGAAGCGGTTGGCGCGCGTGCCAATGACAAAATCGACGATGCCGAGCTCAAGGCCATCGAATCCAAGGCCATCCCCGGACCAGGCTCCTGCGGCGGAATGTACACCGCCAATACCATGGCCTCCGCCATCGAGGCACTGGGCATGAGTCTGCCCGGCAGCTCCGCACAGACGGCCATCTCCGGCGATAAACAGCGCGACTGTGAACAGGCCGGCGCGCAGGTTCTGAAACTGCTGGAAGCCGGTATCCGACCCCTCGACATCATGACCAGGCCGGCCTTCGAAAACGCCATCACCGTGGTCATTGCCCTGGGCGGATCGACCAATGCCGTGCTGCACCTGCTGGCCATGGCCTATACCTGCGGTGTGGAGTTGACCCTGGATGATTTCACCCGCATCGGCAAACGGGTTCCGCTACTGGCCGACCTGAAACCCAGCGGCAAATACGCCATGGCCGAGTTGGTCGAAATCGGTGGCATTCAGCCGATGATGAAAATCCTGCTCGATGCTGGCTTGCTTCACGGCGACTGCCTGACTGTGACCGGCAAGACCCTGGCCGAAAACCTGGCCACAGCCCCTCATTATCCTGCCGGGCAAGACATGATCAGGCCGCTGGACAACCCCATCAAGAAAGATAGCCATCTGGTAATCCTGCGCGGTAATTTGGCGTCCGAGGGCGCCGTGGCCAAAATCACCGGCAAGGAAGGGCTCCGCTTTACAGGCGAGGCCCGAGTCTTCGATTGTGAGGAACTGGCACTCAAAGCCGTTCTTGACGGCACGATCAAAAAAGGTGATGTCATCGTCATCCGCTACGAAGGTCCCAAGGGCGGCCCCGGCATGCGGGAAATGCTGTCACCAACCTCCGCCGTAATGGGCAAGGGTCTGGCCAAGGACGTGGCACTCATCACCGATGGCCGCTTCTCCGGCGGCACCCATGGGTTTGTCGTCGGCCACATTACGCCCGAAGCCTATTCCGGCGGAACTTTGGCTATTGTCCGGGATGGCGACGAAATCACCATCGACGCCGAAAAGGCCGAAATATCGTTACACGTACCAGATACCGAGATTCAGTCACGTCTGGCCGCCTGGAAACGCCCCCCACCCCGCTATACCCGTGGCGTGCTGGCCAAATTCGCCAAACTGGCCGCATCAGCGTCCGAAGGTGCCGTGACCGACAAGCATCTCGGCGACTTCTGAGCCCACCAGGCCCATGAGTCGGCGCCTGCCCTCAATCCACGAGATGATCGGCGCCCTGATCAGAGAACCCTCAATCAGCAGCGCCGATCCCCGCCATGATCAGGGCAACCTGGGGGTCATCCACCGCCTTGCGGAATGGGCCGAATCATTGGGATTTCATGTCGAAATCGATCCGGTCAACGACCAAAAGGCCAACCTGATTGCGACGCTCGGCGCATCCAGGGCCCGCGATATTCCGGGTGGCCTGGTGCTTTCGGGGCATACGGACACCGTCCCCTGCAACCCGGAACTCTGGGCCAGCGATCCATTCAGGGCCACGGAGCGTGACGACCGAATCTACGGGCTCGGCAGTGCGGACATGAAGTCATTCTTCGCGCTCATCCTCGAGGCTGCCTCACAGTTTCGAGCTCAAGACATCCAGTGTCCACTGGTCCTGCTCGGCACGGCAGACGAGGAAAGCTCAATGTCGGGAGCGCGTCAATTGCTGGAACAGAATCGGCAATTGGGACGACAGGCGGTGATTGGTGAACCTACGGGCCTGAAACCCGTCCGCATGCACAAGGGCGTGATGATGGAGTCGATCATGGTTCGTGGCCAGGCCGGGCACTCCAGCAACCCGGCATTGGGCGCGAACGCCATCCTCGGCATGCAGGCAGTGATGGCCGAATTACTTGCCTTCCAACAGGAACTGAAGGAGCGCTATCGGAACCCGGCCTTCGATGTCGACTACCCGACCATCAACCTTGGCGCCATCCACGGGGGCGACAACCCGAACCGGATCTGCGGGGCCTGCGAGCTGCTGATCGACATCCGCCCGCTCCCGGGCATGGACATCGGCACCCTGCATGAGGCTTTATGCCAACGACTAGACGGGACACTGATCCGGAATCCGGGACTTCATCTGGAGGTCAAGCGACTTTCTGAGGGATTGCCGGCTTTTGAAACGCCGGCGGATAACGACATGACCCAGACTTGCGAGGCATTTAGCGGCCATGCAGCCGGTGCAGTGGCATTCGGCACCGAGGCGCCGTTTCTTGACCAACTGGGCATGGAGACCATTGTGATGGGGCCGGGCTTTATCGACCAGGCGCATCAGCCGGATGAATACATACCGCTGGAGCATATCCGTCCGGGCATCGAAATCCTCTCACGACTCATTCAGCGTTACTGCATAGACTCGCGGTAAAACCGACCTCTTCTTAAAAATGAATGGATAAGAAACACTACCGCCGTCCTGGCACCGGGCATCCTGCCCATCCGTCACGATGACGGGATCCGGTAACACCGGCTCCCGACGACCGTCCTCCTCAATTTCAGCGAAAAACCGCATGACTATGTCGCGGTCGAGCGCCTCGATTAGCTGCGCCTTTACCTTGCCCATGGCGTCACCTGAACAGATGGCCCCGGCTGTGGATCCACCGCGCGGGCCTTAAGCTGATGAGCCTGTAAGCCATAGCGCAAGGCGAACACCCGCACCGCCCGGGCTGGATCATCGGCCCGGATGTCGCCGATAACCCGGCCTTGCTGATCGTGAATAAAGAACTTCTGCATGGCATAACCTCCGAAAAGCCGCAGGGAAAAAGCCCCGGCCGGCGCTGCGGCACCGACCGACCGGGGACCGAGACCTAAATAAGCACCTGCAGACTGCTGGGCCGAACGGCGGCAAGGGCGGCGCGAGCCGCCCGGGCCGGTAGGCCGGCCGGAAGCGCCACCTTGACCTGATAAGGCGGCACTAGAACCCCACAAGCAGACCAGACCGGCGAGCCGGCCGACCCACGGCGAAACCATACCCGCCACCCCAGACCCTGAGCCACCCGCCGCGCAAACTGGCCGGCACTAGGGCCGCAAGGGAACGGGAAGAACAGACACGCCGGCGCTTTGTGCCAGCCTGGACCAGCGGGCAGCGCCCGCCACGCCCAGACCACCCCGCGCGAATAGCGCGCCACGATGCCAGCCCCCCGACGACCGAGAACGGAAACAAACCCAGACATAACGCACCTCCGCAACAGAAAAGAACCGGACCGTTGAACCCATGCCCACCCCCCCGCCACCCGCCATGAAGGCGCGCATTTGCAGACGGGCAGCGGGCGCAAGGGGACCGTGGAATAAATGGAGGGGACCCGTTGCGGGCGTAGCGAAGCGGAGGACGCAATGGGGAGGCGGCCGTTTATGCCGCGAAAGCCCCTTGAGCCCGATGACAGACTGCGGAACTGTTTGCCGATGGCGCGTAGCAGGGGGGAATAACCCGGGAGCCAGTGAAAGAAGGGGATTTGGCGCAGCCCACCGCGTCGTCTTCCGGGGCCGGGCCGGCCGCCTGAGCACGGCGACCCGGAGCACCGCGGAGGGGCCGCGCGCAAGGCAGGGCGGACCCCGGCCCGCGCATCTGGCCTCAGCCAGTTGCGCTAATCAGCCCGCGTTGAGCGGAACGAAGTGCCCGCGCTGAGCGGAGCCGAAGTGAAGCTGAGCGCGACAAGACCGCGTGCGTTGGGAACCAGCGCACAGATCACTCGCGTTGAGTGGAGCGCAGCGGAACTGAACGCCACCGTGGGTGAACGTCCGGGGGGCAGCTCGGCTGCTATGGAATTCGAGGTGGACACGCCCCCGGCCGGTGCGCCCGGCCCGAGCACGGCCGGCCGAAGCCGTGTGGAGGCGCCGCGCACAGGGGCGGGCGCACCGGCCAAAATCAGGCGACAGCCTGTTGCGTAACCACTCGCGCCGAGCGATAGCTGGGCGCAACCTTGGGTGGGTTATACACTTCTTTATATGTTCAGCAGTAGAAAAGAGACGCACTGCTATAAGCAGTGGGTTAGTAGATGTTATCTACCATAATACCCCCACTTACGCTTTAGACTTTCAGAGCACTCAGCTGTTGCCTTATTAAGCATTGGCATAAATGGGCTTAGATCTTTAGTTTTGTTGAATTTTATCAGGTCTTCATTAGGCGTGATTGTAAAGATCTTGGTTAGATAGCATCTACAGTACTCTTCGTACTGTGTATCTGTGAGTTTATATGGTCCAGTATATGTGCGTTGTTTCTGTAGGCAGCTCTTTAGGCCGTGCTCTACCGCACTCTTGATACCTTGCTCACTTAAGGCAAAGGCATCAGTAACCTGCACAATCAAGGCAGTAATAATAATTATCCTTAGATTTTTTATCATTGTTACCAGAGTGTTTATTGTATTTAAACCAATTGATTAATCCGCTTTCTGCAATCAACAGCACCGCACGATATACATAAATATTTAGTATATTATAATATAGCCAGACTGATAATCCACCCTATATGATCCAATCTTCTCCAGAGCACTTACCCCTAACAGAAGTGGTGATTCAGTAGATTCAGATATGCTACAAGTGACATCATATATATATCTTCCACCGATATTAAGACTCCTGATTACAAAGCGGCGACTTTTTGCATAGCTACCGTCAGCAAATTGATAAACTTTACCAGGTAGCCAATCGTCATATCCTACTGTCCCTGCTTTGACAAGGGTCGAAGCAACATCTGATGATATTGACACATCAGATGCACCACTATCAATTATGAAGTTCATCATTAATACCCCATTAATAACAACAGGTACCTCATATACACCGCCACTCTTGACAAGGTTAATTACCACCCCCCCAGATTCGGTTGAATTTTTTTCCGAAGGGCTTGTCCCCGACTTTGATAAATCCAGATCACACAAATAACTGAGAGCTTTTCTATCAGATGAGCCTGGCGATATGTATTTTTTACCTCCACCACTATAGTCTACTGCTTCAATAATTTTTTTAAGCGCATCATCAGCGTATTTTGTAACACCAATGAGCATTCTAGTTTTATCATAACAATTGTATGATGCGTGGTTGACTATAGCTCTGTACATCCCACCCCGAGTAATTATAGGAACCTTCAAGAAGACTCTTTCATAGACATCAATTATGCCATTTTCTTTTTCTATATAATCTGCATCTATATATAGTACAGATCTATCATTTTCATCGATTTTAACTATGTTATCAGCTAGCACCTGGCAACTTACCATACCGAACAAAAGCACTACATATAGCAAGAAGTGTGTTGGCATTTAGTATTTCACTTAAAAAACAATCACCAATTATCCATTACCATTTTACCGTATACTTGGCCCGTCAAACATTCTAGATTGCTCAGCCAACCCCTTATAACTTAGGTATATCATTAACCACATAACAAGACAAAACCAAATCCTTGGCCTTGATCTTTCTCCAAACAGAACACCAAGAATACCACCTACAACAAAAGGTATAGCCAAGACGGCCATTAACCCACCCGCCAAAGAACTAACGAATATACCTGCAGTTGTACCCGGACCAACATCACCTTTAACCATCATGGCATAGGTGAGATACACAATACAAAGTATGATATTAATTATAACAGCAGACGTGCTTATATCGTATTTCTTATCCATACTCACAATAGGCATTAGATTTATACATGAGAATTCCGATTAATATCAACGGTTCTGTATTACGTATCCACCATTCATTTTATTAGGTATATTACCTGGCGCGAATGTCTCATAAACGGTTGATGCACCATCTCCATTATCCTCAATAACATGGGCTGGCTTAGGGAACCTCTGAACAACTCCCTGCGGTAGGATAGCCCTCACCGTTTGCTGCCCCTCGGATGCCCCCATGAAACAGACCACCTTTGCCTCCCTCAGTTATGACGCCAA
>JBILGM010000089.1:0-5039 GCA_044351045.1 Methylococcaceae bacterium | reverse complement strand
TCACCAAGTGACTAGATTTAATTATCATCTTATATTCCCATTAACTGCCATATATATTTACGTAAAATACAAACCCATTTGTAGCCTAAATCTCACCTTCAGCCCCATCTTATACGACACCACACGCCGACCATTGGTCCCGCCTAGCCCGTGGCGTCAAATACCACGATAGCTGACACCCCAAGAGCCTAGCAGGAGGCCCGTACCGGCGGGCCCAATGGTGGGCGGGGGAGGTGGCGGTCTCAACAAATAAGTGAGCGCCGCGAACACCAGACCTAACAGAGCGTCGCGCCCCCCGACACCCCAACACACCCACCGCCCTAGTCACGACCAGCGCGGCATGTTGCATAGCGCGGATTATGCGCGGGCCGCACAAGGCATGAACACCGTGAGGAGCTGAGGGCTCGCGCATAATGCCCAGCGTTATGTAACGTGCCGCCACAAGGGGAGTGCATGGCAGGGATGCCGTGCACGATAGCCAGACGCAGGACGCGCACTCCGCGCCGGGACGAGTAGGCCACGGGCGCAGCGTGTCATGGATGGCGCGTGGGCCCGTGGCCGAAGTGAGGCCGGGCGCGGTTCACGGCGGGCAAGGATGCCGGCCGTTCAAAACACATGGGCGAACTGGCCCCCGGAACCGGGAACGACGTCATGGATGAGGAGCAACCGGTGAAGGGGGCGAGAGAGCCCACACAAAACCTTGGCTGAACTCAGACTGACCCCCTGACTATGACGTAGCCCCGCTTGCCGCGCGTGATGACGGAGTCGCGATATCGACTGACGCCACACACATAATCAGGGCATAGCTCGCACCGTATCTGGCCCATGGCTGTACCCCGCTTACCCCACGTCCTCATTAACAACCAATCCCCCCACAAGTCTTGCTGCAAGCACAACTCGTAATAGCGCGTGTCCCGCTCCCAGCGGGAAAACATGGGCGCTTCAGCGCTCACTCAGTGGTTTCCACCTGACGGGATGATGAAGCGGCCAGCCGCTCGATTTCCGGCAACAGCAAGCGACGCAGTAGACGATTCTGGGTTGTGTCCTGTACCTCGGCAACATGCCGGATCATGGCGAGGTGGTAGTCGTTGACGCGAATAGACAGCGTGTTTTTGGGTGGCGCGGTCTTGTCCAGACTGGACCAGGCCGGTTGATCGGGATCAGCCAACTTAGTTTCTACCGCCCGCGCACCGGAGGCGAAGGCCTCCAGTGCTGACAGATCGACATCAGGTACACGCGGTCCGGGTTTATTCGCGGCTTTGCTAAATGGCAGGGTGAACTTGGACATGACGCCTCCTAACGGTATATCTCTTGGCCCAAGGCATCGATCTCGGCCTGGGCTTTGTCATTGAGCATTTCCACGACGCCATGGCCTGAGGCCATCGCATCCCGGTAGATCTTCCGATCACGGACGATGAGATCCGATAGCGGGATGGACGGGAGTTCACGCAATACGCGCGCCGCCTCTGCCGTATCGCCACCCTCTCCGGTTGGTGCCATAGTCAATAGCCAGCGGGCGGTCAAAGAGGGATTCAGGCTCCGGGCTGGTGTGGTGCGGGGGGGGCAGGTGAAAAAACCGTCGATTGACTGTCACCCGTTTAGTAACACACATGTGACCACTCAAGAAAAGAGCGACTTATTGCACCTCAAAGGATTAAGGCAAGTCCCTGCAAAGCATTAGAACAGCTGCTTGTGATTACTGATAAATAACAACCCAAGAATCCCTTAGGTATTGTTTTTGGCGTAATCGCTGATTTTCTGGGTCAGCTTGCTCAGCAGGGCATCAAAACCCTCCCGATCGATGACGCTGGTGTACTGAGCCTTTTTCAACGCCAGATCACTGATACCGTCGACCACAATATTGATGATGTGCCACTGGCCATTGAACTGGCCGACGAAGTACTCGAACTTGATCGGCTTTTCATTCGGCACAACAAGGTTATAGCGCAGCAGCAACTTGCCATTCTTGACATCCTGACTGGAGTCGAACTGGAAGGATTCTCCGCCAAACTCCTTGAATTGGGCGGCATAGGTGGCGACGCTCAGGTCGGTCAACTTGTCCATGAAGGCCAGCTTCTGCGGCTGCTCCAGCTTTTTCCAGTGCGTGCCCAGGGCAATCAGCGACACGGCTTCGAACTCGAAGGTGTCCTTGACCACCGGATCAAGTTTTTTGTACCGGCCTGTATAACCCAGTTTCTGGCCACCCTTCATGACGTCTATCAGGGTGCTGTTTAACAAATCAACCGGCTTGCGGGCCTCTGCAAGGTTGTCCGCCTGGGCGAAAAACGGCAGCCAAACAAGAACCCAGAAAGTCAGGAAGTGCCTCAGGATCATGCCTTTAACCTCTCTCAAAAAATGGCAAGCATCCTAGCATATACACACCTTCCCCCCCCTCGTGCGAGCGGCGATATGACGGTAAGCGCCTCACCCCACTTCCATCGAAGGCCCCATGAGTGATAATGTAACATCACTATCCGATTTGAAGAGGCTCCTCCATCATGCGCAAATTGATCCCCTGGTTTTACCTCCTTGGCCTGCCAGTGACGGGCGTCGCGGCGGTGACGACCGAGGAGCCGACCGAAGTGTCGGCTGAAAGCCCCGATTCGGACGAAAAGAATACGACCAAGAAAAAGTCCAAAAAAACACCTCAAAAAGAGGTGGACGCAGAACAACCTCATCAACTTGAAGAAGTCGTGGTGGAGAGTGAACCTCTCGAGCGCACCATTGGTAGTCTGGCCAGACCAGTGTCAGTGCTGAAGGACGCAGAGCTTCGCCAACAAATGGGGCCCACCATTGGTGCCACGCTGACACAGGAACCTGGCATCAACAGTCAATCGTTTGGACCCGGCGTTGGCCAACCCGTCATCCGCGGTCTGGCGGGACCCCGCGTGCGGATTATGGAGAACGGCATCGGCAACAATGATGTATCCAACATCAGCCCCGACCATGCCAACAGTATCGAGCCCTCCCAGGCCGAGCGCATTGAAATTCTCCGCGGTCCATCCACGCTGCTGTATGGCAGTGGCGCGATCGGGGGTGTCGTCAATGTCATTGATAATCGAGTCCCGGAAAAAAAGGCAGAAAAACCGATCGGCGGCGCGCTGAACCAGATCTACAACTCGGCGCTGGACGAGACCTCAAGCTCATTGAAGCTTGAGGGCGGCGAATCCGAGGTGGCCTACCATCTGGATGGTTTTTACCGGAACAGCGGCAATGAAATCATCGGTGGTCAAGCAATAGATGAACAGGCGGCACGGATGTACGACCCGGCCATAGCCGAGGCGCCCTATCTGCAGAATACCAACGGCTATGTACCCAACACCAATGCGAGAGCCAAGGGCGGCACGGCGGGTCTCTCCTGGGTGGGCGACCCAGGATACGCCGGGGTCGCGGTCAACTACCTGGAAAACAACTACGGCGTTCCACCCATCGGCGTTCCCGGCGAACCCGATATCCGCATCAACCTCTGGCAGACCAAATATGATTTTCGCGGCGGCATTGATGACCCTTTCGAGTATGCAGAGAAGCTCAAAGTCAAGTTTGGGTACACCGACTACAAGCACATCGAATTGGAAGGCGGGGAAACCGGCACCACCTGGAAAAGCGACTCCTATGAAAGCCGCATCGAACTGACTCACAAACCCATCGGCCCCTTCAAAGGCCAGTGGGGCTTCCAGTCCGTCAATGGCAAGACCTCGGCCACGGGAGAAGAGGCCACGATCCCCCAAACCGACATTGCCAACTACGGCGTCTTTGCTGTTGAAACCCTGGAGACTGACCCACTTATCTACGATTTCGGCTTTCGCATTGAGCCACAAAGCGTCACGCCGACTGCCGCTAGCGGTTATCTGGCTCGCAGCTTCCTGCCCGTCAGCGGATCTCTCTCTGGACTCTGGAAAGTTGACCCATCCAACAACCTCAGCCTGGCCTTTACGGAGTCTCAACGTGGACCGCAGGCACAGGAACTCTATGTCAATGGCGTGCATCACGCGACGCGCGCCTTTGAGATCGGCAACCCGAATCTCAACATGGAAACTTCTTTCAATCTGGAACTCGGCTACACCTTCAAGCAAGACTGGGTAAACGCCCAGTTCAACCTGTTCAATAACTGGGTCAATGACTACATCTACGCTCAATACACCGGAGAATTGAGCGGCGACGACCACGATGATCATAACGACCATAACGACCATGAAGACCATTCCAATCATGATGATCATGGCAATCATGACGACCATGGCGGCCACAATCATGATCACGATCATGCGCATGCTCACACAGCCCAAAAGAGCCCACGCGTTCGGTCCGCGCAAAATCGCGTCCACACTGCCTCAGCGTCCAGCATGGACGATCATCACCATGGGGAACTACCCATACTCCAAACCGAGCAGGCCAACGCTTTATTTCAGGGCTTCGAAGCCAACCTGATGTTTCCCATCATGGAAAACTCTTATGGACTGGTGGATCTGACCCTGTTCGGTGACTACACCCGAGGCACGTTAAGTGCCGGCAATGGCAATGTGCCTCGCATGCCGCCCCTGCGCTTTGGTACCCAGATCGATTACGTCAAGAACAAATGGTCGACTTTTTTCCGGGTGACACGTGGCCAAGCGCAGGAATATGCGGGCGAAAATGAAACAGAGACCTCAGGTTGGGTACTGATGAATGTCGGTGTTCAGTATGAGGCGAAATCCTATGCCGACAGCAAACTGCTGTTCTACCTCAAGGGCAACAACTTGCTGGATCAGGACATCCGCAACTCGACTTCCTACCTGAAGAACTTTGCCCCGGAGCCCGGGCGAGGAGTGCAGTTGGGCTTCCAGATCAGCTATTGAGAAACATCATGATGGCAACCGAATCAAGTCAACCCGCATCGCGTTTGCCCGTAACCGTGTTATCCGGATTTCTGGGTGCGGGCAAAACCACTCTCCTCAACCACATTCTTGCCAACCGAGAAAATCGACGCGTCGCCGTCATTGTCAATGACATGAGCGAGATCAATATTGACGCTGCATTGGTTCGCAATGAAATTCAGCTCA
>JBILGM010000088.1:0-5092 GCA_044351045.1 Methylococcaceae bacterium | reverse complement strand
ATAAATTAATCAACAAATCATTCGCTGGTGCTGAGCTTGTCGAAGGCTCTCCTGAGCGAAGCCGACGGGCATGAATGGATAATTTTTAGAGGATCTCTTTATACCTTGAGGCCCGGGCAATCACAACCGCTCAGGCCTGGGGGGCAGACACGGCGTTGGCGCTCAGTGCCTGAAAAACGCGGGTCAACAGTACTCAATAAACGGCATGGAAACACACTATAAACTCCAGGCTGGACAGGTTAATGGGCGCCAGAAGCGAGTTTCTGATACCCTCACGCGTACTTGACGCATCGTCAAACTCTCCTCACCAATTGATCTCCCGCCGAATTATCCAGGCTTACCCGGATCCCATGAAGAAAAGTTCAGTTCTGCTGATTTCGTTGCTGCTCCTGGCGAGCCCGCTGGTGCTGACACTGCCCTGGAAGGATTGGATGCAGTACGGCGCGTTGCTCCGAAGCACCTTCGCTGAGTTTGGCATCTGGTCGCCTTCGGTGTTTGTTGCCGCCACCGCTGTGGGGACCGCCTTCGGTCTTCCCCGGCTGGTTTTCTGCCTGGTCGCGGGATGGCTGTTCGGCTTTGAAGCGGGATTTGCCTGGAGCCAGCTGGGCAGTCTGCTCGGTGCTTATGCCCTATTCATATTGGCCCGCCATACTCGGCCTGAGACCTTGCTGGAGAAATATCCAAAACTCCGGGCATTGAGCGCGCCTGCGGGAAGTGGCTGGTTTTCCGTGCTGATCGTCCGGCAACTGCCTTTGGCGGGCCTCTATAACGATATTCTGCTGGCCTGGAGTCCGGTCAGTCATCGTGATTTCTGGATCGGCAGTTTCATCGGGTTTCTGCCTCTGGGCGTCACCGCCAGTCTGATCGGCGCAGGGGCCATCCAGGCTGATCTTGGCCAAATGGCCGCTTATCTGGCCGAAGCCACTGTGGTTTTTCTGGTACTGAGCGTGATGCTCAAATGGGTGGTCAAGCGCAAATCTCGTTGGATGAACGCCAACCCCGCCTGATCGAATTCAGTGCTGGTGGTTCAGTCCAGCCCTCCCAGGCAAGGGTAACCGTCCGGGGGCTCAATCGGGGCACTGCCTGATAAAACGGTGCAGGCCATCCCTGATTTTAGGGTTCAACGGAACCATAAAGTCATCCGTCCCGACCTTGATGTTGAATGTCTCCTTGTCACTGGATGACGCCCGGATCAGCGCGTTCTTGAATCCATCCAGGCCCTTGATGTCGATGGCATAGTTCTCCTCCTGATCGCCACTTTCGCTGCTGATGCTCGGCGCATCCAGCGATTCTTCGCCGAGGTCGGTGAATATCGTGATCGTGTCGGTCCTGAATAATTCTTCCAGAATGCGTCCGCGTCCCGCCCGATCAAACGGGCCGATGCTGAGGCCCTGTACCCGCTGGGAGCAAATCAGGCTGAGACTGGGTATTTCCGAATAACAGCGGGCCTGGCAGTTAACATGCTGCGGGCTGCTGCATGCATGGCAAGCGCTGCCGGGCGGGCCGAAATCGTCTATGCGATAAAACTCCAGCCGGTCGATGCGGTCGATGACGTGATCGAAGCGAATGGGTGGGTTGTCCTCGGCCATGACGGGAAGCGGGTTGAGGCAGGCCATCAACAACATCACCCATCCCCCTCGCGCAAGGCTTTTGCCCAAGGCTCGCCATGGGATGCGGGGACGTTGAGCTGAGCGGGTCGGAATCATGGCCTGAAATGAGGTCAACAGCATGATGAGGGAAAGGTTGCCGTGCCGCATCATGGTAACTCAAGCCCCATCCGCTTGATGGGTTGCCGGGTAATGCGCTCACCCTTTGGTACCATCACCCCGGCTTAATGATCAAGGACACTGATGGTGGCTCGATTGCCCGACGCTAAACGGACCCAGAGAAGCTCAACCCCACGCCGAACCCCCACCCGCCCGGTCCGCCGGAAATCAGGCGTATCGTCTCGCGCAGCAGGCCGTCCAGTCAGGTGGAAATCGCTGCTGCAGGTGGTCATTGAAGTTCTGCTGCTGACCTGTGCCGGTTTGGTCGCCACGATTGCCGTGATGGGGCGGGCGGCTGACTGGTTTGGCGGGAGCGACCTCACCCAAAGCCTGTTGCCGTTTGCCGGTACGGTGCTGATTCTCGCCATTGCCGGTTCCGTGCTGATTGCCGCGTGGAAATATCTGCGCCGTCGCCTCGCTCGCAGCGGCACGCTGGCACCCCTGGCCGCAGCCGGCCTGGTGATGATCGGTGCCTACGTGTTTGCCTCGCGTCCGGCGTTTCGGGCCGATTTGCAAAACTTGCGAACCCTCGTGGGCGGTGTTGAGCAGGCCGGGAGAACCAGCATCGGTCATCAGGTTTACGCCGCCTATCGACGGGCAGATCTCGACGCCATGCAGACTATCCTGGAGCGCTCACGGCCTTACTGGCCTGCCATCCGATCAGCCGCCCAGGCTTACGCAGTCGACGAGGAGGTCATGGTGGGCATCGGCGTCACGGAGTCGTCCTTTGTGCCACGGGACAGCCACGATGGCGGGCGGGGTATTTTTCAAATCACCACCCCCCCCAAGGCCGCCGTAGAAGCGGTCAAAAAGCAGTTGCACATCACCCGGCCCGACCCCCTGAACCCCCAGCACAACGCCCAACTGGCAGCAGCAACTTTGCGCCATTATCTAAACGAAATGCAGGGTGACCTGTTTCTCGCCTTGCTGGCCTACAACATCGGGCCACGCAATGGCGGATTGAGCGCCATCATGCGGCAGTATGGCGCCAAGGATTTTTTTACCATCCAACCCTATCTTCAACATCTTCCCCGGGCTTATCCGATTCGGGTGCTGTCGGCGGCCCTGGCCTTCCGGCTTTGGAACAGGGAAGGGCGCCTGCCGCATTACCAGGATGGTCAAAATGCCCGTTATATACAAAGTGTGGGTATTCCCGGACTCGACTGGTAAAGAGCGCGCGGCTGACTGAAAACGCCCTGGCATCCGCAGCGGAGGGAACCCACCAGGGTCAGTTTCCTCAAAAGACAGCGCGGTCGTGATTCAGACAGGAGGTAACCCCCGTGAAAATGATGGTCCGATGGCTTCTGCTCTCGCATCTTTTTGCCGTGCCCAGCTGGGCCCAGATCAACCATGCCGTCGCCAACAGCGTCGTCCAGATTCGTGGGTTGGACCCGCAAGGGCGGATGTACTTCGGCTCCGGCGTGGTCACGGGTCCCGGGACGGTAGTCACCAACTGCCACGTCGTCCGCGGCGGGGGACGTATCGTCGTCTCGCGGGGTGCCGAAACCTTTAGTGTGACCGGCGAACGAGCCGATACCCACCGGGATCTGTGTCTGCTTGAGGCGCCTGGCATCGCTGATCCAAAGGCGCGTCTGGGGGCCATTTCCCGATTGAAGCCGGGGCAGCCGCTGTATTTTTACGGATATCCCCGCGCGCTGGGAATGATGTTCACCGAGGGCGCCGTGAAGGCCCTGCACCCCTACAAGGGCAGTCGCATTATCGAAACCTCAGCCTTCTTCACCCTGGGCGGCAGCGGAGGCGGCCTGTTTGACCGCCACGGAACACTGGTAGGACTGGCCACGTTTCTCACCCAAGGCCACAGTGGCGGGTATTACGCCATCCCCAGCGACTGGATCCGGGAGGTTCAGGCGCAACCCGCCGTCAAGATCGCACCCTTGAGCGGCCTCTCGTTTTGGGAAGATGCTCTTCACCTGCCCACTTTTTTGCAGCCACCCCGGCACAAGTAGCAGCGCCCCGCCATCCCCCATTGCCCCGAGCAAACGCAGCCTTGCTGCGCCGCCCCCTGGTCCTGAGCCGGAGGGGCGCGGCCCCAGCGCGAGCAAGGCTCAACCCCGGCACCCGGCCTCTGTGCCGGTCCGGTGCCCGCGTGGCGCGTTGAGCTTTTGCAAGGTTTCTATTTCTGGATGTGATAAGTTAACGCCGTTTTTTTTGGCGGGTAGCGCGGTAGCCAAGATCAGTGAGTAACGAACACATGAACCATCGGATGCAGGGTCTGGGTTGCTGGATGTGGGTGATGATCGGCCTGTGGCTGGGTATTGCCCCGATCACGTCCATGGCGCGCATCGATATCCGGGTCACGCAGTCGGGGAGTCAGGTCGATATGAGGCTATCGGGCTCTGCAAAGACGAGCGCCTTTCCCACATTTAAAAGAAGCGAAAAATCAGCTTATGTCGAACCAACTTCGGCGCTGTTGGTGGGTGGCGGACAAGTGGGTGGAGAGGGTTACAGCGTCCCTACTATGGAGGGACCGCAGAGGTTTGGGCGATATAACCGTGCGGCTGCCTCATCCGCATCCGGTTCCTGGGCCGGTATTACGGGTATCGGTGCTGGGGCCGGGCTTAACCTACCGACCGGCTACCGATCGGGGGCAACCCTGAACGGGTCTGCGACCTATCGAAATACTAGCATTTGTAGCCTCGGACTCGCTCCGGGCACCTACACCTGGACCTGGGGCAGCGGGGCCAACGCGGATTCGCTGGTGTTGACGATTGATCCGGATCCATCACTCCCGCCGCCCACGGTGACGGCCGTGTCACCGGCCTCGGGGCTTTCGACGGGAGGCACTTCGGTCATCATCGCCGGGACTAATTTCTGCGGTATCACCGGCATCACTATCGGCGGGGTTGCCTGTCGAAGTTTCGGTGCGACCAGTTCCACCAGCGCCAGTTGCCTTGTGCCGCCGGGGGTCAGCGGGCCTGCCAGCGTGGTCGTCACCAATTGGAGCGGTTCGAACGCCGCCAACACCCTGTTCAGCTATACCCAGCCACCGCCCACGGTAACCGCCGTCTCGCCGAGCAATGGCCCGGCGGCGGGGGGTACGGCGATTACCCTGACCGGCACCGGTTTTACCCATGTCACCGGCATAACGGTGGGTGGGCAGGCTTGTGCGAGCTTTACCGTGACATCGGCGACCTCCGCCACCTGCACGACCCCGGCGGGCACGGCCGGGTCGGCCTCGGTGGTGGTGACCACCGCCGGGGGCTCGAATGCCACGAACGAGCGGTTTACCTACCTTGGCACTTGCACCAGCTTCAGCCAGACTGTGGCGGGCAACTATGCCTGTATCGTGCCGGCCGGCACCACCA
>JBILGM010000018.1:0-49922 GCA_044351045.1 Methylococcaceae bacterium | reverse complement strand
GAAACCGCTTAGCGCCGATGATAGTGCAGATTACCTGTGCGAAAGTAGGGAACTGCCAGGCTCCAATTACTCAAAAGCCTCGACTAGTCGCTAGTCGGGGCTTTTTGTTGTGTGAAGATTATAGCCCCGGTGTCTCAGCGGGCTGAAAGTTACCCCATCAATCCGCAGGGGGACTCAATCCTTCTCCAGGCGGCCATCCGTTAAGCGCCACTGGCGCTCCATCCGCGATGCAAGGCTCGCGTCATGCGTGACTACCAGAAAGCTCAAACCATAAGTTTCGTTAAGATCCAGCATCAGGCCATACACATGGTCGGCCGTCTTGCGATCTAGATTGCCTGTAGGCTCGTCAGCTAAAACACAGCGGGGGTTTGTGACCAAGGCACGAGCTATGGCTGCACGTTGACGCTCACCGCCGGAGAGTTCGCCAGGCTTATGCATGATGCGGGTGCTCAGGCCAACCTGTTTAAGCATGACATTAGAACGCTCTCTGGCCTCCTCAATCCCGATATTGGCTATGAGTAGCGGCATTGCGACGTTTTCAAGCAATGTGAATTCGCCCAAGAGATGATGAAACTGGTAAATAAACCCTAAAGCCCGATTGCGTAAAGCAGACAGTTGCCGTTCATTCAGGACAGATAGATTTTGGCCAACCAATTCAATCTCACCCGAAGTCGGTGTATCAAGACCTCCTAGCAGGTGGAGCAGGGTGCTTTTACCTGAACCGGAAGAGCCCATGATGGCAACTCGTTCACCGGTACCAATCGAAAGGGTAATGTCTTCCAGCACATTGACATCTAAATCGCCCTGATTGAAGCGCTTATTTAGGTTCCGGCAGGCAATCACCGAGTTACTCATAACGTAGTTCCTCTGCCGGCTTGATTCTTGATGCCTGCCAGGCCGGGTAAAGCGTGGCAATGATCGAGAGGATGAACGCTACGCCAGTTATTCGGTAGACATCTGCCCATATCAGTTTGGAGGGCAGTTCACTGATGTAATAAACATCCGCTGATAGGAACTGAACGCCGAAGAGTTTTTCAATGGCGGGGACTACTATTTCGACATTAAGGGCAAGCAGGACTCCGCCAATGCCGCCAATCAGCGTTCCGAACAAACCGATGACCGTGCCAAGCACGATAAAAATGGCCATGACCGATAGGGGGGTCATTCCCTGGGTTCTGAGTATTGCTATATCCGCTCGTTTGTCGGTTACAACCATGACTAGCGTTGAGACGATATTGAAAGCGGCTACGGCGACAATCAGCAACAGGATGATGAACATCACGCGTTTTTCTGTCTGGATGGCCTTGAAGAAATTGCTGTGCGCCTGAGTCCAGTCGGTAATCATGTATTGGCCCGGTAGTTTTGGGCCGATCTCTCTGGCGATCTGTCGCGCGTAGAAAACATCATCGACCTTGAGCCGCAGGCCAGAAACGGCATCGGCCAAGCTGAATAATCGTTTGGCATCGTCAAGATTGATCAGTGCCAAATTGCGGTCATATTCAAACATCCCAACATGAAAGATACCAACCACGGTGAAGCGCTTAAGTCTTGGCAGAATGCCTGCTGGTGTCGGAGTAACCTGGGGTGTGATCACCGTGATCTTGTCACCAGTGATCACACCAAGATGTTCTGCCAGTTCCGCACCCAGAATGATGCCGAACTCTCCTGCCTTGAGATCTGACAGATTGCCGGAAACCAGCCTTGTCGCGACTTCGGACACCCGCGGTTCGAATTCGGGCAGAATCCCCCTGATCAACGAGCCGCTTACACGTCGGTCGGAGTTGATCATGGCTTGCCCCTCAACATAAGGTGCCCATCCTTTGACTCGGGATTCAGCTTTCAGGGCTTTCTGGAGCGTTTCCCAATCGTGAAGTTCGCCGTCAGTGCCGGTAATTGATGCGTGAGAAGTCATTCCTAGTATTCGATCACGCAACTCGCCCTCAAAACCATTCATCACCGACAGTACGGTAATAAGTGCGGCGACTCCTAAGGCAATGCCCAGTATTGAAGTGAGAGTGATGAAGGAAATAAAGCCGGTGCGACGTTTCGCTCTTGTATAGCGCAGCCCAATAAAGAGGGTAAGGGGTTTGAACATGACTTAGGGTTAGCCGCCGCTCTTCTTTTGGAGATGGCGGGTAAATTAGATTGTGGTTCGGGCCTTTTGGCATTCACAGCAAACGCCGTAAAGGCACAGGGAGTGATCGGTGAGTGCGAAATGCTTCTTTTTGGCTATTTCCTTTTGGAGCATTTCAATGGTTTCATCCTGAAACTCCTCGACACGGCCACATTGAACACAAACGAGATGGTCGTGATGATCGCCCCGATTAATCTCAAAAACCGAGTTTCCCCCCTCAAAGTGGTGGCGGATCACGAGGCCTGCACCTTCAAACTGAGTAAGCACGCGGTAAACGGTGGCAAGACCGATTTCTTCGCCTTCCGTTACGAGATACCGAAAAATCTCTTCCGCGCTCAGGTGGCGATCATGGGGTTCTCTTCGTTCGAGAATTTCAAGGATTTTGATGCGGGGAAGGGTGACTTTCAGGCCCGCGTTGCGGATATCTTTGCTTTCCAGGGCGTCTGCTCCGTTCGATGTTTTAAGCTGCCCTATAAGGTATGATTGCCAGCTTGTACTTGTACGCTAGCATCATACCATGCGCCACTTACGCTTTGTCATTGCTGCTGCCATCGGCCTATCCATGCTGGCCTGCTCCTGGGATTGGCTTCCTTTCGTCTACCGCCAGGACATTCACCAGGGCAACATCATTTCTCAGGAGATGGTTGACCAGTTGCGACCGGGCATGACCAAGCGCCAAGTGACTTACGTCATGGGAGCGCCTTTGATGATCGATCCTTTTCATGACGAACGCTGGGACTATGTCTATTCAAATCAACCGGGAGATGAGCCACGCGTTCAGAAAAATGTTACTTTGATTTTTAAGGGGGATGAGTTGGCCGAATTGCAAGGGGACTTCCGTCCTGGGACCCTGCCCTCCATCGAGATGAAAAAGGACGCGACAATCAATGTACCTAAAATTGATCGTGAAAGGACCATCTGGCAAATGATCACCGACCCCTTCGACAGCGACGCTGAGTAGATCGCTCCCAGCCTTCACTTTTTTTGGCTTCTCTCCCGGCGAGCAGTTCTTGGGTCAGCTATCAATGGGCGATAAATCTCAACGCGATCGCCGGATTTTAGTTTTTGATCAGGTTCGCAGGGGCGACCGAAGATCCCTGTCGAAAGGGGATTTCGTTCGATTTCGGGAAACCAGTGAAGGATCCCTGAAGTTTGAATGGCAGCAGCGACGGTAGTACCCTCGGGAATTTCCAATGTCAGGAGCGCTTGAGACTCCGGTTTTGCGTAAGCGACCTCGACTTTCATGCTTCCTTTGAGTGAGCTTGGGTCCAGACTCCGTAAGTTATAGAAGTCCCATTGCGTGGGCAAATATGATGAAAACGGACAGGGGTGCAGCATATCTGATCAAGGTTTTCCAATAGGGGTAATAACTCCCCAGTTCCAGTTCCTTTTCGCTGTCTTGTTTTTTCATAATCCAGCCAGCAAATAGGGCGATCAAAATGCCGCCTGCTGGCAACATGAGGTCGGCGGTGACAAAATCGACCAATTCGAATGCATTCTTGCCGAACCATGTTAGGGAAGACCAATGGTTGAATGAGAGCAGGGTTCCTAAACCAAGAAACCAGCAAAACGACCCGGCGTATGCACTGGCTCGGCTACGGCTCAGACCGCAATTTTCCGATAGCCAGGCGATGGCGGGTTCTATGAGGGCGATTGCCGAGGTGATGGCTGCAAAAAACACCAAAATAAAGAACAGGGTGCCGAACAGTGCCCCCCCCGCCATATGACCAAATGCAAGGGGCAATGTTTCGAAAATCAACCCCGGCCCCATTCCTGGGGCAAGGTGGTTACTGAATACGATCGGGAAAATCGCAATCCCAGCCATCAAAGCCACCAGCGTGTCCATGAAGGCCACGAAAATTGAGGAGCGGCCGATCGAAACATGGTCGGGCAGATAGGATCCGTAGACCATTATCGAGCCCATTCCCAGTCCCAAAGAGAAAAAGGCTTGGCCCATGGCCAGGAGAATGCTCTCCCCTGTCAGCTTGTCGAACTCGGGTTTAAATAGAAATGAAACCCCCTCTGCAAAACCGTTGGACCCCGCAGCATAAATATCCAAGGCCAGCAGCATCAGCAGTAACCCAGGCATCATGATACGAGTCACTCGCTCCAAGCCTTGGCTGACGCCCTTGCTCACAATCACCGCAGTCGCGCCCATAAATGCCGTGTGCCAGATCAGTTGAACGTCAGGTGCGGCTTTCATGTCCTGAAACGTTTGCTGGGCTATATCGGGTGTGACATTGTTCAGGAAGCCTCCAGCCATCTTGAAGATGTAGGCCATCGACCATCCCGCAATGACCGAGTAATAGGACAGGATCAAGAACCCGGCCACTACCCCCAACCAACCCACATAGCGCCACGCATGATGTGCGCCTGCTTCGTCAGCCAATGAAGCCATGGTGTTGATGGGGCTCTGTCGTCCGCGACGTCCCAACATGGTCTCCGCCATCATCAGCGGCAATCCAATCCCAATGACGCAGGCCAGGTAGACCAGAACAAATGCCCCGCCCCCATTTTCTCCCAGCAAATAGGGGAACTTCCAGATGTTCCCCAGGCCAATCGCGGAACCGCTGGCGGCGAGAATGAAGGCAAGGCGTGAGGACCATTGTCCATGGAGCAATCGTTGATCGGTCATGTGTAGGGCCGTGTTTGTGTGTCTGGTTAACCCGCGGGGAAGTGCATTCAAGTAAAATAACCCATTTCATCGTGATTCCATAGCCGGCGCGGGTTCCAGGCCGCGTTTTACTACACGAATCGAATCACGAATCACGTTTTCTTCAGGAACGTGATATCACCTTCAGCTTCGGCGGTGTATCCAGCACTGCCGCTGCATTTCTCAGGTTTTCATCGGACAGGTGCGCGTAGATCTTGTGCGTGATCTGAATGTCCGCATGACGGAGCAATTCTGATACCGCCTGAATTGGTACGTCCGCCTGCACCAGTCTTGATGCAAACGTTCGACGCAGATCCCTCTGCTGCACATCGTCCAATCCTGCGCGCTTCACTGCTTCCCTGAAGGCAAAGCCCACATCTTTCAATTGATGACCCGCTCGGTTGGTAAATACCCAGCGAGTCACCACGCCTTTCTGCGCCTCCCTCCTGGACAACAGCGCTTGTCGCGCGTTGGCGTTGATCGGAATCACCGAATGACGACCATTTTTCTGATCGGCCGCCACGTTTTTGGCCTTGGCCTTTTCAAAGGTGAAGGTGCCGTTATCCAGATTCACCCGATCCCAGGTGAGTTTCAATAACTCCTGCGGGCGAAACCCGGTATTCAGGGCCAGTATCAGATAGTCCACCATGTAATAGGCGGTGGAGCATTCCTTGACGGACTCCATTAACCGGTCCACTTCTTCCACGGTGAGATACCGATTCCTTTCGTTATCGGGCGTGATCGTCCTTGCCGCCCATGGATTGATAATGTCCCAATCCAATTCCTTAATGGCCCAGGAATACATGCCCTGCATGACCGCAATCTTCAGATTGATAGTTGATGCCGCATACTCCCGATTTACCTGGCCGCGTATCCAGGCCTTTACTTGCGCACCCGTGCTAACCGCCGGGGTTCCCTCGAAATGCGCTGCCAGGACGATCAGCGCCGCCTTGTAGCGCTGGAACGTGCTGGGCCTGATCTTCTTCTTCAGTTCCGGTACGTAGACCTCGGCCAGTTCTTCCCACAGCCATTCCGATGGCGGTTTGGTGGAGTAGGGCGCCGGCTCGAACAGGAACTCCTGCCGAACTGCCCTGGCCGCCGTGCCCCGTGGATCATGATCTATTCGGATCCCAGTAGAGCGCCTAACCGTCGCGCCGCCGCTGTCCGTGTAGAGCGCCCACCAGTAGCGGGAGTCTGGCCGTTTATAGATGCCGTCGTTTGACATGTTTTTGTCTCCTGACCTTGCCCGGCCCCTTCAAAATACCGCGAAAGGGCAACCCGTGAAAAGCGAAAGTGATGTCCGAGCTTGACGTGCGGGATCTCGCCACGCTTGGCCAGCTCTCTGACGTGCCCTGTGGAGCACTGCAGAAACCGGGCGACTTCTTTGGGTGTGAGCAAGGGTTCCATTATTCCTCCCAATCCCTTTTCCCCACGCATGACGGCGGGCCACTGTCCAATACAATCGGCTTTGGCCTTTCCTGCGGCATCCACTTATCAGCTTCGACCGCATCGTCATGTGGAGCAATCGACCGGGATTCCAGAAGTCGTCTGGCTGGCAATCGGTGGCGAACGTCTATGAGCGGGTGCTGCGTGCTTGAGCTGATTCAGGTCCGAGAGGGTGATATCGCCGTCGATAACCGGCAGAACTTTGCCAAGCTGGCGCAGGCTTTGTCGGAACTGGACACCACCTTCGAGCCACCGGTCTGGCATTACCAGGCCAAAGGGCTGTTTGGTCGGCGGGCTTTTGCGCCGGCTGGATCCTGCATCCTGACCCTCGTCCACAAGCAGGAGCATTTCACCGTGGCGCTCAGTGGTCGATGCCTGGTGGTCGATCAGGATGGCAACAAGACCGAAGTGGAAGCGCCGAATGTCTGGGTGACGCAACCCGGCACCCAGCGCGCCCTGATTGCATTGACCGACGTGGAATGGTTTTGCGCCTATGCGCATGAAGACGGCATACCGGAAGATCCGGAGTCGACCTTCTGCTGCAAGACGTTTGAAGAATACGACGAATTTATCAAGGCGCTGCCGGCGCCGGGAGCAGTGTGATGGTATTTGCAGGCGTGTCAGCGGCGACCATTGCCGCCGTTGGTATTGGGACTGTAGGCCTTGGAGTATCTGCCGCCGGTGCAGCGGGCGCATTCAGTGGCCCAGTCGATAGCTGGGGACCCACCCCCGAAGAACTCAAAGCGGCATCGGTCAATCGCAAGGCTTTCGAGCAGGGGCGCTTCTGGCAGCAGCAACTCGACCCAGTCATAAGCCGGCGGTTGCGTGATGACCTGGGCTTTCTGAAGCAAACTAACCAGCGAACTGCCGAGCTGGGACGCGAACTCCGCGACCTGCGGGGTGAAATCGATTTCCAGGGCGCGGCGGATCGCGGCGTCAATGAATTCTGGCAACAGATGCCGGCCATGCAGCCAGGTATGACCGCTGTGGCGAATCGCTCGGGCGGACCGGGATCAGGCCAAGCCCTGGCCGTGATGGGGACGACGGCAACGGGAATAGATGCGGCCCGGCGCGGCACCCATGCCCAAGGGCGCATGGATAACCTAAACAAATACAACCAACGCCGGGGCCAAATGGGCCAGGCACTGGACCAGCAAACCCAGCGGGTCGGCGGTTTCCGTGATCAGGCCTTGTCGCGCTTTGGGGATTATCAGGAGCGACTGGGCACGGGGCTAAACCTGGTGACCGGCGGCGGCCAAAACGCGGCCAGCAATCAGGCAGCACGCATTAACGCCCAGGTCCAGGACAATGTGGCGGCCAATCAGGCCATGGGTCAATTGGGTGGCTCAATGATGAGCCTGGGCATGGGCACGTATAGCGCCGGCAAGAAATAGGAGACGAACATGGGCTTGGGCGGAGGTGGAGGGGCAGCCCCTCCAAAAGGACTGAGTCCTTTGCAGCAGGGCAATTACGACATCGGTCAGCAGATGATCGCCGAGGCCACGCCGACCGCCAACGCGGCCTTCTCGCGCTACATGATGTCCGAGAAACTTTTCGACCAGGCTTTGCAACAGCAGCGCGGCTTTGCCGACGAGCAGGCCGACTTTGCCCGTGGCGGTTTGATGGTGAAGGGTCTGGCACAGGTCGATAAGGCGCTGTCCGGCCCCAATCTAGCCCCTGGCATTCAGTCCCGCACCCTTGGGCGCATGGGGGTGCGAATGACCCCGGAAGCGGAAGCCGCGACGGCGCAACAGCAAGCCCTCGCCAAAGCATCCAGCGAGGTGGGTATCAAGAACCAGGCGCGCTTGGGTTTGGCCAGCGCGCAACGTGATATGAGGTTTGCCGGCGTATGAACAACGTGGGATTCAATTACGGCATGATGGGCCTGCGCAATCTGGACCGCTTGGGTGATGTCGAAAACCGCCGGATCTGGGACCAGTACGAAACCAGCGCCAAGGAGTCGGAAGCGAAGAACGAAGCCATCGGCACGCTGATCGGCACGGCCGCGGGTGCCGGATTGGCCGGGTACAAGGAGTACACGAAAGACTCGCCGATGGACAATCCGCCTGGTGGCGAGCAGGCCATTGGCAAAGCAGCCAAGGCATCCGTCTCGGCCAACCAGGTGCTGGGCGAGAACTCGGTGATAGCCGAGAAGGACGACAGCACGCTAGAGCAGAAGATGGATAACTATGCCGGGAATGGATTGGGCGCAGCGAGCATCAAGGACAGCTATGAGCAAAACGCGATGCCTGACATCCTGAAAGACCGCCCCATGGTCTTCGCCAAAACCCCGACCCGCATCCTCTTGTCATCCAGCTATAACCAGACCTCTGACGGGTTCAAGCAAGCCCTCAATGGCGTCATGAATGGCTGGGGCGCATTTATCGGAGGCACCCCATGAACCCAGGACTCGCGTCCGTAACCCCGCAGCAGGCCATGCCGCCGTCACCATCCCAGCCGCCCGAGCAGCCCCCTATGCTGGCAGCGTATGCCGGCGATGACAGGATGGATGAAGACGCCGACAAGACGGCCGAAACGGCGATGAGCCTGGTGGCCAATCCCAATGTCGGCCCCGCGCTGCAGCAGTTGCAGAAAGCCGGGCAGGCGTTCCAGAGCCAGGGCGAAGCGGCCTTCCGTAACCCGGAGACGTTGCAGGCGCTGTCGTTGGCGCTGAAGCCGATCATTGGCCAGTCGATTGGATCTCCCTTGAACGACCAAGAGAGGGTGGGTGATGTGCAGATTGCCGATCTGATCCCGACAGGACGTGACACCATGCAAGTCAAGCTGTTGGTGCAGCCCGTCACCGAGGACGGTCAACCGTCCCGCGAACCCTACGAAGCGATGCTGACCGAGGGCCGTGTCCCCGAGCAGCAGGGTGGCAAGCCCCGCGAGCTGACCCAGCAAGAAGTCCAGCAGGCCATTCAGGGCTTGGCACAGATTCACCAGCTGCAGCAGCAATTCCCCGACGACATCGCCCGCGTCCAGCAGGGACTGGCCAGTAAGCCACCCGACGACCAGCGACCGCTTTACGACCTTCTCACCTAACCACAAGGCCCGCCTCTCGCGGGCTTTTTGTTGGTAAATCGTAGTTCCCAAACGCCTGAAGCGATGCGGTAAAACACTGGCATTGCTGGAGATTTCACTATGGCCAACGGCTTTGCAATGCGCGGCTTTACCGAGGGTTTGACCTCGGGGCTGCAGTCCGTCAACAAACTTTATGACTCCTACGTCGACCGCGACTTGCGGCGGGCCGAGGCGGAGCGTCTGCGGGCCGGGCAGGAAGCCCAAAACCGCTGGTACGAGGCGCAGGCCAAGAACCAGGAGTTCGATAACTCGATCAAGTCCAAGGAATTGGGCATGAAGGAGCGGACGTTTGACCTGGCATCGCAGACCGACCAGATCAAGCTGGATGCCGCCAAAGAAGAACAGCGCCGCAGTCAGTTGCAAGCCCAGTTCCCGGACATTCAGCTTCGACTGAAGAAGATGGAGACGCAGGGCGCGGATGCCAGTGACCTGGAAGCGCTGCAGGGCTTTGGCCTCGATGTCGGCCTGCTGGGGGATGCGAACTACACGGCCCAAGCCAGGGAGATTTCCGAGCGACTCAAGTCCGGCCAGCTTAACCCCAACGATCCACAAGCGTTGAAAGTCCTGGCGCCGGCCTATCAGCAAAAGCTGGCCCGTAATCTGGGCGGTGTCGGCAAGGACGAGATGAGCGGCAAACCATTCCGCGTGACCGGCAAGCAATTGGCCGGCTTCCAGCAAACCCCACAAGGCTATGTGCCACTCCTGACCATAGAAGGCGTGGACGCCGATGGCCAGTATGCCTCCTACACCGCGCCCTATACCGCCAACGGCAGCAGCGACCCGATGGACCCGGTGACGATCATGCAGCAGAGCGACATTGCGCGCCCGCTGGATGCGGTCGGCACCCTGTCACGCTATGTGCAGACCCCAAAAAATCGGGAGACGCTGGAAGGTTATCTACGCGCCAAGGCGTTTGGACCGGATAAGCCTATCTCGGCCAATGAGCAGGACCAGATCCGCTCGCGTCAGGTGGGTGACGAGATCAAGCGTCTCGAATATCTCAGCAAGAAAAGCCAGGGCAAGGCCAAGGAAGAGGCCGAGCGCGCCCTGACCGAATTGCGCCGGGAGAAGCTCAATACCGAGCAATCGTTGCAGGAAAAGAACTACGCCGACGCGGACGGCAAAGGCTTGGGCAGCGTCAGCAAGTCCGGCAAGGCGGCCAGCTTTGACCGCGACCGCGCCATGAAGCGAGCCGGGGACATCTACCGTGCTCCCGCCAAAGCCGCCGACAACCTGCCGGATCCGCCCGACATAGCCAAGCAGCGCGATGAGTCGACGGCCCGCCAGTTCCAGTACGTGGACACCGTCGAGCGCCTGGTGACGATGCACAACCTGCCGCAGGACCAGGCCGAACTGGCCGCCCGCGATGGGCAACCCATTGGGACGCCGGACAAACCCGTCACCACAGCGGATGGCCGCGCGTTCATCGGCTGGCGTGCGCAGATCAACGGGAAGACCGTCAACATTCCATTACAGTGGGTCAAGTAAATGCTGGCATACGATGATGAAGGCAACGAGGTTGTGCTGGGCTTTGAGCCGGCAGCGCCCAAGAAAACAGGCAGGGGCCAGGACGATGGTCGATATGACCAGCTATTTGCCCAGGCGGACGCCGACAACAACCTTCCATCGGGAATGACCAAGGCCATCGCTAATGCTGAAACCGGCTTTCTGGGGGATTGGGATAGACGGCTCCGTGCGAAAAGTCCTGCGGGTGCTATCGGTCCTGTTCAGTTTATGCCCGGGACGGGTCGCCGATATGGTCTGAATAGCATCGAAGACCTGCAAAACCCAGAGAAGGCCATTCCCGCAGCCGGGCGGTATTTGGCCGATATTCGAGATACGGTCGGCTCGGATGATCCGGCCATCATGGCGGCCGGATATAACGCCGGCGAGCACAACAAATATGTCGAGCGGCATGAAGTGCCCCCGCCGTCTTTTGCAAAAGGCGAAACGCATAAATATGTCGGCAATGTGCTGTCGGGTCTATCTCGGTTCGGGCAAGGATTAGAGGCTATCCGACAATCACGCGGCACCCAGTCCGAACCCGAAACCCCGAGCATTGGCTATACCGATGACCAGGTCACGCTGCCCAAAGCGATCACTGATGCGGATGTTCGGCAGAGCATGCAGGCCGAGATGCCGTCCGCACCGTCGACTCCCGTCGAACCCCCTTCGCTTTTGCAGCGCGGCAAGAACTTACTCAACGATGTTGGATCGGCCATCGCACCACCGCCGGTTAAGAATCTGACGCCTCCAGCGCGGCCGCCCGAGCTGCTCAGGCAGGACACCGCCTTCCGCGAACTGGAAAGTGGCTTGCAAATGAACCTAAATCCGCAGTTTGTGGAGCAGGTCCAGCAGGCTTATGAGGCGAGCACGCCGGAACAGCGTCAGCGCCTCATGGAGCAGCCAGGCGAGACGGGTCAGGTTGCGCGATACATCGACCGGAAATACCAATCAGCAGCCGGCGTTACCTCACTGAATCCGCGCCTAGCCGGCATTGGGGGTCGACGTGAGGATGTGACTGCCCGCAATTTAGGCGGCGGCATGGAACCGCAATCAGCCGCCATGATGGCTGATCGCGAGGTTCGTTTCCCAGGGGCTATGAAGCCGACCGGACAGATCCAGTCCACCACATTCGATTTTGAGCGCGCTAATCAGCTCCGCAATGCCGGACCACTGGCTCGCGGCGTAGAGCAGGGCGTTGACCAGATCAAGTCGCAGGCGGCCGGGCTGAATAAGATGGCCGGAGATTTGGGTGTGGCGCTGGGTATTCCCGGTGCCGCCGATTATTCCCGCGCCCAGATGAAGGCCCGTGATGGGCTGAAGATGCGCCAGAACGAAGTGGGTGAAGCGCCCAATGCGTTCAACCGGAATCTGGAAGGCGCGATCGCTTCTACTCTCGCCAATGCACCAGGGATGGTCGCCGGTCTTTTTACGGGAGGATCGGCTGGTCCCCTCTTGGGCATGGGTGCCCAGGTGGCGGGCGATGAGTATGCGCGCGGCATTGATGAGGGCCTTGACTCGCAGCAAGCCTTTGCGCGATCCATTGCGTTTGGTGCTGCCGAAATCATTGGCGAAAAGCTGGGCTTTAAGGATCAAGTCCAGCTACTCAAGAATGTGGCGAAGGGAAGTTGGGCCGAATTCGAGAAGTTGTTTGTCAGGAACTTGGCCGAGCAAGCAGTGGGTGAGCAGTTCACCACCGTCGCCGAAGCCAGGATCGATGGATCGCCGGTCGGACTGAATAAGGAGCTGACCGCCAAAGAACTCTTCAACCAGATGAAGGAGACGCTGTACCAAACGGTATTGCAGACCACCATCATGGGCGCGCCGGGGGCCATGGGCGCTGCGGCCAGATCGCTCAAAAAAACCGACACCCGGTATGACCAGCAGTTTGCGGATGCCTTTGCGCCGTTGCGTGAATCTCCGGAATCGGCTGCCGCTTACGACAATATCATCAATCAAAAAGTTGGAAAGCTCTGGCGAGAGAACCCTGAATTCAAAGAGATCCTTCGTACCGAAGCACTGCCCGGCAAACGGGGTATTGAGCAGGGTCGCCAGGCAAGAGCCATTCTGGCTGAACGCGAGGCGATTCGTGCCAGCGCGCCCCCGCTTTCGGTCATTGAGCAAAAGGCTCAAGACTTGGCCAGCACGCCCGCGCAGAATGATAAACCCGAAGACACCACGATTTCCTCCACCGGCCTACCAGGAGCCACTGATGCCCAAGATCCCATTAGCGCAAGTTCGCCGCCTGCAGGACAAGCAGGACAAGCAGGAAGCGCCGAAGAAATCCAACCCACGCCCGACCCTGCCACCGCGACGCCGGGGCTAGGCTCGCTCAAGGAGCAGGGCTACACGCTCAATGATCTGGGTGACGGCCGCATCGCCATCCTCGATCCGCAGGGCCAGACCTACAGCACTTATACCGATGCGCAAGCAGCGCTCGACGATTTTGAAGTTTCAACCACCCAGGAGATCGCCGATGAAAGGCAAAGCGAAGAAGCCGGTACGACCGGGCAAGAAGGGCTGCTAAACCCAGCAGCACCCACCGGCGCGGCCTCAACACTTGAGGAGCGCGCCCTTAAATTAGACCGGATGGCCAGGGAGCAAGCCGACCTGGGCAATCAGGAGACGGCGGCGCGCTATCAACAGGCCGCAGAGGATGTTCGGGCCGGCCGTTTTTCCATCGTTGAACTGGAACTAGACAATGCCAATAATCCCACGGGAAGCACTGGAAGCAATGCTACAGGCGCTACAGCAGGAACTGATCTCGCTACAGGCGCAGAACCAGGAACTGGAGTGGGCACTGGAGATGCAGGCATCCGAGCTGAGAGCGGAGCGCCTGATCGAGATGGCGGAGGCACTGCCCCCGCATCAGCGGCCGTCGATCCTGTCGGCCAGCCTGCATTAGCCAATGAAACCACGCAAGCGCCCATCGGGACCGCGCCGCAAGCGGGCCAACCTGCGCCAGCGGGGGCTGGTGTCCTTAATGTCGAGACAGGCGCCACGATGCCGTCCCCTGTGGCCCAGGCTCAGTCTGGCATACCGCAAGTGGGTAATCCTGCAGCGACGGCAGATCGTGCCGAGTCGGCGGTTCGGCTAGCCCCTATCCTGCAAAACCGCAACCGGTCCAATCCGGCTTCGGTCCAGCAGATGCAGAGCATTGCCGGCAATCCGGATTATCTGCGATTGAGTCCATCGCGTAATTTCGCGGAAGGCGCGCCCGTCATTGCCGGCGGAACTGTCCCTGAAGCACAGCTTGGCCGCAAGGAAACCACCGTCACCGCCAAAGGGCGGCGTATTCCCGTTCAATATGCGGTGGTGGAAGCGGGCAGCGTGCTGGCGTCCAACAACGCCGATGGCACGGTCAATGCCCAGTATGGTGACCAAACCCTCCAGGCACTCCGCGCGATTGCCGGGAATGGCCGCATCGCTGGACTGCAGAAAGCCTATCGACAAGGCTCGGCTCAGCAGTACCGGGCCGACCTGGAGCAGGATGACCTGCATGGCGTTAGCCCCGAAGTCATTCAGGGCATGCAGAACCCGGTGCTGGTGCGCCTCATGCCGGATTCCGAGATCACCGCCGACATCGGTGACGAATCGAATATCTCGGGCGGACTCAGCCTGTCACCCGTGGAGCAAGCCAAGAACGACGCCGAGCGGCTGGATCTGGCGGGGCTGGATTTTGACGAGGACGGGACACTGGGCCGGAATACCGTGCTGCAGTTCGTGCGGTCCATGCCGGAGTCGGAGCAGGGCGGCTTACTGGATGCGGACGGCACGCCCAATCGCCAGGCGCATGATCGACTCAATTCCGCTGTCTTCCAGAAGGCCTACGACAACGAAGAGCTGGTCCGCTTGCACAGTCAGGCGGTCGACCCGGAAGCTAAGCTGGTCATGTCCACCTTGTCCCGGTTGGCGCCGAAATTCTCCCGACTCAAAGGGCACGGGTCATTCGATGTCCGCCCCTGGTTGGCGGATGCGGCCAAGGCCATCATCAACGGCAAGCGCCGCGATCTGACCATGCGACAGATTGCCGAGCAGCAGGATCTGGATATTGATCCCAGAGCCTATGACATCATCCGGCTGTTTGCCGATAACCCGCGCAGCAACAAGGCGGTCATCGAGGACTTGTCGGACTTTGCGGACTTCACGTATAACGAAGCCACCCGCGACACCACCGACATGTTCGGTGAAACGCCACGGGCCACCCGTGAAGATCTGGTTAAACGCCTGGAGAACTACCGTGAAAGAAGAGGCCAACAAAATCTGGCAAAGCGAAGCAGGGGGCAGCCTGTTTCAGGCAATCCTCAAGAAGCAGCCACTCAGCCTGCAGGACCGGATAACCTTGCGGAAACTGCGCAAGCTCAATCAGGACTCTTCGGAGAACCCACCGCCGCCGACCGCGCCAACGCCGACCGAGAAGCCCTAGCCGAAGCGCAGCGCGAAGGCCAGCGCCGGCGCAATGCCAACAACGCACCACCGGCCGATGATGGCCTGTTTGCGCAGGATAATCGGCAGGATGAACTAAAATTAAGCCTGCGACCTTCTGAGCGAACGGAGAAAATCAATGACCTCAACGACGTCATCGACGGATTTAATCGAAGAAATGCCGGAGAGGGTAAGGCGGATCCTAGAAGCAGAGTCAAAGCTGCAGAAGCGTCGGATGTGCCTTCCGCCCGCCGTGTTGAGATGCGACTGGCAGGCACTATTGCCGCTATCTTTGGACACGACGTCATCTACGTCCAGTCAGAGTCCGGACTTGAACTCGACTTCGACGGACTCATAAACCCCTACGATCCTTCGACGCTTTTCATCGCATCCGATTCAGCGTCCCCCATAAGTCGGGTCGTTGCCCACGAATTGCTGCATGCCCTCAGAGGGAATGCGCCAGCTATCTACGACAGCCTGGTAGCGTCGCTGCGCAAGGTCTACAAGCCTGGCGCAGTTGCTGAGCACCTGAAGCGTCGCGGCTACCTTGGCGAAGACGACGAAAATCTTTCTGATAGCCAAGAAGAGGAGTGGGTAGCGGACTTCGTGTCCGACATTTTGCACTCCCCGGACGCCCTGGTGCGCATGGCGTTTGCCATGAACCGGCATCGCTCCGGCACAGGAGCATCGTTCCTGAAGCGGGTCCAAGGGTTCATTGAACGCATCAAGCAAGGATTGGCCGGCTATGGCCAAGGAGCCAAAGGCGCCATCGCCAGAAGTGATCTGAAGACGGCGGAAGATGCTGTCATCGAAGCGCTGGCTAAGTATGCTGATTATCGGAAGTCAGGAACGCAGCCGACCGGGCGCCTGGATATTCCTTTCTCGCTCAAGCCGAGAGATCCAAACAGCGCCACCTCCATCACTGGTGACCTGGCACGCATCAATGCGCCAGCCAGAGAGGCCGCTGAAGCCAGACTGGCAAGGCTGCCGAAAGCAGAGCAAGATCGCGTCCGCGCAACTCTTGAAGAGCATAAGAGCACCCCATGGGCTGCCGCCGCCATCAAGGGCATGGTGTACCGGGAAATGCTGGAGCGAGCGCGTGCCGGAGAGGACATCTCTGCACTGGAATCCAATCCGGTGTGGGGTAACCAGAATATGGCTAATACGGAAATCATCAAGACATTCAAGTTGGCCGCAAAGAGGGGTGATGCTGCCATACGTCAGCTGGTAATGACGTACAACTTTATAGGCAACAACCGCAAGGCCGAGAAGGATATTTCGACGTCATTCCTTAATTGCGATCCGAGCAAAGGATGCGCGGAACACTGCTATGCGGCAGATGTGAATGCCAGACCTAATGAGATTGCCAAGTCGGAATTCACTGAATACGCGCTAGAAAATTTTCCTGATGAGGCTGCCACGCAAATTGCTCGACTTTATGAGACGAGCAACCTTAGTGAAGCCGGCCTGGCGCTACGACTTAATGATAAGGGTGATTTATCTGAAGCCCAGGTAGATCTGGTGAAGGCGCTGAACGACAAGGGAATTGTTCTGCAGGTATTTTCGAAGCGCCCTGAGCTACTGAGAAAGCTCGACGACGCTAACCTGAAGATGCTGTCAGTAGACTCCACCAACATTCAGAAGGCGGGGGCAAATCCTGACCTGATGCTTGCCGTAACAACCACGGACGGTATGTCGGAAGATATGCTGATCCCGGTGCAGGACAGGATTGCCGTGGTTCTTCCGGTCAACCTGAAGGGGGTCCATCATTCCAAGGAAACCTTACAAGCCCAATTCCCCAATCTTGCAAAAAGCATCATTGACGATAGTCTATGTCCGGTAGAGATTGGCACGTTCAAGACCAAGCCAACTACCAGCTTTGTTCAGATAGAACAGGCCCTACTATCAGGTGATAAGGATCTAAAAAAACAGTACAAGGGTCTTTGGACTTGTACTGCATGCGATAAGCTAGGCACAGTCGGTTGCTTCCATGGTGACCGTCAGACTTCCCAGCGCAAAGCTAAATATCTGTACGAGGACAGTGCCCGCAAGCGGATGCAGGTGCGGCAGATCCAGAAGGATATCGAAAACAAACTGCGCGAACTGAAAGCGCTCGGATATGACGTAGGAGACTTGCGTGGAGAACTCAGTCAAAGACTTAGCGAAGCATATGATGCTGGACAACCTGAAGTACGGGCCGCTGGTTCCGAGAGAGAAGCGGCTGCAGATGCTGGAAAAGCAGAACCAGCTACTCAAGGAGATGCGGGAAGCAGCGGAGGAGCGGGAGCGAATGTTCAAAGAAGAAGGTTTGTAATCACCCCGGTAGATGACGGTCCAAAGTTTTCCAATCGCGCCAACAGCAACACGCTGGTTTCCGAGCCATTACAAGATGACCTCTTCAGACAACAACTCGACCTCTTCCTTGATGCTGATCCGGCTGGACAGTCAGGGCCGAAGACTCAGGCAGCGAAGCGAGCTGCAGCCGCCGCCGTTGAGTCTCTGCGGGGGTCCGATCGGGGAGTATTGGGTCGCCGACTTGCCGACACCTACGCCGCCCGACAGCGCGTCAGCCTGGTCGGACACACCGTAAATTCAAGAGAAGACGTTGCCACCCTGGCGCAGGTCTACCGCGACCCGCGCTTCGAGACTTTCCGCATGTTCTTCCTTGATCAACAAGGAAAGATCGTCTCCCAGGTAGGCCTGTCCAGCAGGCTGCCATCCTCCTCTGCCGTTATCGTCGGCAGCGACGTCGACAAGTACCTGACGGACCTGGCCGAGGCGGCCAGCAAAGCGGGCGCTGTCAGCTACTACATGCTGCATAACCATCCCTCCACAAATCCAGAGCCGTCACTTGCTGACGTCAACCTGACAAAGAAATTTGCGGAGGATCTGGGCCTGATCAGTAATGGGCACGTCGTCATTGACACCAATCAGTTTGGCTTTATAGAGCCGTCTGGTGATTATGAGGTCTACGATAAAGATTTCGGCCAAGTATCGCCGTACAAAGCCGGCGAATTCTCCGGTACGGTTATTTCCAGACCGGATATCTTGATGAATGTGGCCAAGAAAATTGAGGTCGACAAGGATGCGGTGACCCTGATTGCCGTGGCGGCCAGCCATAAGGTGCTTGGTGTCACGACGATCCCGTCATCCGTCATCAAGGATAGCAACCAATCAAGACGCACCCTGCGCATTCGCAAGGCGCTGAAAGCATTGAATGGCGCCAAGGCCTTTGCGGTGGGGACCGATCGCACGGCACTGATGAAAATGACTGGCCTGGTGATGGACTCCATCCACATCAATGAGGCAGGCGAATTCAAGAGCATGAACGAGCAGCTGTCTGGCGCCTACGGGATGTCGGATCCGTTCGTGGTTCGTGGCCGCAACGTACCCAGAGTGACGGCGGACACCAGCCCGGAGTTCGACTACCTGCGGAATCAAACGCAGGCGCTCCGTACCGGAAAGGCGGCAGCCGCGCCTGGAGTCGCCGAAGAGGGACCGAAGTACAGCAACCGCCGCGCACCGACCTTCTACAGTCAGCTTGCCCGCGGGATCCAGTCATCCAAGATGGACAGCATGCCGGGTTCCCAATGGCGCGCCTGGCTGTTCAGCAACCAGGCCAAGCTCGGCATCAAGGCCGATGAGATCGCCTGGACCGGTATCGAGGATTTCCTCAAGCTGAGGGGCAAGGAGAAAACCAGCAAGGCCGATATCGCTGCATTCCTGGCGGATAACGGGGTGCAGGTAAATGAGGTGATGAAGGGCACCGGAGAAGTTGAGCCGGTAGATGCCCGGTTCCCAACCAGAGAAGCTGCCGAGGCTGCTCAGAGATTTGCCAACGGCGGCGCCGTTATGCAGGTCGGTGATGAGTGGTCATTTGGTCGGCCGGTCAACTCGACCAAATTCGCCAGCTACACCATCCCCGGCGGCGAGAATTACCGGGAGCTACTGATTACGCTGCCGACGGACAATAGGAACGCTTATACCGAAGACAACGTGAAGCCTGCTCAGAATGCCCCTGAAGCCAGCAAGCCAGACCTGTTCTGGTATTTCAGTGTACCGGGTAATTTCCTCCAAATCCCCAAGAGCAAGTACGCCGATCAGTCTGAGGCCAAGGCCTATGTGATCCGCGAAAAACAGCCAGAGCCGCCCGCCGACAAGACCTACCGGTCCTCGCATTGGGACGAACCCAACATCCTAGCCCATCTCCGCTTCGACGAACGCACCGATGCCGAAGGCAACAAGGTGATGTTTGTCCAGGAAATCCAGAGCGACTGGGGCCAGGAAGGGAAGAAGAAGGGGTTTGAGTTGCCGAATGGCGCTGTTGTCAAGCAGCGTAAAAATGCTGAAGGGACAATAAGTTATCAAGTCTATGACCGTGATGGTAACGCTTTAGGTATTGCATCAAACACTGAGGCCGGCGCAATAGCAAACACGGACATTGTGCCAAAAGCCCCCTTCGTCACCGACACCAAGTCCTGGACATCGTTGGCCATCAAGCGGGCCATCCGTCATGCCGCAGAAAACGGCTTCGACAAGATCGCCTTCGCCAACGGCCAGCAGAATGCGGACCTGTATGACCTGAGCAAGCAGGTTGATGCTATCTCCCTAAAGGACAAGATGGCGACCTTTGGTGAGCCTGGATATTTTGTCGTAGCCGAGAAAAATGGCTCCAACGTCATTGAGCGCAGCGTCAAAGACGAAAAGGAACTAGCTGATTTGGTCGGCAAGGAGGCTGCCGAAAAGCTAATGAGTGCGCCCCTGCGTGGAGGAGAACGACGCCTTGAAGGTGTGGACCTCAAAGTAGGAGGCAGCGGAATGCTGGCCTTCTACGACCAGATCGTTCCATCCGTCGCCAATGACGTGCTGAAGAAGCTCGGTGGCGGGCGCGTGGGGGAAACATACCTGCCGATCGATACGCGATCAGCCGGCGACAGGAATCTGCAAGTCAACACTTTCCGCAACGAGATGCTGCGTAAATACGGCGACGGCATCATGCTGAAAATGTCCAAGGAAGAGCTTGCGCAATTGCGAGCACTAGAGGACGGCCGATCAGTACAGCCGGCCATCGACATTACCCCCGCCATGCGCGACAAGGTCCTGGGCGAAGGGATGCCGCTGTTCTCCAACCGCCGCAAGCAGACCGAATCGCCTGAGTTCAAGAAGTGGTTTGGCGATAGCAAAGTGGTGGATGAGAAGGGTGAGCCGTTGGTGGTTTATCACGGTGGGCGCAAAGATCTTGAGGGGGGCGCGTTCAAGCCGGGGTATGACGGGGGCGTCTTCTTCACTGACAACAAACGGGTTGCTGGAGTACACAAGATGGGCTTGCGTGGCGGAGCCATCCACGACGTCTACCTAAGTCTGCAAAACCCGTATGTGGTGGACTTTCGAGGATCGGACATCACCCAAGATAACGCCGAATCTGCTTTACGCGACGCCCAAGCCGGCAAGCATGACGGGGTCATCATACGAAACTTTGTGGATATTCCAGAGGATAAGCTGGATGTTGCCAAGCGGTTCGGCGTGAGGAGTCGATACAAGAGCGACATCTATATCGCCTTCTCACCTACCCAGATCAAATCCGCCATCGGCAACAGCGGCGCGTTCGACGCCAGCAACCCGGACATTCGTTTCTCCAACCGCCGCAACGTGCTGGATCAGATCCCCCTGGTGAACTGGACCGCGCCCGACGAAGCCAAGCTGGACGACTGGATCTACAAGCTGGCGGACAAGCAGATCGACACCAAGCGCGTGGTCGAAAAGCTGAACGCCTCGGATGCGTGGAATCCCTACCAAAAGGAAACGCTTTATCACGGCAAGGCGGAGTACGAGACCAACAACTTCAAGGTCAACGAGGTCAAGCCGCTGCTGGACGCCATGTCGAGCCGCGGCATCAGCATTGGTGACCTGGAAACCTACCTGTGGAACCGCCACGCACCGGAAGCCAACGCCTATTACGCTCGCGTTAATCCGGACCAGTTCCCGGATGGCGGATCCGGCATCAAGACCCAGGATGCGCTGGACTACCTGGCCAATCTGCCGGCAGGGGTGCGCACCGATCTGGAGGCGATCGCCAACCAGGTGGATGCGATCCTGCGCGAAACCCGTGCCCTGCTCGTGCGTGAAGGCCTGGAAACCCAGGAGACGATCGACGCTTGGGAAGCCGCCTACCAGCATTACATCCCGCTTCAGCGTGAAAGCGCGGAGATCTCCGAGCGCGGCATGGGCACGGGGCAGGGCTTCTCGGTCAAGGGACCGGCCAGCAAGCGCCGTACCGGCTCCGGTAAAGCCGCCGCTGACATCCTGGCGCAGGTCATGATGCAGCGCGAGCGGGTCATCACCCGTGCCGAAAAGAACCGGGTGGCGTTGTCGCTCTATGGCCTGGCCATTCAGAATCCCAATCCGGGCTTCTGGTACGCGGTCAATCCGGATGCAATCACCCAGCCGGCCAAGGTCGCGCAGGAGTTGATCGAGCAGGGCATGCTGGACACCGACATTGCCGGCATCATCAAAGAGCCGACCGAGGCCCGCATCAATCCCAGAACGGGACTGGTGGAGCACAAGATCAACCCGATGCTGCGCAACCGGCCGAATGTGTTGGCCGTGCGAATCAAGGGCAAGGACCGGTTCCTGTTCTTCTCCACCGAGGATGCGCGGGCGGTGAGGATGGCGGAAAGCCTGAAGAACCTGGATGCGGCCGATCTTGGCGGGGTCTGGAACCTGTTCCGCACCGTGACTCGGTACGTGTCATCCATCAATACCCAGTACAACCCGATCTTCGGCGTGGTCAACCTCATCCGCGATACCCAGGGCGGTATGCTGAACCTGTCCAGCACGCCTTTAGCCGGGCAGCAGGGCAAAGTGATGACGGGTGTCGGTCCTGCGCTCAGAGGCATCTACGCCGATTTGCGCGCTGATCGTAAGGGGCAGCCGAGATCCGGTAGTGAATGGTCCAAACTCTGGGAGGAATTCCAGCAGGTTGGCGGCAAGACCGGATACCGGGATATGTTCCGCACCGCAGAAGATCGCGGCGATGCGCTGCAGAAGGAATTGCAGAAAGCGGCAGAAGGCAAGCTCAAGCGCTTCGGTCGCGGGGTATTCGACTGGCTCTCCGACTACAACGAGACGCTGGAAAATGCCGTGCGGCTGTCCGCCTACAAAGCCGGCATCGAGTCGGGAATGACCAAGGATCAGTCGGCGGTATTGGCCAAGGATCTGACCGTCAACTTCAATCGCAAGGGCCAGATTGCCAGTCAGATGGGATCGCTCTATGCGTTCTTCAATGCCTCGGCGCAAGGCTCCGTGCGGTTGGCGCAAACGCTCAAGGGGCCGGCCGGCAAGAAGATCATGGCCGGTGGTATTTTGCTGGGCGTCATGCAGTCGGTCTTGATGGCCATGGCCGGGTATGACGATGACGAGCCGCCGGAGTTTGTGCGGGAACGCAACTTCATTTTGCCCATAGGGGATGGAAAATACCTGACCGTGCCGTATCCGCTGGGCTTCCATGCCCTGCCGAATATGGGCCGGGTAGTGACCGATATTGCCCTGAGTGGTGGCCGTGATGGCGGCAAGAAAGTCGCGGGCTTGTTGGGATCCCTGTTCGAGACCTTCAACCCGATTGGCTCGGCCGGCTGGAGCGTGCAGACGATTGCCCCGACCTTCGCTGACCCTCTGGTGGCGCTGTCCGAGAATCGGGATTCATTCGGCAAGCCGATTGCCAAGGAAGACCGCAGCAGCCTGTCGCCTACGCCCGGTTTCAGCCGGACCAAGGACACCGCCAGTGTGCTGTCGAAAAAGCTCGCCTGGGGCATCAACCGCCTCTCTGGTGGATCCGAGTATACCCAGGGCGTCATTTCTCCCACGCCGGACCAGTTGGACTTCCTGTTTGGCCAGGTGACCGGTGGAGTCGGGCGCGAAGTGATGAAGCTGGAGCAGGCGGCAACGAGCTGGATGTCCGGCGAAGAACTGCCCCCGTACAAGTATCCGCTCGGCGTCGGTCGCTTTATCGGCAACACCAATGCCCAGGCCTCCGACTCCAATCGGTTCTACGCCAACCTAACCCGGTTGAATGAGCTGGAAGCGGAGCTGAAGGGCCGGACCAAGGAGGGAGAGGACGTAAAGGGCTTCATGCAGGACAATCCCGAGGCCAGCCTGGTGGGCATGGCCAATGCCGCCGAAACGACCGTGACCAAGCTCCGCTCGATGAAGCGCAAGATGATTGCCGCCAGGCGACCGAAGGCCGAGGTCAAGCAGATCGAGACCCGCATCCAGTCGGTCATGAAAAGCCTGAACGATCGCGTCAGGCCGATGCGGGAGAGTCCGATCGAGCGGGCGCTGCGGAATTAGGCGAGGCTACAGAGTAACGCAGACAGCAAAAGGCCTTACCGGAGTAAGGCCTTATAGACACTGGGCGGGATTGCAATCTCCGCTGCCCAGCGGCCACCGAAGTGGACTTATGCCCGATGCCGAAGCAGAGCGGGGACAACAGAATAATAGAGTCTCATAAGTAGTCAGTCAACGGTGCTAGACCGATCCCATGCAGGACGCAGGATTGGATCTTCAGGAGATCCGCACGGTCAATCACTCGTACGTCATATTGTCTTATGCCACGCGTGTCCTTGCCTGAGAATGGCAAGAAAAGACGATCAAAAGAAACCGTGTATAGCATGTCGGCCTTAACCCAATGCGCGCTGGCGGAGTAGGGTGATGGCAACGGAACATCCATATGCAAACGGTAATGGTACGGTGCAATTTCTTTCGGTGGAGTGGTGCTTAGCGGCACGATTGTGCACAGACGCTCCCTTCTTCTTAGTCTAGGAGACAAGACAATCGCAGGTCTGCGCTTCGTCATTTCCGGAGACCGAAAGTCCGAAAAATCACATACAACGATAGTGCCTTGTTCAGGATGTTGGTGAATTGCCATTACGGCCTACCTGAAGTTCTGCTCAAAAGCATCTGATCAATCCAACAAAGGCGATGACATGGTCGGCATCTCGGCCGGCTCAAAATCCCGGCCCCGCTCAATCCGAAACCCCGGCTCGCCATAATCCCTCGCATTGGTGCCAGGTACGGTCGGATAGGCCACATCACCATCGATGACCAGCCGCGGGGCAGACAGATCCGGCGCACTGTTCCCGACGATCGTCGGCGTGATGGTCGTCGTGTCCAAGATCGGATCGCGCGAAATCACGTAGCCAGGTTCACCAAAGTCGCGGGCATCCGTGCCGGGTATGGTCGGGGCAATGAAGGTATCGGCTTGGGCGGTGGTGGCCAGAGCTAGTAGAATGATGCTGAATTTGTTCATGTCAGTCTCCAAAAACGTGAATAAAAACGTGAGTAGCTTCACTCACGTTGCGTGATTAACCAAAACCGACCCCTTGATTTTACTGGGTTTGCGGGGCTTCTTAAAAACCGGGCAAGGCTTTTAAGTGGTTGATATTAAAAGTAACGGGTTGAAATAACCCATTTCGGCGATTCAGTCAGGGATTCAAGGCACAGTTGATGGCTGCAAAAAAGAACAAGGATGGCCCCGGTACCGGCACCATCGCCCTGAATCGACAGGCGACTCACGACTATTTCATCGAGGAACGGTTCGAGGCGGGTCTGGTTTTGCAGGGTTGGGAAATCAAAAGCTTGCGAGCTGGCCGCGTTCAACTCAAGGAAAGTTATGTAGTTCTGAAGGGTGGTGAGGCATGGCTGCTCGGTTCGCATATCTCTCCTCTAACCTCAGCGTCAACCCACGTAAATCCAGACCCCGTGAGGACGCGAAAGCTTTTGTTGCATCGTGCCGAGCTGAGTCGCTTGATCGGTCACGTCGAGCGAAAAGGCTACACGATGGTTCCGTTGGCACTGTATTGGAAGAAGGGTCGTGCCAAGCTCGAAATCGGCCTTGCAAAAGGTAAAAAAATGCATGACAAACGTGCGGCTGAAAAAGACCGTGACTGGGAGCGCGAAAAACATCGGGTGATGAAGCAGGGCTAGCTCCACCAGCGGATTGCGGTTTTCGAAGGGGTCTTTGACCCTGTGATCTTGTCTTTATGTTCCGCTGAACCGTTACCACACTATCAAGTCCCTAGCGGTAGACCTAGAAACACGAAAAATGAAACGAGTACAGGCTTTTCTCTTTATTTTGGCCACTCATACGCTTTGGCAGCCTTGGGTTGAGGCTCGTGAGTATTCTGCCTTGGTGGTCGAACCAGAATCCGGGCGTGTCTTGTACGAGAAGTATGCGAACGAGTTAAGGCATCCTGCTTCAGTGACGAAGATGATGACGCTTTACTTGGTGTTTGAAGCGCTGGAGCGGGGTGATCTCACTCTTAATACGTCACTGGATGTCTCGCGGAACGCTGTTTTGCGCCCACCGTCAAGGCTTGGGCTGATGCCCGGTGAAACGATCGGTGTCGAGGATGCCATTCTTGGTCTCGTTACACGTTCTGCCAATGATGTTGCCACCGTCATAGCCGAGAACCTTGGGGGTACCGAGACATCCTTTGCCGCGATGATGACGGCAAAAGCCCGAAGTTTGGGAATGCGGGATACTGTGTTTCGCAACGCCTCAGGCTTGCCCGATCCTGACCAGGTAACCACGGCATGGGATATGTATCGTCTCGGAAAGGCGTTAATTGAGGACTTTCCTCGCTATTACCCTTACTTCTCAACGCCCCGTTTCTACTATCGAGGGCAGAGCTTCGATAATCACAATCATTTGATGGAAACCTATCCGGGGATGGATGGCATCAAAACCGGGTTCATCAATTCATCGGGATTTAATCTGGTGGCATCCGCCATGCATGACGGGCGTCGCGTTATCGGGGTTGTCTTCGGGGGGCCTAGTGGGGTTCGGCGTGATGATCACATGCGGGAAATTCTTGATGATGGGTTTGCCCAACTCGATGGCGCACCCCCTGGCTACATCGAGGCTGGTTTTGATCGTCCCGCTGAGCCGCGTGGCCAAGGGCGACGTTTTAGTGGCTTAGATGTTGAACCGCCCCAGGTAACATTTGGCAGTGCCAAGCGATTCAAAAGTGGCATGACACCATCAGTCGCCAAGTCTTCCAGGTCTGTCAACAGCCCGCTTAAAAATTCAAGGTCCTCAGTTTCTATAGCTCAGTCTTGGGAAACCAGAGCGCGCAGTCCCAAGTCTGACTCCTTACGGATAGCGTCTAGAACTCCCGCAGTTTTGACTCAGCGAAGCGGCCCTCGTGCATCATCGACGATATCGGCTTCAAAGCTATCAAAAGCACCGGTCAATGGTTTGTCTTCTGCCGATCGAGCTCAAAGCAAGCCGACAGCTTCGGCAACCCAGCCCCCTCAGAAAAATAAGTCCGTTTCATCGCCGGGCTCCAAGACCTGCAAGGGAGCTAAGGACAAGAACGGCAAATGTCTAGCCAAGTGACGTTTGTGGCTTATCGTGACTGATCCGTCAGCGCAAACACCTTATGAGCAATTGGGTGGAGAGCAGGCTCTGCGAGCTTTGGTCAATCGGTTTTATCGCAACATGGATGAGTTGCCCGAGGCTGATGGGGTGCGACGCATGCATGCCCCGGACCTTCGGGGTGCCGAGAGCAAGCTATTCATGTTTCTATCTGGATGGTTGGGTGGCCCAAATCTTTACTGGGAGAAATTTGGTCATCCACGTCTTCGCATGAGGCATATGCCTTTTTCGATTGGGGTCAAGGAACGTGAACAGTGGCTTGTGTGCATGCGAAATGCCCTAGACACTCAGGTTCAGGATGCCGAATTCCGTGAACGCTTAGATGCGATGTTTGACCAGACCGCCAACCACATGATCAACCAAACCGAGTAATCACGACCATGCAAGATCATCCGGAAGTCCAAAAATGAAAATGTCTCCTAGCGCTTTCTTGGAGTGGGAAGGTAAGCGCATCACGTTGCTCGGCATGTCGGGCGTTGGCAAGACGACGCTCGCCAACAAGCTGCCTAGGCATTCCTGGTTTCATTACTCTGGGGATTACCGAATCGGAACACGGTATCTGGATGAGCCGATTTCGGACAACATCAAGCTGCAGGCGATGGAGGTCCCTTTTCTCAGGGAGTTGTTGCAGTCGGATTCCATCTACATTCGCAGCAATATCACTATCGATAATTTGACGCCGGTTTCCAGCTTTCTCGGCAAGCTGGGTGATCCTGCGCTGGGTGGTCTGAGTCTCCATGAATTCAAGCGGCGACAGGACCTGCACCGCCAAGCGGAAATAAACGCCATGCGCGACGTCCCGGAATTCATTCGTAAGGTGGACGCGATCTACGGCTACAAGAATTTCATTAATGACGGTGGTGGCAGTGTCTGCGAACTAGAAGACCCCGAGACCCTCAAGATTCTCGCCGAGCATACGCTGATCATCTATATCCGCACTTCTATCGAGCTTGATCAGCTCCTGATCGATCGTGCCAAAAGCCATCCCAAACCACTGTACTATCGAGAAGCTTTCCTTGACGAGCAGTTGCCGGCCTTCATGGTCGAAAGAGGCTATGGCACAGTGGACCAGATTCCGCCGGATGAATTTGTCGCCTGGGTGTTCCCCAACCTTTTTCGCGCCCGCATTCCACGCTACGAAACTATCGCCGGTGAACTAGGCTATACGGTTGATGTAGGCGATCTGGGGGCTGTCACTAATGAGGCTGACTTTATCGGCCTGATTTGTGATGCCCTGGCCTGATTCGATCGTCGAGCTGCATACGGGGAGAAACTGAATGCCTCTGGTTGCCCTCACCGATCTTCCGACCTTCAAGCGCCTCAGGGATGAGGGGCAGGAAGTCCTGAGCGTCGAGCGGGCGCGTCATCAGGACATTCGTGAAATGCACATCGGCCTCCTGAACATGATGCCGGATGCAGCGTTGGAGGCGACGGAGCGTCAATTTTATCGTTTGGTCGGCGCGGCCAATCCGATTGTGCAGTTTTACATGCATCCTTTCACGATCCCTGGTTCATCCCACAGTACCGGGGCGCAGACGCACATTGATCGCTACTACGAATCTTTCGAAAAGATTCGTGATAAGGGTCTGGATGGCCTGATCATCAGTGGCGCCAATGTGACCCATGCCCACCTGCAGCAGGAGCCCTTCTGGCAGCCGCTGACCGAGGTCTTCGATTGGGCGCGCCAAAATGTGACTTCCACGCTTTGTTCCTGTCTGGCCACGCATGCGCTCGTCCAATACGGTTATGGCATCGAACGAACTCATCTGGGATTCAAGCGTTGGGGCGTTTATTCGCACCGCGTGGTTGAGCCCCTTCACCCGTTGGTTTCAATGATCAATACCCGTTTCGACGTCCCGCACTCACGGTTCAACGAGATTTTTCGGGAAGACATGGAGCGTGTCGGACTGCGTGTTCTGGTGGAAAGTGAGGAAGCGGGGGTTCATCTGGCCGTCAGCGAAGATTTGGTCCGGGTTGTTTTCTTTCAGGGCCACCCAGAGTACGACACCATCAGTCTCTTTAAGGAGTACAAGCGGGAGGTGACGCGTTACTACATGGGGGAACGCGAGGACTATCCACCGCTGCCGGAACACTATTTCAACCTTGACCTTTCGGACCGGCTGAACCGCCATGGGCAAAAGATACAACGGGCGCGGCGAGAGGGTCTGCCGCTTCCAGAATTTGAGGAGCAAGAGGTCGTTTCCCATCTGGACAACACTTGGCGCGATTCGGCCAAGGCCGTGTTCAACAATTGGTTGGGTTTGATCTATCAGGTAACGGATCAGGATAGGCGTAAGCCCTTGATGGGGAGGCTGGACCCAAATGACCCGCTGAGTCTGGTCGGGAAATTGGGGTATCCCGACGCGGGTGACATGAAATGACCGTTTGAACACCGGTGTGGCGCGTGGCTATCCGGTATTCTCATGGACAGATGGCCAAGATTTTCATAAAATCCTATTCACATTTAAGGCTTAAGCGAATCGACATGAACGGGGCGAACCTCAGGGTTCATCCCGTTTTGCATGTTTAAGGTGGACTCTATTGAATACCCAAGCATTACTGGCCCTGGAAGATGGAACGCTATTCCGGGGTGTGGCTATAGGCGCCGAGGGGTGCTCGGTGGGCGAAGTTGTTTTCAATACCTCCATCACCGGCTATCAGGAAATTCTTACCGATCCCTCCTATGCCCGTCAGATTGTCACGTTGACTTTCCCGCATATCGGCAACGTCGGCATCAATGATGAAGACGTGGAATCCGGCGGGCTTTTCGCCAGTGGTTTGGTGGTCCGTGATGTTCCGGCACGATTGAGTAACTGGAGGGCCGGCAGGAGTCTGTCCGACTACCTCAGGGCGCATCATGTCATGGGTATCGCAGGAATCGACACACGTAAGCTCACCCGGATTTTGCGTGACAAAGGCGCCCAGCGCGGCTGTCTGATGGCCGGGTCTTTGGTGAATGACGGTGAGGCCCTGGCGGCCGCCCGTGCTTTCCCGGGCCTGCAGGGTATGGATCTGGCGAAAGAGGTCACGTCCTCAGCGTCCTACCCCTGGACCGAGGGATCATGGCAGCTTGGACTAGGCTATACGACCCCCGAGCAGTCTGGCTTTCATGTGGTTGCCTATGACTTCGGTGTCAAACGCAATATTCTCCGGTTGCTGGCCGATCGCGGTTGCCGCTTGACGGTGGTCCCGGCGACGACGCCAGCCGAAGAGGTGCTGGCTCTCAACCCCGATGGAATCTTTCTGTCGAATGGGCCTGGCGATCCTGAGCCCTGTGACTACGCGATTTCAGCCATCAAGGTGTTTCTGGAACGACGTATTCCGGTTTTCGGCATATGCTTGGGGCATCAGTTGCTGGGCTTGGCCACGGGTGCGCGGACGATTAAGATGAAGTTTGGTCATCACGGCGCCAACCATCCTGTACAGGAGCTGGATTCCGGGCGGGTGCTGATCACCAGTCAAAATCATGGTTTCGCCGTCGACGAGCAGAGTTTGCCGGCCCATGTCCGTCCCACTTATCGCTCGCTGTTCGATGGAAGCCTGCAAGGGATTGAGTTGATCGACCATCCTGCGTTCAGTTTCCAGGGGCACCCGGAAGCCAGTCCGGGACCACATGATCTAAGGCCTTTGTTTGATCGTTTCATCGATCAGATGCAATCCCTCCGCCACTGACGAACCCCCCGCCTCATGCCAAAGAGAACTGATATCCAGTCTATCCTCCTGCTTGGTGCCGGTCCGATCGTTATCGGGCAGGCCTGCGAGTTTGATTATTCTGGCGCACAAGCCTGCAAGGCTCTGCGAGAGGAAGGGTATCGCGTCATTTTGGTGAACTCTAACCCGGCCACGATCATGACCGATCCGGAGATGGCCGACGCCACCTATATCGAACCGGTCGACTGGCAGACGGTCGCTCGCATCATCGAAAAGGAACGGCCGGATGCCTTGTTACCCACCATGGGTGGTCAGACCGCTCTTAACTGTGCACTGGATCTGGACAAGCATGGGATTCTGGAAAAGTTTTCTGTCCAGATGATCGGCGCTTCAAAAGAGGCGATCGACAAGGCGGAGGATCGCGAAAAATTCAAGCGGGCCATGACCAAGATTGGCCTGAATTCAGCCCGGTCCAATGTGGCGCATACACTGAAAGAGGCATTGGCCTGCCTAGAAGAAACCGGCTATCCCGCCATCATTCGTCCGTCCTTCACGCTGGGTGGAAGTGGCGGTGGCATTGCATACAATCGGCAGGAATTCACTGAGATTTGCGAACGGGGTCTTGAACTCTCGCCGACCCATGAGCTCCTTATCGAGGAATCAGTGCTGGGTTGGAAGGAGTATGAGATGGAGGTGGTCCGCGACCGTAAAGACAACTGCATCATTATCTGCTCCATTGAAAACTTCGATCCGATGGGGGTGCATACCGGTGATTCCATCACCGTAGCTCCGGCGCAGACGCTGACCGACAAGGAATATCAGTTGATGCGCGATGCCTCGATCGCAGTATTACGTGAGATCGGCGTGGATACGGGTGGCTCCAATGTCCAGTTCGCCATCAGTCCGTTCGATGGCCGCATGATCGTTATCGAAATGAATCCGCGAGTGAGTCGATCCTCGGCCCTGGCATCCAAGGCAACAGGGTTTCCGATCGCCAAGGTGGCTGCCAAACTGGCCGTGGGGTATACCCTCGATGAATTACGGAACGAAATTACGGGTGGCGCGACGCCGGCCTCTTTCGAGCCGACCATTGATTACGTGGTGACGAAAATCCCTCGGTTTACCTTTGAGAAATTTCCTCAGGCCGATGATCGTTTAACGACTCAAATGAAGTCCGTGGGAGAGGCAATGGCTATCGGCCGTACCTTCCAGGAGTCACTGCAAAAGGCTTTAAGAAGTCTGGAGATTGGTGTGGACGGACTGAGTGAAAAACTCGATCTTTCTGCAGAAGACTCAGCCGACAAACTGGCGCGCGAGCTTCGTCAGCCAGGATCTGAGCGAATATTCTATGTGGCTGATGCTTTCCGTCTGGGCTGGTCGCTGGAACAAATACACCAGCATTGCATGATCGATCCGTGGTTCCTGGGCCAGATTGAAGATCTGGTCGAAGAGGAATCCAACTTGAGTGGGAGAGTCCTTGGTGGTTTGCAGGCGGACGAGTTGCTCGCTCTGAAGCGCAAGGGTTTTTCCGATTCGCGTTTGGCATGCCTGCTGGGTAGTCAGGAATTTCAGGTTCGAGCGGCGCGCCACAAACTGGGTATCCGTCCGGTCTATAAGCGGATTGACTCTTGTGCTGCTGAATTTGCTACGGCGACAGCCTATCTCTATTCGACCTACGAAGAGGAATGTGAGGCGGTGCCCAGCGATCGTCAGAAGATTGTCGTGCTCGGGGGTGGGCCGAACCGCATCGGCCAAGGCATCGAGTTTGATTACTGCTGCGTGCATGCTGCGATGGCGCTGCGCGAGGATGGTTATGAAACCATCATGATCAACTGCAATCCAGAGACCGTGTCCACCGATTTCGATACCTCCGACCGGCTCTATTTCGAGCCATTGACCTTGGAGGACGTGCTCGAAATCATTCACCTTGAGCAACCTTGTGGTGTGATTGTCCAGTACGGTGGTCAAACTCCGCTTAAGCTGGCCAGAGCCCTTGAAGCCGCCAATGCGCCGATCATTGGGACCTCGCCGGATTCCATCGATCTCGCTGAGGATCGCGAGCGGTTCCAGAAACTGGTCGACAAGCTGGGTCTGAGGCAGCCGCCGAATCGAACGGCCCGCTCGGCCGAGGATGCCATGCAGTGCGCCAGCGAGATTGGTTATCCGCTCGTGGTTCGTCCTTCCTATGTCTTGGGTGGGCGTGCTATGGAAATCGTGTTCAACGACGAAGATCTCAAACGTTACATGCGCGAGGCGGTGAGTGTTTCCAACGAGTCACCGGTATTGCTGGACCGTTTCTTGGATGACGCCATCGAAATGGACGTGGATGCCATCTGCGACGGACAACGGGTTCTGATTGGCGGATTGATGCAGCATATCGAACAGGCGGGAGTCCATTCCGGTGACTCAGCCTGTTCCATACCGCCCTATGACCTGAGTTCCGCGCTGCAGGACAAGATTCGCGAGCAGGTTAGATTGCTGGCGGAATCCTTGGGTGTGGTCGGGCTTATGAATACCCAGTTCGCAATCAAGGGCGATGAAATCTACATACTGGAAGTCAATCCTCGTGCTTCTCGGACGGCTCCTTTTGTTTCCAAGGCGACAGGATATCCGTTGGCCAAGATTGCCGCACGCTGCATGGTGGGCAAGACTCTTGAACAACAGGGTGTGACCCAAGAGAGGGTTCCCAGCTACTATTCCGTGAAAGAGGCGGTGTTCCCCTTCATCAAGTTCCCCGGCGTCGATCCCTTGCTGGGGCCAGAAATGAAGTCCACCGGTGAGGTGATGGGCGTGGGTAAAACCTTTGGTGAAGCCTACGCCAAAGCCCAGCGGGCGGCGAGTGTCCGTCTGCCGAAGAATGGCAACGTGTTCATCAGCATCCGCCAAAGCGACCGGGTCAAGGTCATTCCCATCGCAAGAGATTTGCTCGCCCAGGGTTTCAAGTTGGTGGCGACCCGTGGCACGGCCAAGTCACTGGAAGACGCCGGCATCCCCTGCGGCATCGTCAATAAGGTGTATGAGGGTCGCCCTCATGTGGTGGATATGATCAAGAACGGAGAGTTGCAGTTCATTATCAATACCACCGAGGGCAAGAAGGCGATATCCGACTCGTTCACCATTCGTCGACAGGCCCTGCAGGATCAGGTGACCTATACCACCACGATTTCAGGGGCTTCGGCGACTTGCTCTGCGCTGGGTGAGATGGCTGCGGTTGACGTGAATTCTCTGCAGGATTTGCACAAAACTCTAAACTGATCCCTCACCATTAAAGTTCGGACAGGCAAAAGCGATGCAAAAAGTACCCCTGACGGCTCGCGGTGCAGAAAAGCTCCGCGAAGAATTGAGCCACCTCAAATCCGTGGTTCGTCCCAAAATCACCGAAGCTATCGCCGAGGCCCGTGCGCATGGGGATCTGAAGGAAAATGCCGAATACCATGCGGCCCGTGAACAGCAGAGTTTCACCGAAGGCCGCATCAAGGAAATCGAAAGCAAGCTGTCCAATTGCCAGGTCATCGATGTGACTCAGGTCAACGCGCATGGCAAGGTGGTGTTTGGCGCTACGGTTGATTTGGCGGATGCGGAAACCGGCGATGAGTTGACTTATCAGATCGTCGGGGAGGATGAAGCCGATATCAAAAAAGGGATGATTTCGATTACCTCGCCGATCGCCCGGGCCCTGATAGGCAAGCGTGAGGGGGATGTGGCTACAGTGCAAACGCCGGGTGGCGTAAGGGAGTTTGATATTTGCGAGGTCAGATATATCTGACCTCTGCGCTTTTGTGGCCGGTAGTATGCCGCTGCTTGTCAATGCTTACTGGGTGTCTTCCGATAGAGAGTGATGACGTGGCCGATGGCCTGAATCAACTCCGCGGATGAGTCAGTGCAAATTTGCTGGATCATGGCTCTGCGATCTTCCCGATCAGCCGCGTTAACCCTGACCTTGATCAATTCATGATGTTCCAGGGCCAGATCGATCTCGTTCAATACCGCCGGCGTGACGCCATTCTGACCGGTAATTACAACGGGTTTCAGTGAATGGGCCTTGGCCCGCATGAATTTCCTCAGTTCGGGTTTCACTCGGTTTGTCTTTCCTTCGTTTTGTTGTTTGGCGTGAATTATGGCGCGTAGTCGAAGCAGTGGCCGCTGGTTGTCTGAGCATTTTGCGGATGAATATGTCAAGCAGGCGCAGGCTCTGGGTTATCGCTCGCGTGCGGTATTCAAGCTAAAGGAACTGGACGAGCGGGATGGGCTGCTTAAACCCGGTATGGTTGTCGTGGATCTGGGGGCGGCCCCTGGGGGATGGTCCCAGTACGCGGCCCAGCGGATCGGAAAAAAGGGGTCGATTATAGCCCTTGATCTTCTGCCGGTGGAAGACTTGCCACATGTCACCTTCATTCAGGGCGATTTTCGCGAGGATTTGATCCTGGCCCAACTGATGGATGTGCTCGGGGGTCGACCCGTGGATCTGGTGCTTTCAGACATGGCGCCCAATATGAGTGGCAACCGGATTGTCGACCAAGCTCGCGGGATGCACCTCGCCGAGTTGGCCTTGGAAACCGCGCGCGCGATTCTCAAGCCCGGGGGCGATTATGTGACGAAACTGTTCCAGGGCCCTGATGTTGACGCCTACGTCAAAACGGCAAGAGACCTGTTTGCCAAAGTTGCCGTCCGCAAACCCAAGGCTTCGCGGGATCGAAGCCCGGAGGTTTACCTGCTCGCACGTGGCCGGAAATCGACAGTGACATAGATCTAATCGGGTTTTCTTGCCGCTATTTGAGTTCAGTCAGTCCCCCATAGATCCGACAGCCCGATCCGTTAATCCGGTCCCTCAAGTAACTTGCTATTCTGTCGCGGCCAGGCGTTCAGCACGGCTTTGACCAGCGTTGCCAGTGGGATTGCGAAAAATACGCCCCAGAACCCCCATAAGCCGCCAAAAAACAGAATGGCGACGATGATCGCCACGGGATGAAGATTGACTACCTCGGAAAACAGTAGTGGGATCAGCACCACCGCGTCCACTGCCTGAATGATCGAGTAGGCGAGGATCAGGTAACCGAATTGGTCGCTGATGCCCCATTCAAAAAAGGCCACGATCACAACCGGAAAAGTCACTAGTGTCGCGCCAACATAGGGAACGACGACCGACAGTCCCATCAGCACGGCCAATAATAATGCGTAGTTGAGCCCCATCCACCAGAAGACAACAAAGCTGGCGATAAACAAGGCCAGCACCTCGAAAAACTTCCCCCTCACATAGTTGCCAATCTGCATGTCCACCTCCCCCCAAACCTTGTGGGAGAGATAGCGATCGGTCGGCAGGTACTGGTCTAGCCAACCCAGAATGCGGTCCTTGTCCTTCAGAAAGAAAAAGACCAGCAAGGGAACCAGGATCAGATAGACGATCAAGGTAATGATGCTAACCAGAGAGGCATAAGAGTAAGTCAGCATGGACTGGCCCCAAGTCAATAGCTCCCTACGAATCGTCGCCATGACCTCCAGTAGCTGATCTTCGGTAATGAAATCCGGGTACTTTGCCGGTAATTCCAGCACAAGTATTTGCCCGCGCGTCACCCAGCCAGGTAGTTGTTGAACCAGTTGCATGGTTTGCTGGTACAGCGACGGGAGTAGAGCGAGCAACATGAAAGCCAATGAGGCGAGGAATAACAGGTAAACCACCACCACGGCAAACACCCGGGGTATGTGCTTTCTGACGCCCAGCATCACAATGCTGTCCAAGAGATAGGCAATGACACCGGCGGCAAACACAGGCATAAGCATCTGGCCAAGGCTGATGACCAGCAAAAAGATGACTATCAGAAAGATCGCGAAAGACACGGCCTGTGGATTGGGCAGAAGCCGCCTGGTCCAGTCACTGATCCATTCCAGAATGTTTTGCATGGCCTTGAGGTTTTCCCTTGTGTTTTCGTTTTTCTTGTTAGGCCTAAATGAGCGTGTCAGTTGGCGATGGACATGGTACCGCAAGTCTCATCTAAGTCCTGCGGTAGTCTTGGATTCGGTCTTGTCAAGGCCTCAGGTGGGCGTTTGTTGAAAAGGGGATAACACACTATGTTGTGCTTGACGGTAACTTAAACCACATTTTATAGTGTCCCTCGTTTTGTTGAACCCTAGTCTCCCCGAGGTCCCCGCTGATGGAATCTGAATCACTTATCCAATCCCCGAAGTCTCCCTTGCCGCCGTTTGACGTGCCCACAGCGGATGTTGAGCTGAGTGTGAACCTGCCGGGCAAAATGCGCGTGATACGACGCAATGGCAAGGTAAACGGGTTCGATGCGAGCAAGATTAACGTAGCTATCACCAAGGCTTTTCTGGCAGTAGAGGGCAGCACGGCGGCGGCCAGTCGGCGCATTCATGAGGTAGTGGAGGAACTGACCGAGCAGGTCGTCAAGGCCTTGTTCAGGCGTATGCCCTCCGGTGGCACCATCCATATCGAGGATGTTCAGGATCAGGTTGAACTGGCCCTGATGCGCGGCGAGCATCATAAGGTTGCTCGGTCCTATGTGTTGTATCGCGCAGAGCGAGCTCGTCTTCGCGCTGAAAAGACGGCCAGTGAGCCGCAGAGAGAAACGCTTGATCACGGTATCAAGGTGACACTTGAGGATGGCACGCATAAACCGCTTGATTTCAAGCGATTGCAGAAAGTGGTCGATGAGGCCTGCCGTGGTCTGATGGACACGGATAGCGCCTGGATACTGGAGGAAACTCGGCGCAACCTGTTTGATGGCGTACCCGAGAAAGACGTCGCTCCGGCCTTGCTCATGGCCGCGCGTACCCGCATCGAACAGGAGCCTAACTATTCATTTGTCACTGCGCGGCTTCTACTGGACAGCATGCGGCGTGAGGCGCTCGGTTTCCTGGGGCATGGCAACAAGGAAGCGACTCAAGCCGAAATGCAAGATCGTTATGGAGAATATTTCGCGGACTTCGTAAAGCGTGGCGCGGAACTTGAGCTCCTGTCCACAGAGTTGACCCGCTACGATCTGAATCGGCTCGGGGCAGCGCTTCAACCCGATCGTGATCTCAACTTCAATTATCTGGGTCTGCAGACGCTGTATGACCGTTATTTCATCCACAGCAATAGCGTTCGATTCGAATTGCCGCAAGCTTTCTTCATGCGCGTCGCCATGGGCCTCGCCATGAATGAAATTGACCGCGAGGGTAGGGCGATCGAGTTCTATAACTTGCTGTCTTCGTTCGACTTCATGAGTTCCACCCCCACGCTCTTCAACTCGGGCACTCTTCGTCCGCAGCTTTCCTCTTGCTATCTCACCACGGTGCCCGATGAGCTGGACGGTATTTATGGCGCAATCAAGGATAACGCGCTGCTCTCCAAATACGCTGGCGGACTAGGCAATGACTGGACGCGCGTCAGGGGTCTCGGTGCCCACATCAAGGGCACCAACGGCAAATCTCAGGGGGTGGTGCCGTTTCTCAAGGTCGCCAACGACACTGCCGTGGCGGTCAACCAGGGCGGCAAGCGGCTAGGTGCGGTCTGCGCCTATCTGGAAAGCTGGCACATCGATATTGAGGAGTTTCTGGAGCTGCGTAAGAATACCGGTGATGATCGTCGCCGTACCCACGATATGAACACCGCCAACTGGGTGCCCGACCTCTTTATGAAGCGGGTGGCCGAGGAGCAAGACTGGACGCTGTTCAGCCCCAGCGATACGCCGGACCTGCACGATTTGACGGGAGCAGAGTTCGAGAAGCGGTATCTGGACTATGAAGCCAAGGCGGATCGAGGAGAAATCAGTCTGTTCAAGCGTCTTCCCGCCAACCAGTTGTGGCGCAAAATGTTGTCTATGTTGTTTGAGACCGGTCATCCCTGGATCACCTTCAAGGATCCGTGCAATATCCGCTACACCAACCGTCATGTGGGGATGGTGCACAGTTCCAATCTCTGCACGGAAATTACGCTGCACACCAATGACAACGAGATTGCCGTCTGTAACCTGGGTTCAGTCAATCTCGCGGCGCATATTTCCGATGGTGGCGCGCTGGATGCCGACAAACTACAGCGTACCATCACCACGGCTATGCGCATGCTCGACAACGTCATCGATATAAACTACTACAGTGTTCCGCAGGCGCGTCGTTCCAATCTCCAACATCGGCCGGTTGGCATGGGCATCATGGGCTTTCAGGATGCGCTCTATATGTCTCGCATTCCTTATGCGTCCGAAGCGGCTGTGGCGTTTGCCGATCAGAGTATGGAGATGGTGAGCTATTATGCTATCACTGCCTCCACGGATCTTGCCGAGGAGCGGGGTGTATATCCGACCTACGAAGGTTCTCTGTGGAGTCGGGGCATTCTGCCGATCGACTCCGTGGCTCTGGTTGAACAGGAGCGTGGCGGTTACCTGCAACAGGATCGCTCCCTGACGATGGATTGGAATAGTTTGCGTGAGCGTGTCAGGCAAGTGGGTATGCGTAACAGCAACACCATGGCCATTGCCCCCACCGCCACCATCTCCAACATCTGTGGGGTATCGCAGTCCATTGAACCCACCTACCAGAATCTGTTTGTGAAATCTAACCTGTCGGGTGAATTCACGGTCGTGAATCCCTACTTGGTTGCTGAGTTGAAAAAACACGAGCTTTGGGATGCGGTGATGATCAATGATCTCAAGTACTACGATGGAAGCCTGCAACGGATTGAGCGGGTGCCCGAGTCCATCAAGCAAATGTACGCGACAGCCTTCGAGCTAGATGCCCGCTGGCTAATTGAAGCCGCATCGCGTCGGCAGAAATGGATCGATCAGGCGCAGTCGCTGAACCTTTATTTGGCCGAGCCTTCCGGCAAGAAACTGGATACGCTCTACAAATTTGCCTGGGTGCGAGGTCTCAAGACCACCTACTATCTGCGTACCATGGGTGCGACCCATGTGGAAAAAAGCACTGCCTTCGACGGCAAGCTCAATGCCGTCAAGAATGAATCCGGTGCTGCTCTGTCCCTTGAGTCGATGATCGTCGCTTCGTCGGATATACGCGTTGAAGCTGGACCCAAGCTTTGCTCAATCGACGACCCCACCTGCGAAGCCTGCCAATAATCAAGGGTTCTCGAATGTGCGCCGCGCCTCCTGGTTATGGGAGGGGCGGCGTTTATTTATTAGATCTGGCGGAATCACCTGTCTTGGATTTTATGACATGGGCCTCCGCGCGCAGTAAAGCAATCCTTGAGCTCATCCCCGTTCACTTGATCTTTAAGGCCAGCAGGCTGGATGCAGCGGAAGACTGAAAGTCTTTTGTCGATATCATAATGGCGATGTGGAGGCGTGCTCCACGGATTTGAATAGACCACCTGTAGAGGGAGTGATAACGATGAAAAAGCAGTCATTGATCTTCATCTGTATGGGCGTACTGGCTATCTTTGGTTCCAGTGCTGTTGCGGCCGGCAAGGATTATCTGAAAATGAAATCAGCCGAAGCTGAGTGGGGAGGACGGGAAAAATCTGTTGAACTAGAAATTGAAACCCATGTAGCCATCCCGATGGATGGCAAGTCTGGCGCATTTGGTTTTGGTGCACTCACGGACGGCACCAATAATGTTCTGGTTCTGACCACCCATCTGCCCATTGATGACAGCAGTCACGAACAGGCCTCAAGCGGTTTTCATACCCATGTGCTCGATTTGAAGACGCCCGGCTCTGCATGTGGTGGCGCGAATTTTGAAGTTGACCTTGAGGCGTCTGCTAAAAACTTGGCATTCGATGTCAACGATTCGTGGACCATCAAAGGTAACAAGGTCGAGGTAGAAAAAGTACCCGCTACCAATCTGGGTGACGCAGGCGTGGAAAATTTGGTGACTTTTACCATCAAGCCGATTCTTGATGCCCAACAAAAACCGACCAATCTCTATATCACGGTCATCGACCAGATCTAGTTTCAAGACTTGAACACTTGTGCCGGCGGGGCCCTCATGTTCCGCCGGTGTTTTTCTGCCCTTTACTGGTGAGTGGGCATTCAGAATACCTCGGCCTTGGTGCTAAGACTGGTTCGGTCCGGGTGACGCAAGCACTTCGGTGAGGTCCTGCTCAATTTTCTCTGGTGTGTCGGTGGGGGCGTACCTGCGTAAAACCCGCCCGTTCCTGTCTACAAGAAACTTTGTGAAATTCCATTTTATGGCCTCAGAGCCGAGCAGCCCTTTTGCTGCGGATTTAAGGTATTGGTAAAGCGGATGCGTGTGGCCGCCGTTAACCTCAATTTTGGCAAACAATGGGAAAGAGATGTCGTAGTTTAGTGAGCAGAACTGCTTGATATCTGCTGCGTTGCCAGGTTCTTGATGACCGAATTGGTCGCATGGAAACCCGAGTACAACGAAGCCTTTGTCGGCGTATTTGCGGTAAAGGGTCTCAAGGCCGGCATACTGAGGGGTGAAGCCACATTTCGACGCGACGTTTACGATCAACAGCATCTTGCTGCGAAAGGTTTCTAGCGAAAGATCGCTTCCATCCAGAGTGGTGGCGTTAAAGTCGAAAACGGTTTTCATGGAGTGTTCCTGTCAGTTTTGTCAGTGTCAGGCGGGCAAAATACGCAGATCCCGTCGCCCGAAAAGGGACGAATGGTGGTCTCGGCTCAGGTCACATCTCTCGCATCTGTCAGACCGGCTCAGCGATTACCGGATTTGACAGCGAACCGATAGCTTCAATCTCGACGGTGACCTTGTCGCCCTCCTCCAGCCAGACGCGAGGATTCCTTGCCATGCCCACGCCGTGGGGTGTGCCGGTCAGGATGACCGTTCCTGGCATGAGAGTCGTGCTACCGCTGAGAAATTCGATCAAGGCAGGCACGTCGAAAATCATGTCCTTGGTCGTCCAATCCTGCATGACTTGATCATTGAGTACAGTCTTGATGGAAAGATTATTGGGATTAGGTATTTCATCACATGTGACTAAGACTGGACCCAGTGGGCAGAAGGTATCGAAAGTTTTTCCTCGGCACCACTGGCCACCACCCCCTGATTTTTGCCAATCTCGGGCACTGACGTCATTGGCGCCGGTATATCCCAAAACATAATCCAGGGCGTCTTCACGACTGACGTTTTTTGCCGGCTTGCCAATAATGACAGCCAGTTCGCATTCATAATCAACCCGGTCACTTCGGAGTTGTCTTGGCAGGATGATGGGATCGCCTGGATGCTGGATGGCATTGGGCAGTTTCATGAAAACGATAGGGTGCGCCGGGATGGCCGACTTCGTTTCCTCCGCATGAAACCGGTAATTTAGGCCAATACCGATAATGGCGGTCGGTTGAATCGGGGCCAGTTGCTTGGCGATTTCCACGCGATGATCGGAGACTTGGTAGCTGCCGAAGAGGTCCCCTTCGATGGCTAATGATGAGCCATCGGCTTGTACGGCGGCAAATCCAGACTGACCGAAGGTGTCTATGTAGCGTATGACTTTCATGGCTTGGACTTTGATTCTTCTCCCGGCTTATTTGACAATATCGTGGTACCTGTCCCGCTTTTTGAGCCACTCGATTCCGCCTTCGCCGTTCGACAGAATTCGGGCGGGACGCGGATAAGAGTTGCTGGCCGACGCAAACAGTGACGAGGTGTAGGCGCCGGTATGGTGGATGAGGATGATATCCCCGCGGTTGGGTGGGCGTTGCAGTTGCACCTTGTACCTGGAAATCATGTCGCCCGAAAAGCAAAGGTTGCCGCCAATAAATGCCTCATATGGTGTGGCAGCCCGGGTGGTGTTTTCATTAGCGATTTCCCACCGCTTGACCGGTTTCTCTATGAGGGATTCGCCATGACTGGTGATCCCCATCTCGAGGCATACCAAATTGTGATGATGCGCGACGGTCTTTACGATTCCGACACGGGCCAAGGTGACGCCGCTATCTTCCATGATGCTTCTGCCCGGTTCTATGGTCAGAGTCGGTTCCCCAAGTCGTCGAAGAGCGTCAACGGTCTTGATTTTTTCTCCGTTTACGTTTACCTCGCCCAGCAGGAGGGCTTCAAGCATTTTCTCCTTGGGGTACTCGGTATAAAACCGCTCGCCTGACCAGTGATTCAGATGCACCTGGAAATCATCCTCGCTCACAAACCCGGCGGGACCATCATGCCAGACGAAGGTCTTGCTTGAATCCCCTCGACGAGAGGCCGCAAAACCTTCACTGATTCGTGTGGTGATGTCATGCCACGTCGATTTATCCACATAACGGACCGGAAATCCCCCGCCGATGTTGATGACCTCACATCGGCCGCCCGCTTTGTTAAGCAGATGGCCGAGAGTAATGAGTTCAGCGATGACTGAAAGGTAGGGTTCGACCTTGGTGATTTGCGATCCGATATGAGTGTGGAAGCCCACCACTTGAACATATGTGAAACGGTCGAGGGAGTTTATGAAATCAGGAACAACATTCAGTGGGGTTCCAAATTTTGTCCAGAGGCCGGCAGTGAAAACACTATCATCAGTCACCTGACCTAGGTCATATCCGCTGATTCTTAGCAGTACCCGAACACGCTTTTTCTGCTCTCTGGCAATCATTTCAATCTGATCGATCTCCTCGATGCAGTCGGCGATCACATTCATCCCGAGATCAATGGCCTCACGCAGCAAGAAATCCTCTTTGCAATTGCCATTTAGATCAAGCTTACTGGCCGGAATACCAGCTTCAAGCGCACAGCGGGCCTCATTATAGGAGGCGACATCAGCACCGCAGTCTTCCTGATGGGCAATTTTCAGAACGGGCTTGTTCGTGCAGGCTTTGGCCGCAAAACAAACCTGGCCCTTTGGATAGAACTGCTCAAAAATGAGCTTGAAGGCTTGTAGGTTCTGCCGAATGATCGGCTCGTAATAGATGTGAAGGGGCAGTTCGTGGTGCTTTTCCCACCAAGACAATGAGTGCCCCGCTATCGTGGGGTCGCTGCCGGATATGAATAGTTCATTTTTCATTGTCTGCTTTCTTTCATCGGTGAAATCTATCGACGGTCACCGCAAAGGAATGCAAACAGTCAAAGGCTGGCTGACCCGATTAAGGAACAGCGATATGGGGCAGGGACGGCGGACGGCCAACTCGATGACCCGGTTGTGGCTGTTAGATGCATCATTAGATGGCGGAAGCGGTGAGATTCGAACTCACGGAGGGGATAAACCCTCGCTGGTTTTCAAGACCAGTGCCTTAAACCACTCGGCCACACTTCCGGTGCTAAATAACTTGTTTATCAAGAGTGCCCAAAATGTCACGAACTTGTGTTCTAGATATCATTCCGGGCACGAGTCATATGCTTAGTTGAGCTGAGACTCGATCCATTTGCGATCGGAAACAAGCTCTGCTGGTCCATCGAATGCAAATTAAGGACTAGAATACCTGATTATCGACCTACGTTCCATACCCACGATGAGCGCCGCCGTGTCGATCTTTCTCTTTTGTAAGCCTTCTCGTCTGCATGAGTCTCGGTGGATCTGGATTTGTTGGGAAGGAGCTTGCGATCCCTTCCCCTTGTTCCTGTGGTGTTAGTCTGAAATAATTCAAGTTGTCCGGGACCCGGCTCGGGTTTTTATCCAATGAGGACGGACGCTGAGTACTTTGTCCTTCTAAAAGAGATGGAAAAACCATGAAGAATCAAAAGCCCTTGAAAGGTCTGTTGCTGATCGCCGGCATGATTTTCGCCGGCGCCTCGGTAGCTGAGGAGCCCAGTGTAGAAATCGGCGAGAAGATTTACACCCGCGCATTTGGCCGCGGTTGTGGTACTTGCCATGATGTTCAGCCTAATCCCAATCTCTTTGAGAGCGTGAACAAGCTGAGCAAGGAAGAGTTGACGAAGGTTCTGGTTGAAGGCCGCAACGCGATGCCCAAAGCCATGGATCAGATCATGGCGTTGGGTCCTGTCAAAAGCGCAGGCCTGACCCAAGATCAGGCAGTCGATGCCTTGATCGCTTACCTTAAGGCCGGCAAGAAGTAAGCGGTCTGCTCCAACTCCTGCAGCACAAACGCCGGGCATGCCCGGCGTTTTGCGTCTGACGGAAACGAAAGGCTTGTTTTTGATCAGCCTCATTCATACCCCTCCAATCCCCCATGATTGTGAGTTCCATAAGTCAGTTTGATAGGCAGCCATTAACTTATGGCCCGGCTCCCTGCACGAAATCTTCGCCATCGGTCTTCGCGCGCTTTTCTGGCTATGTCGCGGGCACCCTTGCCCTGATCACTGTTTTTTTTCTATGCGGATGTGCACAGTCGCCACATCAGGTGCCCGCCAAACAATCCGCGATTCAGACCCCGGTTTCGGCAGCGGCCCGGATTCCGGAGCTGAGCCCTGCAGCCGCAACCAAAAAAGCCGGGGCAATCAAACCCCCCGATCCAGTTGTCGCAATCAATGATCCATTGACTACTTCCGCCTTGATTGAGCGCGTGGTGGCTCGCCAAATCCAGAAAAAGCGGGCCCAAGCTTGGATTGCCGACGATTCGATCAGTGTTCCTGATAAGGGGCGCATCAACAAGGCTGCTTCCCGGGGGAAAGCGGCCCACTCGACCAGGTTGGAGGGGCCGTCCCGGGATCAATCAAGAGGATCCGCTCAGGTTGTACAGGCCGCGACATCTTCAGTTTGTGCGGAGGAAACTCCCAAAAAAATGCCGCGAAGAAGGGGGGAATTCCGTCCAAACGAGGATGAGGAAAAGTGTTCGCTGGCCAATAAAATAGGACTAGGACCCCTTGATCCCGGGGTGACAAGAGGGAGGCTCGTCCGACGGGCAGATCCTTGGGAAACGGTTCGGAACGGTCTGGTCCTGGCGGGGACTCAGCATGAGCGGTTGGTCGCACATTTGGATAGTTTGAGGCAGCGGCCCGGCACCGTGGACTTTCTGATGACCCGGGCTGAGCCATATCTCCAGTATTTGCTGGGTGAAATCAAGCGTCAGGGATTGCCCGCTGATTTGATACTCGTGCCAATGGTTGAAAGCGCCTTTCAGACGAGCGCATTATCGAACAAACAGGCCGCAGGTTTGTGGCAGTTCATTCCTGCCACGGGCCAGCAATACGGCTTGCAGTTCAGCGAGACCTATGACGGGCGTTATGACACTCACTCGGCAACACAGGCAGCCCTCAAATACCTCAAGCGGCTCAACTCACTATTCAATGGTGACTGGTTGCTGGCTTTCGCGGCCTACAACGCGGGGGAGGGGGCGGTCCAGCGGGCTCTTCAGGCCAATCGAATGGCTGGCGGCGGTGGGACATTCTGGGAGCTGTCATTGCCGCAGGAAACTCAGAATTATGTGGTCAAGATTCTTGCGCTTTCCAAGGTGATCGCCGACCCTGCAGGCTTGGGGTTCAAGCCGCACAAGGCGACTTCCCGCAATACATTGGCTCGGGTCGAGACCAAGGCCCAGATCAAGATTGCTGATCTCATTGCTTCATCGGGTATTGCCCCCGATGACTTTTACAAATTGAACCCTGCCTTCAAGCCGGACGTCGAGCCACCGGACCAGCCGCATAATTTTCTTTTACCGCTGGAAAAAGCTGAAATTCTGATGGCAGCGAACATGCCAGGCGCCAAGATTTATGCGCCACGTAAGGTCGTGGTGCAGAAGGGTGATAATTTGTCTGTCTTGGCCAAGCGTCATGGTGTGCCGGAGATTAAACTTTCCGAATGGAACGGCTTGCCGCCAAAGGCTCCGCTCAAGGTGGGCCAGGAAATTCTGTTGCTGGGCGTCTGATGCTAGGCTATTGTCTCCTCTGTTATCCCCTTTCCATCAGGACCATCCAATCTTAGCTGAGTGATTTATGCGTTACTCAACCCTTCTATCCATATTGGTACTCTTGGGTGCCAGTCAATCCGGTTTTGCCGAGCAAATTGGCTCGGTGAACTACCGATTCAAGTGGTTGGGGCCCAGCGACAAGATCGTGGTTCAGGCCTTTGATGATCCAGATGTTCCTGGAGTGACCTGTTATCTCTCGCGTGCCGAAACAGGCGGGCTCAAGGGGATGGTCGGTCTCGCCGAAAATGACGCTAAGGCTTCCCTGGCTTGTCGCCAGATTGGTCCGATCGACCCGGCAGCTGTCAGAAAACTCAAGGATGATGAGGAGGTCTTCAGCGCACGTGCATCCGCTGTCTTCAAGACGACCCAAGTGGTGCGTTTTTACGATGAAAAAAGGGCTGTGCTGGTGTACCTCACCTATACAGACCGGATTGTCGACGGTAGTCCTGAAAATGCCATCAGCATCGTACCTGTCCGATGACATTAGGAGGGGGAGGGCTTGTGGTGAGAGTTGTTTAGCTGCGGATTCGGGCGTTAAGCGGGGGGTCGGCTCTATTGACCTCTGGGAATTTGGGTATCGCTAAAGCATTCGTGCTGGAGCGATTCCCGAAAACGCTTGCTTTTCGCGGTCCTTTAAGCTGAAATGCATCAGCAATTGAGACCAGTGCTCAAATTCCGAGATCTTCCCAGCCGGTTCCCGGCCGCATTTAACGATTCCACCAACTTCTTCATCCGATTTAGCGGAGATGCACGTGAGTGAACATATTCTTCAGATTAACGATAGTGATTTCGACGACCAGGTCCTGAAATCCGAAATCCCGGTATTGGTCGATTTCTGGGCCGAGTGGTGCGGCCCATGCAAGATGATTGCTCCCATCCTTGAGGAGATTGCAATCGAATATGCCGGCAAGATCACTGTTGCCAAGGTGAACATCGACAATAACCCGGTTACGCCCCAGCGATATGGTGTCAGAGGTATTCCGACGCTAATTATGTTCAAAGATGGCGAGGTTCATGCAACCAAAGTGGGTGCGCTGGCAAAATCACAACTCGCCGCATTCATTGATGCCAACCTTTGACGGGCCGCATCTTTTGGCCTGGCGCCCAAGCTGCGTCGGGCCTTCACTTCAATAACCTCAAACGTTCGACCCCCCCAATTCTTCCCAGTCTTTAGCCAATCTTGGCTTACTGTCCCTGCTCGCTTCCCCGGCGAGTCGAAAGCTGGATTGCATTGGACCAACCCTAATCTCTCTTTCTGATACTCAATCTCTTTCCATGAATCTGACCGACCTCAAGCGCAAACCCGTTGCCGAACTGATTGAAATTGCTGAAACCCTTGAAATCGAAGGGGTTGCACGAACTCGCAAGCAGGATCTGATTTTCTCCATTCTGAAGAAACAGTCGAAGGGCGGGGAGGATATCTACGGGGATGGTGTGCTGGAGATTCTGTCGGATGGTTATGGCTTCTTGCGTTCAGCTGATAGTTCATTCCTGGCGGGCCCGGACGATATTTACGTGTCCCCCAGTCAGATTCGTCGATTCAGTTTGCGAACGGGAGACACCATTTCCGGCAAGATTCGTCCGCCCAAGGAAGGTGAAAGGTATTTCGCCATGCTCAAAGTGGAGCAGATCAACTATGAGCCTCCGGAAAACGCAAAGCACAAAATCCTTTTCTCCAATTTGACCCCGCTTTTCCCCAAATCCCGCTTGCAGTTGGAACTGGGTAACGGCACGACTGAAGATCTGACCGCCCGAATCATGGATCTGGTTGCCCCCATCGGTAAAGGGCAGCGTGGCTTGATTGTCTCCCCGCCGAAAGCCGGCAAGACGATGATTCTGCAGAATATTGCGCACTCCATTGCGGAAAACTATCCCGAGTGTTACCTCATCGTTTTGTTGATTGATGAACGTCCCGAGGAAGTGACGGAAATGCAGCGCAGCGTGAGAGGGGAGGTGGTTTCCAGTACCTTTGATGAACCTCCCGCACGGCATGTTCAAGTTGCGGAAATGATCATCGAGAAAGCCAAGCGTCTGGTCGAACATAAGCGCGATGTCGTCATCCTGCTTGACTCCATTACGCGTCTCGCCCGTGCTTACAATACTGTGGTACCGGCTTCCGGCAAGATTCTCACCGGCGGTGTTGATGCCAATGCGCTAGAACGGCCAAAGCGCTTCTTCGGTGCTGCTCGAAACATCGAGGAGGGTGGTAGCTTGACCATTATTGCGACAGCACTGGTGGACACCGGGTCGCGAATGGACGAAGTCATCTATGAGGAATTCAAGGGGACCGGCAACAATGAGTTGCATCTCGAACGCAAGATTGCCGAGAAGCGAATTTATCCCGCTATCAACATCAACCGTTCGGGCACTCGTCGGGAAGAATATCTTGTGCCCCCTGACGAGCTTCAGAAGTGCTGGATTCTCCGAAAAATTCTCCAGCCCATGGATGAAATGGCGGCCAGCGAATTCCTCATTGGCAAGCTGAAGGATACCAAGACCAATCAGCAATTCTTTGAGATGATGAAGCGCTGAGGTTGCATTGATTTGGTCGTCTGTGCGTTAAACCAGGTTTAAGGCCAGTTTTTGAAGCACTCAGTCGCCTTGGTTTAACGCCCCGGATTTTCAAAGATTGCAATCCGACTCCATTTGCTTGGTTCAGTTGAATTGCTCAACTTGATTGATGGATGGGGAAAACCAATTCAAGAGTTGTCTGTCTGAACTCTGGTCCTGGGTTTAATGGCCCTAGGAGTTCAACAAAATTCTGATCCTACGAAGAGAGACACCCCTAATGAAATCATTGGATAAAAAAATTAAAAATAAACTAGTTTTCATCTGTTTCGGCATCTTGATTTCCCCAGTCGGCGTTGTAATGGCGGAAACTGACAAGGAGATTCAGGAGAAAGCACTTAAGGCTCGCGAACAGCAGCATGGCATGGTTGATCATTCCGGCCATATGAAGCTCGAGGATACGGCAGGGAAATTCAGAGGAGTGTTTTATGGGTACTTACCTTGCCATGAGCAAGATTGCAATGGCATAAAAATGACCTTATCCCTGAATGCCAAAAACAATTACCTGCTGGTCATACAGCCTGCTAAGGCTCAAAACAGGGAGTCTTTCGAAAAGGGCAAATATGAATGGGATGAGAAGGAGGGGGTCGCGGTTTTAACGCCGAACAAGGGGGCGTCTGAGCGTCGCTTAGCAATAAAGGGTGACAGTACCCTTCTATATCTTACCAGTGACGGTGCGCACATGAGTGGTGACAGAGACAGGTATCTTCTCCAAAGAACCGATCAAGCCAACAATCGAGAAATGCACATCCACTGATCTTGATTCCAAATTAGATAAGCTTGCGAGACCGGCTTGGTGCTTTGTCTTATCCAAGTCTGCTAACACATATCCGGGTAAAATTCGCGGATTGAAATCAGCGAAACCCAATACCAACAAATCGCCCATTGCCTCCCGGTTCAGCGCGGCAATGTGTGACTCTCCAACCTTCAGGTCCTCAATGCCATTCTGTATGTCGCCGAACAGGGCTGCAGATGGCGGGGGCTCCCCGAGCATTCTGGACCCTGGCACACGGTCTACACCCGCATGATGCGCTAAGCCAAGAGCGGCGTTTTGGATCAGGTCTTCGAGGCCATGCAAACTCGGCAAATCATTCAGACCAAAATCGAAGCCATTTCACTCGACAGCACGATCATCAAGGTGCACCCGGATGGTACCGGCGCTCAAAAAAAACGGTCCCTAAGCCATCGGCAAATCCCGCGGTGGCTGCGTAGGCTTCCCCGTCAAGGCTACAGTTCAAAACTATAGACCTCGTCCGTTAAAACACCTGGGCATGTACAGGGTAGGTGGTACATTTCCCAGGGACT
>JBILGM010000058.1:0-16645 GCA_044351045.1 Methylococcaceae bacterium | reverse complement strand
CATTTCCTTTTTAAACAGGTCTAGCTCATCTTGATTCATGGGATGTATCCGGATCGCGTGAATATCCGTTCTACGGGCAACATGAGGGTCTCGATGGAGCATAACAAAAAATCGGTCGCACCCGCTGCGGCACTACCCCTCGAGGTCCTCGATGAGGTAATTTTCCAACTCGTCGATTTCTTTTTCGCTGATGGCAAGTTTTCGAACGGATATGCCGGCCTCATGGACCGACTCAGCCCGACCCGAGATGAGCGGATGCCAACAAGGGAGTGGCTTGCCTTCATGCATCAGACGATACGCACAAGTCTTGGGTAGCCAGTGAAATTGATTAAAGCCCTGTCGAAGATTGAGACAGGTAGGGACTTCGTCCTGTCGGTGACTGTAAAGGGTGCAGCGGCATTCCCCGATATCCAGCAAATGGCAGGCGGCTCGAGTGAAGAAAATTTCGCCGGTGTCTTCGTCCTCAAGTTTATTGAGGCAACAACGTCCACAGCCGTCGCAGAGGGACTCCCACTCCGCCTCGGTGAGCTCTTCCAGCCTCTTGTGTAGCCAGAAGGGTTTCGGCGAGATCGTCATGACCGCGCCTCACGGGATGCCATCACGAATCGCCAAACATCCCGAGGTCGCAATCATGAAAAATTGATCCAGTGACGATCGTCTCGCTCCAGCAGTTCATCAGCTTCTTTGGGACCCCAGGAGCCTGCCTCATAATTGGGAAAGGTACGAGGGGGCAGGGCCTTCCATACATCCAGCACGGGCTGGATCAGACTCCAGCCAGCCTCCACCATGTCGGCGCGCATGAACAGGGTGGCATCACCCATCATGCAGTCGAGCAGCAGGCGCTCATATCCCGTGTCTGGCGTCGAGCCAAAGTAATCCACATAATCGAAATCCATCTTGACCGATCCCAGCTTCATCACCGGCCCCGGCACCTTGGCACCGAACTGCAGGGAGATGCCTTCATTGGGTTGCAGGTGGATCACCAGCCGATTGGTACGAAGTTGGTCGATGGCAGTATTGCGAAACAACACGAGTGGCGCACGCCGAAACTGGATCACGATTTCCGTGGAGCGGACCGCCATCCGCTTGCCTGTTCGCAGGTAAAAGGGCACGTCGGCCCAGCGCCAGTTGTCGATCATGAGCTTCATGGCAATGAAGCTCTCGGTCCGGGAATCATGCAAGACATTCGGCTCCTGCCGATAGCCAGGCACAGACTCTCCGGCGATGGCACCCTCGCCATACTGGCCTCTCGCCATTTTACTGAGGACATCCTCTGGGGTCGGTATCTGCACGGCGCGAAGGACTTTGGTCTGCTCGTCACGGACGGCGTCCGCCTCGAACGACACCGGGGGCTCCATCGTGGTCAGCGACAACAGCTGGAACAGATGATTGGGCACCATGTCCCGGAGCGCACCCGCCGTTTCGTAATAGGCTCCACGTCGCTCCACGCCCACGGTCTCGGCGGCCGTTATCTGGACATGATCGATATAGCGGCGATTCCAGATCGGCTCAAAGATACTGTTGGCAAATCGCATGACGAGGATATTCTGGACCGTCTCCTTGCCCAGGTAATGATCTATGCGATAGATCTGACGTTCGCGCAGCACCTTCTTGATATCGGTGTTCAGCTCGCGCGCCGATTCAAGATCATGGCCAAAGGGCTTCTCGATGATGACCCGGCGCCAGCTTCCACCCTCCTCGGTCGCCAGGCCCGCCTGACCCAGCTGGCGAACAATCTCGCCAAAAAAAGCGGGGGAGGTGGCGAGGTAGTAGAAATGGTTATCCTCGATATCATGGTCACTTCGGGCCTGGGCGCATAGATTCCTGAGCTTGCCATAAAACTCAGGGTCACGCACATCACCTGGAACATAATGAATACGCTGCTCAAACCATGCGAGCACCGCAGCGTCGAGCTCGTCCGTGGCATAGGCGCGAATGGCTTCGACCATGCGCTCACGAAAGGCATCCGACCCCAGCGACTCCACCGAGGTCCCGATAATGGCAAAACGGCTGGAGAGCAATTTGGCCCGCGCTAGGTTGTAAAGAGCGGGCAACAGCTTGCGCTGGGTCAAATCACCAGTTGCGCCAAATATCACCATCACGCAAGAATCGCCGGGGCGACCGGGCATCTCCGGCAATAGACTGGCTGGAGTGTTCATTTCCTCTCCTGATGACCACCGAAGTGATAGCGCATGGCCGACAGCACCTTGCAGGCGAATTCATCCTCACCGCGAGAGGTAAATCGCTGAAAAACAGCCGCGCTGAGAACCGGCGCCGGCGTGCCCTGGTCGATAGCCGCATTCACCGTCCAGCGACCCTCACCGGAATCAGAGACACTGCCCGAAAACTCATCCAGCCGGGGACTTGCCGCTAGCGCTTTAGCGGTTAGATCCAGCAACCATGAGGTCACCACACTGCCGCGCCGCCACAGCTCGGCAATATCTGCCAGATTGAGGTCATACTGAAAGTGCTCGGGATGTCTTAATGGGGTGGTTTCCGCATTCGCCTCGCGGGCCTGATCCCCGATATTGGCTTGCTTAAGAATATTGAATCCCTCGGCATAAGCTGCCATCAGCCCATATTCAATGCCGTTATGCACCATTTTGACGAAGTGCCCTGCCCCCGCAGGCCCGCAGTGAAGGTAGCCCTGCTCAGCAGTTCCACTGGTAGTTTTCCTGCCGGGAGATGGCGCAACATCCCCTACACCCGGCGCCAAGGCCCTGAAGAGGGGATCCAGATGACTAACCGGCTCGGTCGGGCCGCCAATCATCAGGCAGTAGCCACGCTCGAGACCATGCACCCCGCCGCTGGTGCCCACATCGAGGTAATGTAATCCGTCCCCTGCCAGATCCTTGGCGCGACGGATATCATCGATGTAATGAGAATTGCCGCCATCGATCACGATATCACCGGGCTCCAAATGAGCCCGTACCCGGACCAACATGTCATCGACTACGGCAGCGGGGACCATCACCCAAACCGCCCGCGGCGGCTTCAGCGCTTTGACGAAGGCCTCAAGCGAGTCAGCGGGCACCGCACCCTCGGTTTCAAGCGCCCGGACCAACCCGTCGTCAAGATCGAAAACCACGCATTCGTGACCCGCGCACAACAACCGGCGCACCATGTTTCCGCCCATCCGGCCCAAACCTATCATTCCCAGCTGCATCGTCTACTCTCCTCAGTCCGTTTTTCGTCGCGCCCAATACACAGCAAGCTTCGGGCCAAGTGCCCGGGCTATTCCACCGTCACGGATTTGGCGAGATTACGCGGCTGGTCCACATCCGTCCCCTTGATCAGCGCCACATGGTAGGCAAGCAACTGAAGTGGAATGGTAAAGACAATCGGCGCGACCACTTCATCCGTCTCCGCCACGCGCAACAAGTTGACACCCGGAACGGAATCCATCGCGACTCTGTCGTCCGCGAACACATAAAGCTGGCCCCCCCGTGCATGAACCTCCTGAAGATTGGATTTGAGCTTCTCCAGCAACTCGTCATTCGGAGCCACCGCCACAACCGGCATCTGATCATCGATCAAGGCCAGCGGTCCATGCTTCAACTCCCCCGATGGATAAGCCTCTGCATGAATGTATGAAATTTCCTTCAGTTTGAGCGCGCCTTCCATGGCCACGGGATATTGCGGACCGCGCCCAAGATAGAGTGCATGGTGCTTGTCACCAAAGAGTTCCGCCCAGCTTTGAATTTCAGATTCCAACTGGAGGGCGTGCTCGACTTGCTGGGGCAAGGATTCCAACTCGGCTACAATCTGGGCCTCACGCTTTTTGGTCAAGCCTTGGCGACGCCCAAGCGCCAGAACCATAAGCAACAGGGCCACTAACTGTGTGGTAAATGCCTTGGTGGAGGCAACGCCCACCTCGCGGCCAGCCCGGGTCATCAGACTGGACTCTGACCCGCGTACAATCGAGCTTTCCGGAACATTGCAGATAGCCAGTGTGTGGGCATAGCCCAGCTTTTTCGCCTCCTTCAGTGCGGCCAGTGTGTCAGCGGTTTCGCCTGACTGGGAAATGGTGACAAACAAGGTTCCCGGCGCTACCACGTGATGCCGATAGCGAAACTCGCTGGCCACCTCGACATTACAGGGCAGGCCAGCGATGTCTTCCATCCAGTAGCGGGCGACCATTCCCGCGTGGAAGCTAGTGCCGCAAGCAACGATTTGGAGGGCCCGAATACTATCGAACGCCTTGGCCGCATACGGACCAAAAGCCGCATCCAGCACCTGCCCGGATGAGATACGACCCTCGAGCGTTTTAGCAATGGCGTGCGGTTGCTCATGTATTTCCTTCTGCATGTAGTGGCGATATTCGCCACGCCCCGCTGCATCGGCCGCGATTCCCGTGATATGCACCGGCCTGTCGACCAGCTGGCGAGACTCGTCGTAAATCTTCACCGAATCGACGCTCAATTCGGCGATATCCCCGTCCTCCAGAAAGACGAAGCGTTGGGTTTCGCCTACCAAAGCGAAAATGTCCGAGGCAATCAGATTCTCGCCTTCACCGAGGCCAATCACCAATGGGCTTCCCTGGCGAGCAGCAACCAGGATATGAGGATCACTTGTCGAGATGACTCCAATTGCGTAGGCACCCTCCAGAATCTCACAGGTTTGTCGCACAGCATCCAGCAACGTTCGTCCTGAAGTCATGAAATCATGAATCTGGTGAACGATGGTTTCCGTGTCCGTCTCGGATTCAAAGATATAACCTTTGGCCTCCAGCTGTGTTCGCAGGGCTTCGTGGTTCTCGATGATGCCGTTATGAACCACGGCTATGGACTCGCGACACAAGTGCGGGTGGGCATTGCGCTCGGATGGCACGCCATGAGTGGCCCAGCGGGTATGAGCAATACCGATGAGGCCATTCGCCGGTGTGTCGTTAAGCGCGGCCTCCAGCTCACGGATTTTGCCCTTGCGGCGAACCCTTATCAGCTGATCAGACTCATCGAGAACGGCCACCCCAGCGGAATCATATCCGCGATATTCTAGACGTCTCAGCCCCTCCAGCAGAATAGGCGTGACTACGCGGCGAGACACCGCGCCAACAATACCGCACATAACTCAATCCCCCCTGATTTTGGCAGGCCGCTTCCAGCCCTCACGGGTTAATTGCTTTACCCGGCTCAAGGTCAGCGCACTTTCGGGCGCATCCTTGGTAATGGTGGATCCGGCACCGATGGTGGCATTTTTTCCGACGGTGACGGGGGCCACCAACTGGGTATCTGAGCCGATAAAAGCACCGTCCTCGATTACTGTCTGGAACTTATTTGCCCCGTCATAATTACAGGTGATCGTGCCAGCACCAATATTCACATCACTCCCTACGATTGCATCACCCACATAACTGAGGTGATTGATTTTTGACCGACTGGCTACCGTGGTTTTCTTGATTTCGACAAAGTTACCCACCTGCACCTCTTCGGCGAGGCAACTTTCGGGTCGCAACCTGGCAAACGGACCGATGCGGGAACCTCGCCCGATCTGGGCTTTTTCGATGACGCACATAGCATGAATTTCGACATCATCACCGATTTCACTGTCACGAATCACAGTGTTTGGCCCTATCTTGACCCGATCACCGATCCGAACCTGACCTTCCAAAAGCACATTTACATCAATTTCAACATCTTGGCCCACATGAACAATCTCACCTCTGATGTCAAACCGAGCCGGATCTCTGAGTGTTACGCCAGCCATCATCAGCTGCCTGGCCTTATTACTCTGGTAGACGCGCTCAAGATGAGCTAACTGCTGGCGATCATTCACCCCGAGCACCTCATCGACACTCGCCGCCTGAGCAGTCATTACATTTACACCATCCTGGACAGCGAGACCAATGATGTCGGTCAGATAGTATTCGCCCTGTGCATTATTGTTATCGAGCCGCTTCAGCCAGGCCTTCAGCCTGCCTCCATTGACCGCCAAGATACCGGTATTACCTTCCGTAATCGCCTGCTCGTCCAAATTGGCGTCCTTCTGCTCAACAATCTTCACCACCGAGCCAGACGCATCGCGGACTATCCTGCCGTAACCATGCGGGTCATCAAGATCCACCGTCAAAAGACCGATGCTTTTCTCCCCGGCAAGGGCCAGAATCTTCTCGACGGTGTTCCTCCTCAGCAGGGGCACATCGCCATAAAGAATGAGCACAGTCGCGTCGTCGCTGATCTGATTGGCCAATTGCATCACGGCATGCCCGGTCCCCAAACGCTTCTTCTGCTCAATCCAGAGCGTATCGAGGTGCTTCAGTTGCGCGAGGACGGCCTCGCCACCATGACCGTATATGATCGAGACCTTTTTGGGCGACAGTGACTTAGCCAACCAGTGCACATGCTCAAGCAAAGGCCACTGCCCTAACTTATGCAATACCTTAGGTGTCGTTGAACGCATCCGGGTGCCCTGACCCGCTGCCAGAATGATAACTTCGAGGTTCATTTCTCCTCCATGAGCTCCCTATCCGGTTCAAGCAGAAGTGCAACAAGTCCCTGAACGAAAAAACCCGGCATGACTGAGTCGCCCTTGAGCGAACTCATATCATGCCGGGTTTCCATGCTTTTAGCTGCAATCAGCCGCGGCCAGACCGATATTTTTCCAATGTTTGCAACTGCATCACGGCTTCCGCCAACTGCGCTTGGGCAGATGCGTAATCAACCTTGCCCGTTTTGTCCACCAGCATTTCTTCTGCCCTACGCTTTGCATCAAGAGCAGCTGCTTCGTCAATATCCCTGGCCCTGACCGCCGTATCCGCCAGAATTGTTATCAGATGCGGTTGCACCTCCAGCATCCCGCCGGAAATGTAGAAGGGCTGCATCTCGCTACCACTCACCTTAACCCGCACCTCGCCCGACTTCAGTCTCGTAAGAAAGGGCGCATGTCGTGCAGCAATGCCCACCTCGCCCATTTCTGCTGGCGCGACCACCATCTCCGCATTACCGGAGAAGATCTCCGACTCCGCACTCACGATATCCACGTGAATCGTCATCGCCATGGCTACGATCTCCCAGGGTTGTTGTCTTAGGCGGCAAGTTTCTTGGCTTTTTCCAGCGCCTCGTCGACACTGCCGACCATGTAGAACGCCTGCTCTGGAATCTCGTCGAATTCGCCGTTCACGATTCCCTTGAATCCGGCAATCGTATCCTTGAGCGAAACGTACTTTCCAGGCGCTCCCGTAAACACCTCGGCCACGAAGAAAGGCTGCGAGAGGAAGCGCTGAATTTTTCTGGCTCGGGATACGGTGAGTTTGTCCTCTTCAGACAGTTCATCCATACCGAGGATAGCGATAATATCCCGCAACTCCTTATAGCGCTGGAGTGTACTCTGGACAGAACGAGCGACCTGATAATGCTCCTGACCGACCACCAACGGATCTAACTGACGACTGGTGGAATCCAGTGGATCAACGGCGGGGTAAATACCCAACTCTGCGATCTGACGGGACAAAACCACGGTCGCATCCAAATGCGCAAAAGTGGTTGCGGGTGATGGATCGGTCAAATCGTCAGCGGGTACATAGACGGCTTGAATCGAGGTAATTGAACCCACCTTGGTGGAGGTGATGCGTTCCTGCAAAACACCCATTTCCTCCGCCAGGTTTGGCTGGTAGCCCACGGCCGATGGCATACGACCCAACAGTGCCGACACTTCAGTTCCTGCAAGGGTGTAACGGTAAATGTTGTCGATGAACAGCAGAACGTCGCGACCTTCATCACGAAAGAACTCCGCCATGGTCAGGCCGGTCAATGCCACGCGAAGACGGTTGCCCGGTGGTTCGTTCATCTGACCGTAAACCAGGGACACCTTATCGAGAACGCCGCCCTCACTCATTTCGTGATAGAAGTCGTTACCTTCACGGGTACGTTCGCCTACACCCGCGAAAACCGAGTAACCACTGTGCTCGATTGCGATGTTACGAATAAGCTCCATCATGTTTACGGTCTTGCCAACACCTGCACCACCAAACAGACCGACCTTACCGCCCTTCGCGAACGGGCATACCAAATCAATCACCTTGATGCCGGTTTCGAGCAACTCATTGGCCGCGGCCTGATCCTCATAGGAAGGAGCCTTGCGGTGGATACCCCAGCGAGCCTCCTCGCCAATCGGGCCCTTCTCATCAATGGGCTCACCCAGAACATTCATGATGCGGCCAAGAGTCTTCTTTCCAACGGGCACTGAGATCGCCGCTCCCGTGTTATTGACTGCCAGACCTCGCTTGAGCCCGTCCGTGGTTCCCATCGCAATGGTTCTGACGATGCCATCGCCTAACTGCTGCTGGACCTCGAGCACGAGACCTTCACTTTCGACGTGAAGAGCATCGTAAACTTTCGGCAGCGATTCCCGGGGGAATTCTACGTCTACAACGGCACCAATAATCTGAACGATTTTGCCCGAACTCATTGTTGTCCTCTTTAAAATCTTTCTGCGTGTTTCTTCAAAGACCGCATCACACTGCGGCCGCGCCACCAACAATTTCCGCAATCTCCTGCGTGATAGCTGCTTGGCGCGCCTTGTTATATATCTGCTGCAGCTCCTTGATTAGCTTGCCCGCATTGTCCGATGCACTCTTCATGGCAACCATTCGTGCGGCCTGCTCACAGGCACTGTTCTCGACGAGCCCTTGGAACACGAGTGATTCCACATACCGGACAAGCAACTGATCCAGTACTTCCTTGGCATCTGGCTCGTAGATGTAATCCCAATGCCCTTTTTGCCCTTTTGACTCTTCGAAAATTTCTTCTGGACTGACAGGAAGCAACTTTATTAGCTTCGGCTTTTGGGTCATCGTGTTCACAAACTCGTTGTAAAGCAGATAGACCTCGTCGATCTTGCCCTCGGCATAGTCATCAATCATGACCTTGATGACCCCGATGATGTCCCCTAGATGCGGTTTGTCGCCCAATCGTGTGGCCTGAGCGACTATATCCGCCCCGATGGAGCCGAAGAAACTAGTACCTTTTTGCCCGATGATGCTCAACTCAAACGGAATACTATTGTCAGTCCATTCACGCATCCTGCGGATAGCCTGACGAAACAGGTTCGAATTGAGGCCACCACACAGGCCACGATCGGAGGAAACCAGTATCATCCCGACCCGCTTCGCCGGCCGAGCAATAGTATAGGGGTGCCTGTATTCCGGATTAGCCGTCGCCAGATGCTTGATGATCTGGGCAATTTTCCGTGAATAGGGCCTAGTGGCCTGCATGCGGTCCTGGGTTTTGCGCATCTTGCTGGCGGCCACCATCTCCATCGCCCTAGTGATCTTCTGAGTATTCTTGATACTCGAGATTTTCAAGCGTATTTCTTTTCCGACAGCCATGTTATTGCCTTACCAGGTATGCGTAGCTTTGTACTTCGTCACTGCTTCCGACAAGGACTTCTGGATCTCATCGCTGTAATCACCTGTTTCATTGATCTTGTCCAGCAACTCACCATGCTCGGCCTTCATATAGCCCTGTAGGCCATCTTCAAAATCACTAACCTTGTTAACTTCAATGTCATCCAGGAAGCCTTCGTTGGCCGCGAACAGCGACACCGCCATCTGCGCCACGCTCAACGGAGAATACTGACCCTGCTTCATGATTTCGGTGACTCGCTGACCGCGCTCGATCTGCTTGCGGGTCGCCTCATCAAGATCGGAGGCAAACTGGGCAAATGCAGCCAGCTCCCTATACTGCGCTAAGTCAAGACGGATACCGCCACCCAGCTTTTTGATGATCTTGGTTTGCGCGGCACCACCAACACGCGATACCGACAGTCCGGCATTCACAGCGGGACGAACACCCGCGTTGAAAAGGCTGGTTTCCAGATATATCTGTCCGTCAGTAATTGAAATGACATTGGTTGGGACAAAGGCAGATACGTCGCCAGCTTGGGTTTCAATGATAGGCAATGCCGTCAAGGAACCCGTCTTGCCCTTCACTTTGCCACCAGTCAACTTTTCCACTTCTTCGACATTGATACGGGATGCGCGCTCAAGCAGACGCGAGTGCAGGTAGAAAACGTCACCGGGATACGCCTCTCGACCCGGCGGCCGACGAAGCAACAGGGAAATCTGACGGTAGGCCCAAGCCTGCTTGGTCAGATCATCATAGATGATCAGGGCATCTTCGCCGCGATCACGGAAATATTCGCCCATCGAACAGCCCGCATAGGGGGCAATAAACTGTAGCGCCGCCGACTCGGAAGCCGACGCGGCAACCACGATGGTATGAGCCATGGCACCATGCTCTTCCAGCTTGCGAACTACGTTTGCAATCGACGATTGCTTCTGGCCGATGGCGACATAGATACATTTAACGCCGGTGCCTTTCTGATTGATGATCGTATCGATGGCAATGGCGGTCTTGCCGGTTTGACGATCGCCAATGATCAATTCTCGCTGCCCCCGGCCCACCGGGATCATGGAGTCGATCGACTTTAAGCCAGTCTGTAATGGCTGATTCACGGACTGGCGAGCAATTACACCTGGAGCGATCTTTTCGATAGGTGATCGGCCCGCTTCGGCGACTGGACCCTTGCCGTCAATTGGACGACCCAAGGCATCGACAACCCGACCCAGCAGCGCTTCACCCACAGGCACTTCGAGAATTCGGCCGGTACAGCGCACGGCATCACCCTCGGCCAGATGCTCATAGGCACCCAAAACCACCGCACCGACTGAATCTCTCTCGAGATTAAGCGCCATGCCATAGGTGTTGCCTGGGAACTCCACCATTTCGCCCTGCATGACATCAGAGAGACCATGGACCCGAACGATACCGTCAGTCAGACTGACAATCGTACCCTCGCTACGCGACTCGACTCCAAGATCAAAGTTTTGGATCCTGGACTTGATAAGGTCACTGATTTCAGATGGATTCAACTGCATAATTCTTTTCTCGCATTAATTCCAGAGGCTTTTTGCCAGTCGCTCGATCTGCCCACGAACAGAGGCATCAATCACCCTGTCCCCAGCCTGGATATAAACCCCGCCAATCAAGCCTTTGTCGACACTCACATTCAGTCTGGACTTTCTACCCAGCGTGGCATCCAATGTTTTTGAAAGCTTGCCTTTTTCCTCATCGGAGAGATCAAATGCCGACGCCACGTCCACATCGACGTAGCCTTCATCTTCTGCCCGATATTTAGCGAACAGATCAGCGATCACGCCCACCAGGTTCAGCCGCTGATTCTGGATGAGAAGGCGCACGAAGTTTTGACCCTCCGCGTCGAGCCGGCCCTCACAAAGACCCAGAAATGAGTTCGAGAAGGCGTCACGACGCACTTTGGGATTCGACACCGCCTTGCGCATCCGCTCATCGGACATTACAGCAGACAGGAAGCCCAATTCGTTCGTCCAATTATCCGTCAATCCTGTTTCCTTGGCTCGCTTGAATGCAGCTTCCGCGTAGGGGCGTGCCAGTGTAGTCAGTTCGGTCATGACTTCTCGCCCAGCGCCTTTTCGAGGTTGTCGATGATTTCCTTGTGCTTAGTCCGATCGACTTCCTGCTTGAGGATCTGCTCTGCCGCGCCTACCGCTAAAGTCGCTACCTGTTGACGCAGACCTTCCTTGGCCTTTTGTATTTCACGATCAATCTCGGATTTGGCCGCATTGACGATTCTCTCACCTTCTTCCCTGGCCGATTGCTTGGATTCCTCCACCAGCTCGCCGGCTCGCCTCTGAGCTAGATTGACAATATCGGCCGCCTGATCCTTCGCTTCACGCAATACACTCGTTGCCCGCCTTTCGGCCAACTCCATGGCATGCTGGCCTTTCTCAGCGGCAGCCAAACCCTCGGAGATCTTCTTCTTGCGCTCCTCAAGGGCCTGCATGATGGGCGGCCACACATACTTCATGGTGAACCACACCAGAAGCGCAAACGTGATCATCTGGCCGATCAATGTTGCATTGATACTCACAGCGCTTTCCTCACTATCATCAGTTGGCCGTTAAGGAATCCGTTTCCGCCAGCTCGATTAACCCTTGAGGGCAGACAGGAAGGGATTTGCAAAAGTGAAGAACAGCGCCAAACCGACACCGATCATGGTCACGGCGTCAAGAAGACCCGCCACGATGAACATCTTCACTTGCAACAGGGGCACCAGCTCGGGCTGGCGCGCAGCACCCTCTAGAAACTTACCACCGAGAATACCGAAGCCAATAGCGGTTCCGAGAGCACCGGCACCGAGAATGATACCCACGGCGATGGCGGTCAGGCCCTGTACGTTGGCAATTGATGCGATTTCCATTGTTCCTCCAGAGGACAAGCTGTGATTGAAAGAAATAAATCGGTTAGTGTTCTTCGTGCGCCAAGCTCAGATAAACAATGGTCAACACCATGAAAATAAAAGCCTGCAGGGTAATAATCAGGATATGGAACACCGCCCAAGGAAATCCGAGTATGGGCTGAATGAACCAAGGCAGCAAAGCGATCAGAATAAAGATCAACTCACCTGCGTACATGTTGCCAAAAAGTCGCAGCGCCAGCGAGACAGGCCTCGCCACCTCCTCGACCACCTTGAGCAACAGATTGAACGGGATCATCCATTTGCCAAATGGGCTGAGCAGCATCTCCCTCGCAAAACCGATGCCGCCTTTGATTTTGATACTGTAAAAGATGATCAGCAGAAAAACGGATATCGACATGCCGAATGTCGCATTCAAGTCCGTACTGGGCACAACCCTTAGGTATTCCAAGCCCAGAGCAGAACCAATCATGGGCAGCAGATCGACAGGAATTAGGTCCATGAAATTCATGAGCCAGATCCAGACAAAAATACTCAGGGACAACGGCGCGATCAACGCGCTCTTGCCATGAAACGCATCCTTGACTTGGGTATCCACAAACTCGACCAGCATCTCGGCAAAATTCTGGACGAGACCGGGCACGCCCGTCGTTGCGGCGTCAGCTACCCGCTTGAATATCAGCAGGAAAACACCACCCAGCACCGCCGATATGAACAGGGTATCAAGATGCAGGGTCCAGAAGCCCTCGCCGACCGAAAGCGGGGTTAGATGGTGAACAATGTAGCCGGTGGCTCCTCCGCCACCATGCGCTTCACTTGCCATGCTCAGATATCCATTACAAATGTGAACCGCGCATCAGTAGCGCGAACCAGAAGACCGTCAATGCAAAAACGAAACCACCCATTACCGGCAGAAAATTAAGGCCCGGCAACTGAAGCACTAGAGCAAACAGGCCAGCCGTCATCAACACCTTTGCGACCTCACCCCCATAGAGATCTTTGGCCACCTGCCTGGCTGTGCGACTGTCGTCACGAACCCCGAACCTGTAGGAGAAATATACGTTTGGAAGGATGGCAATCAACCCACCCAGCACCGTCCAAACCGCATTGACGCGACCCGATAGCATCCAGACCAGAGCTGCGAGGGAAGCCGCACCGAATACCTGAGCTGAGAGCACCCATCGAACCACAGGAAAAAACCGCTTCGCGGCCATTCGGTTTCCTACAGCAAATTTGACGTTATCATATCAGCGACTCCGCCTCAGATCAATGATCAAAGTCTTTCTGAAAACGACCCAGAACCCCGTCTAACTCATCCAGCGTGCTGTACTTGATAATGACCTGGCCGGCGCCTTTGCTGCCATGCCGAATGATGACCGGCGCGCCGAGCCGCTCGGAAATAGCATTTTCAAGTCGCCGGATATCCGGGTCCTTTGATGCAGGCGCGAAAGGCTTCTGTACCCCCTTCCCCTGCCTCAGGATCTGCACCAGCGCTTCGGCCGCCCTGACGGTCATATCACACCCAATGACACGCACCGCCGCCCCGACCTGGGACTCCACGGCTAGCCCTAATAGCGCCCGCGCGTGTCCCATCTCTATGCGCCCTTGAGCCAACATCGTCTTGACCTCCGGATGGAGCTCATTGAGCCTCAGGAGATTGGTGACCGCTGCCCGTGACTTCCCCACCGCATCCGCTAGCTGCTGATGCGTCATGCGATATTCATCAAGCAGACGCTTGAGCGCCTCCGCCTCCTCCATCGCATTCAGGTCCTCACGCTGAATATTTTCGATTAGCGCGATCGCCAAGGCTGCCTGATCCGAAACTTTGCGAATGATAACCGGAACCTCGCTCAAGCCCGCAAGCTGGGCCGCCCGCCAACGCCTCTCGCCCGCGATAATCTCAAAGCGATCGACGGAAACCTCGCGCGCAACCACCGGCTGAACCACACCTTGGGCGCTAATGGAATCCGCCAACTCCTGCAACTTGCCGGAATCAATCTCCTTGCGTGGCTGAAATGCGCCCGGCCCCAACAGCTCTATGGGCACAACGCGCAAACGGTCGGTAGCACTTTCTAGCTTAGCCCCGCCCAGAAGGGCATCCAGCCCTCGCCCCAAACCTCTCTTTTTTGGTACCGACATGAAGTTAACCGTCTATTGAATATGGCGTAATTGATTACGCCGAATGATTTCCTCGGCCAACGCAAGATAGGCGATTGCCCCCTTGGAGCCCTTATCATATTTGACGATGGATTGACCGTGACTGGGCGCCTCCGCGAGGCGAATATTCCTGGGCACAATAGTCTCAAGCACATCACGCGCAAAATGCGCCAACAACTGGGCCGACACATCCGCACCGAGGCGGCTTCGCGCGTCATGCATGGTCCGCAAAATACCCTCGATATGCAGATCGGGATTCAGCATCTCCTGCACACTCTGCAAGGTACCCACCAAATCAGAAAGCCCCTCCAGAGCGTAATACTCGCACTGCATCGGAATCAGCACACTGTCCGCAGCTATCAGCGCGTTAAGCGTAAGGATATTGAGCGCGGGAGGACAGTCGATGATGACGAAATGGTATTCGTCACGACAAGATGCCAGCCCCTTAGCCAGCATCCGCTCCCGCCCAATGCGATCAACCAGCTCAACCTGAACCGCCGTCAGATCCGAATTACCCGGCAGCAAATCGAACCCATCGGCATCGACGTTGACGATAGCATCGCCAATGAAAGCCCCGCCAGTCAGGATGTCATAGGCGGAACTCACCAGATGATGCTTATCCACCCCGCAACCCATGGTGGCATTGCCTTGGGCATCCAGGTCCACCAGCAACACCCGGTAACCCATGGTCACGAGAGAAGCAGACAGATTTACACTGGTGGTTGTCTTCCCCACCCCGCCTTTCTGATTGGCCACGGCAATGATTTTGCCCATACGCTAACCCGCCCCAAACTCGACCAGATGCCGATCCACCGCCAGACCGGGAATGGCGAGCGCATGTACTCGTAAATCCAATCCACCCTGAATGGCCGCAACCTCATCCCGAGGATATCGCCCCTTCAGCGCCAGAACGCGGCCCCCGGGCCCGAGAAGATGCGCCACCATTGACCGAATGTCCGACAGACTCGCAAAAGCCCTGGCCAGAACCAAATCGAAACCAACCGACGGCCGATAATCCTCAACCCGAGACGCCACCGCTTCGACGTTTACCAGCCCTAACTCCATGATCGCATGACGGACAAATCTAATTTTCTTGGCACTACTATCCAGCAGGACAAATCGCTTATCGGGATGGACAATTGCTAGGGGAATCCCGGGCAATCCGGCCCCCGTCCCCACATCCAGCACGCGGCGGCCATCGAGAAATGGACTCACCGTCAGACTATCTAGCAAATGCAGGTCGATAGCCTTGGACATGTCACGGATGGCGGTGAGGTTGTATGCCTTCCCCCACCTCTGGATCAGCGACAAAAAGGCGATCAGGGACTCGATCTGTCCGGAAGGCGCGTCCACGGACAAGAAATCCAGCCCCGCTCCCAGACGATCCCTCATTGCCTGCGTGATCACGCAGTTTTCTTTTTCAGATGGACCAGCAACAGCGACACGGCCGCCGGGGTCATTCCCGGAATCCGCGATGCCTGCCCCACGGTTTCGGGCCGCTGCAATCGAAGCTTTTCGCGAACCTCATTTGAGAGCCCGCTGACATTGGAATAATCCATCTGCTCAGGGAGGCGCCAATGGTCATAACGTTGCTGGCGATCAATATCGATCTGCTGCCGATCAATGTACCCCTGATATTTGACCTGAATATCCACCTGTTCGAGCACATGCTCTTCCAACAAATCCGGTAAATCCGGACAAAGCACCAGCACATCCGCGACGCTTAGCTCGGGACGGCGCAGAAGCTCGAGAAGACTGACCTCCCGATTGATCGGTGTCGCAAGGCGGGGCTCAATGGCCCCTGCCTCGGAGGAATTAGGCCGGACCATACAAGCACGCAGTGTTTCCTTCAGCTTTTCCACGGAGGACTGCTTTGCCTCGAAAGCCGCCCACCGGACATCACCCACCAAGCCCAACTCGCGTCCGACCGGTGTCAATCGGCTATCGGCGTTGTCTTCGCGCAGCAGAAGGCGATATTCGGCGCGGCTGGTGAACATGCGATAGGGCTCAATGGTCCCCCGAGTGATCAGATCATCAATCATCACCCCCATGTAGGCTTCGCTCCGACCGGGTGACCACGCGGGTCGACCCTGAGACTGAAGGGCGGCATTGATACCCGCAACAAGACCCTGAGCAGCGGCCTCCTCGTATCCCGTGGTGCCATTGATCTGCCCAGCAAAGAACAAACCCGGCAAGGGCTTGGTTTCCAGCGAGGCATGGAGATCACGCGGATCAAAATAGTCATACTCGATCG
>JBILGM010000087.1:0-5337 GCA_044351045.1 Methylococcaceae bacterium | reverse complement strand
CTGGTAAGTTACCCGTGGCTGTTCGGTTCAAAAAACAGCCTTCGTGCCTGGGTCATTTTTCAATCGGCACACTGGGTCAGTTTTGGGTCGGCGCCAACAACAGGGATCATTCGCAGATCCCTACCGACTGCCCCCATGTTTCATTATGGGGCTCCGGTTCCCGGGACAGGCAAAACCCTGCTGGCTTCGTCGATATCGATTGTTCTGACGGGCCATGAACCCCGCACCATGAGCTATAGCCCGAATGAAGAAGAATCACGAAAGCGGTATCTGGCTTTTTTGCGGGAAGGTCATCCTGTCGGGTTGATTGACAACGTCAATGTCACCCTTGCGGGCGATACGCTTTGCTTGATTTTGACCGCACCCATCTTCACCGACCGTGTTTTAAGGGATTCAATAATCATATCAGCGCCGACAAATACACTGTTGCTTTCAACCGGTAACAACACCATCGTTAGTGGGGATCTGACGCGTCGGGTTCTTCAAATTCAGCTGGATCCGATGTGTGAACGTCCCCACGAACGCCACTACGACGATGACTTCAAAGCGGTCAGTCGTGCGAAACGCGCTGACATTCTGGGTGCCGGCTTGACCATCTTGCGCGCCTATGAATGTGCCGGAAGACCCGATGTCGGTCTATCCGCCCTGGGTTCCTTCGAGGAATGGTCTCGACGGGTTCGCAATGCGATTGTTTGGCTGGGTGTCATTGATCCGGTTGAGTCTTTGGCTATCAACTCCAATGAGGATGAAACCCTGCCGCAACTCGGCGAATTGCTGGAGTCCTGGCTATGGTGTTATGGCAGTCAAGCCGTCACCGCCAAGGAGGTTGTCCTCGATTGTGACAAAGGACTTCTTGACGATATAAAAATCCGATTGGCGGCTGCCATTTCGGAAGTCGCCATCATCAACGGAAATCGCTTGGATGGGCGAGTTTTGGGAAGCTATGTTGCAAAACACAAGGGGCGCATCGTCAACCAGCTAAGATTCGAGGCTGGTGGTGAGAAGCAACGCGCCAAGAAATGGCGGGTGGTGCGGGTGGACTAGACTAAAGAACATCACTCGCCTTCGTCTAGGCTGCCTGGGAGCAAGGGTGAGTGATGTGAGTCAGGTGAGTCGCTTTGGGCTCTTAATAAAAAGCTTTTTATTGTTTCAGTATTTGTTTTTTTTGACCCCCCAAAATAGACTCACTTAACTCACATAACCTCTGATAGCACTGTAATGACAGGGCTTCCAGCGGGTGAGTCAGTCAGCATCCGGGCTCACTTTCGACTCACCTACACTCACATTCGGAGTCTCTATCCGCCATGAATCTCAATTACCTCAGTGGTTTCTGGGTGGCCATGTGCCGATGTCAACGTCGTGGCCGAGTCGCCGCATAGTTTGGCAGCCAAATCCAGAGTGAGTTTGACTGACCGCAAGCGCCTTTCTGAGGGGAAATTTAGTTCGTGTTCCAAAACATCCAGTGCCGTTTCGACCAGTGTTGGCAACCTGGCCGCCATTCTGGCAACGGCTTCGGCGCGAAGCCGATTTAACTCCTCGCGAAAACCCGGTCTTCGCAAGATCACGGAAGCACTGCTGGGGTGAAGGTCTGCGCGTTGGGCGGCTTCCTTGTGACTGAGTCCTTCCGCGAGGCCAAACAGCAAATTTTGTTGCTTCGGGGTTAAATAAACCTTGTCATTTGTTTGCATGGCGGATCCCTCCGATGATTGACCTGGGCATTGCGTACCCACCGGTTAAATGGCTTGTCGAGCGGACATGAAATCATAGGCCCATACCAGCTGAGTTCTGCATGAGCTCAATTATACCATCCATATCAATATGTTAATGAATTAAACGGCAACCGCAGCATCGCATGTCCGATTGACCCCAGTCGCTCCAGGCGATATTCTAGAAACCCCATGGCGCCCATGAAGTCGGCTCTGTCCGCGCTCCAAGGTCGGTGGGTTAATGCGGTGGGTAGCGGGTGCTGCCGCCCCATCGAAGCCCGTCCCCTACAATCTGGGTGCCGCAGTAGGGACGGACGACCCAAACTTCCTCTTGATCCCTTGAGTGTCTCTCGCATGAGATACATACTCCTCCTGTCCATAGTTAGGAGGAATGCAAGATGGGTCAAAGTTCCATGCTCCACGTGCGTGTCGATGACGACGTCAAAGCCCAAGCCACCGAGGCCTTGGCGGCTATGGGCATGTCGGTGTCTGATGCCGTCCGTATCTTCCTCAAGCGCGTGGTAAACGATCAGGCGTTTCCGATCGAACTCAAGGTTCCGAACGCCGAAACGCGAGCTGCGATAGAAGAGTCGCGAAGGCTCATGAAGTCGAATTCAGACCGACACGCCTCAGCACAATCATTCTTCGATGACCTCGAAAAAGACGGCAAAGGCTAAGCGGGCTGTACTGCCAAGGTCATCCTCCTGTACAAAGACCTTCCGCAAAGATTGGGAACGGCTGTCGTGGTCGGGGCGTTATGACATGAACCCGCTGAAGCGGGTCATGATGCTGATGATCGCAAACGATGCTCCATTAGGTCCAGAGTGGCTCGACCACCCTCTCAAGCGTGAGTGGGCAGATCATCGGGAATGCCCTATCGGTGGCAACTTTCCTCTGATCTATCAGGTATTGGACAATCTCATCAACTTCGTGCGGGCTGGCACGCATGCTGATCTATTCGAGACCTGAGATTCCACCTTATTGAACGCTTTGTGATCGGATTTACGCATGAAAAGCCTTCGTGAGTTTTGCGTGACATGACTGAGCACGACTCAGCGCGAATGGGCATGGCATGGTCGAAGCCTTGGCGCATAAGTTCATTTAAAACAGTTAGTTACAAATGCATGATGGCCTCTTAATCCATCGGTCGTAAGTTCGAATCTTACACGGCCCACCATAGATATTAAGCACTTACGAGAAATCGAGGTGCTTTTTTATTGCCTGTAATTTTTCGTTGCAGCACTGTTGTAGCGCTAAGCTTTATTTTGCCCTCCATCACAAGCCTTCCATGCTCGTAGGCAAGCAGTGACTCCATCACGGCGGTTTTGCTTTTCCCGCTGTAAGCACACAGGGCATCCAACTGCCTGTCGGTCTTGTCGCCTACGCTCATGGTGATCCTTACATTCTTCAGTCGTTTCTTGGGTGGTTGGGATACTTGACCTTCTTGGGTCGACCGCGTCGCTCCTTTCGTTGGGGGGCAGGCACTTGCTCGTCTTCTATCGTCATATCGCCTACTCCTTTCTGTTTCGTATTCATATTTTTTTCTAGGTCCTACAGCCCAGGGCTAACTGGCTTCACGCTTTGGCGTCCCTCTCTGATTTTGTTCAGCAAAAAGCCGGGAACATGTCCCGGCTTGGATCAGATCATTCGATGGTCAGGCGAACCACCAGAATTTTGCATTTACGCAATCAGCCCACAGCCCGCTGATTTCATCGCGGGTGAATCCCCGCTCCGATTCCCCGGCGTCCGTCTCATTTGTATTCTTCATTTGGCGTGTCCTCTTTGTGGCTGAAAAATGTGATCTCGACAATCCATTCTCAGCAGAGACACGCCGCCTACTCAAGCACTCACTCCAACCTCAGACTCGGGGCACATACACCAGTTTGGACTATCGCTCTAGTCAGATGAAGCACACCTCCAAATCGTACCCTCAACTCCAGCCCGAAGAACGGGTGACGCTAGCCAGTGTCCATCAATGAGCCTACAGCGTCCGGTCGATGGCTGAAACCTCCAGCGGTCGCCCAGCACCATCAGCCGGGCGCTTAGGCGCAATAGCCAGGAAAGCCATTATGGCTGCGCGGTGGCCCATCGCCGTGGCCGGGCACGTCGTCTTCAAGCCCGTCCGCTGGGTAAACGGCATCCCAGCACGGGGACGTTCGATGTCGTCCGTCATTTCCTCGGTTGCCGCTGGTCACCTGAGCAAACCATGCTGACCATGGCGCGCGTTCATCCCAAAGGCCATCCCTATCGCGTGTCCACTGAAACGATCGACCGCTGCATCTATGCCCAACCGGTAGGCGAACGGCGCACGGAACTGATTGCCAATCTGAGACAGGCGCGCAACAAACGCGTCCCGCGCAGCAAAGGCCAGGATCGGCGCGGCCATATCACTGATCAGCTCAGCATCCACTTCATTGAAACATCGCGCCTACACCCTTTTTACCGTCCATCAGGATGGTGCAAGAATCATTTCCAGAACAAGCTCCCGTCCATCCGACGAATGACCGTCCCGCTTGAGGTAAAGGCGTCAGGGTCACTTGCGCTCCCTTGATGAATCTCACCTCACACTTCGACTTTCTATCAGGACATTTAAGTCCTGCCGGTGTGCTGAAAACTGAGCCGATAGTGTTTTTGGTGATCATGAGCTTGTACTTGGGGAGCTTCCTAAATACAGCACTCGCTGTCACTTTACCTGTGGATTTTAGCAAGCACATATTGCCCTCCGGCGCTGGGCAACCATTCCATTTGACGAACTCAAACCCGGAGTTAGCTGTGGCCGTCAGCTTGGCTGATGAAAAAGAAGCTGCACATTGCTTGTTTGCTACACCGCATTGAATCCCAGCAGGTTCGCTGGTGATGACGCCTGAGTTTGGTTTTGTGACCTTAATGGGATGCTTGGGTGCCTGAACGAACTTGGCTGATACCGATTTATCGCCATCCATCACCACCGTACAGGTCGCGGTACCCGAGCAAGCACCGTCCCAATTCGCAAAGGCAAAGCCGTTGTCCGATTCTGCGGATAAAGTAACTCTAGAACCAGCAGTGAATGTGCTACTGCAGTTCGTTCCACAACGGATAGTAGTAGGCTCACTGGTTACTGTGCCATTGCCGGACTTTGAGACGCTAAGACTAAACGCGTTTGGCGGTGCGGAAGTTGCTGCGAAGTTGGCGCTGACGGTCTTGTTCGCACTCATTGTCAGCGAACAGGTCCCCATGCCAGAACAATCCCCACTCCAGCCGGTAAAGGTGTAGTTGGCGTCTGCCACGGCACTGAGGGTCACGCTCGTGCCTGAATTGAATGATGCCGAACAGGTTGATCCACAGTTGATGCCCATTGGTGTACTGGTGATCGAACCGTTACCGGTCATGGATACATTCAACTGATTGGTATTTGGCGGTTGAGCCGTGAAACTCGCATTGACAGTCTGATTGGAGCCCATCGTCACGACACATGAGGCCGTGCCAGGAGGGTGTCCGAATTTTTGTGTAAACGGGATTTCGGTCAGTTCGGGTAGAGTCGATCCTCGAATTCAATGCTAAATCGATTCAGGGCTGCTTTCCAATCCCTGATGGGTCGATTCCATTTTTCGCTGATATTCCTGAGGGCGAGATAGAACAGTTTGGTTAGCGC
>JBILGM010000002.1:0-140691 GCA_044351045.1 Methylococcaceae bacterium | reverse complement strand
TTGCGATATCCAGACCGATTGTCGTAGCATTCATCTTGGATTCCTCCTTTCTCATGAGGTGGTTGTTTGAATTTCCACTTTGGCACATCACGATGCCGTTAGGGAGGAGGAGTCCATACCATTAGGAGAGGCTTTTCGCTCTGCTGAGCGGAGCCGAAGGGCATGAAGGGATACTGCTTAGAGGTTCCCTTATTTGATTCGGTAAGGAGCACTGCGATTAATCCACCGGACCGCAAGCGGTTGACTGGCTGGTTAGCCCGGTCGACCGACCCCGTAATAGCTCCAGCCCTCGGCGCGCAGTTTCTCCGGATGATAGAGATTGCGGCCATCAATCAGCGTTTGGCTCGCCAGCCGATTCTGCATTTCGTCGAAGTCGGGTGCGCGGAACTGCTGCCATTCGGTGCAGATCACCAGCGCGTCGGCTCCCTCCAGGGCGGCATATTTGTCGGGGGCCAGTGCCAGATCGGGGCGATCCCCGTAAATGCGGCGGGTTTCCTCGACGGCCACCGGATCGAAGGCCTGGACCCGGGCACCGGCGTGCCAGAGCGCTTCCATCAGGGTGCGGCTGGGGGCGGCGCGCATGTCATCGGTGTTGGGTTTGAAGGCGAGACCCCAGACGGCGATCGTTTTACCCTTCAACGCGACTTCACCACCGAAGTGCTTGGCCAGCTTGGTGAAGAGGGTGGTTTTCTGGCGATTGTTGACGGCCTCCACCGCTCTTAGCAGCGGCGCATCGTAGCCGATCTGCTGGGCGGTTTTTTCCAGCGCCTGCACATCCTTGGGGAAACAGGAACCACCATAGCCGCAGCCCGGGTAGATGAAGTGATGGCCAATGCGGGGGTCGGCGCCAATGCCTCGGCGCACTTCCTCGATATCCGCACCCAGAATTTCCGCCATGTTGGCCAGTTCGTTCATGAAGCTGATCTTTGTGGCCAGCATGGCATTGGCGGCGTACTTGGTCAGCTCGGCGCTTTTCACATCCATGAACAGGGTCCGTTCGCGATTGCGGTTGAACGGCTCGTAGAGTTCGCGCATCAGCTCGCGGGCTTTCTCGCTGCTGGTGCCGATGATGATCCGGTCCGGCTTGAGAAAGTCGCCGACGGCGGCGCCTTCCTTGAGGAATTCCGGATTGGATACGACATCGAACGAGACATCGAGCTTGCGCGCCTTGATGCCTTCTACCACCTTCGCCTGGACCTTGTCGGCGGTCCCGACCGGCACGGTCGACTTGTTGATGATGACCCGGTAGGCCTCCATGTGACGGGCAATACCCTCCGCGACTGCGAGGACATACTGCAGGTCGGCGGAGCCATCTTCGTCCGGCGGCGTCCCCACGGCAATGAACTGAACCTCCGCATGCGCCACGGCCGTCGGCAGATCAGTGGTGAACTTCAGTCGGCCCTCGGCGGCATTGCGCTCGACAATGGCCTCCAGCCCCGGCTCCCAGATCGGCAGGACGCCGCGATTGAGGTTGTCGATCTTGGTCTGGTCGATGTCATTGCAGACCACGTGGTGACCGACTTCGGCGAGACAGGCGCCAGTAACCAGCCCGACATAGCCGGTGCCATAGATGCTGATTTTCATGAGAGGGTACGAACGGAAAAAATGGCGATTATACGAGGTTAAAAATCCGCTAACTGAAACCATGGGGGTTAGGTTCACAGCGTGGAAACGTACCCCGTCTTTCCCGATCGGGGCCAAATGCCATCAGGCCGACTTCAGCCGTGTAAAATTCCGGTTTTTGGGTTTACCGGAGTTCTCATGGGTCTCTCGCAAACGGCAGTGGAAGAAAGCATCAAGGGCTGGATTGATCCGCATCTGGGTCGTGACCTGGTCAGTACAAAGATGGTCCGCAAGATCGATATCGATGGTTCAACGGTCAACATTCATGTCGCGTTGGGCTATCCCGCCGCCCACTTTCATGCGGTTATCCGTGATGCGCTGACCCGCAAGGTGCTGGCCGACACCGAGGCCACGGCGGTTACCGTGGAAATCGAGCAGAAAATCGTCTCTCATGCCGTCCAGAAGAATCTGAAACCGCTACCCGGCGTCCGCAACATTGTGGCCATCGCTTCAGGCAAGGGTGGCGTCGGCAAGTCGACCACCGCCATCAATCTCGCCGCCTCCCTGGTACAAGAGGGCGCCCGCGTCGGTCTGCTGGACGCGGATATTTATGGCCCGAGTCTGCCGCATATGCTGGGCCTTTCCGGCAAACCCGAGGTCCGCGAGGGCAGCCGGATTCAACCCATGAAAGCTTTCGGTCTGCAGGCCATGTCGATCGGTTTTCTTGTCGATGATGATCAGCCCATGATCTGGCGCGGCCCCATGGTGACCGGTGCACTGCAGCAGTTGCTGAACAATACCGACTGGGATGATCTGGACTATCTGATTATCGATCTGCCCCCGGGTACCGGGGATATTCAGCTGACCCTGTCGCAACAGATCCCGGTGTCCGGGGCGATTATCGTCACCACTCCACAGGACATTGCCCTGCTCGATGCACAAAAGGGGCTCCGGATGTTTCAGCAGGTCAGTGTCCCGGTGCTCGGCCTGATCGAGAACATGAGCATTCACGTCTGCTCCAACTGCGGCCACGCCGAGCCCATATTCGGCGAAGGCGGTGGTCAGAAGATGGCACAAAAATATGGCACCGAATTGTTGGGGGCCTTGCCGCTTGATATTCAGATCCGCCAGCAGGCGGATGCCGGGCATCCGATCGTGATAGCCCAGCCAGAAGGGCCGGCGGCGGCTCTGTACCGCGAGATCGCCTGCAAAATGGCGGCGCGTCTGGCACTCAAGTCTCGCGATTACAGTGCGCGATTCCCAACCATTTCGGTGGTAAACGACTGATGGGTATCAAATCGGATCGCTGGATAAGGCGGATGGCTGACGAGCAGGGCATGATCGAACCATTCGAGCCGGGTCAGGTTCGCGAAGGAACGACGGGGCGAGGGATTTCTTACGGGACTTCCAGCTATGGTTACGATGTCCGATGTTCCAACGAATTCAAGATATTTACCAACATCAACTCCGCCATCGTCGATCCCAAGGCCTTCGACGCCAGCAGTTTTGTCGATGTCCAGCAGGCTGTGTGCATCATTCCTCCCAATTCCTTCGCTTTGGCGCGGACGGTCGAATATTTCCGTATTCCGCGCGATGTGCTGGTGATCTGTCTGGGTAAAAGCACCTACGCACGCTGCGGCATCATCGTCAATGTGACCCCGTTGGAACCGGAATGGGAAGGGCATGTCACGTTGGAGTTTTCCAACACCACCCCGCTGCCGGCCAAGATCTATGCCAACGAAGGGGTCGCGCAGATGCTGTTCATCGGGGCTGATGAAGTCTGTGAGACGTCTTATCGGGACCGCGGCGGCAAGTATCAGGGCCAGCGCGGTGTGACCCTACCCAAGGCCTGAGGCTGAACGGCTGACCCGGTCCCGTGCCGTAGCCCATTTATCCAAGTCACTCTAACGCCATGACTAACGAAGAACTGTTTGAGCAAGCCAAATCGGTGATCCCCGGCGGCGTCAATTCGCCGGTCAGAGCCTTCAAGGGGGTGGGTGGGACGCCTGTGTTCATCGAGCGGGCCGAGGGACCCTACATCTGGTCTGCGGAAGGCCGGCGCTATATCGATTATGTCGGATCGTGGGGTCCGATGGTGTTGGGTCATGCGCATCCTGCCGTCCGCCAGGCCGTTCATGCAGCCGTGGACCGGGGACTCAGCTATGGTGCTCCCACGGAGATCGAGACGCAGATGGCCGCTCGCATTTGCGAATTGATGCCTGCCATGGAACTGGTGCGCATGGTCAGCTCCGGTACCGAAGCGACCATGAGCGCGATTCGCCTGGCACGGGGTTTTACTGGACGTGACACCATCGTCAAATTTGAGGGTTGCTATCACGGGCATTCCGATTCCTTGCTCGTCAAGGCCGGCTCCGGTGCGCTGACGCTCGGGGTTCCCAGTTCGCCGGGTGTGCCCGCCGCACTGGCTGAACACACGCTGACCCTCGACTACAACGATGCGGCGCAGGTTCGTGAAGTGTTTGCCCGCCAGGGGGGGTCGATTGCCTGCATCATCGTCGAGCCGGTCGCCGGCAACATGAATTGTGTTCCCCCGCAACCCGGCTTTCTCGAAGCCCTGCGTGAGGTCTGCGATGCGCACGGCGCGGTATTGATCTTCGACGAGGTCATGACGGGTTTCCGCGTGGCGCTGGGGGGTGCGCAAGCGCTGTATGGTGTCCGTCCCGACCTCACCACGCTAGGCAAGGTGATCGGTGGCGGCATGCCGGTGGGGGCGTTTGGTGGTCGCCGCGACATCATGGAAAAATTGGCGCCGCTGGGGCCGGTTTATCAGGCCGGCACACTGTCCGGTAATCCGGTGGCCATGGCCGCCGGGCTTAAAACGCTAGAGCTGATTGGTGAAGCTGGATTTTACGAGGGTCTGACTCAAAAGACCCGGTACTTCGTCGATCGGCTCAAACAACGGGCGGCACGGGCGGGCATTCCGTTCACGGCCAATGCCGTCGGTGGCATGTTTGGCGTGTTCTTTACCGATCAATCGCAGGTAACACATTTTGCGGACGTCATGACCTGCAACACCGTGCGCTTCAATCAATTCTTCCATGCGATGCTGGACGAGGGCGTATACCTGGCCCCCTCCGCTTTTGAAGCGGGATTTGTCTCCGTCGCGCATGATGAGGCCGTGATTGAGGAAACCCTGGAGGCCGCTTCAAGGGCTTTCCAAAAACTGTGAGCCCAGCCAATTGAAGCTGCGGTTCAATCCCTTAAATCACCATTGATGCATTGCTGCCGAGGCTGCCATGAAAAACTTTTTTGCCCAACTGTTCGGTAAGCGCTCGACGCCGGTCGCTCCCGCACCGTCCAAACCGGTGAAATCCGAACCGGATATTGCAATGCTGAGGCAACAACTGGAGTCGGCCACTACGGTGGAAGAACGCGCCGCGCGAGCAGCGCTTCTGGGGCAACAGCTGGGCAAGCGAGAAATCGAACCCGCAGCCAATGACACAGCCGATGTCTGGATATTTGCCGTGTGTGCCTGTGCCCTGAAAACGCAGGCAGCCGACTGGCTCGCCAATATCCAGGATGAAGCAGCGCTGGAACAGGTGGCCAGCAAAGCCCGTTTGGCGGACATCCGGCTCATGGCGGCGCAAAAGATCACCGACATCGAGCGGATTGGTCGTCTTGCTCATCAGATGCGTGATCGGGATCGCGGCGTATATCGCCATTGCCAGGGATTGCTGAAGCAGCATGCGGATCAGGCTCACCGCGCCGGGCAAGTGGAGGGGCTTCACCGTCAGTTCATGGATCTCATCGCCAGCCAACCGATTGCGTCCGGAATGCTGTATGAGCTGCGCAAACAACTGGCCGCCCTGTCGGATGGTCCGGACCTCGAACCCTGCCATGCACTTTCTCGTCAGGCAGGGGAGGCCGCACAGGAGGAAGTCGCCCAACTCAGGACGCTGGAAGAATTGGCCAGCGAGGCTAATGGCTTATTGCAAAACGTCAGCAAGGGGGTGTTGGCAGACCTTGATCAGCTCAAAAATAGAGCTCATAGATTGTCGGCGCAGGTGTCCGCCTTACCGGGCTGGACTGCGGGCCAAAGTCAGAGAGTGCAAGTCGCCAACAAACTCCAACTGATCGTTGAAAAACTGTGCGCGCTGGAAGAAGACGAACGGCGTTTTGCGGCATGTCGGTCTTTTCTCGAATCAACCGCCGGACAGGCATTTAATCAGGCGCTGACGGACACTTGGAACCAGCTTTCCAAACCTGATGATCTTGAGGTCCGTCAGTCTTTGGAGACGGAATGGCTCAAGCGCGAAGGTCAGCCGGTGCCCAGGGCCATACCAAGAAAGGTGGTGAAACCGCCGCAATCCATTGTCGATGCAGATCGCTTTCGTCAACGGCTTGATGAACTGGAGGAGGCTCTGGCGGCCGGACGCTCACAAGAAGCGCTTTCGTTGGCGCGGGCGCTGGATGAGATGGCTGCAGAGGCCTCGCCTCCCCAGGCATTGGTCGGTCGTCACCATGCGTTGCAGGCGCAGGTCGGACAGGTGCGCGACTTGTTGCGCTGGAGCACACAGCAAGCTCGTGACCATTTGGTCGAGGAAGCCGAGGCGTTGATGGCGGAGGGCGTTACGCGGGTGCATGTCGCCGAGGCTGTTCCAAGACTTCGTGCCGAATGGAAGCGGCTCGACAAACTGAGCCGAGGTTCGCAGTCGCAGTGGCAGCAATTCGACCAAGCCCTCAATCACGCCTATCAGCCGATTCTTGCGGAACGGGCCGAACGCAATGCCCGGCAGGATGCGATCAGTCAGTCCAAATCGGCGCTGCTTGATGAGGCCGAGCAGTGGCTGCAAGGACTGTCGCCGGAGGCTATCAATCCCGGTGAGTTGCAAGGTCAGCGGCAAGCCTTGCGCAACCATTGGCGCGGCATGGTCCAGGCCGGACCGCGGGATGAGCGTCAACTGCAAAATCGATTCCATGCGCTCATGCGAGACCTGGATGAGAAAATTCAGCCTTTTGTTCAGGCCGAAATTGACCGTCGACAGCGTCTATTGAATACGGCGCGACTACTGCATCAGGAACCCGATCTCCGGGCCGCAATTGATCAGGCCCGCCATCTTCAGCAACAGTGGCGCGGCACCAATAACCTGCATCTACCAAGACAGGTTAACGAAAAGCTATGGCAATCCTTTAAGGAAGCCGTGGATGGTGTGTTTGCCCGCCGTGATGCCGAACGCAAGCAGCATGATGCGGAGAGCCAGGAGAGAAATGCGGGGCGCCGGGCGCAGCTGAAGGCACTCGAAATCCTGCTGGAATCCCGACCCGGCCAGGCCCAGCTCGAAGCTGGGATCGGGGCGTTCCAGGAACAGTGGAACGAGGAGCCGACGACGGAGGGGAGACGTCCTCGCCGTGATGATCTCGATCAGCAGGCAGACAGTCTGTTGCGCCGCGCGCGAAGTGTATTAAAGGAATGGCAGTCGGCCAGACAATGGGCGGTGCTTGACCAGATTGAACAGAAAGCCGCGTGGGCCCGTGATCGGGAAGTTGCCGTACTTGCGAATGGGGACGCCGATGGAGTCGCGGGTCTGCATATTCAAGCGCTTTGGCACGAGGCTGCGTCGCTGTCCCCCGATCTTGAACAGAAGCTGCGGCAACGCTTTGAGCGTGCCCCGCAGATCACGCCTCTCGCCCTGGAGGCCGGTAGAACCGAACGGGACCGACGTCTGATTGACCTCGAAATACTGCTGGACTTGCCCACGCCGTCCGCATGGATGAATCAGCGTCGGTTGCGACAACTGGAATTGCTTCAGACTGATTTCAAATCAATGCAGTTGCCGTCCGTACTGCTCGGTTTATTTGCCGACTGGTACGCCGTTTCAGCCGCTGACGATCTGGATCAAGCTGGACGAATCGTAAAGATAAAAGACAAACTGATTGCGTTATTGAGCCAGTGATACAACCCGGACTCGCAAGGGCGATAAGCGTGGGCTGCCGCCCTTGCAAGCAAGACGGAATGATCAAATAGCGGGCGGCTTATCGCCGGGTTCAACCGTACTCTTGCCCAACGTGGAATAGGCGGGACACCATTTCATGACCGCGAGCACGGCCACGAGCAACCCTAATAGCATCAGAATGCCATTTTCCATGATGGAAGCGAGGATCATGATGGCGACGCCGGCACCGAGTCGGATTTGCTGGTCTTTGGTGCCCACATTGAACTCGCGGTGGGCTAGTCGCTTGATATCGAAACTCATGTTCTCTCTCCTCAGATTAGATGTTTTGGTTTTTATTGACGTGTCGGCGAGCAGTGCTTTGCTGACCGTGTCAGATGCTAACACGTGGAAAATCAGAGAAGTAGCCGGATAAGGCCTAGCTATTTGTTGGCCGTGTGGACTTCAGTTGAACAGCGGAAAAGTCATGCGCATGGTTCAGGGTCAGGACGACGTCGGCATTTGGCGGCAGCTGTGTCAGGTTATGTCGGGTAATCCGTTCGAAATGCATGATGAATCGTTCAAGCGACGAGGACTCCATCAAACGGCTTTCGGCTGAGTTGGACTGGGCTGCAAGTTGCTTTTCCTGCTGTGTTCGCCATTCGATGACAGATGCCATGTCGGGCACCTTGAGCATCAGCAGCCCATCCAGCATTGCGAACAGGCTCTTGTAGCTCCCCTGTAATTGCGCATTGACGTAACGGCGCCAACGGCCATCCTCATCCTCGTCCCTTTCAAGGCGGTTGATGGGAGCAAGCAAATCCTGCTCGGTCTGCGGTGCGCTACCGACGCACCATCCCTCGAAAAGAATGACATCCGGCCGACCCTGAAAGCGGGGCCAGTTGCAGAACTCCATTCGATCGTCCGCAGCTTTGGAGAAGGCGGGCAAGGCGGTGAGGATGTCGTCGTTGGCCGATTTGAGCGCGCCAATCAGGTTGAGTCCCAGCGCTACATCGTGAGTGCCCGGCACCCCACGGGTGACCAGCAATGGGTGAATGTCACGTCCCAATGTTCGTCGCTCGGCGCGGGTTTTGTAAAGGTCGTCGATGGAAAACACTGCGACCCGCTGATGATGAACTTCGCCCAAGGACAGAGCTAAAAATGCGGCCAGCGTCGATTTACCGGAACCCTGCGCCCCGTTGATCCCGAGAACGTAGGTTCTGTCCTTGGCTTTTTCCCGCATGACCCAAGCGGCCAGGTGAAGAACCACCGAACGATAGGACGTCACCATCGACTCGGGCAGCCTGTTGGCCAGCATCAGCGCCTCGAATGACTGCCGGAACGGGTGCGACTGTTGCTCCAACTCAGCCGCTGTGAGCAGACCTTCGGGCCACATCAGACGGGGGGTGTCAGGATTCAATCTGGGTTCAGACCACCCGATTGGGTGGCGGGTGACCGGTGAAGAAAGCCTCGACGTTATCAATGACTTTCATGCCCATGGCGATCCGGGTTTCCGTGGTCGCGCTGCCGAGGTGGGGGAGCAGGACAGCATTGTCGAGTTCGAGAAAACCCGGGTCCAGATTTGGCTCGCCTTCGTAGACATCCAGCCCAGCGGCGGTAATCCTGCGCTCCCGCAGCGCGGCGATCAGCGCCTGGTTGTCAATGACATCGCCGCGTGCCGTGTTGATGAGGATGCCGCTCGGCTTCATCTGCGCCAGATGCTCGGCGGTAATCAGATGATAATTGGCTGCGCTGCCGGGGCAGTGCAGGGTCACAAAATCGGCCTCACACATGACCGCCTCAATCGAATCCAGCTGTCGGGCCTGGAAGCGCTCCAACAACTCCGACTCCGCCGGTCGCGGGGTATAAAACACGATCGGCATGCCAAAACCGAAGTGGGCCTTGGTCGCCATGGCCTGAGCAATGCGGCCAAAACCAATCAGACCCAATGTCTTGCCGGTCACTAGTGTGCCGAGCAATTGCGTCGGATGCCAGCCAGTCCACTGACCGGCACGGAGCACACGCTCGCCTTCACTGGCCCGGCGCGCTGCCATCAGCATTAGCATCATCGCGATATCCGCCGTACTTTCCGTGAGAACATCCGGCGTATTGGTGATGACGATACCGCGTCGCCGGGCGGCTTCAACATCCATGTGATTGAAACCGACACCGAAATTGCCGAGTATCCGGCAGCGGAGCGGGTCTTCTTCGAAAATCTCGGCCGGCAACTGGTCTGACACGGTCGGCAGCACCGCGTCGTAATCGCGCAGCGCGTTGCCCAGTTGTTCCAGCGTCAGCGGTTGATTATCTGGATTGAAGGTGACATCGAAACGCGCTCGCAGCCGAGCCTCGCAAGGCTCCGGCCAGCGGCGGGTAACAAGGATTTTGGGTCGCGTCATGGCATTGGATGGATGGGCGATTATGGATTAGGTATGGCGTGTGATTTTTGCCGGTAGGCCGGGTTGAAGCAAAGCGTAAACCTGGCCAATGGAGTTAAATCGAGCCGATCAGTCCATATTCAGCTGTCCCGCCTCAGGCCGCTCCTTACCGAGGTAGCCTTTTTCACAGGCCATCATCAACTTCGGCCTCTTCGGGTACCATCATCAACCCTGCCGATGCAGCGGCGAGCAGCAGCAACTGTGAAAAGTCATCGCCATAGCCATAACCGATCAATGTCTGGACTTGGTCGCGAGTCACACTGGTGGTGGGCATGGGCACACCGAAATCCTTTGCGGCGCTCAGGCCAAGATCGAGGTCCTTGAGCATCAACTCCGGTGTAAACGTGACTTCAAAATCCAGATGCGTGAGCGCCGGAGACTTATATTGGGTGAACATTGACCCCATCACGCTGGTATTGAGAAACGCCAGAAAATCATGGCGCTTCAATCCGGCCTTTTCAGCCAAAACAAGAATTTCGCTGAGATTCTGGGTGACAACGCCGAGCATGACGTTGTGACAAATCTTGGCGATTCGCGCCAAGTCACCCTGGCCAACATAGGCAACCGCTTTGCCAATCAGTTGGAGATAGGGTTCAACTAGCTTGAAGGCCTCGGCGGGGCCTGAGGCGACCACGGATAATTTGCCGGCACTGATGACTTTGGCGTTACCCGAAACAGGCGCTGCAATGAATTCTATGCCCAGATCCTTGAGTTTGCCGCGAATCCCGGCCGAGTCTTGTGGCCCGCAGGAGGTGCTGTCAACGATGATTTTGGGTTTCTTTTCCGTGGAGAGAAGTCCGCCATCTCCAAAAAGCACATGGTTCACCTCATTTCCAGAAGCCACGATCATGAAAACAATATCGCAGGCGGCCAGTTCCGGAAGATGATTGGCCACTACAGCGCCTTTATTGGCGAGTGGTTCAGCCTTGGCGCGCGTTCTGTTCCAGACCATCAATTCCTGACCGGCTGACAATAGCCGATCGGCCATGGCAAAACCCATGCGTCCGGTACCAATCCAGCCGAGGGTGTGATTCGTATGGGTTATTTCAGTCATCCGCTTTCCTCGTTGCTTGAAGGGTGAGAGTCAAGTAAGCCCGGCCTGCCTGGGAATCAGGTGCAGCCTGTAGTTTGGGGTGAGCCAAACGAACCCCAACAATCGAGGCCGAACCCTGTTGGGGGGCGAGTACGCGGCACCCCAACCCAGGGCTCCGCGCCGATAAGCGGGGATCCTTCACTCCCGATGGTCGTTCAGGATGACACAAACCAATCTTTGTCCTGAGCTCTTCGCCAGCTCATTCGGAGCCGATCATGGCGGGGCTCAGGACACCCCATGGTTCAAATTGGAACAATCCGGACAGCACACGCCGGGTTCAGTAGGTAAGCAATTATCCGATCAACCCCTTGCCGCCAAGGGCGCCGCCGTCTGACGCCAATATTCGGATGCGGCGGCGATGCCACTGCCGGGGGTGACCTTGATGCCGGCATCGAGCATGGCCATTTCCGAGCCGACGATGGCACTGGTCAGCATCAGTTCGTTGAGGTCGCCGAGGTGGCCGATGCGGAATACCTTGCCAAGGACTTCCGATAAACCGGCGCCCAGCGACAGGTTGTAGCGATGGTAGGCATAGTGCATGACGTCACGGGCGTCGGAGCCTTCCGGGACGACGATGGCGGTGACGCTGTTGGAGTACCACTTTGGGTCCTTGGCGCACATCTGCAGTCCCCAGCCGCCGACCGCCCGGCGCACGCCTTCGGCGAGGCGGGCATGGCGGGCATAGACATTGTCCATGCCTTCTTCCAGTAGTAGCTCGATCGCCTTCTTCAGGCCATAGAGCATGGGTACGGCCGGGGTGTAGGGGAAGTAGCCGCCCGGGTTATGGACCATGTGGTCATGGATGTCGAGGAAGGCGCGCGGGCATTTGGCGTGCTCGCGGGCGGCCAAGGCCTTCTGGCTGAAGGCGAGCAGGGCGAGGCCGGCGGGCAGCATGAAACCTTTCTGGGTGCCGGCCAAGCCAACATCGACGCCCCAGTCGTCATGGCGATATTCCAGTGAGCCGATGGCGCTGACGCCATCGACAAAGAACAGCGCCGGGTGATTGGTGCTGTCCAGTGCCTTGCGCACACCGGGCAGGTCGCTAGTGACGCCGGTGGCGGTTTCGTTGTGGCAGATGAGCACCGCCTTGATGTCGTGGTTCTTGTCCTCCTTCAGACGCGCTTCCAGGTGATCCAGCGGGACACCTTCGCCCCATGGTACTTCATGGAATTCCACATCCATCTGCAGGCGCTTGGCGAGATCAATCCACAGATGGGTAAACTGGCCAAAGCGGTAGGCGAGTACCTTGTCGCCCGGTGACAGGGTGTTGGTGATGGCGATTTCCCAGCCGGCGGTGCCGGTGGCGGGGAAAATGAAGCACTGGCCCTGCTCGGTGCGGAACACTTTCTTGAGGTTTTCCAGTAGCGGCGTCACCAGCTTCGGGAAATTCGGTGAGCGATGATCTTCGGACGGCACATGCATCGCGCTGAGGACGGAATCTGGAATGTTGGTGGGGCCGGGGATATAGAGGTGATTGCGACCGGGCATTGGGTTTTCCTGAGTGGTGTGGTGAGATAGAAATAAGGCGGCCGATTCGGGTTTGGTTTTTCCGAATCGGCCGAGATTATGGGGGAAATGATGCCATAGCCGTCATTTCAGCTACAAGGTCGCGGGGGTCCAGCTACTCCTTGCGGGATTGTTCCTCATCGCGCCAGCGCTGCATTCGCTCATCGAGGACAGAGTTCAGATAGAAGTTATTGCCGGCGGTCCGCTTGGCGAGCTGCAGTTGCAGCAGCGCTGACTTGGTTTGGCCGAGCAGGTAATAACCTTCAGCATAGTAACGATGAGATTCGCCTTCCATGCCCAGTTTGCTGTAGGTTTCCGCCATCAACTCATAGACGTCCGGCGTGGCGGGGTGATGTTTGAGAAAGCCGTGGAGCAATTGACGGGCTTCCGCGGCTTGCTGGATGTTCAGCAATGCGCGGACGTAATTGAGTGTCATGGCCTGGTTATCGGGAAAGCGCTGCAATGCTAGTTCGTAGAGTTGCGCTGCCTTGCTGAAATTCTTGGCATCCATCTCGGTGCCTGCCAGGGCGTTCATGAATTGCGATTGGTGCGGGTAGGTTTGGACCAGCCGTTGAAACGTGGTCTTGGCTTTTTCGGTTTGTCCCAACTTCGATTGCGCCAGGGCCATACCATAGGCGATGACATCCTGTTGTTGGCCGGTGCCTCGATTGTGCATGCTATTGAAGTAATCCAGCGCATTTCGTGGGCTGGGCGCGGTGGTAACCCTGAGTTTGGCCCGAATGATCTGGTAGGCCATTGAATCGGGATATTGCTTGTAGGCAAAATGCTCGGAACGGTCCCGGGTGTCCGAGATACGGGCGACGGTCACTGGATGGGTCAGCAGAAATTCGGGAATGCGATTGCCGGCAAACCGAGTGGATTGCTGCATACGCTCGAAGAAGGCCGGCATGGAGCGTGGGTTGAATTCGGATTTGGACATGATTTGCATGCCGACCCGATCGGCTTCTACTTCATTATCGCGGGTAAAGTTGATCTGGTACTGCTGGCTCATACCCCTTGCCGCCATCATGGCGGCCATGGCGGCATTGCCGCCCCCGCCTGCAGCGCCAATCAATGCAGCGCCGAGCATGGCAAGGGCTGAAGGAATGGCCATGCGGCTGGCCGCTTGAAAGGTCTGAAACAGATGGCGCTGAGTGACGTGAGAAATTTCGTGCGCAAGAACGGAAGCCAGTTCACTTTCTTCTTCGGAAAGCAGAATGAGGCCCGAATTGACGCCGATGAAACCGCCCGGGCCGGCAAACGCATTGATGACCGGCTGGTTGACGACAAAAAAGGTAAACGGTTGAGACGGCGTATCACTATTAGTCGTCAGCTTGGAACCCAGCGACTGGATGTAGTCCGAGATCTCCGGGTCGCTATTGATCTCCATCTGGGAGTGAAGATTGCGATAAAAGGCCGCTCCGAGTTCCATCTCCTGCTGTGGGGTCATCAGCGTGCCGGTGGGATCCCCGATATCCGGCAGTTCGATATCTGGCATGGCCGCATGGCTGGAATAGGGCTCGAGGCTGCCAAAGGCAGTTAAGACGAGGACTGTTACCAACGCTTTGGGTTTCAGGATCAAGCGGGGAATTCCACCATTTTGATAGATTTAATGTTGGATGTTGGGCGAACGCCCAGAGGTTTCAATCAGACCGATGAAATATGCCATCCAGATTAACGATAGCCCGACACGGTCGGGGTCGTCCGAGACCTCCTTCCAGTTTATCAAAGCCGCCCTGACGTCGGGACACGAAGTGGTTCGGGTGTTTTTCTACCATGAGGGCATTTACAACGCCTTTATCCCCGGAGCCAGCGCCGCTGTTCCTGACTGGGGAGCATTACAAAGCGATCAATCTATCGAGCTGGTTTATTGCGTATCGGCGGCTGAGCGCCGGGGGCAGGCGAACGCTTGCCCCGGTTTCGTGGCAGGCGGATTGGGCTTGTGGGTGGATGCATGTCTGCGAGCTGACCGCGTCATCGTGTTTGGTAGTTAAGTGAACACGCGGCGATTCCTGTTCCTTTTGCGGCGAGCCTCTCAGGGCGACGTTATCGATGGTGAACTGCTTGACCAGATACTGACATTGGCCGCTTTTGATCAGGCGATCACCGTGCTGTTTGTCGATGAGGGCGTTTATCGCTTGACCTCTGAGGTGGAAACGGCCGTCTCGACGCTGGAATCTGGGGGACTGCTGGCCTTGCTGGCGTTTTATGACATTGACTCCGTTTGGGTGGAAGCGGAATCGCTGGTGGAGCGGGGCATTTGTCTCAGTACTGACCAGCCATGCCTGAAGATCTTACCTCGCGAAGCCGTGGCCGGAATGCTCGGCGGTCACGATGTGATCCTGGGGGACTGATGAGTGTCCTGCATTTGGTCAATTCCACCGAGGGGCTGGCGCGGTGTCTTGATCGCTTGGGGCCCAATGATGCCTTGATATTGCTGGAAGCAGGCGTCTATGCGGCCATGACTGCAATTGAACAGCCAAATGGAACCGTTCTCGATGTTTACGTGCTGCACGAACACCTGTCACAGCGGGGGATACCGACGAACAGCGTCCTGCCGTCTTTTGCCCTCATCGATTTTGAGGGTTTTGTCGTGCTGACGACGCGACACGCAACCAGCGTGTCCTGGCCGTGAGTGATCCCCGATGACCAGGCAAATTCCCGAAACCACGGAAGATGGCTTTCTGCTGGACGGCGGCCAGTGGGACGAATCGGTCGCTCGTCAACTGGCAGACCGCATCCCTCTGATGTTGACTGAGGCGCATTGGGAGATCATCGACCTTATTAGGGAATATCATGCCCGCTTTCGTCATTTACCGAATAATCGAATGTTTGTGAAAGCCGTGGCAAAAACGCTGGGTCCGGACAAGGGCAATTCGCGGTACTTGAACGCGCTGTTTGCCGGTAGCCCCGTCAGATACACCTGCATGGTGGCCGGTTTGCCCAAACCGCCGGGCTGCATTTGAGGGGGACGGGGTTGGAAAGTCTTCGACTTGTGTGAATAGCAGAGAATCCTGACCATGAAACCAATGGACATCGCCGTTTTTTCGGCGCTGGGGATAGCCCTGATGTTTGTCGCCTACCTGATCCTTACCGCCCATGAAGGCGAGGGAGATTGGCAGAAATTTGTCGGGGCGAATCATTGTCAGGCGGTGGGTGCGGCCGATGGTAGCAATCGCGGGGGGTGGCGTTGCGATGATGGAAGAATTCATTACCGCTGGCGACAGCAAAAGTGAGGCCGTTTGAGTGACCCCACTGCTCTGAACCTTTGATCTAAGTATGGGTTGCGAAATGCGCCTTGGGCGCTTGATGAACCCCGTCATTCATGCGGTTGCGCCTTGACGATGCCCCTAAGTCCTAGTAAGTTAGTCAACCATTTTTTGATCCATTCTCGGGCGTCCTGACGCCCTGAATTTTTTATGGCCAAGGTGAGGTTGCGTGAAGCTCAGCGGCGCTGAAATCGTTGTCCGGTGTTTGAAAGACGAGGGAGTCCAATACATTTTTGGCTACCCCGGCGGATCGGTCCTGCATATCTATGATGCGTTGTTCCGGCAGGATGACGTCCGACATATTCTGGTACGTCACGAACAAGGCGCGACACACGCCGCTGACGGTTACGCACGGGCGACGGGCAAACCTGGCGTGGTGCTGGTGACGTCCGGTCCGGGTGCTACGAATGCCGTGACAGGTATCGCCACGGCTTATATGGACTCCGTTCCGCTGGTGGTTATCACCGGCCAGGTGCCAACCCCAGTTATCGGTAGCGATGCCTTCCAGGAATGTGACACGATCGGCATTACCCGCCCGTGCGTGAAGCACAACTTCCTGGTGAGCGATCTTTCCAAACTGGCGGAAACCATCAAGAAGGCCTTTTATATAGCAACCAGTGGCCGGCCCGGCCCGGTCGTGGTCGATATACCCAAGGACATTACTGACCCGAACATCAAGATCCCCTACGAGTATCCGGAAACGATTGCCATCCGTTCCTACAATCCTAACCTCAAGGGGCATCGGTGGCAGATCAAAAAGGCCGTCGATCTTCTGCTGTCTGCCGAACGGCCGATGATTTACAGCGGTGGCGGTGTCGTTCTGGGTAACGCCAGCGAGTCGCTGGTCAGGCTGACTCGCTGGCTCGGATTCCCTATCACCAACACCTTGATGGGTTTGGGTGCCTATCCTGCGAGCGATTGTCTGTTTGTGGGGATGCTTGGCATGCATGGGACTTATGAAGCCAATATGGGCATGCATGAGTGCGATGTGCTGCTGGCCGTTGGTGCCCGTTTCGATGACCGCGTCACCGGCAAGCTCGCGCAGTTTTGCCCCCATGCAAAAATAGTTCATATCGACATCGATCCTGCGTCCATCTCCAAGACGGTTCGGGTGGACGTGCCCATCGTAGGCGAAGTCGGCCCTGTGGTTGATGAAATGCTCGAGATGTTGGAAGCTTCTGGGGAAAAGCCGAACGCCAAGGCCTTATCCACCTGGTGGGAACTGATCGAGAAATGGCGCTCCATCAACTGCCTCAGCTTTGATCGGTTGAGCCAACGAATCAAGCCGCAGTATGTGGTTGAGCAGTTATGGGAGGTTACGCACGGAGAGGCATTTGTCACCTCTGATGTGGGACAGCATCAGATGTGGGCGGCGCAGTTCTATAAATTCGACAAGCCACGTCGTTGGATCAATTCTGGCGGTCTAGGGACCATGGGGTTTGGTTTGCCCTCGGCGATCGGCGTGAAGCTTGCTCACCCGGAAGCGGATGTGGCCTGCATCACCGGTGAAGCCAGTATCCAGATGTGCATCCAGGAACTGGCGACAGCACTGCAATACCGGACCGGTATCAAGGTCATCAACCTCAATAACGGTTATATGGGTATGGTGCGTCAGTGGCAGGAGTTCTCATACGAGAGCCGCTACTCGGAGTCGTATCTCGAGACGATCCCTGACTTCGTCAAGCTTGCCGAGGCTTATGGTCACGTCGGCATGCGCATCGATAAACCGGAGGATGTTCGTCCAGCGCTTGAAGAAGCTTTCAAGTTAAGAGACCGAACCGTGTTCATGGATTTCCTGACCGACCCGGCCGAAAACGTCTATCCGATGATCGAGGCTGGCAAAGCCCATCATGAAATGCGTATGGCGCCAGGGGTCTCCGTGGATCGGGAGCTGTCATGAAGCGGCATATCATTTCCATACTCATCGAGAACGAAGCCGGCGCGCTGTCGCGTGTTGCAGGGCTGTTCTCCGCGCGTGGATATAACATCGAAACGCTGACGGTCGCGCCCACCGAGGACGGGTCCCTATCCAGAATGACCATTGTCACTTCAGGCAGTGATGAAATCGTCGAGCAGATTACCAAGCAGCTGAACAAGCTGATCGATGTGGTCAAGCTGATTGATCTCTCTGAGTCGTCTCATATTGAGCGTGAGTTAATGATGGTCAAGGTTCGGGCCTCCGGCCCGATGCGGGACGAAGTCAAACGGCTCTGTGATATCTTTCGCGGCAGGATACTGGACGTGACCCCTACGACCTACGTGATCGAGGTCACCGGTGAAAAGTCCAAAATGGATGCTTTTCTGCGGACCATCAGCGAAGAGCTGATTATCGAAGTGGTTCGCTCCGGCACCACCGGCATGCTTCGCGGTGAGCGTGGATTACACGCCTGAATTATCAATCTGAACGTACCATTATTTGAGGAACATACATGCAGGTCTATTACGACAAAGACGCCGACCTTTCCATCATCCGGGGCAAGAAAGTTGCCATCGTCGGTTACGGTTCGCAGGGTCATGCCCATGCCAACAACCTGAAGGATTCCGGTGTCGACGTGGTGGTTGCCTTGCGCCCTGGTTCGGCCTCTGCTGCGAAGGCCCAAAATGCCGGTCTGGCGGTCGCTGATATTGCGGAGGCCGTGAAATCGGCTGACGTGGTCATGATTCTGGCGCCGGACGAACATCAGGCGAAGCTCTATGAAGAGCAGATCGAGCCCAACATCAAAAAGGGTGCGGCCTTGGCTTTTGCACATGGTTTTGGCATCCATTTCGGACTGATCCAGCCGCGTGCCGATCTGGACGTCATCATGGTCGCGCCCAAGGCTCCGGGTCACACCGTTCGTAGCGAATACGTCAAAGGTGCCGGTATCCCCGACCTGATTGCCGTAGCCCAGAACGCCTCGGGCATAGCCAAGGAATTGGCACTTTCCTACGCCTCCGCGATTGGTGGCGGCCGCACCGGCATCATCGAAACAAGCTTCCGTGAAGAAACCGAAACCGACCTGTTTGGCGAGCAGGCCGTGCTCTGTGGTGGTGCAACGGCGCTGGTGCAGGCTGGATTTGAGACGCTGGTGGAAGCCGGGTATGCCCCTGAAATGGCCTACTTCGAGTGTCTGCACGAACTGAAGCTGATCGTCGATTTGATGTATGAAGGCGGTATTGCCAACATGCGTTACTCGATCTCCAATACGGCTGAATACGGCGACCTTACCCGCGGTCCACGGATTGTCACCGAGCAGACCAAGCTGGAAATGAAGAAAATACTTCGCGAAATCCAGACGGGTGAATTTGCTCGTGAATTCATTCTGGAAAACCAGGCGGGAGCGGCCACACTCAAGGCAAAGCGTCGCCTGGGTCGAGAACATCCGATCGAAGAAGTGGGCGAGCGTCTCCGCGGAATGATGCCCTGGATCAAGGCCAACAAAATCGTCGACCAGACAAAAAACTGATTGCTCGAAGAATCGATCATGCAAAGGGTGGGCTAGTCTCACCCTTTCTTGTATGGGCTCGGTGGAACGGAGCAGCCCTCGGACAAGCGACAATAGTCTCCAAGCTTTCCCTCAACCGGTGATGCCAGGATTGACGATGGAACAGAATATTTCCAAGAAAAATCGGCGGCGCGGCATTTATTTGTTGCCTAATCTTTTTACCACGGCGGCCCTGTTTGCCGGGTTCTACGCTATTACTGCCGCCATGAACGGCCTATACGAGGTCGCTGCCGTTTCCATCTTTCTTGCCATGGTGCTTGATGGTCTTGATGGTCGCGTCGCCCGGCTGACCAATACTGAAAGCGCTTTTGGGGCGGAATATGACAGCATGGCCGACATGATTTCGTTCGGTGCGGCGCCGGCGCTCGTGATGTATTCCTGGGTGCTCTCAAGTCTGGGCAAGCTGGGTTGGGTGGCGGTATTCGTCCATGCGGCCGGTGCAGCGCTCCGCCTGGCGCGCTTTAACACGCAGATCGATACTCAGGACAAACGATATTTTCAGGGCCTGCCAAGTCCGTCTGCCGCGGCCATTCTTGCTGGGTTCATATGGGTCTGCGTTGCCCATGACATTCCCCCCGATTCCGTCAAATATGTAGCTGTGGGCCTATCCATCTTCACTGGATTGGTGATGGTGAGCAATTTTCGATACTACAGTTTCAAGCAGATCGATTTCCGCGGTCGGGTCTCGTTCATTTGGGCCATTCTGATCATGCTGGTATTCGCTTTTCTGTTCACCAACCCGCCATTGGTTTTGTTTGCGCTATTCACCTGCTACGCCATATCGGGGCTGGTTTTGACTCTGGTGCTCCGCCGTCGCATGCGTTCCGAGCGAGGCGCCAAGAGCTGAGGCCAAACCGGCTTGTCTGAGTCTTCTGCGGCCTTTATAGTGAATCCATGCGAATTCAAATCACCCCGATACATATTTATCCTGCCTCTTTCCATGCTGAGGCACCGTTCGGTGCCGTGAGTCATTCTCTTGAGCAACTGCCTATGACCCTGCCCGGTGTTCTGCTGCCCTGAGGGGCATCAATATACCCATACAGCAAGTCGCTCCACCGGGCAAAATACACAAACGCAGCAAGAGGATTTCTCCATGACCGACAAACTCATCATTTTTGATACGACGCTTCGCGACGGCGAGCAAAGCCCCGGCGCGTCCATGACCCGCGAAGAAAAGGTCCGCATTGCCAAGGCGTTGGAGCGTCTGCGTGTGGATGTCATCGAGGCCGGTTTTCCGGCGGCGAGTCAAGGCGATTTCGAAGGGGTACAGGCCGTCGCCCGAACCATCAAGGACAGCATGGTCTGCGGTTTGGCTCGGGCACTGGACAGGGATATTGATCGTGCGGGTGAAGCCCTCCGCGATGCACCCCAATCGCGCATCCATACGTTCATCGCCACCTCGCCGATCCATATGCAGCTGAAGCTGCGCATGGCGCCGGAGCAGGTGATCGAACATGCAGTCAAGGCGGTCAAGCGCGCCCGTCAGTACACCGACAATGTCGAATTTTCTCCAGAGGATGCTGGACGCTCGGAGGAGGACTTTCTCTGCCGTATTCTGGAAGCCGTAATCGACGCCGGTGCCTCCACGCTGAACATCCCCGATACCGTCGGCTACAGCCTGCCACACCAATTCGGCCAGACCATTCTGCGCTTGCGCGAACGTATCCCCAATGCCGACAAGGCGATTTTCTCCGTCCATTGTCACAACGACCTTGGCTTGGCGGTTGCCAATTCACTGTCCGCCGTGCTGAATGGTGCCCGTCAGGTGGAATGCACGATCAACGGCCTGGGTGAACGAGCCGGCAACGCAGCGCTGGAGGAAGTAGTCATGGCGATCACGACCCGTAAGGACGTGTTCCCCTGCCATGTGGACATTGATACGCGAGAAATCGTGACCTGTTCCAAGCTGGTGTCGAGTATTACCGGTTTCCCGGTGCAACCCAACAAGGCGATCGTCGGTGCCAACGCCTTTGCCCATGAATCCGGTATTCACCAGGATGGTGTGCTAAAGCATCGCGAAACCTATGAAATCATGCGTGCCGAGGATGTTGGATGGACGGCCAATCGCATGGTGTTGGGCAAGCATTCAGGCCGTAATGCCTTTAAGACCCGGATGCAGGAATTGGGCATCGAATTTGGTTCCGAGGCGGAATTGAATGACGCCTTTTCGCGTTTCAAGGATCTTGCGGATAAGAAGCATGACATCTTCGATGAAGACCTGCAGGCGCTCATCAGCGATGCCGCTCTGGCGGCGGAAGAGGAGGGCGTGCATCTCGTTGCGCTGAAGGTCTGTTCCGAAACGGGCGAGATTCCAACGGCTTCCGTCACCCTGCGCATCGATCAGGAAGAGCTGACCGGAACGGCCACGGGCGGTGGTGTGGTCGATGCCAGCCTCAAGGCGATCGAATCTCTGGTGGCAACCCAGGCGCAATTGCTGCTCTATTCCGTCAATAACATCACGACTGGCACCGATGCCCAGGGCGAGGTCACTGTCCGGTTGGAGAAGGCCGGTCGTATCGTCAACGGGCAGGGCGCTGATACTGATATCGTGATTGCGTCCGCCAAGGCTTATATCCATGCCGTCAATCGGCTGCGAGCTCCCAGTCAGCGGATGCATCCCCAGGTAGCGGGCGACGTCTGAACTGACAGGCTAATTCGGAATGAGTCGTCCGGACATACGACATAATCGCCTGCAGACCATGGGCATTGAAATCTGGACGCCGCGGTTTCCGGTGCCCCATGGACCTTCCTCCTGTTTAGCCATGATTGACTCCACTGAAGACTTCTCGGATAGCAGTCAGTCCCTGGTTCTCGATTGGGATGTTCTCGAGCAATGCGTTCGCGAGTGCACTCGTTGCAACTTGCACGAAACCCGCACGCAAACCGTCTTTGGAGTCGGTAGCCGCCAGGCAAAATGGATGTTCATTGGCGAGGCCCCGGGGGAGCAAGAAGACCTTCGGGGTGAGCCGTTCGTTGGCCGCGCCGGGCAACTGCTCGATGAAATGATCAAGGCGCTGGGTCTGTCCCGCGAAGAGGTCTACATCGCCAATGTGCTGAAGTGTCGCCCGCCCAAAAATCGCGACCCCTCCCATGATGAGGCGGCCGCCTGCGAATCCCACCTGCTTTCTCAGGTGGCGCTGGTCAGGCCGTCCATTATCATTGCCGTGGGACGCATTGCTGCCCAGAACCTGCTGAAGACCGCCACGCCCATCGGCAAGCTTCGTGGTGTCGTGCATGACTATCACTCCACTCCGTTGGTGGTGACCTATCACCCCGCCTATCTGCTTCGCTCCCAGACGGAAAAGCGCCGGGCCTGGGAAGATCTCAAGTTGGCTCGCCGAACGCTCAGTCAATCCATCGGAAACTAGGCATATGGAAGCTTTGCTCGATTTTCTTGATAAAGCCAGGCGTTGGATTCGCTACGATGCGGAAGCCGACTTCTACTACCAACATTTTCCCAGTCTTGTGCAAAACGCCGAATTGATACTGCGTCCGATGGAACGTAAGGATATCGAGGTCCTTGCCAGCATTGAGTCCGCTGCTTATGAATTCCCCTGGGAACCGGAAACCTTTCGCAGCTGCTTCAAGATCGGCTACCACTGCTGGATAGGCGAACGGGCGCGTGAAGTGGTGGGCTATGGCATCTCTACCATCGGGGGGGGCGAGTCACACGTATTGAATCTATGCATCGCGCCGGGCTGGCAGGGGCGAGGCTATGGCCGAGCGATTTTGCACAAGCTGATCGATGAGGCCACGCGGTTTAAGGCCGACAGCCTGTTTCTGGAGGTCAGGCCCAGCAATCCCAATGCCATCCGGCTCTACGAGAGCATGGGTTTCAACGAGATCGGCATGCGCAAGGATTATTATCCCGCCAGGAATGGCCGGGAAAATGCCATCGTCATGGCGAGAGTTCTGGGTCTGCCTGGCGGCTAAGCGCGCCGCCGACGCCAGGCTGGATCGGTGCGGCGATCAATGAGATCCAGCGCCCAACCCAACACCCAGATCACCAGGAAGTAGATCAGAGCCACCATTACGAGCGGGAAGAAAGCTTCAAAGGTGCGGCTGCGAATGATGTCGCTAGCCTTGGTCAGGTCCTGTACCCCGATATAGCCGACGATGGAGGTCATCTTCACCAGCGAAATGAACTCGCCCCGGTAGACCGGCAAAATGCGACGAACGGCTTGCGGCAAAATGATATGGAAGAACGTCTGTACCGGAGTGAACCCCATCGCAATGCCCGCTTCGTGTTGACCTCGATCCACACCTTCCACTCCGCTCCGAAACATTTCCGCCACATAGGCCGCGAAATTCATGCCAAAGGCAATGATGGCCACCAGCAATGGGTTGACATCAATTCGGGCAAAGCCCACGTAGAAGATCAGCATCAACAGGAGCAACACGGGCAGACCCCGTACCACGGCGATATAGAAACGCCCGATCTGTCTCGGCAGCCAGTGATCTGACATGCGCAGAAAGCATACGCCCGCCCCCAGCAAGGTCCCCAGCAGCGTCGCGAAGACTGACACCAGCACGGTGGTCCAGAGACCATGAAGAATGAGCTTCCAACGGGCTTCTTTGAAGAAGGTCGAGTGTAGGCTGTCCATGAAGGCATCCACCCGGCTGCGTGTTTGCTCGCGGGGCTTGGAGACGGTGCCGGAGGTCGTTGGCGTTCTCAGTGAGGAATGCAAATCGGTGGACCGGACGACTGCCGCCATCTGTTCGGCGCCGTAAGGCTCAGAAAAAATGACGCTTTTTTTGCGCTCCTCGGTGACCGAAAGATCGGACACAATCAAGTCGATCTTGCCGACCGTGAGAGAGGCGATCAGCCCGTCAAATTCCATGGGCACGAATTTGAGCGGAACCCCTTCATGGGCCGCAAAGCGCAGGGCAATTTCGGCTTCCATGCCGATATACCGGCCGTCAGAGACGGTGATGAATGGCAACCCCAGATTCTGGGCAACCCCGACTCGCAGGGGGGTTCCTTTGGTGCTCTGGGGTATAACCGGCATTTCAACCTGTCCCGGCCTGGCCACCATCCAGCGTTCAGCGATCTGTTTCAGAGAGCTATCTTTTCGACTGATGTCGAGGAACGCATCAAAGCGCCGGCGCAGATCGGTGCTGGATTGGTGAAACGCGGCGGCGGTATCGGTTCGGTCGAAATCGCTGTTGAGAATGGCGAGTTCCGGGTTGTCCGGAAGAATCATCGTTTTGGCGGCCACTTCGTCGATGAGTATCACGTCGGTCTTGTCATGTCGGAGGCTCAGTACCAGGTCGGCCCGGGTGTTGTAACGCACGATATCGGCATCCAAATAGTGACGTGTCGCATAAAGGTCCATGGTGGTGCCGGTGGGGACACCGATGCGCACTTTGGCGAGGTCTGCCATGGTTTTCATCGCCAGCCCCCGGACTTGGGTGGCGTCAGTGTTTCCGGCATGTGACGCCATATTCGCCGCGACCACGATGGCGGCGCCATGCTCTTCACCATAGGGTTCCGAGAAATCGACGGCCTTGCGCCGTTCCTCGGTAATGGCCAACCCATCGGCAATGATGTCGGCCTTGCCGGAGGCAATGGAGGGTAACAAGGCGCCAAAATCCAGTGCCTGTATTTTTAGGTCGATGTTTTCCTCAGCAGCCCAGCTTTGCAGAATCTCGATATCGAAACCGATATAGCGTTCATCCTTGTAGGCAATGTAAGGCAGGTCTGCCACGGCAACGGCCAGAGCCACGCTTTCATGGGGCGACTTTGGTCGCTGATCAGGCATCATGGCCTGCTCAGGATCATCGACAAACCAGCGCTTGTGCATGACCTGATAGCGGCCATCCGCGTGAAGCCGGGCCAGATAGGCGTTGAATCGTTCGCGCAGGTCGTCACGATCCTGACGAAAACCGATTCCCAGCGGAAAGGACATGAAGCGATCGTCCAGAATGGCGAGTTCGGGATTGGCCTGAACGATGGCCTTGGCACTGATCCTTGCCAACACGGCGGCATCGACCTTGCCAGACTTCAGGGCCTGGATGAGATCGGAAGGATTGTTGAAACTGGGCAGCGCCGCCTGTGGGTAGTTTTTATGTAGCCAGCCATCGAACACCATGCCGGTTACATAACCGATGCGTTTTTGGTCGAGATCAGCCATGGATCGCCAACCCTGATCGGACCCCGCTGCCATCGCTAATGGACCGGTCATTGTTAAACAACCCAAAAGCATCAGCGGCATCAAACAGCCCCAATCCCCAGCCCTGAAAGAACCAAACATACCTTTAATCATGCTATGGGTTACCCGCTGATTTGAGGGTCATCGTCAATTGGTTGCGGTTGTGATACCGCGAGTAGCCAATATCCCGGGCATAAGTCTCGATCAGGATGCGGCCCAGGTTATCGGGCGCATCTGGGTTTTCCAGTGGATTAGCTAGCGGGCCGGCGCTGTCGGTTTTGACCTCCAGTGTTTTCGATTTTTCCGAGTAAGCGACAACCAGGTGGATATCCGGGTTATCGGGCCCGGCCACCAGAAGCGCGAGTAATTCCTCGGCCAGCAGTTCGATCGTCTGCGCGGTCTCGATGGAGAGTGCATGCTTCTCGCAGAATCGCTCGATCTGCCCAAACAGGGCATACAGATCGTAGTCACGACTGGTGATGGTGCAGTCTAGGCTGCGCACCTTGTTGATGAATTCCCGGGTCAACTCGCGTTGCGGCGCCTCGAAAATCATTGCGGGTGGCCCTTCCTCATAGATGAGCCCTTGATCCATGTAGAAGACCCGTGTCGATACGTCGCGCGCGAACTCCATTTCATGCGTGACAATCGCCATGGTCATGCCCTCGCGGGCCAGGCGGCGAATGACGGCCAGCACCTCGCTGACCATGGTCGGGTCCAGTGCCGAGGTCGGCTCATCGAACAGCATGATCTCGGGTTCCATGGACAGACAACGGGCAATCGCTACGCGCTGCTTCTGGCCGCCAGACAATTCATGCGGAAACGCATCCCCTTTTTCCGCCAGTCCCACCAGCTTGAGCAGATCCACTGCGCATTTTTGTGCATCTGTCGCCGATTTCCCCATCAGCCTCTCGGGGCCAATAGTGAGATTTTCCAGCACCGTCAAATGAGCGAATAAGTTGAAGGACTGGAAGACCATACCCATCCGGCGGCGCAGTGCCGGTACGTCAGCCGAGGGTGACAGAATGTCCTGGCCATCGATAAAGATACAACCGCCAGTGGGTCGATCCAGCAGATTCAGGCAACGCAAAAAGGTGCTTTTACCGGTACCCGAGGGTCCGATGATGGAGATCACCTCGCCTACAGCGATCTCTGCATTGATGTCCCTGAGTACTTCAAGTTCGCCAAATTGCTTGGATAGGTGTTCAACACGGATCATGGAATTGGTATGGGGTGCAGTGGGTATCAATGAAATTCAAGCTCAAAAAAGTTTTCCGCAATTATCCCGGAGTAATCCCGGAGTAAATGATGCGCTCACCGTTTTAAGACAATAGACCAGTCGTCATGATCGCATGGTCAGTCATTGTGAAGACGCAAAATAATTTCCACACACATCCTAATGAATTTTATTGCTACTGGATTGATATTGGTGCTAGGCTCAAGCCCACCAACAAAAAGGGACGCGGTGATGGTTCGAGACTACAACTTCAAGAACACGAACCTTGCCGCTCTCCTGCTGGGCTCATTCATCAGTCTGTCTTCAGTTTCCGCAGCGGCAGTCACGAACCACTTCTGGATTTCTCCAGAAGGTAACGATGCCGCTGCAGGCACCGCCAAACACCCTTTCAGAACACTGCTTAGAGCTCGTGACGCCATCAGGGAGGTTAACTCAAAACAGCGCCAGGACGTGATCGTGATGCTGAAAGGCGGGGTTTACTCTCCGCAGCCTACCTTGACACTAAGTTCTGAGGATTCCGGTAGAAATGGTCATGACGTTGTCTATAGGGCGGCGCCAGGGGAACAACCCATCCTCTCGGGTGGCATTCAGGTGAAAGGGTGGGTACTTCACGACCAGCATCTGGGCATCTATCGGGCCCATGTCGGCCCCGTTAGTTCGCGTCAGCTTTACGTCAACGGACAGCGAGCAATCCGAGCGCAGACCACGCCCTATCCCGCAGGCTTTCGCCCTGGTTTTTTCTGGCTGGGCGTTGGCATGAGCGACCCGATCGGCATTCAATTCATTCCCACACCCTGGCTGAATCCGCTCGGTTGGTATGATCCCGCTACCTGGAATCAGGCTCCCACCGATCCACGGAAGATTGAGGCGGTGATTCAGACACAATGGAAAATGATGCGGGTACCGGTCGACACTATCACGCCCTATCCTGAATACACGACCGATTTCCAACCCGACCAGCCCACCGGGTTGATCAAGATGCGTGAACCGGCCTGGACCAATGCGAATGTCTTTGTCGGACAGGACGGCCAACCCGGTGTCTGGAGTTTCTGGCAAGTCTCTAGATTCGAGAACGCCTACCAGTTTCTGGACGAACCCGGAGAATGGTATCTGGATGAGCAGAGAGGCGACCTCTACTACATTCCTCGTGAAGATCTGGCGACTGCCGATGTGGTACTCCCCGTACAGGAATGGCTAATCAGCGGGCAGGGCAGCCTGGAAGCCCCAATCGAGCATATCCGATTTGAAGGACTGACTTTCACCTATGCCACCTGGCTTGGCCCCAGTTCGGATAATGGCTATGTGGCCGATCAGAGCGGCTTCCATCTGACTGGTTACGGTCATCCGACCAATGTCATCGGACACGACCACAATGATACCCGCACCCCTGGTAACGTGGCCTTTCGGTATGCTAGGAACATTGTTTTTCAAGGCAACACATTCGAGCACCTTGGCGCGGTTGGGCTCGATTTCGGCACAGGGAGTCAGAAAAACCATATCACCGGCAACCGCTTCATTGATATCTCCTCAGCCGCCATACAACTGGGCGGAGTGGAGACGGTGGATCACCATCCTCAATACCCGCAGCAGGAAACCCGGTACAACCGGATCACTAACAATCTGATTCGGCAGGCAGGGCGCGAATACACCGATGCCGCCGGGATATTCGTCGGTTTTACTAACCACACCCGAATTAGTCACAACAGCATCAGAGATGTGCCTTGGTCTGGCATTGCCATCGGCTGGGGTTGGGGACTGTTGGATGATCCGAGTTTCCCCGGGGCCCCGGGAGCGGTCCCTGGCCAATGGGGCATCTGGGACACGCCGTCCACCAACCATGACAACCGGATTGTTCGCAACCGAATCGATAACTTCCTCAACGTCTCCTGGGATGGAGGAGCCATCTATACCAATGGCTTCCAGGGCACTTCCTATGCACATGGATTGCTGATCGAGGGGAATGTTGCCAGCCACAAACGACCCGACGGTGGTGGCAATACCTGGTATACCGATGCCGCCAGTCGCTTCATTACACTAAGGAAAAATGTGTCGCTGGATAACTCGCGTGGCGAAATGTATTTTGGCCCAGCTCCCAAGCCTGTAGATCCACTTTCCTATAGCGGGATCCCCAGTCTGGCCAACGGCACTCCCTATGGCGGAGATTTTGGCGGTTGCCGAACCTATGGTGACATCCGCTATCAGGGTAACTACGCCTGGTACCTGACCCCGTTCTTTTTTTACGATTTCTGTCCCGCCTACACGGATTCAGAGGGGGTTCATCCCATCAATCAGAGTCTGAGGGGTAATCGAACAATCAAATCAACCGGAGAGGTGCCTCAAGGTCTTTTTCGGAACGCTGGGTCATGGGGAGGATATTAATATTCAAGGTCAGCTTTATTGTTTTGGTACTTTTAGGTTGGAGCTTAACATGAAAACTATCAAAATTAGATTGATGCTGGGGATGGTTCTGGGTGCGGTCACCAGTGGCTTTTGCCCCGTCGAGGCGAGCGTTGTCTTTACCATTGATCCAAGCCACACAAACCTTCCTGCAGGATATAGCTATTGCCTCTACCCTCAGGGCTTTTCGTTGACAGCATCTTCAGAAAATAAATACACAATCGCTGCGGGGCAAGCAAACAGTTGCCAGCCTGTCAATAGCGTGAGCCCATTTACGACAGTGACAGGAAGTATTTCGGATATTCCCAATGGTGCCCGACTTTATGTGGTGGCGATCGATGCGGGTCACACGGTGGCGGACGTCGGAAATCCTGCTGGGTCTGCATTTGGAACCCCATTACCCGGCCAAGGTGCTGGAACTAACGGTTACAATCCGCCCTTTGTTGCACTGGAGATGACCGGAGGAACAAGTCTTGATCTTGACCTTTCGAGTATTGATTGGTTTGGTGTGCCGGCCAATATTTCTGTGTTCAGCGCTAATGGGGGACCGCTTTATTGTACGGCCAAAGGAGTTGGCGCTAATACCCCTTATTTTACACAAGGTGTCTGCAACCAAATTGGTAATCCGCTTACGGTTGCAATGAGCGACACCATTAATCAGGTTCCGACAGAGCTTCAGGGGTTAGTTTTCAACATGGATGCGCAGGGCATAAATGGCCCATACCAAAGCATCATGGGGATACAGGATTATACGGCCCAGAAAACATCTGACTCACTTAATTATAAGAACATGGGTAGTAGCACCGAGTTTCCATTACAATATTATATGGATAAGGTTGTTGCTGGATTTTTTTCTAGTACAAACAATAATACCTATTATCTACAGGGGGCAGCTTCAGCAGCGAGTCATGCCCCGACTATACATGCGGATGTTTACAAGTGTGTCTACAGTGACACACCTACGCCGCTTTATCCTGCCCCCAACAATATTTCTGTTACGCCAGGCGCAATCGTAGATTCTTATATCCAATGTACTAATATCGGTGTCTCTGGCGGGAATACCGCTGGCGCTGAAGTATTCAAAATTTATGACCCGAGGCAGATCGCGTATCTCACCTATAATAAGAACGATATCCGAGGTGCATGGACTGCAACAAATCCATGCAACCCTTCTTGTTCGACTGCCGATCAAACAACAACTTGGACTTTTACCATCCCTGGCACCAGTCAACTGCCCATTGCCGTACCCAATGGCGGGAGGTGGCAGGTGGGTGCCGGAAATTGGATTTCTGGCGCATTTGGGACTTATTCCATCAGCCAGATTAGCACTGATGGAACAAACACATACATTTCATCAGTAAATATACCAACCCAGGCGTGTAACGCCCCGGTCGACCCAAAAGACCTATCAAAGGGTTATGTTTGCCCACAACCGCCAACCCAGACCATGGGTATGGGATTTTACCAGGCGGATCCCAATACACTTGCCTTTGGTCCCTCGATTACACGCAGCATTTTTGCGGGTGTGGGTGCTGCCATAGATAGTGCCTATCAGTATCCAACCAATTCTGGCAGTGGAGATGTTCTTGGCTCCCTTGAGGATCAGTTTAACGAGGCCATTAATCGAGGACTGTTTGACTCCAATGGGAATCTTCCGGTAAAGTGCCAACCGACGTATTCCTCCGCCACACCCCAAGCAGTAACGACAGCCTGTTTTGATAACAATGATTATTGGTATAACGCGTCTTTCAGTCCTAATTCTCTTAATCCTGATGGAGTATCAAATCCCTATTCCGCATTTCTACATACGGGCAAAACCGCTGCGGGATCCCAGTTCTTTATCCCGCAGACACTTTATGGAACAACTGCTGATAGTTTAAATGGTGACGTGGGCAAAACTTCGTTGGGTCTGGTTTACACTTTCCAGATGGATGAATCGCCCATTCCTGCCACGCTGAACTACAATGGCCCTTCATCAAAAACCGGTCCATACCTTTTTCAGCCCTATGCGGTAAATGGCCAGTGGAGCGCATTGCCGGATGGCACCCAAATCACTGTAGCCTTGACCCCATGGGTCCCCTCAACGCCGGGTGCTTTTTCGATTTCAGGCAGTATTTATGGGCTCAAGACCGGCAGCCAGGTCACCTTAACTGCACAAGAAGGGACTAATCCTCCTGTCACGAATAACGGCACCAGCCAGTACTTGCTGGACAGTCTTGCAGCAGGCACCTACGCGCTTAAACTCACGTCGGTTCCCGATGGGTATGCCTGTGTATTTGAAACATCGGGCACGACCACTTTAGACGTGACCCTTGGGCCATCATCGACCCAAAACATCAACTGCATCAAGTCGGCAGGCTACCACGTCGGCGGAACTGTGACTGGTCTTGATTCAACAAAATCCGTAACCATCATCAACAACTCGCTGGACACCCTCGTAATCCAGAATCCATCGGTGGATTATCCTGATTTTGAGTTTGCTCACAGGGTTGCCCCCACAAGTGGGTACTCCGTTGCCGTGAAATCTCAACCATCAGGACAGGCTTGTACAGTCACTGCGAATGGATCTGGAACAGCCAAAAACCATCAGGGGGCCAGGCAGGTTCAAGTAACTTGTTCAGACAACCCATTAGCCTATACGGTCGGCGGGTATGTTATGGGTCTGGCTCAAGGCGAGTCGTTGAATTTAACTCTCAATGGCCGCAGTCAGATTGCCCCGATAGCGGGGAGTGGGTCAGGCTCATCTTCCATCCCGTTTACGCTTGCTCCCGAGTTGGTTCAGGGGCAAAACTTTGCAGTAGCCGTCTCCAGTCAGAGCTCACCTCCCGGCAAGGTTTGTACGGTCTTAAATGGAACGGGCGTAATTTCCCAACAAGATGTGACCAGCGTGAGTGTTCAATGCGCTGATAATCCAGCAACCTATAGTCTGCGGGGAAATGTCTCCGGTCTTCAGTCGGGTGATTCCCTCGTGATATCCGACAAGGGGGAAAAAGTGGTCGTTGCCTGGCCCCAGTCAATGTATGCTTTCGATGACCTTGAAACGGGTACGCCTTATGTTCTCAGTATTCTTTCCAGTTCAAAGAACTGCACTTTCTCAGGGCCAGGGGCATCGGCGGGTGTCATTGCCGGGCAAGATATAGAAGTCGATGTGAGTTGTGTGCCAACAGCCGGGCTCGCCCTTTCAGTTCAGAATAAGGGCTTGGGTTCTGTCTTTTTACTGAACAAGAATCAAGCGGGGGTGCTCGAGCTGAATGGTGGGCTTACCACGGTTGCGGTGTGGGGTGGGAGTCAGTCGCCAACACTCGTGGGTGCCTATGCTCCGGGCTTTTCATATAACGTTCAGATCGTTGGCCAGTCAAAAAACCAAGATTGCAACTACAGCTACCTCCCGCCGGGTAAGCTCGCCGCATCGACCGTCCTGCCATTTAGCTGTGGAAATGCTCCTGGGGTTGTCCCAGGGGTTTGCAATGGCACCTATGCGAATCAGGTGGTTAATTCGTTGCCCGAGACGTCAACGCTTTGCGATCAAGGCTATTCAAGTGGAGCCATTCTGACGAGCGACGGTAGGTATCGTTGGCGCTGTTCTGGCGTAGGAAATCCTCAGGTAAGCCCTCCTGGTGGAACGCAGACCTGCTATAGCCTCTCCCGTTCGGAACCCGCCAAGCAAAACCAGAGCCCATTGGCGATTGCTCCGACACAATGGACCATTACTGCTGGAGGCAGTCAGACCTTCTCAGTCGTCGGAGGGAGCGGTCAGGGCGCGATTTACGTTTACAAAGTAGAAAGTGTTGGTCACGCAATTTGTTCCATAACCACAAGGCTGAATAATCCAGGCTGGCGAATAACCGCAAAAGCCACCCCCGGTACTGGAGGATCCGGTGCATGCGTCGTGTGGGTTAGCAAGGCGGGCGATACAAACTATTCCAGTGTTGACGCATCGCCCGCCGTCTTCAATGTCCGGCCACAGTGAATCCCTTCAGAACTGGTGCCGACGCCTTGGCGGTTGTGTCTGTCTTGGGAAGGGCCGGTCGTGGCTCACGGCAACTCCGGCCAGCGGCTGGACCTTTGTTGGATGTTGCGTTTGGCGCATGATGAGGCCCTGACGAGACTTGGCCATCTCGGAAATACGGGCCCTCGGTGCCTGCATTATTAGGCACTGTCTGTGCCTCTCATGTCCCGTTTTGGCCGCTGATCTGACATGAATGATGACAAACGCTCCGTCGAACTTATTCGGATAGGGGATAATTCGCGCCTTCTTCGGGTGGATATAAGGAATGAACAACGAATTTGATGTCTTGATTGTCGGTGGTGGCATGGTGGGGGCGACCTTGGGCTGTGCTCTGGGAGGAACGGGCCTTCGGGTGGCGGTGCTGGAGGATTCGCCACCAGAGGATTTCAATCCTGAACAGCCCTATGACCTTCGTGTGTCTGCCGTCAGCATTGCATCGGCCAATATTTTGAAGACCCTTGGCATCTGGCGTGGCATTACCGCCCGGCGACTGTGCCCTTATCGACGGATGCGGGTCTGGGAAGACCAGGGCGACGTGGAGTTTCGGAGCGAGGAGATCAATGAACCCGTCCTCGGCCACATTGTGGAAAACCGCATCATTCAATTGTCCGCACTCGAACGGCTGAAGGATTTCAGCAATGTGACGCTGCTGTCTTCGGTCAAGACAAAAAAAATCCGCTATGCCGCGACAGGATCGTCTGTCGAACTGGACGATGGCCGAGTACTGAAGGGCCGGTTGCTGGTGGCGGCCGATGGTGGATTTTCACGGGTACGACAGGCGGCGGGGATGGGTGTCAGCGGGTGGGATTACGAGCAGCATGCGCTGGTTCTGACCGTTGACACCGGGTATGGGCAACAGGACATTACCTGGCAGCGGTTCACGCCCGTCGGGCCCCAGGCACTATTGCCGCTCCCCGGAGCGCATGCCTCGCTGGTTTGGTACAACACGCCAGAGGAGGTCAACCGCTTGAAGGCTCTTTCGGATGAGCAACTGCTCGCTGAGCTCCTGGAAACTTTCCCCGACTGTCTCGGTGAGATCAAGGCCATTACCGATCGTGGCAGTTTTCCCCTCCGCCGCCAGCATGCCCTGCGTTATGTTAAGAATGGGGTGGCGCTGATCGGTGATGCCGCGCACATGATTCATCCGCTGGCAGGGCAGGGTGTCAACATCGGGCTGCTGGATGCAGCCGCCTTGGCGGAGGTGCTAATCAACGCTCACAAGCGAGGGGTAGATATTGGCGATCTGTCCGTCTTGTCCACCTATGAATCCATGCGCCGACGAAACAATCTCCTGATGATGACGGTAATGGATGCTTTTTACCGGGCGTTCGGTAGCCAGCATGCGCCTTTGCGTTGGATAAGAAATTTGGGACTGGGTGTCGCCGAGCGGCTAAAGCCCGCCAAAAAGCTGGCCATGGGCTATGCTATGGGTCTGAATGGCTCGCTGCCGCGACTTGCGCAGGGAGAGGCTTTGATTGGCTGACCGTCGGGACCAACCATTACGTATCATCCGCAACACGACTGAGGAGAAGCTTTAGATGATCATCAAAATTAACCTTTTAATCGTGGGTTTCCTGCTGCTCGTCGGTTGTGCCACCTATTCAGGCTGGCAACCGGTTGCGGACACACAGAATGATCCCAATGCCGCTAACCTCAGCAAGGATACGGAGGAATGCAAGACGCTAGCGTCGCAGGCTGGCTCGGTCGGCACCGAAACCGCCAAGGGCGTTGCCACCGGCGGTTTGTTAGGTGCCGCCGCCGGAGCAGCGATTGGTGCCGTGACCGGGAGCCCAGGTAGCGGTGCGGCCATTGGTGCGGCGGCCGGTGGTATTGGCGGAGGTGCCTACACCGGCATCAGCGGTGATGATGACTACAAACGAGCCTACACCAACTGTATGCGGGGCCGTGGTCACAAAATCATCAACTGATCATTTTCCTGCCGAAAAGGTTTTGCAGGGGCGGCGGGCAAATTTCTGTAACTGACTACCCCATTTGCCGGTCCATTCATCTTGACCTCCCTAGTACAACGCATTCGCCAGTGCGCGAACGAATTTCCTGATAATCCGGCTGTGCTCAATGGGGACACCTGTCTGGATCATGCGCGGTTGGGACAATTGTCGGATCGTATTGCCGCCGGACTGGCCGCTCGCGGCGTCAGTCCGGGGGATCGAATGGCGATCTATTCGCCCAACTGCCCGGAGTTTGTGGTGCTCTATGTCGGCATCCTCAAAGCGGGCGCTACTGTGGTGCCGATCAATCTCCTCATTGGTCACCGCGAAGTCAGCTATGTGCTGAGCGACGCGGGCGTCAAGGGTTTGCTGGTTCATCATCAATTGGCAGACAGGGTGGCGGCCCTCCAGCGCGATGTCCCCACGATCGCATTCGTGGCTCGTATCACCAACGGTAGCGAGCCGGAAGACACCCTCGACGAACTGCTCGTGGACGGCATTGAGCCACCCGAGCCAGTCCTTGATCCTGAAAATGCGCTGGCTGCCATCCTATATACCTCTGGCACAACGGGGTTTCCCAAGGGGGCCATGTTGACGCACGCCAATCTGGTCTCGAATACCCGCAGTGTCCATGTTGCGATGAAATGGCGCTCTGGTGAGGATCGGGTCTTGGTGGTGCTGCCAATGTTCCATGCCTTTGCCGCCACAGTGGGAATGCTGACGCCGTTGATGAATGGTTGTGCACTGATCTCGGTAGCGCGATTTGAACCGGATTCCGTTGCTGAGGCAATTCACCGGCACCAGGCAACGATATTTCTGGGCGTGCCTAGCATGTATAGCGTGTTACTCCGGTTACGCGAGGGAAAACTGGCTTTGCTCAAGTCCTTGCGTTTTGGCGTGGTAGGGGGCGCTGCAATGCCGGCAGCAACGCTATGCCAATTCGAGGAACGAACCGGGATTCGTCTATACGAGGGCGACGGACCGACGGAATGCTCGCCAGTGACTTGCGTCAATCCAATCGATGGTCTCTCCAAGCCGGGCACCGTGGGTCTCCCGGTGCCCGATGTGGAAATGAAGATTGTCGGTGATGACGGGCATGAACTTGCTGATGGCGTGGTGGGTGAGATTGCCGTGCGCGGCCCCAATGTGATGAAGGGCTACTGGAATCAACCCGAGGCTACGGCCAAGGTATTGCATGACGATTGGTTTTTGACCGGCGATCTCGGCACCCGCGATGAGGACGGCTATTTCAGTATTGTCGATCGCAAGAAGGATCTCATCATCGTCAATGGGATGAACGTCTATCCGCGCATGATCGAGGAGGTGCTTTATGCATTCCCTGGCATGCTTGAAGCGGCGGTGGTCGGCGAACGTAGCGAACTGCATGGGGAAGTTCCGGTCGCTTATGTGTCGCTGGAGTCCGACCCCCCTTCCACTGAAAAAATGCTGCGCGATTACTGCCGGGGATACTTGGGCCGGCATCAGGTTCCCAAGCGCATCATTATTTTGCCTGAACTGCCCAAGAACGCGGCTGGCAAGATTCTCAAGCGTGAATTACGTAAACAAGGGGAGATCGAACGGGGTGTGATTGACCTCTAGGGTAGTAGATTGTAGGAACGTTAGACATCTTTCCGAACTTGACCATCTTTCAGCATACCCAAAGCAAGGCGTTACAGCCCTGGATTCGATGAACTTAACCCGTGAGGTAAAGACAAAAGCAGGGCCATAGTAGTGGTAGGTCTTTTCCAAAGGCGATAAGCTTGCCATCTATAACTAAAACTATAAGTGCTGCATCACATGCTGTTTTCGAGAGGAGCCCCACGAGCCGGATGTACAAAATCCGGCCATGACACGCAAAATAACTGGATTGGCCTGACCTTCGCTGCTCTGTTCTTCGTTCTGTTGGTTCTTCCCTCGGGAGAACTGCTCGCCCATGAACGCTGGATTTTGACCCCAGAACAGATTCAGATCTGGAGCGAAAAGCCAACCCCGACACTCTGGAGCACACTCACCTTCCTGAATGGATCGATGATCCTGGGATTTGTGCTCTTCACCATCGGATGGATTCGATTGGGATTCACCGGGGCGAGGGAGCTATTCCCGGATTTGCAGGCTCGGCTTGGCTCCTTTGGTTACCACGTAGCACCGATCCTTCGTTTCTGCCTGGCGTGGGTGCTGATCTCATCGGCCTTTGGCCTGGAGCCTCGTTATGGCGTGGAACGGCTAGCCTCACCGACCCTCTTCGCCCCCGATCTTGAACTGAGCTCCATGGCGCCCGGAATGCTGGGACTTAGGTGGTTTGAGTTTATCTTGGGTATCGGTTTCCTGCTGGGTATTTATGTCCGAGTTTGCGCCGCTGGATTGTTGCTGCTCGCTCTCCTCGGCACCCTTCTGTTTCAATCATCGATTTATTCTTATGCCGGCGCCTTGATTGGCGTGGCGCTATACCTGCTCTGCCAGGGGCCGGGAAGTTATTTTCTGCCACTCCCCACCCATCCCCGCTTTCAGGCGATCCAGTCCGAATTGGCGACCGTACCGCGGCAAAGAGCACAGGCCATCATGCGGGTGCTCACCGGCATCAACATTTTCTATCTGGCGGTGGCTTTCAAGGTAATTCAGCCCAATCTGTCGATCGCCATTCTGACCATCCATGACATCCGGCTCATGGGCTTATCGCCTGAAACGACCACCCTGCTGATGACGCTGGTCGAGTTCACGGCGGGCATCCTGATCATTGCCGGGATTCTCCTTCGGCCGCTATCGCTGTTCTTTCTGGGCGCTTTTCTTTTATTTGCAGCTCTTTTGCCCGAGAGCTGGATGGCGCATGCGCTTTTCTATGGCGTGATGCTTTCCTTTTTATTCAACGGTGCAGGACATTTCGCCATGCCAGAAGCGAAAGATAAAACAGCCAACATTGTGATTGTTGGCGGTACGGTGGCGGCCATTCATGCCGCCATGAAAATTGAGCGTCTGATCGGGCATTACTCAAATGTGAAGCTGACGCTGATCCATGATCAGCCCAATGTGCTGTTTTACCCCCTTTTGCCTGAGGTGATTGGCGGCACCATGCAGCCGGGCAATGCAGTCAACCCTATCCGTCGGGTCGTCCCGCAAACGCGAGTAATTCTTGGCGAAGCCAGTGAAATCAATAGTCGCGACAAGTTTGTTCGGGTCACTGGCATCGACGAAAAGACTCTGGAAATCCCTTACGACGAGCTGATTCTTGCCCTCTTTCTGGTTCCTAACCTTAACCGCTATCCCGGACTCATGGCGCATGCCATCCCGATCAACTCCGTCGGCGATGCGCTGTATATCCGTAAGCAGGTCATGAACCGGGTCGAGCAAGCCGAGCTTGAGCAATCGCCAGAAGTTCGGAGCCGCCTCCTGACGTTTGCCGTGATCGGCTCCGGTCAGCGTGCCTGCGCGACGGCAGAGGAAATCAACGCCATGCTTGAAACGGCCAAACCGTCCTATGGTGTGCTGAGGGATGATGGATGGCGTGTTCACCTCTACGAGGACATCAAAGTACCGTTCAGTGACTTCGAGGCTGAAATAAAGACTCGCAGGAATAAGGAACTGGTCAAGGCAGGCGTGCAGCTGTTTCCGGATCACGACGTTTCGGCCGTCACCCCCGACAGCATTGTCTTTACCGATGGTCAGCGCCAAGCGGTGGGGCTGGTTGTGAACAGTTGCTTCACCATGCCAAAGGCCGTCATGGATGGCGAATCGCTGGCCTGGCCTCCCGAGACCGAGCCTGATCTGAGGCTTAAAGGACATCCCCATATCTGGGCCACTATGGCCCCCGCTGACCAATTGCAAGGTGAGGGACACCACCGTCGCTACCTGACCACCTCCGACTGGATGGATCTTGGCAAGGTGGTCGGGCAAAACGCTTGGGCCGCCTCGCAAGCCTTCGAGACCCAGTCATTTCAATTCAAAAAACGCTTGGTGCTCGCTTTCAATATGGGCCGTCACTCCATCACCAAGGTGCTCGGATGGCCCATGGGCGGGGTCCCTGCGTGGTTCCTCTCGCGTATGACTAACCTGGCGACCATGCCGGGCCTTGAACGGAATCTGCGCATTTTGATTGACTGGACCCTGGACGTGCCGTTTCGTGCCGATATTGCTGTACTGGCGCCAGATGTCACCAGTAAATTGCAAAAGCTTCATCTCGAAGCCGGTGATGAAATCATCCGCCAGGGCGAACAAGGTGATACTGCCTACATCGTCCAATCCGGTCGGGTTGAGATCATAAAGAGTGGCAAGAAAGTGGGCGAGCTAGCTGCCGGCGACTTTTTTGGTGAAATTGCCCTGGTCAGTGACACCAAGCGAACCGCCACTGTCCGTTGCTTGACCGCCTGTGAGCTGACCGTGCTAAGTCGAGAAGATTTCCACTCCTTGTCGGTAGGGTCTAGTGTTTTAGCAAAGGCCATCAAACACCAGATTGAAGAGCGTACCGGAAAAAAGCTGCGAATCCGCGGTGCTTAACAGCAGATAAGTTTCCTGTTCTTCGTCAATTTTGAATGAGACCATCAGACACAAGCTTTTGTGATTTTCCGACGGTATGTCCCTATTTTCTGAGGCTGAATATCCAATCGTGTTAGCCTGAGTTGTCGCAGCAATAAAGTGACCTCCTGTTTTGTGGTCACAATAAACGGGCAGAGGACATCATCTGCCGCTTTTGAGGAGAGAAGGTATGAAGCGGATCATGTACATCAGTACCACCACCCGGAAGCTGACGGACCAAGAGGTGGAGGAGATCGGGCGAAAATCGACCGTAAACAATGCGAAGGTTGCAGTAACCGGAGTTCTACTCTCAGCCAACGAGTTTTTCTTCCAGATTCTTGAGGGTAAAGAAGAGGATGTGGAAGGGGTCATGGAACGGATCAGGAAAGATCCGAGACATCAGGGTCTTCTGATTTTGAAGGCCGAATACGAGGTGACCGGCCGACTCTTCGGCAGCTGGTCGATGAATACGGTCCGACTTGATGGCATGAGTGACATGTTGATGCAAGCTGTCCGGATCATGCTGGAGAATATCACCGAGACGCACCGCATCATCGAGCGATACACTCAGCCAGCTGTGCTTCAGTTCATGACCGAAGGAATTAATCCGCTGACAGTCCCCGTAAAGAAAACCGAACAGGTCATCCTGTTTGGTGACATCGTGGCGTTTTCCTATCTCTCGGGTCTGTTTCCGGTGGAGGAAGTCGCTGATCTGGTGAATCTCTTCCTCGACATCACCTCGAAAAAAATCGCGGAACATGGCGGACAGGTGACCAAGTATGTGGGGGATTGCGTGGTGGCTCACTTTCCTCCCGAGCAGACAGATGGTGCCATCAAGGCTTGCGTGGAAACGCTTCGGGAAATCCAGGAACTTCGGCAAACCGCAGGACAATGCCGCTTACAGAAGTATCTTTATTGCGGCTTTGGGCTAAGCAAGGGGCCAGTGATCGAGGGTAACATCGGCTCCTCAATCAAAATGGATTACACCGTGCTAGGTGACATCGTGAATCTGGCAGCACGACTCGAAAGTTTGACTCGTGAAATTGGCAAGGGAATTGCGCTCAGCGAGCCAGTGCGAGAAGCCTGTCGGCAACCGTGGAACTTCATTCATGCGGGGGACTTTCACCTCAAAGGACAGCACTTGACCCAGCCGATTTATACCGTGGATGATCCGGCGGTACATGACATGAAGAGCTTTCAGGAAATTTCCGCCATAGTCAGTGAACTCTGTTGCGAACTGAATTGAACAACCCCTCCACGCCTCTCAATTAAGGCCACATGACCAACATTGAATCCGTAAACCGTATCCTGCTGCTGGAAGCTGATGAATCGCAGAGACAAGCCATTGCCTCTGAATGTCTCACTCGTCTGACGAATCTGCTATGTCCAGAGCCCAAAACAGACCTTCTGGGGCAAGTAATCGATACCGCCGCCCGTGTGGTTTTTCTGGATGAAGGCCTACCGGGCAATGGCGCCCACGAGTTGTTAGCCAATATCCGGGCGGATGAAAACCTCAAGGACATCCGTGTCGTCATGCTGACCTCCGGCCACCCGAAGGAGAGCCGCACCCAGGCTTTTGCCGCAGGTGCTGACGAATTACTCACCAAGCCTTATGGAATTGACCAACTTGTGGATGTCATCTCCACGATTGATCGCTTTGAAATCACATTCTGGGGTGCCCGCGGTACGCTGCCATTAGCGGGCGATAACTCACTCAAATATGGCGGCAATACTTCTTGTTTGGGACTCAATATCGGTCGTGACCGGCATTTCATTTTTGATGCGGGAACCGGTCTTCGCAAATACGCCCGTCATCTCATGGAAAAGCAGGCCGGAAAATTCAATGGGCGAGTATTTATCACCCACCCCCACTGGGATCATCTCAACTGCATACCATTTTTTACGCCATTTTTCATTCCAGGGAATCGAATTAGCCTGATGGGGCCTCCCCAGGGTGAACGGTCTTTTCGCGACCTGATCGATGGGCAAATGGATGGCACTTACTTTCCTATAACAGTAGATGCCTTCGGGGCCGATGTGACTTACGGAGATATGCTTGATGGTCAGCATCGGTTTGACGGTGTTTCCCTGCGGGCCTTCCATCTCAGTCATCCGGGATATTGTTTGGGCTATCGCATCGACCACTTTGGTCGCTCGATGGCCTACATAACCGACAATGAATTGGGAAACATTCCACCGGACAGCGACTTTGTGGAACGCCTGGCTGACTTTCTTCAAGGTGTGGATGTGTTAATCCATGACACGGCTTACTTTGATCATGAGTACCCGGCAAAGATCAACTGGGGGCATTCCAGTGTTTCGTCAGTGGTTAGGCTCGCCCACGCGGCCAAGGTCGGGAAGCTGTTCCTGTTTCACCACGATCCCGAACACGGTGATAAAGATCTTGATCTCAAATTGGACAAGGCCATGGCTTTGGCCGATGAACTTGGGGCTGGATTCGAATGCCTGAACGCTTGCGAGGGCGATACGTGGGATCTACATAAGGGCGAAAAGATCTCGGCTTCTTTCCCTTGATTGATCCAGAGAAACCTTATTTTCAGACTGGCGCATTGTTTTGACCCTAACACTAACCGGAGAAGACTATGAAAACGTTACTAACAACAACACTGATTGCAGGATTCAGCCTACTTTCACTAAACTCGATAGCTGACGAAGCTTTGGCACGGAGCAAAGGTTGTCTTGGCTGCCACGCCATCGACAAGAAAGTGGTCGGACCTGCCTACAAAGATGTAGCCCAAAAATACGCTGGCCAGAATGTGGTCGACCAGTTGAGTGAAAAAGTCATGAAAGGCGGCGGTGGAGTCTGGGGCGGTATGGCCATGCCTCCGAATGCGGTTACCGCGGAAGAAGCCAAAAAGTTGGTTCAATGGGTGCTGAGCCAGAAGTAATTGATCCAAGCTCAACAATACAAGCTTGTGGATTTTTGCTAAGACAGGTGGCCTAGATTAGACATCCAAGCTCAATCAGCCAGCTAATCTAGATACATCATCGTCTTGGGTGAGATACCGTCGCTTTAAAACCCCGCGCAAAGCGGGGTTTTGAGCGGTTATGTGCCGTAGTGCCAGTCAAGTATTAGTTCCACAATTTGTACGATTGCAGAACGGGGGTTCAACCTCGGCGGGAACGTCAAAATCATCTTTTTAAAGTCTCAGTAACGCAGCTTCAGCTACCAATCCGGGTCCGAATCCTAGCAGCACACAGGGTCCTTTCATGCCCGTTCTTCTGAGCTTTTCCATAATAAACCAGACCGTGGCCGAGGACATGTTTCCATGTTCGCGCAAGACTGAGAGAGACGGGCTAAGGGCTCCTTCATCCAGGTCAAGTGACTGAGTAACGGCAGTCAGTATGCGCGGTCCGCCGGGATGCACCACCCAAGCGCCGACCTCGGTCAGATCAAGACCATTTTTCGTCAGCCATGCCTCAAGCCAAGGTCTTAACCCGGTTCGAATGAGACCTGGAACCCGCGCGGAAAGATGCATCTTGAAACCATGATCGCCAATGATCCAACTCATCTCCTCTTTACCGCCACCGAGGAGATGAGAAGCCATAGACAAAATGGCCGGTGCTTCGGTCCGGGCTTTGCCGACGACGACGGCACCGGCACCATCTGCAAATAGAGCGTTCGCCGTGATCTGCCCGGGGTCGAGGCTATATTGAAAATGCAAGCTGCAAAGTTCGGTTGAACATAGCAGTACCCGTGCTGTTGGGTCAGATTCGACGATCGCTGTAGCCAGCTGAAGGCCGTTGAAGCCACCATGGCAACCCATGAAACCAATGCAGAATCGCTGGATATTTGGCGAAAGACCAAGCCTTTGAATTAATGCGTAGTCGAGTCCAGGCGCGAAAAAGCCGGTACAACTCACCACGATGAGGTGAGTCAACGTAGCGTGATCCAGCTCACCAAGACATTCCTTTGCGTCTTCGATGGCCGCGAGGCATGCGGCCTCTGCAAGTGATGGCGCGTGCACCTCATAGCGTTCCATCCGAATCCCGGTCGTTGGACCCATCGAATGACCAGGGTCCGAACGGGGCCGATAGAAACCTTCCAAGCCACTAGGCTCATCAGGTCCATTGGGGGGTGTCAACAGCACGCTGCCTCGGGTGGAGACGCCCGTGCGGCGATAGAGTATTTCCACCCGACGCGCTGCATCCCCCGTTAATTCGAGGCATTGGGTTGCCACGCGAGCGGCTTCTTGCTGGGAGAGACGTCCCTCAGGTGCTGCCGTACCCAGACCCAGGACAGCGGCTTTCATTGGCTTGGCATTGGCCGCACCGAGGAACCTTCCCATGGGCTGTTTATCGCCCTGATCATGGGGGTTGCCAGCCTGGGCGCCGCGCCCAGCAGTCGGACACCCAGGCGAGTCAATGCTGGCCGTCGGAGAAGGTTGGTCGTTAACGCACACCATCGCTGTCGGGTTGTAATAAGATCTTGGTAGGTGCGATCCCAGCCCATAGCAGCCCGACCGGAATCTATTCCGGCAATGGCGGCCGGCAGACACTGAGCCGCTGCCCGACCACCACGTAGTGCCCAGGCCATGCCCTCACCGGTGAAGGGCTCAATGTATCCTGCGGCATCGCCAACCAGAAATACCCGCTCTACGTTAACGGGACGTCGAGTGGTACGAAGACGCGGACTACCGTGGAAACGAGCTGAGGCCAGTCCATTCGGAACCGTCCAATCGTTGGCTTCCAGTATTTCAGCTACGGCAGAATGGGGCGAATGACAGGCTTTCAACCAGCGGCCACTGATGGCAGCAGCGATGTGTAATCCCTCTCTCTCATGATTCACCAGACCCACGTAACCTCTCGCATGGCAGGCCATATGAATGGTGCTGCTCATATAACCCGATCCCATAATTGATTCAGTGGATAAGCCGATATAGGTCTCGCCCCGTTGATGCACACGAACTTCCGGGAGGCTTCCAGAGTATCCGCCCGCTAACCCGTCTGCTGCGATAATCCAACAAGCCTCTATCAAAACATGCTGACCCTTGTGCCTTAGCTTGATCTGACGACTCTCGGGACCCAGGCCGGCATCTGCAGCATAGGTTGCGGGCATAAACTTCACACCGGCGGCGATGGCCTCGCGAACCAATGCGGAGTCGAATTCATGACGAGAGATCGCGTAGCCAACAGGCAATTCAATTCGTGCTTCGGGTCCCATGGCGCCAAGATGGAACTGTGTTAGGTGAATCCCTCTTAGCCTGAGCGGCAAATCTTCGAGGCCAATTGTCGAGAGCTCGCTTAGTGCCGCCCCATTGAGACACCCACCGCAGACCTTGTCTCGAGGGAATGCGCTACGGTCGACCAGTAGGGTTTGAAGGCCAAGTCGGGCACTGACCAAGGATGCCATGGCCCCGGCAGGGCCTGCACCCACCACAACAACATCCCAGCGGGTACCGCTGATGTTTGCCCAGTCCAGGTTAGGATCTAGCGAGGAGTTTTGGTCCATGTCCACTGAAATCGGCAAGGAAAACGCCTTTCCGGTCGGGTTCCATGGAGTCCCGCCGCTTTCAGCAACAGGGTGGTTTCCTCCAATGTGAAACTCGCGCAGACTGAGCGATCGCTATCTCTGTGAACGATAGGAGAATGGCTAAGCAAGCGAGATCCCAGCCAAACCAGCCGGCGATTCAGAGGAGAACGTTCCAAGTCGTTGACAATGATCCCTTGTGATGCAGCCGCAGCCATGGATCTCATCAACGCCACCGCCTGATCATCTGACAGGTGATGAAGGAAAAGAGAACAGGTGATCCAGTCTGCGGGCGGAATGGGATCGCATGTGACATCGAGGCAAGCCCACTCCACGGCTACTCCATGTCGATCCGCCAGAGTGCGGGCAGAAGTGAGTGCGACCGGGCTGTGATCAATGCCCATGAGCGATAGCGGTATATCCAGCTTTCGAGCTCTGAGGCCCAGATACACTGGAAGATCACCGCCTCCGGTCGCCAGGTCCAGTATTCGTAAGGGATGGGTGCCACTGCCACCAAGGGCACCCGCGTTTCGTAACGCATTCCATATGGATGGGGCACTGAAACTGACCTGATTGAGACGCGCCAAGCCGGCCAAGGCTAATTGATGGGCATCTGGATTAAGTTCGGCATCATCCATCTCCTCTGACTCGAGGTGGCGGTATTGCATAGGATCACATGTTCCTTTCAGTTAGCCGTCAGCAGCAGAGAGAAGAGAGTTTTCATTGGTCGGCTAGAGTTTTTCATCGAATGGTTCAAAGAGCCCATCTCAGACCTAGAAGTCTGAATGTATCCGAGACCCATTAGTTCAAATCTGTCCAAAATATTCGTTTGAATCCATCTCATACAGACCACGGGAAAAACACTTGTGCCTTTTGATCAACACTCGTGAACAGGCATGCCTAGATGTTGGCCGGGACAGCTCAAAGAATCTGTAGTAAGCCGAGGCCACTGTATTATTGGCGCAAATTTCAACTAGGTTTGGCGGGGTTGAGTTTTGAAGTCACTGCTCTGTGATTCTTACCCGCTGAGTGATACCACAGAGGAGATCATAGGGAATCGTGCCAGCATGGGTGGCGATTTCCTCCACCGGCAACCCTTGACCCCACAAGGTGACAGGATCCCCCACGCGAACATCCGGGCAACTGGACAAATCCAGCGTGATCATGTCCATGGAAACCCGACCTGCCAGCCACGCTCGCTGGTTCCCAATCAACACGGGCGTACCGGAACGTGCCAACCTTGGATAGCCATCGCCATAGCCCACAGCGGCGACTCCCAAGAGAGTTTGTTGTTGGCAAACCCAGTCCCCGCCATAACCAACACGCGAACCGGCCTCGGCTAACTTGATGCTGATGATCCTGGTGCGAAAAGTCATCACCGGCTCCAGGTCTTCATCGCTGCCTATCCGGTCAGGGAAGGGTGAAACGCCATAGAGGCTGATGCCTGGTCTCACCCACTCGGAGCGGGCGTTCTCCCATGCCAGCAAACCCGCCGAATTGGCAATGCTGCTTTCAGCGGCCACGCTCTTGGTGACATCCCGAAACAGGGTCAGCTGATGGTCGGTGAAGCTATCATCAAGTGCGTCGGCATTAGCCAGGTGCGACATTAGCGGAATGGGGTGGGCCACTGACTCACATTGTTGAAGCCGGGCAAAAACGGAATCAAACTCGTTTGGAAGAATGCCCAAGCGATGCATGCCGGTATCGATCTTGAGCCAGACCCTCATGGGGGCGCTGAGTCGGGCGTTTTCGAGAATATTGACCTGCCAGTCGGAATGAATGACCGGCTCCAGTCCTGCGGCGGCATGTGCCTGCAGTTCCTCTTCGCTGATAAAGCCCTGCAACACGGCAATACGCTGCGGTACCCCGCATTGACGCAACGACAAACCTTCATCGGTCCGTGCGACGGCAAATGCATCGGCATTCGTCAGACTTTGCGCCATCCGCAACATGCCATGGCCATAGGCATTGGCCTTGATGACCGCCATGACCTTGGCGTCGGGGACGACGGACTTGATGCGCTCAAGGTTTCGTCCAGCAGCGGCCCTATCGATGATCGCGTGGGCCGCCCGAGTGGGATCGTCAGTAACTCTCGCCGGCATAGGGGTCGTGGATGAAATTCTCGAAGCGGGTGTATTGACCAAGGAATGTCAGTCGGGTGGTGCCGATGGGGCCATTACGTTGCTTCGCGATAATGATCTCGGCCGTGCCCTTGTCGGTGGTGTCCTTGTTGTAGACCTCGTCCCGGTAAATGAAGACGATGAGGTCTGCGTCCTGCTCGATTGCACCGGATTCACGCAGATCCGACATGATGGGCCGCTTGTTGGGACGCTGCTCCAGGCTGCGATTGAGCTGTGAAAGCGCAATGACCGGCACATTCAATTCCTTGGCCAGCGCTTTCAAAGAGCGGGAAATATCAGATATCTCGTTGACGCGGCTTTCCGAGCCAGGAGACTGCATCAGCTGCAGATAATCGAGCACAACCAGACCGAGTTTGCCGTCATTTTCGCGCGACAGACGACGGCAACGGGCCCGCACCTCGGTGGGTGTCATGGCCGGCGTATCGTCGATGTAGAGCTTTGTTTCGGCGAGGATATTGATCGCCGAGGTCATGCGTGGCCACTCATCGTCCTCCAGTTTGCCGGTACGGACCCGGTGCTGGTCAATGCGGCCCAGCGACGAGATCATGCGCATGGCCAGTTGTTCGCCGGGCATTTCCATGCTGAATACGGCCACCGGCACCTGCTCCTTGATGGCGACATGCTCGGCGATATTCATGGCAAACGTGGTTTTGCCCATGGACGGACGACCGGCGACGATCACCAGATCGGACGGCTGCATGCCGGACGTCAGGTCGTCAAAATCGTTGAAGCCGGTACTGGCACCGGTGATATGCCCCTCTTTCTGGAACAGCATTTCGATGCGATCAATGGCCTTGGCCAGCAATGGCTTGATCGGACTGAAGCCGGTGCCCTTGCGGCGATATTGGTCGGCAATATGAAACACTTTCTGTTCCGCCGACTCGATCAGCTCAATGGTTTGTCGTCCCTGCGGGTAAAAGGCCAGGTCGGCGATATCGGAGCCGGAACTGATCAATTGCCGCAACACCGATTTCTCGCGAACGATGTCCGCATAAGCCACGATATTGGCGGCGCTGGGGGTTTCCTTGGCCAAGGTCGCGAGGTACGCCAAACCGCCGCATTCCTCGAGCCAGCCGAGCTGCTCCAGGGTTTCGGACAGCGTGATGACGTCCAGTGGCGATTGTTTTTCGGCAAGGATCTTGATGGCTCGATAAATCAATTGATGATCGCGCCGGTAGAAATCGTCCTCGATCAGAAAGTCGGCGATCTTGTCCCAGGATTGCTTGTCCAGCATCAGGGCACCGATCACCGACTGTTCCGCCGTGATCGAGTACGGAGGTATCTTCAGCGCCTCGACGTTATCGGTTTTCTTGCGGGTACGTTCGGCCATAATTACTGCAATGACTGCGTGCGCGATGGGTGTGTGTCATCGCTCTGGGGTTGAAGGCGTCCGGTGATTTTTTCAATGAGTCCCGTGGTGGAGTGCCCCTCGACAAAGGGCAGAACTCTCACCTCACCCCCATTATTGAGGACATGGTCGTGTCCGGCGATGGATTCGATGTCCGTATAGTCGCCGCCCTTGACCAGAATATCGGGTGCTAACCGACCGATCACGTCGCGCGGGGTATCTTCCTCGAAGGGCACGACCCAATCCACGCATTCCAGCGCGGCCAGCATCGTCATGCGATGGGTCAAGGGATTGATCGGTCGCTCGGGTCCCTTTAACCGTTGGACCGATGGATCCGAATTGACCAGCACCACTAACCGATCGCCCAACTCACGGGCCCGCTGCAGATAATCAACATGTCCGGGGTGCAGGATGTCGAAACAGCCATTGGTTGCGACGATCCTTTCGCCCTGATCGCTCAGACCCGCGAGCAAAGGAATCAGCGCTTCAAGATCGATCACGCCGCGTTGCTGGGTGCGGTATCCGCGCATTGCCTGAGCGAGTTCCGTCGTTGAAATAGTCGCCGTGCCCAGTTTAGCCACGGCCAGTCCCGCCGCCTGATTGGCAAGCCTGGTCGCGTCCGCAATAGATAGCCCTGCGGACAACCCGGTAGCCAGCGTGGCGATCACCGTATCGCCCGCGCCCGTGACGTCATAGACCTCCTTGGCATGCGTGGGCAAATGGAGGGCTGCCTGTGCGCGCTGGATCAAAGTCATGCCTTGCTCGCCACGGGTAATCAGCAGGGCTTTCAGATTTAGTCGGTCCAGCATGGCCAGACCCCGTTCGACCAGTTCGTTATCATCGCGGCAAGGCCCGGCGACGGATTCGAACTCAGCCCGGTTAGGCGTTAGCAATGTCGCCCCCCGGTATTTGTCGAAATCCATCCCTTTGGGATCAACCAAAACCGGTTTTTTCTGTCGTTGCGCCAACTCAATCAGCGATTCAATGTTCTTCAGCGTGCCCTTACCATAATCCGATAGGACGACGATGTTGGCAGCGGACAATCGCCGATCGAATGCAGCCTGCAGGCTTCGCGGATCGACCTGATCGAAGTTCTCCTCAAAATCGAGTCGAATCAATTGCTGATGTCGGCTGAGTACACGCAGCTTGGTGATGGTTGGAAACGACGTCAGCGTTTCCAGGTGGCAGTCGATACCGGCCGCAACAAGCAGCCTATGAAGAATTCTCCCCGGCTCATCTTCACCCCTGTACCCCAACAGGCTGACCTGCGCCCCGAGTGCGGCGATATTCAGGGTGACATTACCCGCACCGCCGGCTCGCTCTTCGATTTCACTTACCTGTACCACAGGAACCGGCGCTTCCGGAGAAATTCGCGAAGTGCCACCATGCCAATAGCGATCCAGCATCAGGTCGCCGATGACAAGGACGCGGTGGTTTGTAAAATCAGGCAAATGCATGGATTTAGAAAAGAGGCATGCGACTGATGATAGCAGCCCTCATGAGTCGCCATGGGTTTTGCTTGGAGGTTCTCCGAGCTTGAGGAGGGGTTTTGCCAAGGCTTTCAAAGCCTCAATCGCTGGTCACTTCAATGACCAGCGCGGGTATGGCTCAATTTACGCTCAATCCTCGCCTTCGATAATGCCGAAGAGCTGAAGCAGGGACGTGAAGATGTTGTAGATGGTGACGAACAGCGTCAGCGTGGCACTGATGTAGTTGGTCTCGCCGCCATGGATGATCTCGCTAGTCTGGTACAGGATCAAGCCGGACATCAGCAGCACGAACATGACCGAGACGGCCATGGACAGACCGGTTAGGCCGGGAATGAAGACCGCGACCAGTCCGGACAGAAAGGCGACCAGAATGCCGGCGCCGAGCATGCCGCCCATGAAGCTAAAGTCCTTGCGGGTAACCAGTGCATAGGCGGAAAGGCCGATGAAGGTCAGACCGGTGCCGCCCATGGCCATGGCCACCAACTGGGTGCCATTGGCGAAACGACCAATGTAGGCATTGAGGATTGGGCCTAGGGTCATGCCCATGAAGCCGGTCAGCGCGAAGAGAAAAACCAGGCCAAGCGCCCGGTCGTTGAAGCGGTTGACCAGATAGAGCAGGCCGAAATAGCCGACCAGAGTGACGATAACGCCCGGGTAGGGCAGTTCCAGCATCATGGATGTGGCGGCGCAGACGGCGCTGAAGGTCAGCGTCATGGCCAGCAGGGCATAGGTGTTGCGCAAAACACGGTGGGTTTCGATGAGGCTGGGGGCGCGGCGACTGACAACGGTTTCGGTTGGGTTCATTCAAGATCTCCATGTGGTTTGAAGCGGGCTGTAACACAAGAAAATGGTACAGTAGTTTTTGGAGATGCTGTAAAGCGGTTGCTTCACTCGCATCCTGCGGGTGCCATGAAGATCCATCCGTAGCCGAGGGTAGCGTGCTCGAACTCTGTGCCAAGATCTTAGGTCCTAGCATACGTTACGCCCACTGACTTGTTTTTTGCTATATCAGACACAAATCCAGCTTCGCGTCCTTCATCAGATAGGAATAAAAAGATGAACAAAAAAACCGGTTTTGTATTGAGAGCCCTCATGGGCCTTTTGGTGCTCTCGGCGGGCGTTTCCGACGCCTTTGCCGCCCGCATGGGCGGTGGCCGGTCCTTTGGTAGCCGTCCCTCATTCAATATGCCCTACCAACGCTCTCCGAGCCCTGCCAGTCCCGGTATGAACCGGCCAGGCGCGCCGGCCCAGCAGCCGGCCATGTCGGCTGCGCAACAGCGCAACCAGGCCATGCGTAATTCCCTTTCGCAACGTGGCGGTCTGGGTCGCTTTCTCGGGGGACTGGCGTTGGGCGGGCTTTTGGGTGCCCTGTTTATGGGCGGCGGCTTCGAGGGCATTAATTTCCTCGACATTCTCATTTTCGCCGGCATTGCCATCCTGCTCCTAAAGCTGTTTGCAGCCCGTCGACAGAACGCGGAAAGGGCTGCCACTTCCGGCACTGGCTACTACGGCGAAGAGGCTAGCGCGACCGAATCCGTCTATGGCCGTCAGACGCATGACTCCGCTGACTCCCGAGGCGACGCAGGCTTCGATACCGATATTCTTTCGCGCAAGGGTGGATTTGCCGGCGGTACGAGCGATGCAGTTCCGGTACCCACTGATTTCGACGCTCCCGCCTTCCTGAGCGGTGCGAAGGCGGCCTATGAAACCATGCAGAAAGCCTGGGATAACGGTGATGTGGCCGAGTTGCGTGGTCTGACTACCGACAAAGTGTTTGCCGAACTGCAGGAGCAGATCCTGGCGCGAGGCGGTGCAGATAACGTCACCGACCTGCTCAAGGTGGACGTGGAGTTGCTGGAAGTGCGTGATGTCGGTCCCGATCGGCAAGTCACGGTTCTCTTTGACGTGCTGATGCGCGAGGAGCCTGATGCAAAACCGGGCCAGGTTCGTGAAGTCTGGCATTTCACCCGGTCTCGCAGCAGTCGTCAGCCGACCTGGTTCCTGGACGGCATCCAGCAGCTGGAGGACTGATCTTTTCAGGCCATCCTATACAGCCGGCGGCGTTTATGGCTCCGCCGGCTTTTTATATTCGCCGTATTGCCCAGCCGGAGATTCTAGACCATGTGGCTGAAAGCCCTGCACCTTATTTCCATGGTGACCTGGTTTGCCGGGCTGTTCTACTTGCCCCGGCTGTTTGTTTATCATGCCATGTCGGATGACAGGATCAGCCTGGAGCGATTCAAGGTCATGGAGCGGAAGCTCTACTGGGGCATTACCACCCCTGGCATGATCCTGACGTTTGTTTTCGGCATCTGGATGCTGGTGGACTATGCCTGGGCCAGTTATGGCCATAGCGGCTGGCTGCATGCCAAGCTTGGGTTGCTTTTTGTGCTGGTGCTTTATCACATCCAGTGCGGTCGGTGGTTAGCGGACTTCAAGCATGAGCGCAACCAACGCGGCCATGTCTACTATCGCTGGATGAACGAGGTACCGGTCTTGTTCCTGATCGGCATCGTGCTGCTGGCCGTGCTGAAACCGTTCTGATCACCGAGCCCATTTGAAATACTTCCTTTCCTGAGGGGATTGATTCATGCCTACCTACGATTACCAATGTAAATCCTGCTCTCATCCATTTGCCGCGATGCACAAGATCAGCGAACCGGCCCCGGCGTGCCCGGAGTGCGGCAACGCTGAGGTGCGAAAACTGGTTTCGGCGCCTGCCGTGCATGGCAAGAGTAGCGCCGGCCAGTATGCCGAGCGCTCCAGCGCCAGCCCGTCCTTCCAGAGTGGTGGCTGTGGTTCCGGGATGTGCGGACACAAACACTAAAACGTTTGCGCGGTGCCGGCCGAAAGCCCGGCAGCAATGCCTAGGGTGAATCCACGCGCGCGATTCGCATACCGGTCAGTCTTTTGCCCGACATTTAACAGCTCCTGGAGCAACTGAAAACGCAGCGGCGTGAAGGGGATGCGGCCGGTTTAAGCTCGATCAGGCAGGGCAGGGCAATACCGTCCGCTCAGATCCTCCAGTCTCATGCCCCGTTCGGCGAGCCGCCCGCCCAGTCATTTCCCCTGTTCGCCAGTCGTGTACCCGCGGGTTTTCCCTCACCTGCCGAAGATTACATAGACCAGCGTTTAGACCTCAATGACCATCTGATCGATCACCCCGCCGCGATGTTCTTTGTGCGCGTTCAGGGCGATTCCATGAAGGGGGCGGCGATTCTTGATGGCGATCTGCTGGGGGTCGATAAGGCCATTGAACCCTCACATGGCCGCATTGTGATCACCGCTGTCAACGGTGAACTCACCGTTAAACGCCTGCTGCTGAAAGCGGACAGTCCCTGGCTCCATCCCGAAAACCCGGCCTATGCGCCACTCAAAATTTCCAAAGGGCTGGATTGCGTGATCTGGGGCGTGGTCAAGCATGTCATTCATGCGGCGGTCAGATACGGTCTTTGCGCTCATCGACGGCAATGCCTTCTACGTGAGTTGCGAGCGGGCATCCAGTCCCGGCCTAAACGATCGGCCTGTGGTGGTGCGCTCGAACAACGATGGCTGCGTGGTGGCGCGCTCCAATGAGGCCAAGGCGCTGGGTATTACCATGGGGGTTCCCTATTTCAAGATTCGGCGTACTTATGAGCGGCTAGGTGGCATTGCGTTGTCCGCCGACTACTCGCTCTATTCGGATCTTTCCAGCCCCATGATGTCGGTCATCGGCCAGTACTGTGACCGACAGGAGATTTACTCGATCGATGAATCCTTCATCGAATGGACTGGATTTCATTCTCTGGATGTCGGGAAGATGGCCAGTGAACTGCGCCGGAGGGTCGGTCGCTGGACCGGCTTACCGGTGGGCATCGGGATTGGCCCGACCAAGACTCTCGCCAAACTGGCCAACCGGCTGGCCAAGAATTATCCTGACTTTCTGGCGGCCGGTATCTGTCATTTGACGGCGCTATCCGAGACAGCGCTGGGGCAGTATCTGGCCTCGCTGGAGGGGGGTGATGTATGGGGATCGTATCGCGCTGGGTAGCTAAATTGGTGGGATTGGGGTTTTATCCGGCGCGGGATCTTCGCCAGGTCGATCCCGTCTGGGTGCGGCGACATCTCAATGGGTGGCTGGAACGGACTGCGCTGGAACTGCGGGGCATCCCCTGTTTTCCGCTGGAAGCGTCGCCGCCGTCCAAACAGCAGATGGTCTCTTCTCGGAGTTTTGGCCAACTGATTACGTATATCGAGGCACTAAGCCAGGCCGTCAGCACCTGTGTTGCGCGAGCGGCCGAGAAGCTGCGGCAGGAGGGCACGCAAACCCGGTCACTTACGGTGTTTCTGCATACTCCGCCGTTCAACAGCCGCGAGCTGTAATATCACCCCAGCGTCACACTGCGCTTTGCCATGCCCATAAGCGATACGCTAGTACTGACGGCCGCGGCCATGAACGGACTTCGCCGCATATACAAGCCAAGCTACCGCTATCAGAGGGCGGGCGTCATGTTGCTGGATCTGACATCCGCAGGGGAGCATCAGCTGTCGTTGTTCGCCGATGAGGATGAATGTGCTGGCCGTCAAAGTCCGTCACGTCAGGCGCTGATGGCCGTCATGGACCGCATCAATCGGGAGATGGGCCATCAAACTCTATGGACCGTTGCCCAAGGTGCCAGTCGGCATTCCAGCTTCGCGGCTGGCGCATGAACCGCAACTATCTGACACCGGCCTATACGACACGATGGGACCAACTACCCTTGGCGCTGGCGATATGATGGGGCTGCATCGGCCTAATTCTCGCCTTTGAGCTAACCCCCCCTGAAATATGTCGGCAATGCGGCCTTCATCCAGCGCTACAGACATCTTGATCCTGCGGTTTGCGCTGGGATTAACGCTGGGCATGCTGCTGATCCAGCAGCTTCCGGCCCTGCCTCCGGCTTGGGCGAGCTTGCCATTGGCGCTTGCCGTTTTATTGTTTCTCCGCCCGCGAAAGCTTTTCCTGCTCTCCATTGTGATTGGGCTCGGCTGGGCCTGGGCATATGGCACTTATCGGTTGGCGGATGCCTTGCCGGAGACTGAAGGTCGGCAGGAAGTGCTGGTGGAGGGGTGGGTCAAGGGTATTCCCAGCTCGATGGATCGTGGGCTGCGCTTCGACCTCAGAGTGGCACGCGTTATCGAGCCAACGGGTATCACGATTCCCCGTCTGGTCCGCATCAGCTGGTATGACGGGGTGCAGCCACTGAAGGCGGGCGAATCCTGGCGGTTACGACTCAGCCTCAGGCCACCGCGCGGCATGATGAATCCGGGAGGATTTGATTATGAACAATGGCTATTTGCCCAGGGCATTCGGGCCGTGGGTTACGTTCGCGACACGCCGGAAAATCGACCGGCCGAATCATCGTCAAGTATGAATGCGATGCTGCAGTCCGAGCGGCAGCGTATTTACGACCGGCTCGGCACGGCCTTGGGCAAAAGTCCCGTCGCCGGCTTGCTCAAGGCACTGACCATGGGAGAACAGGATGACATTACTCGAGCACAATGGGAGGTTCTGCGGAGAACCGGTACCGCTCACCTGATTGCCATCTCCGGGTCACATGTTGGTCTGATCGCCGGATTCATCTTGGTGGTGACGCTAAAGGCCACGGCGCGATTGGGCATCATGCGCTGGCCACCCCCCGCCATAGCGGCTTGGGCTGGCTTATTGGCGGCGCTCCTCTATTCAGGGCTGGCCGACTTTGCCATACCGACCCAACGGGCCATGATCATGATCGCGGTGGCGATGGGCGGCATCGTCTGCCAACGACATCTCCGTGCATCGCATGTGCTCGCATTGGCATTGGTCGCGGTCTTACTGTGGGACCCCCTGGCGGTCGTGGCGCCGGGATTCTGGCTATCCTTCGGTGCGGTGGCGATGATCAGTTATACGGTAGTCGGGCGACCTGGAAACCGGAGGGCCGGTCGCCTCTTGTGGCACATCAACTGGATCACCGCGATAGGCCTGGCGCCCTTGCTATTGCTGTTCTTTGGTCAGGTTTCCCTGATTTCTCCGGTCGCAAACCTTTTGGCCGTGCCGATTTTGGGGACAATACTGATTCCTCTTTGCCTGACAGGCACCTTGCTGCTGGCGGGCATTCCTACCTTGGGTCAGGGCTTGTTGACGCTGGCGGAAGTCATCATGCAAACCTCATGGCGAGTGCTGGAAGCGCTCTCGGTACTGCCCTATGCCCAATGGACTCATGCCGAGCCGCCGATCTGGTGCATCCTGTTTGCGCTGTTGGGTGTGATCTGGCTGCTGGCTCCCCGCGGAATACCAGGGCGCTGGCTGGGCCTGGTGATGTGGCTACCGGCGGCCCTCTACGAACCCGATCGGCCCAATCCAGGCGGGTATCAGCTGACCTTGCTGGATGTGGGGCAGGGGCTTGCCGCCATCATAGAAACGCGCCACAAAACGCTGATTTATGACACCGGCGCCCGCCTCAGCGCCAGTTTTGACATGGGTAGTGCCGTCATTGAGCCCTATCTTCATGCTCGGGGTAAGCAGCAAATCGATGCCCTGATTGTCAGTCACGGCGATAACGACCATATTGGTGGCGCTCGCTCCTTGCTCGACACGTTTACCGTGAACAGGCTCTACACCAGCGTGGCATCGCGTTTCAGGGACGCCCCTGTCGTGGACTGCATGGCCGGACAGCAATGGGAATGGGATGAGGTCGTGTTCGAAATGATGGGGCCAGTAGTGCCAGGGGATAAGGAAAACGACAATTCCTGCGTGCTCAAGGTGAGCGCGAAAGGGGGCAGCGTACTGCTGACCGGCGACATCGAAGCCGAGGGGGAGCGGCAATTACTGCAGCGGAATGCCGCCAAGCTGAAAAGTGAGGTCCTGATCGTTCCGCACCATGGGAGCAAAACGTCATCAAGCGAGGCGTTCGTCCAAGGAGTGAGCCCGCGCTGGGCCTTGATACCGGCCGGGTATTTGAATCGCTTCGGATTTCCCCATTCCTCCGTAACGGCCCGTTACCAAGGACATGACGTGACGATCATGAACAGCGGCGCAGACGGCGCAATCAGCCTGAAGGTGGACATCGATACCGGGGTATCAGCACCCACCGGCTGGCGTCGGCAGCATCGGCACTATTGGACGCTGCCCTGATTTCAGGTCAGAAGCATTCCCTCATGGCTCATCCAGTCGAGCAATTCTTCAGTCGTGTTCAGTCCTGCGGGTACCCTGGTTGGGAATGATTCAAGTTTGGACTCTGCGTCCTCTAGAACACACAGACAAATCACCCCTGCGCGATTGATTTGCTGGGCAATGAAATCGGCTTGCGCGGCAAAACTGGCATCGTCCAGTACCATGGCGGCATGACCGAGATTGAACAAGCGTCGTTCCAGCTGATAGGCCAGTTCCCGCTGCGCGAAGGTCAGTGCGATCGTCGTGGCCTTCTGACCATAACGGGCTTCGCGTTCCTGCAGAGTGACGCGGCCCTTTGATTCCTCTTGATCCGACAAGCCCACAATCATTCCCGCGCCGACGGTGACATTGGTCAGCCGATCGATGACGATGAAGGAGCCGGTGCCCTTGCAGACCGTGTAGGGATCGAAGGCGATCGGCGCCCTGAGGGCGACCTCACACAGACCGATCTCGTTTAAATGCAATTGGCTCGCCGGATGATGGGCCTGGGTGTTGACGTCGATGCGGTAGCGGATATTAGGCACCGACCCGGTGACGGCGCGGGTGTTCTGCTTGATCAGATACTGCCGGCCCGGCACCAACGCCGCCTCGGTCAACCAGACGACATGCGCCAGGAAGCGGGATTCCAGTTGCGGCAGATCATCCGGCCTAACCAGCATGTCACCGCGGCTGACGTCGATCTCATCCTCCAGGGTGATGGTGACGGTCTGGGGCGGAAAGGCTTCCTCCAGTTCGCCGTCGTAGGTGACGATGGAGGCAATCCGGCTGGTCTTGCGGGAGGGCAGGGCCATGATCGGATCGCCGGTGCGGAAGATTCCGGCCGCCACGGTGCCACTGTAACCGCGAAAATCCAGATTGGGCCGATTGACGTACTGCACGGGGAAACGCGGATTGACGAAGTTCTGATCGTTGGCGATTTCGATGCTGTCCAGCAAGGCCATCAGCGGTTGCCCGCTAAACCAGGGCATACTAGGGCTGGGATTCACCACGTTGTCGCCCTTAAGGGCTGACAGCGGCAGGAAGCGGATGTCCTTGATCGCTAGTTTCTCGGCAAAGGCTAGATAGTCGGCCCGAATACCGTTGAACACGTCCTCACTGAAGTCGACCAGATCCATCTTGTTGATGGCCACGATGACGTGACGGATACCCAGCAGCGACACGATGTAACTGTGGCGGCGGGTCTGGGTTTGCACCCCATGGCGGGCATCGATCAGGATGATGGCCAGGTCACAAGTCGAGGCGCCGGTCGCCATGTTACGGGTGTACTGCTCATGGCCCGGCGTGTCGGCGATAATGAACTTGCGCCGGGTGGTCGAGAAATAGCGGTAGGCGACATCGATAGTAATGCCTTGCTCGCGCTCGGCCTGCAGGCCATCCATGAGCAGGGCCGGATCGAAATCGTCGCCGGTGGTGCCGAACTTGGCGCTGTCCTTGCGTATGGCGGCAATCTGATCCTCGTAGATCATCTTCGAGTCATGCAGCAAACGGCCAATCAGCGTGCTTTTGCCGTCGTCGACATTACCGCAGGTCAGAAAGCGCAGCAGTTCCTTGCGCTCATGCTGGGTCAGGTAGGCGTGAATGTCGCTGGCGATCAGGTCGGATTGGTGCGACATTAGAAATATCCCTCTTTTTTCTTCTTTTCCATCGACCCGGCCTGGTCATGGTCGATCAGGCGGCCTTGCCGTTCCGAGGTGGTCGTCAGCAGCATTTCCTGAATGATGTCGGGCAGGGTGGTCGCCGTCGATTCCACCGCACCAGTCAGCGGATAACAACCCAGGGTACGGAAACGCACCTGTTTCATTTCCGGTACCTCACCCGGCTCAAGGGGCATGCGCTCGTCATCGACCATGATCAGGATGCCATCACGTTGCACCACCGGCCGTTCGGCAGCGTAGTACAGGGGCACGATAGGGATATCTTCCAGATAGATGTACTGCCAAATATCCAGCTCGGTCCAGTTGGAGAGCGGGAACACTCGAATGCTCTCACCCTTGTTGACCTTGCCGTTGTAGACGTTCCACAGTTCCGGACGCTGATTCTTGGGGTCCCAGCGATGATGCTGGTCGCGGAAGGAATAGACCCGCTCCTTGGCCCGGGACTTTTCCTCGTCCCGACGCGCGCCGCCGAAAGCCGCATCAAACTGATACTGATTGAGCGCCTGCTTCAGCGCCTCGGTCTTCATGATGTCGGTGTGCTTCTCGCTGCCATGAGTAAACGGACCGATACCCTGCGCGACACCTTCTTGATTGATGTGGACAATCAGGTCAAGGCCCAGGTCATGCGCCAGACGATCCCTGAAAGTGATCATCTCCCGGAACTTCCACGTGGTATCCACATGCAGCAAAGGGAAGGGCGGTTTGCCCGGATAAAATGCCTTCATCGCCAGATGCAGCATCACCGCCGAATCCTTGCCGATCGAATAGAGCATGACCGGCCGGTCAAACTCAGCGGCCACTTCGCGAATAATGTGGATGCTCTCGGCTTCCAACTGCTTTAAGTGGGTGAGCTTGTGTTCTTGCATGAAATGGACGACAGACGAATGAGAGGTGTGGAACCACCCGCTTGGCGCGGGCTAAAAATCGGCAATCTTACCACAGTGGCTAGGACTGAAAGGCCCGCCAGCCGATGGTTTCAGCGGCCATGAAGGGAATCAACGCATCATCGCCAAGGCTGAGTTGTTCAGGCACTACCCAAGTAGTTTTCTCCAGCGTGATAAGACTGGCGTTGCGCGGCAGCCGGTAAAAATCAGCGCCATGAAAACTGGCAAAAGCTTCCAGCTTATCCAGGGCATTCACTGACTCAAAAGCCATGGCATAAAGCTCCAGAGCGGTATGGGCGGTATAGCAACCGGCACAGCCACAAGCGGTTTCCTTTGCGTGTCGAGAATGGGGCGCGCTGTCGGTGCCGAGAAAAAATTGGGTATTTCCACTAGTAGCTGCTTCCAGCAGCGCTTGGCGATGGGGCTCGCGCTTGAGGATGGGCAAACAGTAAAAGTGAGGGCGAATGCCGCCGGCCAGCATGGCGTTGCGATTGTAGAGCAGGTGGTGCGCGGTGATGGTTGCGCCCACGCCAGGCCGACTGTCGCGAACAAAATGGGCGCCTTCACGCGTCGTGATGTGCTCCAGCACCACGCGCAGTCCCGGAAATTGATGAACCAGCGGGGCCAGATGGCGATCAATGAATACCTTTTCCCGGTCGAAAATATCGATATGGTTATCGGTCACCTCACCGTGCACCAGCAGCGGCACGTCCTGCTGCTCCATGACCTCAAAAAGGGGGTAGAGCGCTTCCAGCTGGTTGACACCTGCATCAGAATTGGTCGTTGCACCCGCCGGGTAAAGCTTGAAGCCATGTACCACGCTAGATTCCGCAACCCGCCGGACCTCGTCAGCCGGCGTGGTATTGGTCAGATAAAGTGTCATCAGCGGCTCAAAACGGCTGTCCTCGGGTAATGCGGCAAGTATGCGCTGGCGGTAGGCGAGGGCATCGGCCACAGACGTGACCGGTGGTTTGAGATTGGGCATGACAATGGCTCGGCCGAACTGGCGAGCGCTATCCTGGACGACATTCCGCAGGACATCTCCATCGCGCAAGTGGAGGTGCCAGTCGTCCGGTTGGATCATGCTTAGCGATTGCATGTCAGAGTAAGGGTTTTTGCGGGTTTAACGACTCTCACTCAGAAAAGCCGCCGCTGCAGTCTTTTCCTTCGCGACTTTATCCAAGTGACCTTGGCGTCGAGATATATGGTGGGTTGTCTTCCGGATTCTTCTGAAATAGAGGAATGCCAGCAGGAGGAACCACACAGGAAGAATCAAAATGGATATGCGCGTAGTCGCATCTTCTGCAAGGGCAACCAAAAGAAAAAGGAAAAATGCCAACACTACATAACTCATCAGTGGACCCGCCGGCATTTTGAAGCTAGAGGCATGGTGCAAATGGGGCCGACGTCTGCGATAGGTCAGATAGCACATCAGAATGATCGCCCAAACGAAGATAAAGAGCAGTGAGGCAACCGAACCTACCATCTGAAAGGCATCCATAACTGAACCTCCGGCAGCCAGCAGTGCTGCGGCCGAAAGCAGAAGAATGGCCGCCAACAAGAGGCCATTGGCCGGAACTCCCCGGCTCGATAGTTTTCCGAATAGCGCTGAAGCATCACGATGCCATGACAAACCGTAAAGCATTCGTGAAGTTGAATAAATGCCGCTATTCGTCGAGGAGAGAGCCGAACTAACGACAACAAAGTTCACCACGGATGCCGCCGCTGCAAAGCCCGTCAGAGCGAACATTCCAACGAAGGGGCTGCTTTGCGAGGGGATATGTGGCCAAGGAGTAACCATCATTAGGATGGCCAGGGTACCGAGATAGAACGTGAGGATGCGAACAGGAATCGTATTGATCGCTCGCGGCATCACTTCTCCCGGATTTCTGACCTCGGCCGCCGTTGTGCCGACGATTTCCATCCCGACGAAAGCAAACACGGCGGTTTGAAATCCCGCGATTACTCCCTCCATGCCTTTGGGGAAAAAACCACCATATGACCAGATGTTAGTCACCGATGCCTGGTAGCCTTCCGGCGAGATGAAACGGGTGGCCGTGAGGTATAGCCCCACGCCAATCAACGACAGAATTGCAATTATCTTGATCAGCGCAAACCAGAATTCAATTTCACCAAAGGCCTTGACGGTGAGCAGATTGATGGTTAGGAGCACGGCAACGGACGCCAGAGCAGGTATCCATGTCGGAAGATCCGGCCACCAGAATGAAAAGTACCCAGCAATGGCAATGACTTCGGCAATCGCCGTGACGATCCAGGCGAACCAGTAAGACCATCCGGTGACGAAGCCCGCCCAAGGACCAAGAATATCCTCTGCGCAATCCACAAAGGACTTGTAGGCCAGATTAGAGAGGAGCAACTCCCCCATGGCACGCATCACAAAAAAGAGCATAAAGCCAATAACGGAATAAACCAGAATGACCGCAGGTCCTGTCATTGAGATGGTTTTACCAGACCCCATGAAAAGGCCCGTGCCAATACAGCCCCCGATAGCGATCAGCTGTATGTGCCGACTTGCAAGATCACGCTTCAATCCATCTTGCTCGTTGAGTACGGATTCTGATTCTTGTTGCTTCATCGCGGTGCTTCCTCGGTTTTTCTTATTTTGGGAATTATATTACGTACTTATTCGTGATCGTCTTTCTTCATAAATGATTCGACGGATTTGACGGTCTGGTTGAAGGTCGCGATCACATCGGCTTCGCCGGTCTGGCCAGCTGGGATGCCGCACACACGCCCCGCGCATTGCTGAACGGCAGGATTGGCGAACAGCCCGACTTCCGGATCAAGGTAACTCATGATGTCACCAAACTGGCCCTTGACCCCATAGCCGAAGGAGTAGGAAAAGTGACCGCCGACGCGGGCGTTCTGACGATCATGAGAGGCGCCCAGCAGGTGGCCGACTTCATGGGCCAAGGTGTAATTGGAGCAGTAGTAACCGTCAGCGCGCCCGTCATTAACCACAGCGTAGGCCAGAGACGGTGACAAAGGAGACCCCTGGCTGCCATTGACCCAGGCTTCGCCGCAGGATCGCCCTTGCGCTTTTGGCTTGAAGGCCCGCATCAATATCACCAGGTCGGCGTAGTGTTTTTTTCTGAGCTGCTCAGCATGGGCCAATCCGCCCTGATGTTGGGTCAATTGATCGAGCGCCAACCGGTTGCTGCTAGCATCGGGGTATGAAGTCGATTCGGTGGCCACCAGATTCAGTCGAACCATCGCCCGACTGTCAGAAAGCGCCTGATTGGCCATGGCAACCAGGCTATTCAGCCGCGTCTTGAGGCCATCAGCCTCCAGACCGTCGGTATAAAGCAGCAGAATATCCAGCTCGGAGAGTTTGCCCTTCCCGTAAGTGGGCGCGACAAACCCGGTATTGTCGGTACCATCGGATATGGAGTCATGACCGCTCGTGCTGGCCTCACTGATCGGGGCAACAAACTGCGGCGGTGGCAGCGACAGGCCGTTTTCAAACGCTCCCCGCACCAAGCCGGTGGCAGCTACATCGATCAGCCACTGTCCGCTGTCATCTGACTCCAAGAGATAGAACCCATGGGGCGTGCGTATCTGACCATCGACAACATTCCCATCACCCAGGGTGATTTGGGTCCGATACAACGATTGGGCGACGTTATCGGTACGGCCCACCCAGGTTTTGTCGCCATTCTTGTGGTCCCAGGCATTGTCGTGAACCAGTTCATGTGCCCCGTCCGGCAGATGCATGGACAGGCGATCGCCTAACGACATTTCGCGGAGTTGCTTGACCGGGAGATCGATCGGGAAAACCGACCCCGCTGGATAGCCCCGATATCGCTTGGGTAATTTGCCGTCTGTCTTCCGGTAGGCAAACAGGGAAGGGGGGGGGTTCGGCTTGCCGATGGCCTGATGCTGCCCGTCACCGTTCCGTCCTGTCACGCTAACGGATACCAAACGACCCTGGCTATCATGCCTACCCGCCCAGTTGTAGCCCTTCAGCAATTGCGAAATGTCAGCGGCCTTGTCGATCGAGCCCCAGGGACTTTCCACTTTGTCTTTGCCGAGTTCAGCCGCCAGGTTAAAGCGGATTCCCTGTTCTCGTTCGATTTGCTTGAGGACGTCTGCCAACGGTCTTAAGGACAGTCGTGCTGTGTCTTTTGGACTGGGTATGGGCGATGTCTCAACCAAACGCTCCTCATCTTGCTGAGCCTTGGTTACCTGCTCTGAGGATTGATCTGACCCCGCATGAGATCCCGGCCACGGAGTGAGCAACAGCAGTAAGGGCAGAAATAATCTAGCGAGTCGCATATGAAGGCCTGGCAGGGATGGAGGTCGTTAGGATAGACGAAAAGCCCGGTGCAACGTTTGGATCCTGGTGAAGGTGTTGCTTTATGGGCGGATATTCTGTTTCCACCCTTTCATATCGCGCACGAAAGGTTCCAGAAGCTTAGCCGCGTGCGGCATGACAATGAAATGGGCCACCCGGCCAAAACGGGCATCAATTTCGGGCGCAAGGTCATAGCGTTGCATGATGTCCGCCGGAGGTTGTTCAAAAAACACCGTGTTGGAATGGGGATTTTTCTAGGCCTTGATCGGTATGGCCTGGAGTTGAGCAAGTAAATCATCAGCGCCCTGCAGCATGGCGTTCGCGTCGGTCCTAAATGCCGAACGGGAACGGGAATGGATCTTCCACCAGAACTTGAGTGGGTTGATGGCGCTGCGTGAACATGAAATCGTCGGCACCGCATCGTTCAGGTATTCAACGCGGAAAGGATTGAGCTGATTGAATGTGTCTTGAGTCGTGATGAAGATCCCCATGGGGTCATCGAAACCAAAGAACTTGTGACCGGAGACGGCAATGGAATCGAACTTCTGAATCTGCTGATGCACTTGCTTCCAGCCTTCACCGTCGGCATAAGGCAGGTAACCGCCGAAAAGGGCTGCATCCAGGTGCATGTAATAAGGAGCCCGCTGCTTTTCACGCAGGAGCTTGCGAATAGCGGCCTGGTCGTCGATGGCACCTTTGAAAGTAGTGCCCATGGCTACCACGACCAGCGCCGGGCGTGTAGGGTCAAGTTGCCTGTCAAAATCCGCCATATCCATCTGCCCCATCGCGGTGGCTTGGATCAGGCGTAGCTCCAGATTCTGAACATCGGCAATTTTCTTGATCGAGTAATGGGCCTCTTTAGAAACATAGAGCACGGGAGCTTGATCCGACTTCGACTGCAGATGCTTGCGGCCGAAATAGACGCCATGTTGGTTGCCATCTGTCCCACTGGCTGTCACAAAACCCCAATAGGCCCCTGGCTTGAACCCGTAAAGCCCGGCAAAATAATCGACCACCTCATTTTCAAACTCATGGGTGTTCAGCGTGTAGGGACTCTGATGGCGGGGATTGCCGACATTGTTCATTACGCCCCGATATAGGTGATGCCTGGTGTACCAAGCATAAAAGTCATCCAGATCAGTGTCCTGATTGACGGGATAACCGGCGACCAGATCCTTTTTCTCAAGCACGCGATCGGCAAACCGGTCCAGCCGCTGAGCATCCTGCGGCGCAATGGACCAGGCTAATGGAGCATGGAGTCCGATCAACAGGGCTGTGGTTAACGCCTGACGAAGAGTAATGAACATGAATCACATGGCTCGATATTTAGAAGGGTTCGACGCCGAGTGTACTCAGAAAGACCCACTGATTTAAGCTGCAACCACAAATTGATGGTTTACCGAATGCCATGCCGCCGTGATAATCAAACACTGATCCAGTGAGCATGTCCCGTTGCCCCCTCTTCCAAATCACTGAAATCGCCACCCGCCCAGCTGTTTGCTCGGTGGAGCCATTGGCTCCCTATCCCGGGAAACCGTCATGCAAGCACTGTCCGAATTCTTTACCAGATTTTCTGGTTGGGTCGGGGCCTGCCGCTTTTGATTCTTCTCGTTGGAATGGGGATCTATCAGATCGTCCGTCTCCATTTTCTTCAGTTCACCCTGCTGCCGGAAGCACTGAGTCTGGCGTTCCATGGCAAGGGGGGAGCGGACGAGGATGTGCCCGGTGATATCAGCCACTTTCAGGCGCTCATGACTGCATTGGCGGCCACCATTGGGACCGGAAATATCGCCGGGGTAGCGACGGCTGTTGTCCTCGGTGGGCCGGGTGCCATTTTCTGGATGTGGATGACAGCATTGGTGGGGATGGCGACCAAGTACGCCGAGGGCTTGCTGGCTATTTTTTATAGTGTCAAAGACAAAAAAGGCAATTACGCGGGTGGACCCATGTATCACCTGGAGCACGAGCTCAACATGAAATGGCTAGACATCCCGTTTGCCTTTCTCGGGATGGTGGCATCCTCAGGGATTGGCAATTCCGTGCAGTCCAACTCGGTGGCCCAGGCCATGCAGAGCAGTTTCGGCATCGCACCGATGACGACGGTGTGGGTCCTGCTGGTCATCACGGGCCTTGTCATTTTGGGAGCCATCAAGAGCATCGGCCGAGTCTCCTCGGTGATAGTCCCCTTCGTGGCCATTGGCTACCTGATTGGTGGTTTTAGCATCCTGGGCACCCATCTCGACCTCACCAAGCCCATATTTCAACTCATCTTGTCGGACGCCTTCACAAGCTAGGCCATGGCCGGCGGTGCCCTGGGGTCGGTGATTCGTTATGGTGTGGCGCGTGGGGTCTTCTCCACCGAAGTCGGTATGGGCTCGACCCCCATCGCAGCGGCGGCGGCCAAGACCCACGTCCCCGCACACCAGGGACTAGTGTCCACGACCGGCACCTTTATCGACACCATCATCGTTTGCTAAATGACCGGGATCATTCTGGTCATGGGTGGCCAATACCAGGATGGAGCCACGGGAGCCGCACTAACCCCGCAGAGCTTTGATGCTCTGCTGCCAGGGTGGGGTGGACTGTTGGTGACCATCGGGCTCATCTTCTTTGCCTACTCCACCATTCTGGGCTGGAGCTATTACGGGGAAAAATGTGCTGAATATCTCTTCGGCCCGCGCTGCGTCCTGCCTTACCGCCTGATTTACACAGTGTTTGTATGGCTGGGGAGTATCATGTTTCTGGATCTGGTCGGGGCCGTCTCCGATGCGCTCAAAGGTTTATGGCGTTGCCCAATCTGGTGGGACTGTTGCTCCTATCCGGCGAAGTGGTCCGTGAGGCGCGCGCTTATCGTGGGGGTCGACCGAGCGCCATGGACCCCAATCCGGGTTCTGAAGACAGGGCAAAACCAAGTCCCTTTGATGAACTCATCCACACTTTTATTCCTGATGCAACAGAGGATTCAAGGCGTCGTTCACTCGGGTATCCGTTGGCTGTGGCCTATTTGTTAGTCACCAACTGGCGACCATTCAAGCCTTGCAGGTCGCGGTAATTGCCATCGTAAAAAGACTTTAACAGCTTCAGTTGTGCAGCTGAAATCGTGATGGGCTTTTCATACACATACCAATTGACACCCTCCGTGCAGGGTGGTGTGGTTAATGATCCGGAGTAAGTGAAAAACTTGCCGCTACCGATACCTTTCGGCAGTAGTTTTCTGGGGTCAAAGACAATGTTGGTCGGGTTGTGTGTCTTCTCACCTGGCGCATTGACTGTGTTGTCGAGCATCAATTGAATCTGATCATTAGGCCGCCCGATCTCAATTAACAACCCCACCACGGCAAGCCCACCATCGGTCCGCGCATTTACAAAGTGTATCTCAGCTTCGTATTGTTTGCCATTTAGGGTGTGCTCGCCGTGAGTATGCAGATGCGCTTGCAATAGCGGGTAGCTGGTTTTCCCGAGTTTGGTTGTCCCCGAATAGATCGTTGCATCAACTGGTTGGACTTGAATCGCATGACCGGTATTGTAAAAGTCAGCAGTAAACGGCTTCCAGTTGAACGTGATGCCATTCATAATTGGCGTTATCTTGACATTAGCAATATCGACAGGCGTTTGCTTGCTACCAATCGCGCATTCGGCATAGGGATAGTTGTATGGTGCCGGTGCCTCATTGCCTTCAACAGCACCCCATCCGCCCGGCTGATGCTGATCTTCATATGTCCAGTGAGGCGAATCCCCGTAGACGGGTGTTTGCCCCGCCAGAACTGCAATTACCAAGGCATAAAAATTGATGTTTTGATTCATCAGTAATCATCCAGAGAGATGAAAAGGCAGTAATTTGGGTGACCGCAATACGAAAAACCAGGGGGGGGGCACGCTTGAAAAAACCAGGATTGAGAGCTGGGAATAAAAACGGCTCGCTTGAATAATAAATATTATTAACAGGTATTCTCCCGGCAGTACTCGACCATGGAAGGTGCAGCTGGAGGCGCCTTTTTTGGCTTAGCCGGCGGCAAGTTTGTGTGGGATTGTTTTTTAGCACCAGCGGTCTTTGGAGTCACTCCCGAATCAGAATGGACCCGCTTATTCACCTCTTGAAGTTGTGTAGCATATAGAAGAGGGCAATAAATGAAGCTGGCGATAAGGGAAAACAAAAATACTTTGTTTTGTCTCAGCATAGTTCACCTGAAATGGAGAATACAATACGAAAATTGGAGTCATTTTCGTACATAGATAATAACCTTATTTGGGTTGGCGAAGCGGATCGCTTAACTGGGGAATCTCTATGGCCGGACTGAACAAATAACTTTGAGCCAGGATACTGCAGGGCAACATACCGGCCGCATGATTCATGACCACGGGACTCGTCAGGGATTGAACTGCACCATTGAAGGCCGTCCAGCCGACCCGGTCTGCGCCAATACCCTGAGCGCGCAGGGCGACCATCAGGTTTTCGGCATTACCTTCGGCATAAGGGGCGGGTATGGCAGGCGGGGTCAGCGTTTTCCAACTGGCCGGGACCGGATAGGTCGAGCTGGCAAACGGGACCAGTTCGTCCTGCAGGATGCCGAACAGCATCACGGGAGCCTGCGGCGTCCAGTCCAGATTGTCATTTTGGCTCCATAGACGGATGGCCGGATTGCTGAGATCGTGCTGCTGAATGGCGGTGACCAGGCCAGGTTGCAGCAAGTTCTGCGGATTGGGTGAAAGCGTCGCGTAATTCACATAAGCGAGGTCATTGATGGCGGTGGTCAATAAGCGAACCCCGAGATTGGTATCCGAGAGCTTTCCCGGGAACTGCCCTTTGGCCTCTTGGGCCAGGGGATCCTGCAACAGACTATTGACGGGTTGTTTGATGATTTTGGCAGTAGACACGCCGGCAAAGCTCAACAGGGTCGGCTTTGAAGCGAAGTTTTCCTGGAAGGTCAGCGGGGGCTGTGAGCCGATGAAAGATCTGGCCGTCGCGCCACTCAGATCATAGGGTCCGGACATCGGCGCGGATCGGGTGGGCAGCAGGTTGGCCTCGCCCCTTTCTTCCAAGTAACGGGTCAACCACAGAGCGTTGCCACCCCCTTCACTGTATCCGGTAATGAAGACCTGGTTGCCGACAGGCCGCTTGAGCTTTTTCATCAGCTCTCGGGTGGCGATGATCATACTGCGACCCGCCGGGGCGTTCAGTTCGCCCATGGCATAGGGATGATTGCCCTTATTGGCGCCATAACCCAGGTAGTCGGGCATCGCCAGTACGGCACCTGGATGGGTGAAGGCCGTGATGACCGCATACGCTTCCTGCGAACGCTCACTGGGCGCGTTGTTGTCTTGCGTCGTCGTCGCATGCATGTAAACCAGCACGGCATCCGGGTCCTTAGCCTGGGTGCTATTTTCAGGAACAACCACCAGACCACTGACCTTGGTCGGCGCACCGTTGACCCCCTGCGAACGATAGGTGATGGCATAGAGGGAAACGTCAGGAACGTAAGACTGAGCCCAAGCCCCAAGGTAGGTGGCCAAGGTGCTGCCGTCGGGAAGCAGCGAACTATCGATACCCGACAGCGATGCCAGCAGTCGGGATGACAAGATAGTACCGGGGCGGGTAGGGGTACCCATACCACTCAGTTGCTGTACCAGCTGACTGGACAGCAGGGCTTGGGTGCCTTGGTAATGAACCTTTTTGCCAATCGGAGCCGACTGAGCTCTGGCGGATACCGTGGCTTGGCTCTGATAGACCTCTAACCAGCTTTGCTGTGGCTGGTCGGCGAGAGCGCTTCCGCCGGCCACCAGGACCGCAAGCATAGCGATGTTTTTGTAGATTCTTATCATCATGGTGTCGTGCCTCAAATCGGCTAGTAATTGGAGATTTTGTACCTGACTCAGCTGTGGGCCTGTCAGGTAGTTCCAATTTTACACAGTGGCTGTCGGAAATCACCGACAAGTCTCAATGCCGCGGTGAGCTTGCTAGAACTTGACTCATGCATGAGGGCGCCTTAGCTCAGCTTGAAACGAAACCCGACCAAGTATCTGTCCGACATGCCCGAACTTCCATGGCAAGCCTCTCAACTTAGCGGACTGACCTGTTACGCACAGGCTTTGTAAGCCATGTGTTTATGCGGTTTCCTGCCCATGTTTCGGGTTTTTGAAGTCCCCGGCATGACAGCAATGAGGTTCCGCATTCACTCGGCAAACAACCTTTCGATGTCATCGAGTGAGATCGGGATGGGCAGTAGCCATCGCTGCATCCGGCTTTTGATCGCGGCAAAGGCGAAGGCCCGGTTGGGTTGGTAGCGGCGGTTGAATGTCCCCGGTTTCCGAGCTTTGGTGGGGTTGCGGCAGGGTCTTGGGCCGCGCAATAGACAGATAGCGCATGGAGGTTGTCGCCCAAGATCTTGGCACCGAAGTCTTGTTGAGCAGAAAGCCAGCAGATGCCGGTCAAATGTTCCAAGGCCAGCCGATGCTGGATGCGTTTGCAAGCGTCCTCAATACGTCATCTGGCGTGGTACAGATCGCCAAAGCCCGCTGCGGGATACGCCATGGCGTTGGGTAACGAGGTCATGAGGATATGAACCCGAGCCGTGGGGGTAACAACGCGAACCAGTTGAACCTGAGGGGTATATGGGGACAGTCTTAGTCCTCGGCATCAGCGGCGGAAGGAGGCGCCAGCGTGACCAGCGCCTGCGCGTCCCCCGATCTCCTGAAGCGAGCCACTTCGGCAAATCCGGTATCGTCGACACGCATGCAGAAATGAAGGCCTCGGGCGAGTAAAACGGCTACCAGCCACCGGGCGGGGTTGCCACATCGAGCACTAATAAATCGTCTGCTCTGAGGCTTTCCAGATGTTCAAAAAGCATCTGTCGCTCGGACACCTAGGGCGAATACAGTTCGAAATCGAGCGCCATCCCGATCTCTGGGAGGTACATCATAAAGGCAATGGCCTCCCGAACCTTACGTCCCGTCGCATCCTTGAGAGACAAATGGAGCATGGAGGCATCGGCGGCCACCACACGAAACCCGCACCAGCTAGAAAAGCGCATGCGGGTCTCGATGAGATGGAGCAGCGTGGTATTCAGCCGCCTGAAAACGGAAGAAGCAGAAAACCCTCTGCGGGCCCCCGAAAACGCCTGTGCGCTGACCTCGCGCTGGAGTTCCATGGACCCTTGGAGGTTAGCGGTAAAACGGTCGAGTTCATGTTGTAGACTCCCACAAATACCCGAGAGTATGAGCGTCAGCATCTTAGGAAGGGTCAGGCGTCGATGGCGGAGAAATGCGGTGGGAGAGAGGCGCACCCAGGAGAGCATTTCGGGCGAGTGCATTGCCTTGGAAAAGGCGCATAAAATCTCTAAGTATTCAAGATCCCACGGCAATAAATGTCCATGGTAATCATAAACCTACGAGACAAGTCCTACCAAATCCTGACCTTCAACCCAAGTCCAAGTGGACCGGTTTGATTATGTTGAGAGGTTTGCTCTGCGCATCCCCCGGTCGCACCTGTTGTTTGGAGACGTCGAGACTATTCCTTGTTCTCGATCGGATATCCGCATTTTTTCTCATGTGGTAACGGTCACCTCAGCAATAGATCCCGGTCCGGCTGGGGCTTTTAGAGTGGATCTTCCAGCAGGGCGATTGGGCTATGCGGGATGGGGGTACTCAGGATGATCTTGTCTTGCTATTTGATTGGTATACCGAGTCTGTCAGCCCGCCTCCGCTATTGCCCGGTAACCTTCGTCGCTTAGCAGACCATCGACGTCTGCGGGATTGTCGGGTGTCATTTTGATGAGCCAGACGGCATAGGCATCGGTGTTCAGGCTCTCGGGCGCGATCGTCGCCTCCTCGTTGACGGCTGTGATGCTACCGGCGACCGGGGCATGGACATCGGAGGCGGCCTTGACCGATTCCACGACGATAATGGGCTTGCGTGCGGTGCAATGGCTGCCCACCTCCGGCAGCTCGATGTACACCAGATCACCCAGCGCTTCCTGGGCGTGATCGGTGATGCCCACTGTTAGGGTGCCGTCCGGCTCGCGGCGGACCCATTCGTGTGAGTCGGTGTACTTGAGATGCGCTGGAATATCTGACATGGTCTCTCCTGTTTTTTGCATAAAGTCTGATCATATCAGTCTTGCCTCTGATACTGGGCCACGTAGGCGCCAATGAGGCGAGCGATGAGTATGGTTAGGAAAAGCTGGCCAGCCAGGGCCTCTACAATCGCTAATGATCGGCCCGCGCGTGTGAGTGGAACGATGTCGCCGTAACCCACCGTTGCCAGGGTTACAAAGCTGAAATAGAAGAAATCATCCTTTTCCATGACCCCATGGTCACCCTTGAAGGACCCCGGATTGGCCATTTCAAGGAACTCATAGAAGTAGGCCCAAACCAGTCCGAGCAGGAGATAGGCGCTCACTGCTGCAAAGATGACGTCATGATTAACGCGATGCCGTTCGGCCCAGACGTGTGCAATGACGTTGTAGAGCGCATGCAAGAAAAACAGCATGGCCGAGCCCTGCACCAGAATCGGCACCAGCCAGTAATAGCTGAGGTGCAGATGAATACGGCCGGCGAGGCCGATGCTGGCGAGTAAAATGGCCACCCAGTATTGGTTTTTCTGCTTTCTTGCGGCGTGAATTCCGGTGAAAAACACCATCGTGAACAGGATGTCTACGGAGAGCCCCCGCTGGTCGCCTTCCTCCAGAAATGGCCTGATCAACATCATCAGGAGAATGGCGAGACTGAGTAACCCATAGTTGCCAATGGTCCTCTGCATGCGAGCCAGGAATGTCAGTGAATATTGCATATTGAAACGATAGTTTGTAGGTAGAACACCTCAATGACCCCGATGATGCAACCGGACGCACCCAAGCAGTCGGTTGTAGCCCACTCAGCAATCCATGCCGCTATGCCCACTCTGACGCGCTTCTCATACGCCATGCTAATCCTGTTGATTGATGCCATTCGCGCCGACGGCGCGCCTGAGTGTGTTGATCGGGAGACTTTATCGCGTTTTGAGGCACTGGCAGCAATACAATCCCTGCAGGTTGATCTGCTTAGTCATGATAGCGCCACCGAGACTCTGGAGCGGTGGTGCAAGGGACTGGGGCAGGTCCATCCAGCGATTATTACCGCCGAGCGTTCAAAAATGGTCGATCCCCAGCCAACCCCGGAAATACGCCAATATCTGCGTGTCGGCCCTGAAATAGCGCTCAAGTTCAGGCATGTCCGTCTGAAGTGTGGTGACATGGTGCTATCGGAAGCCGATAACTGGTATGTGCCTGCGCGTCTGACGCCGGTCATGAACAAAGCTCTGGATAGCTCGGAACGCCCCTTTGGCAAAGTGGTCAAGCCTTTGGGATTCACTCGGCACACGCTATCCGCCAGTCTGCTTTGGGCGGCTCTGTCGGACCCAAGGAGAACTCTTGTCAAGTCGCCATCGGGGGAAATGGCTCCGCCGTATTTTCTGTTCGAGCACAGGGCTTTGTTGCAAACCGGAAACGGGACACCATTTAGCCTGCTGATTGAGCGTTACACCCGCAATCTTCTCAAACCTGCTCGTCTGGCCTTTAACTAGCCAGGCTCCAAGTATCATTCATCGCAACCTGCTGAAGCGCTGCCGATTTAACGAGTAGAATCCGGTTTTTGAATAATCGTGAGGTGGAGAGCATGCTAAAACGACTGATTGTTCCGGCATTTATATTGGCCGCTAACCTGGCAGGATGTGGGCCAAGCATTGGAGTGGGCGTCGGTGGCATGCCGATGGGCTACGGAATGATGGGCATGCCCATGGGCGGATTCTATGGTGGCAGCTATGGACATACGAATGTCTATACCTATAACCACACGACAGACGTTTATGCCTCGAATCACAACAATGCATTCGTCGACAATCATGCCGGCGGTGATTTTTATCATCCTGGCCACGGTCGTTAAGGAGAACTCAGGAATATGAAGAAAATTGCACTTGCCATGCTGTTTGCCGCCAGTCACCCGGCCATGGGGGCAGATGCGGATTTGATCAAAAAACTCGATCCCGCCTGGAAATCGATGGAGGCACGGGTGAGCCAGTTGGTCGGAAAATCCGGCCAGCGTACCCTTTTGGATATGGCATTCGCCCAAGTGGCTGTGGATGCCTGCCCTGGCCTTGCGATCAATTCGAAGGCTTATGACGATGCTTTTACCCGGTTGAGCAAAGGCAAAACCAACGATGCGGGTGAGCATCGTCGTTTTGAGCAGGCCCTGATGACGGACTTCGGCGTTTACACCGGCCTGGTGGTGGCGGAAAGCTTTCTGGACAAGCCGGGTTTTTGCCGGAGCGTGGAGAAGGTTAAAGCCCATAAGGCTGGCCCGACCCAATTTTGGTCCACGAAGTAATATCGGAGAGGTGCCCCCTCGGGGGCCGATCTAATCCAACGATGGCGGTGGCGGAGCCAGTACTTCGCGGCTGCCATTGGTTTCCGCCGGCCCGACAATGCCGGCGTTTTCCATATCCTCGATCATGCGCGCCGCGCGGTTGTAACCGACCTTGAAGCGCCGCTGAACGCTAGAAATCGATGCCTTGCGTGACTCCGTGACAAAACGAACCGCTTCGTCATAAAGCGCATCGGATTCCTCACCGCCTTCATTCGAGCCTTTGTAACCCGAGAAATCGCCGCCACCGTCTTCAGAAAAGCGGGTGATGTCTTCGATGTAGTCGGGTGGCCCGGTCCGCTTCAGAAACTCAACGACATGGTGGACCTCGTCATCAGACACGAAAGCACCATGCGCACGCATGGGTAACCCGGTGCCCGGCGGTAGATAGAGCATGTCACCATTGCCGAGCAATGATTCGGCACCGCCCTGATCAAGGATCGTGCGCGAGTCGATCTTGGAGGACACCTGGAAAGCGAGCCGGGTCGGTATGTTGGCCTTGATCAGGCCGGTGATCACATCCACCGAGGGCCGCTGTGTGGCCAAAATCAGATGCAAGCCGGCAGCACGGGCTTTCTGCGCCAGCCGTGCAATGAGTTCTTCAACCTTCTTGCCCACGATCATCATCATGTCGGCCAGTTCGTCGATGACGATGACAATGAAGGGTAAGGGTTCCAGGAAGGGCGCTTCGTCGTTTTCGGTCATCAGGTCAGGCGACCAAAGCGGATCACGGATAGGTTCCCCGGCCGCGATGGCTTCAGTGATCTTCTGATTGAATCCGGCCAGGTTTCTCACCCCCATCAAGGACATGAGTTTGTAGCGACGCTCCATCTCGGCAACGCACCAACGCAAGGCATTGGCGGCTTCTTTCATGTCGGTGACAACCGGTGTCAGCAAATGCGGAATGCCTTCATAGATCGAAAGTTCCAGCATTTTTGGATCAATCATGATCAACCGAACATCGTCTGGCCTCGCCTTGTAAAGCATGCTGAGAATCATGACGTTGACCGCGACCGATTTTCCGGAGCCGGTGGTGCCTGCCACCAGCAAGTGAGGCATGCGTGCGAGATTGGCGACGACGGGGTTGCCGCTGATGTCTTTGCCCAGTGTCAGGGTCAATGGTGAATGGCTGTCCTGATAGACCGATGATGCCAGCACCGAATGCAGTAGTACGGTTTCGCGCTCCTCATTGGGAATTTCCAGACCAATGACTGTCTTGCCCGGGATGATCTCGACCACACGCACGCTGGTAACCGACAGGGTTCGCGCCAAGTCCTTGGCCAGCCCGCTGATCCGGCTGACCTTCACGCCGGGAGCGGGCTGAACTTCAAATCGGGTGATGACCGGACCGGGATGCACCTCCATGACCTGTACTTCGACCCCAAAATCGTCGAGGATGGATTCGAGCTGCCGAGACATTTCCTCGAGTTGAGTATTCGAGTAGCCGCGGATACGGGGAGCCCGGTTGTTAAGCAAATCCAGCGAGGGCAACTCGCCGACATGGACAGGCGCGAGATTTGATTTTTTCTCGGGTTTTCGAGGCTTGATGCTGATGGGTCCCGTTGGGCTTGGAGAGGCAGCAACAGGGAGCGCCGGCGCGGGAAATGACTCCTCCTCCCGTTTATGGCGAATCAAGGGTTCTGATTCGGTGAGGGTGGCGCCTGCCGATGCGGGATGCATGGCTTCAGCTTTCCTCCGCAGCCACTGTCTAGCTTCAATTTTGCCGATTATCGGTGTGAACCATTCGACGATGCGAAGGCCACAAGCGCCAGCACCATCCAGCACCCACACCCATGACAGACCACTGAACAGTGAAACGCCCGCCAAAAAAAGGGCAACGAGGAGGATAGTCATGCCGGTCGTGCCGAAGGCACTGAAAAAATGATCGGAAACCTCTTGTCCGAGAATGCCGCCATAACCTTCCGGCAAAGAAATTCGTGGCCGAATCATGAACCGTTCGGTAATGCCGGTGGCGGCGGTCAGCGCGATAATGAAACCCGCCCAGCGCAAGGCTCTGTCCAGTGGAGAGGTTTTATCAGCCTCGGCGTTGCGGTAAATCAGGAGCCCATGAATCGCCAGAATAAAAGGCAACAGATAAGCGCTGATCCCGAATACCGACAGGAAGAAATCAGCCAGCCAGGCACCAAAAGAACCCGCAGCGTTGTGAATTGCTGTCCTCGAACTGGCGGGATGACGCCAGCCTGGATCGTTCATATGGAAGCTCAGGAGCGAGATGAGCAGCAACATAGACACTGCCAAATAAAGGAGCAGTGCGGATTCTCTCAATCCTCGCAGAAGCGTAGCGCCCAGTTCACGACCTATCGCGAACTTCCGGTAGAAGTCAGTCAACCATGCCCCCAAATTATTGCCAAGGCCTGCGGACACTTCATTTGAGGTGTCCGCGGGCGAAGTAACCCAAAAATTAACTCTATTTTGCCCTAGCCGGGCATTAAGGTCATATTCCTTATGCGACTGGGGTCGACCGTTTTCCTAATCATGGCTATTCTTCCCCGTTAAGATTCATCCAATGTCGGCTAAGGCTGTGCGTTCAGGTCACTCAGACCGAGCCGATCAATTCCCACCCAAACTTGGTTAACCATAGAGGATGTCATGGCAGAAGCGAAACATTGTCGAGTGTTGATTCTTGGTTCCGGTCCCGCCGGATATTCCGCTGCGGTCTATGCGGCACGCGCCAATCTCAAGCCGGTCCTGGTCACCGGACTGGAGATGGGAGGTCAACTGACGACGACAACTGAAGTCGACAATTGGCCGGGTGATGCTGATGGCGTCCAAGGTCCGGAACTGATGGAACGCATGAAGCGCCATGCCGAAAGGTTCGAGACGGAAATTATTTTTGACCACATCCATACGAGTGAACTCGGTGGGCGACCCTTCAAACTGATTGGCGATGCCGGTGCCTATACCTGTGATGCGCTGGTCATCGCGACTGGGGCATCTGCACGCTACCTGGGTCTGCCCTCGGAAGAAACCTACAAAGGCAAGGGCGTTTCGGCTTGCGCGACCTGCGATGGATTTTTCTATCGCAACAAGCGAGTGGCCGTGATCGGTGGTGGCAATACGGCCGTCGAAGAGGCACTTTATCTGGCGAATATTGCCGCGCACGTCACCGTAGTCCACCGGCGCGACAAATTCCGATCGGAAAAGATTCTCTCCGACAAACTGCAGGAGCGGGTGAGTAACGGTAACGTGACGATTGAATGGAACCACACGCTGGATGAGGTGCTGGGTGATGACATGGGTGTGACCGGTATCCGCATCAAGCAAACCGAGCATGGCGACACCAAGGAACTTCAAGTGGACGGCGTGTTCATTGCCATTGGACATAGTCCGAACACGCAAATCTTCGACGGCCAAATCCAGATGAAAAACGGCTATATACAGGTCAGGAGTGGTACCGAAGGCGGCAGCACGGCGACCAGTGTGCAGGGCGTGTTTGCAGCGGGGGACGTGGCGGATTCGATTTATCGGCAAGCCATCACGTCTGCCGGCTCGGGTTGCATGGCGGCCCTGGATGCTGACAAATATCTGGATTCACTGGACTGACCAGTACGCAAAAGGCTAAACCGATCCCTGTTGCGGTTTGCCTTATCCCAACCGCTTCTTTATTATTCCATTGTTTAGTTGGCGGCCGGCGATGGCCGCCACTCCTTGCCCCACCGGTTTTCGGGGGGCTTCATTAACCGTAAGGAGCATTCATGCGACATTATGAAATCGTTTTCATGGTTCATCCCGATCAGAGCGCACAGGTTCCAGCCATGCTGGAACGCTATCGCGGACTGATCGAGTCCGCCTCGGGCAGCATCCATCGCCTTGAGGACTGGGGACGCCGACAACTGGCTTACCCGATCAACAAAATACACAAGGCACACTATGTGCTGATGAATATCGAATGCGACCAGGCTACTCTGGAAGAGCTCGAGAGTGGATTCCGCTTCAACGACGCGGTACTTCGGAGTCTGACCATCCGCAGGGAAGAGGCTATTACCGAAACTTCCCCGATGGCTAGAGAAGGCTATCAGGAATCTGCTGAAATTCGCGATGAGGAGGTCGAAGAAGCCAGCGAGGCTGCTGCTCCGGAAGCAGTTGAGCTCTAAGTTCTTCCAACGGATCAAGACAATCACGAAATTCAGATAACGAGGTTTTTTAGATGGCACGTCAATTCAAACGTAGAAAGTTCTGCAGATTTTCCTCCGAAGAGGGGCAGGTAATCGATTACAAAGATCTCGACCTGCTTCAGGAGTACCTTTCCGAGACCGGCAAGATTGTTCCCAGCCGGATTACAGGCACCAAGGTCAAATTCCAGCGTGAGATGGCCACGGCTATCAAGCGGGCTCGTTTTCTGGCCTTGTTGCCGTTCTGCGATAGCCACGAGTAAGTCACGGTCTGGTTGGCAAGCCATCGAATGAACGCCTTGGCAGGATTTTTCATGAGGGGCCGCTCGCAGGCCATCCTCTCGGTTTCCCTGTTGACGGTACTTTCCTGGTTGTTGTCACTCGCCAGTTTGCTGGCCGCAGCATCCGTGGCTCTGCTTACCCTTCGACGGGGTGGAAAGGAGGGCGCTTTTGTCGTCCTTGGTGCCTTGCCCGTTGTGGCTCTGGCAGGACAATTGGCCTTGGGGAACGCGCTTCAAGCCGGTGGTTACTCTCTGGCGCTTTGGTTGCCCGTCCTGGGAACCGCCATCGTACTGAGAGAAACCGCGAGCCTTTCAACTGCCGTGTTGTTTGCATTAGGCCTGGCTCTAGTATTGGTCATTGGCTTTTATGCTCTGGTGGATGATCCGGCGGGTTTCTGGGGCGACACGTTACAGAGGGCAATCCAGCCGATGCTTGAGCGGCGAAGCAGCGAGGTTGACCCTGAATTAGTGAATCAAACCATGCAGATATTCTCGACCTATGCCACGGGTGCGGTCGCTGCGGGTTCATTGATGACGGTTCTGATCAGTCTCCTCGTTGCTCGCTGGTGGCAGGCCAATCTGTATAATCCTGGCGGATTTCGGGCTGAATTCACGCAATTACGTTTCCCTTGGATCATTTCGCTGGCGTTTCTATTGATAGCGCTGGTGGCTGGCATCACGGGTGGCGGAATCTCGGTGTTTTCGGCCAACCTGCTCATGCCGGTATTCACGGCTTTTATATTGGGGGGCTTTGCAGTGATTCATGCCCTCTGTTCTGCGTTGCCCTCAGGAAAATTCTGGTTGGCGGGCATATACGTTGGGCTGATGTTTGTGGCTCCTATGGTCCTGCTGATTGCTGCCATTGGCCTGACCGATCCCTGGCTTCATTGGCGTTCAAGGTTTGTCCTACGCAGGTCATGACCTAAAGATAAAAAAACATCAAATTAATTATTGAGGCTTATAAAATGGAAATCATTCTTCTGGAAAAAATCCCCAACCTCGGTGGTTTGGGTGACAAAGTTAGTGTTAAACCTGGATACGGTCGAAACTATCTGATCCCACAAGGAAAGGCCGTTGTCGCCAACGCCGAGAAAATCGAACAATTCGAGCAGCGTCGCGCCGAGTTGGAAAAGAAAGCTGCCGATACACTAGCTGCAGCACAGAGCCGCTCTGCAACCATTTCTGCACTGAAAGTCACGATTACCCACAAGGCCGGTGATGAGGGACGTCTTTACGGGTCGATCGGCACCCGGGATATCGCCGAAGCAGTTACGGCCGCCGGTGTAGCCGTAGAAAAAAGCGAGGTGAGACTGCCTATGGGTCCCATTCGTCACATTGGCGATTATGAAATCGGTATTCAGTTGCACGGGGATGTAGTCGCCATACTGCCTTTGACGGTTGCTGCCGAATAATAGAGAACGACACTACGCACGGCTTTGGCCGTGCGGCCAACGGGGCAGGGCGTGAGGCAACTCTATTCATTGCTGTTCTACGCCCTTGCACCGCTTCTTTTGGTGCGACTGCTTTGGAAGAGCTACCGTACCCCTGCCTACCGAGAAAGAATCCCGGAAAGATTCGGTTTTTACCGCGGAAATCCCCGCAAAGCTTGTTCCATATGGATTCATGCCGTCTCGGTTGGTGAATGCGAGGCCGCGTTCCCCCTCATAAAGGACTTGCTTGGTAGGGGGGAAACTTCATTATTGGTCACCTGTACAACGCCGACGGGCTCTGCCCGGGTACATGAAGTGCTGGGAAACAGGGTTGAGCACGTGTATCTGCCTTATGACCTTCCAGATGCTGTCCGTCGGTTTCTTGAGCACTTCAGCCCCGGTCTTGCGCTGATTATGGAAACTGAAATCTGGCCTAATCTTTTTCATGCCTGCGGCGTCCAACAAATTCCGCTAGCCATTCTTAACGGGAGATTATCGGAAAAGTCAGCCAGAGGTTATGCCAAGCTAAGCGGTTTGGCGCGGGTCAGCCTCAGCCAGGTTACGCACATTGCCGCTCAAACCCGTCTGGATGCCGATCGCTATCTTGCCATAGGCGCCATCCCGAACAGGGTCAGCGTCCTCGGCAACATCAAGTTTGATATCCAATTTGATGAGAGCTTGCGAAATCAGTCACTGGATTTACGGCGCTCGCTTTTTCCGGACAGACCCGTATGGGTCGCTGGGAGTACTCATCCGGGCGAAGAAGCATTGATTCTTGATGCCCTTGCGCGGATTCAATGCGCTGTCCCGGATGCTCTGCTGGTCCTGGCACCTCGTCATCCCGAGAGATCCGCTGATGTGAGGGCGCTATGCGAGGGCAGGGGGCTCTGCGTTCAAACTCGGTCCGAAGCACGAAACTGCGATGCTAAAACGTCGATCTTTCTCATAGATGGCATCGGTGAGCTTCGAAAATTCTATGGGGCGGCGGATGTCGCCTTCGTGGGTGGTAGCCTGATCCCGCATGGAGGACAAAATATCCTAGAAGTTGCGGCGGTCGGAATTCCCGTGATCTTCGGGCCTTACATGATGAACTTCGGTGAAATTTCGCAAAACCTCCTTGCTACGAGTGGCGGAGTGCAAATCGATACACCTGACTTGTTGGCGGAATGGATTTTAAGATTTCTGCAGGAACCCGGTCTGGCACTTGATTATGGGCAGAAAGGCCAGACTTTTGTAGCTCGTAACCGGGGGGCTCTCGATCGAGTGCTCGCGCTGATCGTTGAGTTACAGTGTGGAGTAACTATGAGTGGCACAGGCACTCACGGACGTTTATGAAACATTCGTCATCTAAACATTTAACCAAACCTTTTATTACCTTTGTATGACGCTTTACTGTGGCATTGTCGGATTGCCCAATGTAGGTAAATCCACGCTTTTCAACGCACTCACCAAGGCAGCCATTGCGGCAGAGAATTATCCTTTTTGCACTATTGACCCCAATGTCGGGGTTGTACCGGTACCCGATCCGCGTCTCGATGCATTGTCCGAGATTGTAAAACCGGAACGCGTCGTCCCCACCACCATCGAATTTGTCGATATTGCCGGCTTGGTGGCCGGGGCTTCGAAAGGCGAGGGGTTAGGCAATCAGTTTCTTGCGCATATACGGGAAACCGACGCGATTGCTCATGTGGTCAGATGCTTTGAAGACGAGGATGTCATTCATGTGGCTGGCAAGGTCGATCCGGTCTCTGACATCGAAGTCATCAATACCGAGTTGAATCTTGCCGATATGGGCACGGTAGAAAAGGCTCTGCAACGCTCCTTGAAAGCCGCCAAATCTGGCAACAAAGATGAGCTAGCGCGCAAGGCGTTGTTAGAGAGCGTATTGAGTCACCTGAATGAGGGCAAACCTGTTCGGTCACTGGAGCTGTCGACAGAGGAAAGAGGTCTGCTGCGTGAACTTCATTTATTAACGAGCAAACCGACCATGTTCATCGCCAACGTCCGCGAAGATGGTTTTGAAAACAATCCTTTCCTTGATCGGGTCCGTGCGTATGCTCAGGAAGAGGGTTCAGAGGTCGTTCCGGTTTGTGCAGCCTTCGAGGCCGAAATCGCGCAACTGGATGAATCAGACAAAGGCGATTTCCTCGCAGAGATTGGCATGGAAGAACCGGGATTGAATCGCGTCATCCGTGCAGCTTATACGCTACTCAGTCTGTACACCTACTTTACGGCCGGGGTCAAAGAAGTGCGCGCCTGGACGATTCACAAAGGTGCGACAGCACCGCAATCCGCCGGCGTGATCCATACCGACTTTGAGCGGGGATTCATTCGCGCGGAAGTGATCGCTTTTGATGATTTCGTCAAATTTCGGGGCGAACAAGGTGCCAAGGATGCCGGTAAGTGGCGGTTGGAGGGCAAGGAATATGTCATGCATGATGGCGATGTCGTGCATTTCCGGTTCAACGTCTAACTACCGGGACTATGGAGGGATGTCGATTCTGACATTGCTCCATAGACTTGATATGGCCGCGTCACTCTCTATTTGACATAATACACATTATGCGTAATAAAATAGTCTTCTAATTCACCACATATGGCCTGAGAGCCTCTAACGGCCATTAGGCTTTCGTCGCGCTGGGGACTGACGAAAAGGTTTCGCGCCCGAGTTGGATGAAGTTGGTTTGTTGTTAGCGGCGACAGCTGATTGCGCAGCTTCGGTAGTCAGATCAACCAGCTTGAGCAGATAATCCACTTGTTCCTGGGGCAATTCCATGAAAGTTCGTGCGCGAAGTCGTGGTGGCAATTCGATATTGGCGAAACGGATGCGGATCAAACGACTGACCGTGACCCCCTGCGAATCCCAAAGTCTCCTGACGATCCGGTTACGACCTTCGCGCAACATGACATGAAACCACCGATTGGCTCCTTCGCCACCGGCTGCCGTGATCGACTCGAAACTGGCAGGACCGTCTTCCAGTTCTACGCCCTGCGTAAGTCGATCGAGCAATCTGTCCTCGATATTGCCCAACACACGGACGGCATATTCGCGAGGAATCTCTCTCGAGGGATGCATCAACCGGTTAGCGAGCTCACCGTTGGTGGTTACCAACAACAAGCCTTGCGTATTGATATCCAGGCGACCGATGGCAATCCAGCGACCCCGTGTCGGACGGGGTAATTGAGTAAAAATGACCGGACGCCCTTCGGGATCGCGACGTGTCACCACCTCACCAATGGGCTTGTGATACAGGAGGACACGCGTCGGCTCTTCGGCCCTGCCATCGAAATCAACAACGCGGCCATTCACGGTGACACGATCACCGAATTTATATCGGTCACCCAGCTTGGCATAGGCCCCGTTAAGGGTGATCCGGCCATTCCTTATCCATTCCTCAATTTCCCGCCGAGAAGCGAGGCCAATTCGGGCCAAAAGTTTTTGTAACCGTTCACCCGCCTCGTCAGCCGTTGAGGTTTTTATGGTTTGAGTCTTGGGTTTGCCCGGTCTATTCGGAGTCCGCATGTTCAATTTCGTTGTGTTCAGTGTAAGTCTCGGGCATTACAGTTTGCGGAATAGTGTCTGATATTCCGTCGGAAGACGAGAGATCCAGCGCTTCAATGAACTCCTGTAGCGGGGGCAATTCGGACAGGCTGGTCAGGTTGAAGTAATCCAGGAAATGTCGCGTGGTGGCAAACAAGGCTGGCCGCCCCGGAACATCCTTGTGGCCGACGATGTGAATCCAGTCCCGCTCCAACATGGTTTTGATAATGTTGGAACTCACGGCGACCCCACGAATATCCTCGATTTCACCCCTTGTTGCGGGCTGTCGATAGGCAATGATGGCAAGGGTCTCAAGAAACGCACGGGAATAGCGGCCCGCTCGTTCATCAAACAGCCGGGAAATCCAGGGCGAAAAGTATTCACGGACCTGAAACCGATACCCGCTGGCAACTCGCTTGAGTTCCAGCGGGCGTTGGTCAAAGTCATTTTGAATCTCTGCCAACGCCTGCTCAATCTCCTCCTGGGTGGGGCGTTCAGCCTCATCGAAAATATTGGCAAAGTCCTGAAGCCCTAAGGGGCGAGCGGCAGCCATCATGGCCGCTTCCAATATCTGCTTGAGCTCCATAATCAGGCTTCTGTCACTATTGCCAGTGGCTTGACCTTAAGTAGTCCCAGTGGTTCTTCCTGCAAAATCTCGATAATGCGTTCCTTGCTCATTTCCAGAATCGCCAATAGGGAAACGACGGCCCCTGCTCTGCCTTCCTTCAGTTCAAACAACTCACTAAAGGAAAGGAGACGATGAGTCTGAAGTTTTGTCAGTATGCTGGACATACGTTCCCTCACCGAGAGTGGTTCTCGATGAATCTGATGATGTGTGTGTCTATCAGCTCGCCGCAACACTTCCTGAAAAGCCTCGAGAATGTCACGGATGTAGACCTCGGGATAGATCTTGTTGACAGGGATCGCACTGATGTCGGCGGTTATCTCATGAACGTCACGTTCACATCGAGTCAATTGATCCAGCTCCTGTGCGGCAGTTTTGAAACGCTCATACTCTTGCAAACGGCGAATCAACTCTGCACGCGGATCATCCTCCTCCTGAATTGCCTCAGCAGGACGCGGCAGCAGCAGTCTCGATTTGATCTCGGTCAATATGGCCGCCATCAAAAGGTACTCGGCTGCCAGTTCCATCTTCAACTCGCCCATCATCTCGATGTAGGCAATGTATTGTCGAGTGATCTCGGCGACCGGGATATCGAGAATAGAGAAACCTTGCCGTCGGATTAAATAAAGCAACAGATCCAATGGCCCTTCAAAGGTTTCGAGAAAAACCTCGAGGGCATCGGGTGGAATGTACAAATCATCTGGTAGATCATGGATGGGAGATCCCATGATTGTTGCCAATGGGGTCAATTCCGTGGTCACTCCCTCAGGCGTCTGCGCCGCTTCCTCATGCGTCAATGACGCAACGACAGCCGTCATCAGAGGCCGGCTATGCTCATGAAAAGACTAGTGAGCAAGCGCATCGGAATCGCGAAAATGTTCAACAACCCGGTGAACATGAGCCCAATAATGATGAACAATCCGTAAGGCTCGATCTGGCTATATTTCTGGGCCGTGTTGTAGGGTAGCAATTCCAGCAACACTCTGCCGCCATCGAGTGGCGGGATGGGAATCATGTTGAATACCGCCAGCAAAACATTAAAGCCAATTCCAAACTTGCACATGATGGCCAGCGCTGCGCCGTACTCCGTGCCCTGTAGGAAATCAACGCCATTTGCAAGGATGGCCCACAAAAGGGCCATGAGCAGATTGGCGGCCGGTCCCGCAGCGGACACGAGGATAGTGTCCCGTCTCGGCTTATGCAGTCTCCCGGTATTGACTGGGACCGGCTTCGCCCATCCGAAGATGAAATGCCCGCCCATCGCTAGCATCAATCCGGGAAGCAAAATGGTACCTACCGGATCAATATGCGCCAATGGGTTCATGGACAAACGCCCCATTCTCTCCGCCGTATCGTCGCCCAGCACCTTGGCGACATAACCATGCGCGATTTCGTGAAAGGTAATGGCCAAGAGCAGCGGCAATGCCTTGACGATCATGAGTTGCTCATTGGAGAGGCTGTCTATTTCCATTTTCTGATCCTTATTTTTCGGCGGTTATCTCAGATTTTCGGCGATACCTTTGCCTTGACGGATGATTTCAGGACTGTCACCGGTGAAACCGATGATGGTGGTCGGCTCATAAGTCAATATGCCGGCATCAATAATCAGGTCGACCTCTTTTTCAAGCCGCTCGCGGATCTCTTCGGGATCGGCCATCGCGTCCTCCTCATCAGCCATGATGAGAGTCGAACTGAACAGTGGTTCGCCGAGATGAACCACAATAGATTCAGTGATGGGGTCGTCAGGCAGTCTCACACCGATAGTTTTCCGCTTGGCATGCATTAGCCTTTTGGGAGTTTCTTTCGTCGCCTCCAGAATGAAGGTATAGGGCCCGGGTGTCAGTGATTTGATCAACCTGAAGCCCTCGTTGTTCATTTTGGCGAAGGTTGAAATCTGCGAAATATCAATACAGACCAGCGTGAAATTGTGATCTTCCTCCAAGCGTCGGATACGCCGTATCCGTTCCAGTCCTTCACGGTTGTCCATTCGGCAGCCCAACGCATAGGAAGAATCTGTTGGGTAAACGATGATGCCTCCGTGAAGGAGAATCTCCACACAACGCTTGATCAAACGAGGCTGCGGGTCTGTAGGATGGATCTGGAAAAACTGCGACATTGCGACATTCTACTATACGAGGAGGTGTTGGCTCTGTGATGTTTTGGGCGGCTCTCTGCTACACCCGCTTATCGGGCTTTCGGGCGACGTTGTCCCTTAGATAAACCGGCATAGCCTGTTCAGCTGGTAACCCTCCTCCACGTTTAAGTGATTGAGCACCCAGTTTGGCGATTAAACCTGCTCTCGGAAAACGGTCAGCCAACACTTTTCCTAGGCCGTTTCCTAGCTGATCAGCCAGCACCTCGGAGTAGGTTGCCCAACCGCTTCCGACACCAACACCCAATTTACCATCCAAACCTCGGACATTGGCAGCGGGCATGACCGATTCGCAACCAATCAGGCGCACACTTCCCTCGCACTCACGCTCGTAAACACCCCAGTAAACCTCATTCATCCGAGCGTCGATGCATGCATAAGCCAGTTCTGCGCTTTCAGCATCCATGGCTTCCAGGGACAAGGCAGCCAAGGTAGAAATGGGAATGACGGGCAAATCCAGGCCCAATGCAAGTCCTTGGGTTACGCCCGCCGCAATTCGCACGCCGGTGAAAGAACCCGGACCGCAACCAAAGGCTATCGCATGAAGTTCAGCGGGTTCCACGCCAGACTCTTTCAGTAATTCGCTGATCATGGGAAGAATGAGGCGATTATGCTCGCGGGGCGCCAATTGGAAACGCTCGTAAAGCCGACCCTCCCTCAGCACGGCTGCAGAACAGGCCTCTGTGGCGGTGTCAATGGCTAGTAGATTCATGCCGACGCCGCCGAATCGGACCGTTCATGTGCAAAGAAATGTTCAATATCCGCAATCGAGTGGCTTCGCGGCATTGGGGGGAGGCTGTTTAAGAAAAGCTGTCCATAAGGTTTCGTGAGAAGTCTGGGATCACAAAGCATCAACACACCGCAATCCTCGTGATCACGAATCAATCGTCCCACACCTTGCCTCAAGGTGATGATGGCCGATGGCAGTTGATGCGCCGAAAAAGGGTTTAGCCCCTCCTGTCTAAGCTTCTCCAGTTTGGCTTGAAGAACCGGGTCGGCTGGTGAAGCAAAGGGCAGCTTGTCGATAATCACACAAGACAGGCTTGGGCCGGGCACATCGACCCCCTCCCAAAAGGTCGAGGTTCCTAACAGAACCCCATTGCTCGAGGCCTTGAACGACTCCAGTAGCTGTGTTTTTGGCTGTGTACCCTGAACAAAAAGCGGGTAATCGACCGATCGAGACAGTACTTGTGCGGCTTCGTTAAGGGCCTGATGTGACGTAAAGAGGAAAAAGGCACGTCCTTGGGTTGCCTCAAGGACCGGAATAACAGCGGAAGCGACACTTCGGTTGTACTGATGCGATCCGGGGTCAGGTAAATTCTGAGGCATATAAAGCAGGCAATTTGCCTGGTAATCGAAGGGACTGTCCCAAGTGTGGCAGCGAGCATCAAAAATCCCGAGTTGCCGGGTAAAGTGCTCAAATTTTCCAGCAACGGTCAGTGTGGCTGAGGCAAATACCCACGCCGCTGGGGTTGTTTGGCGAAATTTGGTGAATTCCTCCGCGACCGCCAGGGGCGTTCGATTCAGCGAGAAGCCTCGCTTCCTCGTCTCGAACCAGCGGACATGATTTTTACTGTCACCCTCAAAAAAGGCGTGTAACCGGACCGTAAGGTCGAGACAGCGTTTATGACAGGATTCAAGCCCCTTACCCCGAACCGAGAGGGGTTTGAGTAGCCCTTCCAGGGTCATCAGCTGTTCTCGGATGGCCGCAAAGGTTTCCTCCACATCACCCTTTCCACTCACGGCATGCCAGGAGTCCCGCCGGGATTCGCTCCCAAACGCCATCCGCGCATCCTCTGTTAAGCGCTCCAGTCGGTCCGCCTCATCCAGAAGATCGATCACGTCGGGTGCATCACGCATACGTTCCATCAAAATGTCATTACCAAGTTCCAGCAATTGCCGGGAGCTAATGGTAGAACCCAGAAATTGTGCAGCAGACTCTAGGAATTGGTGCGCTTCATCGACTATGATGGCATCCACATGAGGCAGCAATTCACCGTAGCCCTCATTCCTCAGTGCCCAGTCCGCCCATAACAAATGGTGATTGATGACTAGAATATCCGCCTCGCGTGCGCGACTACGAGCCTTTATCAGGAAACAATCGCTGTAATCGGGACATTCCTGGCCCAGGCAGTTGTCAACGGTCGAGGTGGCCGCTGACCAGTGTGGTGACTGCTCCGGCATATCAAGCGCCTCTGAAATATCACCGGTCTGAGTATTTCTTGCCCAGCGACTAATCGCTTCGAGCGTCCGGGCATCATGTGCGCCCTGCCCTTGCCGAAAGCCCAGATTGTGCTTGAGCCGGTATATGCAAAGGTAATTGCCGCGGCCCTTGAGCAGTGCCGTCCGTAAGGGTTTCTCCAGAGCATGCCGAACCATCGGGAGATCTTTACGAAACAACTGATCCTGCAGTGTCTTCGTCGCGGTAGAAACGATCACTTTTTTGCCCGACAGAATGGCAGGAACCAGATAGGCCAGGGTCTTGCCTGTACCGGTTCCCGCCTCGACAACCAGACAGTCCCCCTGTTCGATCACTTCCGAGGTCGCCAGAGCCATTTCGATCTGGGCCTGTCGCGGGCGAAATCCAAGTAGCGCCCTCGCCAATTGTCCATCCGTGCTGAAGACTTCAAGCAGTCGTGTCATCGAGATTACTGTCTGGCCTTATCCATGGCTTCGGAGGCCCCGGCACTGTCGCCTTTAAGTCGTCGAGATCCAGCGATAACAACCCAGTTAGAGCGGATCAGTTCCTGGTTACTCTTCGCGAGCAAATTGGATTTTTTGGCGAGATCTTCGGCGAGGCCAAGCTGTTGTTGCTTCAGACGAACATCGGCTAGCACATGCCAAAGTTCCGGGTTTTTCGGCTGGATGCGTATGGCACGCTCCAGAGATGCAGCGGCCTCTGCATATCTGCCGATCTTGAGATTGGCCTCGATATCAGTCTGCAGCGCCATAACAGCCGGCGGTGCGGAAAGATTGAAAGCTTTCGGGTCCGGCGGTGGAGTCAATGCCGGTGAATCCGGCGGTGATATGTCTAATCCCGGAAGCTCAACCGGCGGCGCCGGGGCTTGCACGTTGGGAGCCTCATAGGGATCAGGCTCAGGATTCGCAGCGGCAGGACTGGGTGCGGGAATGGGGTCCACCCCATAAGGCGAGCTGGAATATCCGGGCAAGGCATATTGGCGCGACGGTTCCTTGGCAGGCAAGTCGTCGGAGGGCAACGGGTGGGTAGCAGATCTCCTGGGTTCACTCGGTGCTTTAGGCTCCATATTGGTTTGAGTCGCTGGCTTAACCGGTAAGTCAACCCTTGCCTCTTCATCGCCCTCATTCGATGGATTTCGCGTGGGGCCAACACTGGTGCATGCAGTCAGTGTAAGGAGTAGGGACACCAAAGGTATCCAGCATCGATTGATCATGGTTGGTGCCATTAAGGTGAGGCCAACTGGGCCCCAAGAGTGGATTGGATGGCAAAAGAATAACCGAAATGAAACGATAGGGCGCTGTGGCGTGGGTTGAGCTGAAGTCCTTAGATGAACTCTGCCGAAAATCGTGTGTCCCAGCTACGTGGGCAGGGAGCGGACGCAGATTTGAGCAACTGACATGCTCAACTAGGGGTCCGGGATCTCCCGATAGTTGAATATGTCGGATCGCTTATGTATATTCAGCAAGTGCGAATCCAACGTTCCTTAGGGCAACTTCCAGCGAATTAGGAGCCAGCCAGAGCCACCAAAAAAACTTGCTGAATCTCAATTACAAAAATTAAATCGAGCGAGGGTACTGAATCATGAAAAATTTGAAAATGATAAAAAAAAGCTGTGCAGCCCTCGGGCTGCTCGCTGCCAGCTTCCTGCCTGTGGTTGCTTGGGCCCATGGCGGAGCGAGCGTTGACACCGATCAGTGCCGCGTCCAGATTGGCCCTCACCTGGTTCACTTCACCGCCTATCAGCCGCAACTCACGGGAACCACTGAATACTGCAACTCAATACCCGAGTTGGGCCAGTCGACCATCGTTTTCGACTACGAAGGGAAAGCACTTCGAAACATGACGGTCGAATTCGAAATTACGAAAGAGCCTGAAGGAACCCGAGTTTTCTATGCCCCGCCCAGTACTCACTCGAATGGTACCTTCAATTCAAATATTAATTTTACCGACGCGGGTAAATATCGTGTCCATATCACCTTGGTCAACGAAGGCCAAAAAGTTGATGAGCACATAGCCCTCAGCGTTGGTTCTGGACAAACCGGGGTGCCGACTAGCACCATTGTTGTAGTCATGACCCTTTTGGTTGCTGGCGGCTACATCACATATTTGTCCAATGCCAAGTTCAAGGGTGTGGTGGACAATCTCTTAAGGAAGAAGAACGAAGCTTAACGGCTTTTCACCGCCCAGGCTCTGGGCTGTCCATTCAACGCCAGGTCATGGTTTTAACTGTGTCCTGGCGTTTTACCAACAACGGTATTTGCCATGTTGAGAAAATCGCTCGTTGTTTTCACGGCCTCGCTATTTGTAACCCTACCCTATACCGCTTCGGCCGTATACAAGGCACCACCGACGGCCAAGGTTGAATTGGGTCAAGCCGAACCCTTTTGTAATAGCGGCGCTCCGCCCGAGTGGCGAAAGGCTCAGTCCGTTGAAGGCGTAGAAATTCAGGAATCGAGATCCTGTAATCCAGATAATCCCAACGATATTGCGGCGTTTGTTAAAGGCACCAATAACATTTCCATGGAAACGCTCATGGATACCTCCAACGTTGCCGCCGACACGCTGACGCTTTCCAATGACATCGATAAGGATGGAGATCCGGATCATTATGTGATCAAGCTGGAGATCATGGAGGTTAATGGCCATTCGCCGGATTTTCCTGGCGTTGTGCCTACCTTTGATATTGCGCCGGGTGTCCAGCCGAGCTTTTGGGTTTTTACACCCAAGAGCCGTGACATGTCGACCCGGAGTTTTGCAAGTGGTGAAGCCAATCCACTTCTCCGTATGCCCTCGCCACCCATTCGGGTTGAGCAGGGTGATGTGGTTTGGTTAGTGGTTGAGAACTCCCACTATTTCCCGCACTCCATCCATCTGCATGGTGTTGATCACCCATTCATGGACCATGGCGGGGAAGGGAATGATGGTGTTGGCCAGACCAGCGAGATGGATATCATGCCAGGGCAAAGCAAGACTTACGTGATTCGGCCACGTCAACCTGGAACCATGTACTACCACTGCCATGTGCAACCCCACACCCACATCCCCATGGGGCTGGCGGGCATATTCACTATCGAGGAAAACCGACCAAACAATTGGCCGCAAGTATTCAATGTGGGCGCCGGACAGGTTCGTCACCCTTCGGTGGCGGTCCTGGAAAAATACAAGCAGGAATATGACCTGCACTACTCGTCGGTCGATAAGGAATTGCACCAAATTCCACAGTCATCAAATGATGTTAGGTTGATTGCAAAAAAGATGAATCAAGAATATGACATCACGGATGCCACGGATGATTATTTCCTGCTCAATGGACGCGCATTTCCTTACACCTTAAGGGAGTCCCTCATTACCGTAAATCCGAATGAGAAAACTAAAATCCGCGTCCTGAATGGTCACACCGAGCCATTAGCACTGCATATTCACGGCCACAAAGGTACAGAAACACATTATGACGGGGTTCAGCAAAATCCATTAGCACAGGTTACGCGAGACGTCTACAGCATGGCTCCAGCCCAGCGGTTGGATATCGCTCTGGACACGAGCGATGACGGTCTCCACAGCTATGGTTCGGGATTATGGATGTTTCATGACCATACCGAAAAAGCGTTTACTACCAACGGCATGGGCGAGGGTGGGAGCATTAGCTTGGTAGCCTACAAAGACTATGTCGATGAAAACGGCACACCGAAAACTCATGGCATGGACCTTAAACCTTACTTCACCAAGGAATTCTGGGAGCGGAAAATCCCTGTCTGGCAGGATTATCTTGATGGTAGCTTGGGCGCACCTGCAGGAACAATGGACACGAAACCTGGGGTCAATACAAATAACGAACTTGTTCCACCGCAGGCACAGCCGGCACCAACCGCTGGAACCGCAAGCACGGTCAATTCCCCGTCCAATTCAGGTGAGGGTCTGTTCTCGGGCCTGCTCTTGGGTATAGCAGCCTATTTTCTATATCTGAACCGTGAAAAGGTCATCGGTCTGGTTGGGCAATTCAAAAACAAGCAATGAGGCTGAGAATCAAAATGGCTAGACATTATCCAAGCTTGTTGGTCCCTACCCTGACTCTGGTCGCAGGTATGGCCTCTGCCGTTGAAAAAGCTGAACCGATCATCGAGCACAATATGCTGATGAACCATGGGGGTGGCCACCTAATGGACATGGAGGGTGGCATGGTAATGGGGCAAAATAAGGATACCTTGCCCCCAGGGTGTAGCCGCATCAGTGAAGATGCCTCCATCACTGTCCGGGCAGGTCATCAATACAGCAAGGATTTCCCTGGCACCATGTTCGGTTTCGATGCGCATGAATGGCGAGTCAAGCCATGTACCAGGTTAACCGTCACCTTTATCAACGAAGATCATATTCGCCATCAATGGATGATGCATGGGCTGCCCAAGTTCATATATGACAAAGGCATGTTCCATCTTGAAATGACTGGACCAGCCAAGATTACAGGAACACTTATTCTGCCGGCCGAAGACAAGACCTACCTCGTCCATTGCGATATCGCTCAGCACATGGAAAAGGGTATGAAAGCTCAGCTTATAGTGGGCAAGGGCAGCACACCCTTCCCCAGCATTCCTGGGATTACCGATCTCGCAATACCCGATGATTATGGCCCCAAGGTCGCAGATTCAGTCAAGCAAGTGGTCGTCGCCCCCGGACCCGGAGTGTCTCTGCCCGGAGGGGTGGCGACAGCCACGCCTGCTCAATCGGCATCCAATGGCACTTTCCTGTTGGGACTCATTCTGGGCATTGGGGCCACCCCGATTGCCATAGGCTATTACCGAAAACGCTTTCAAGGTATGACGGGACAGGAAGCGACCAGTCACTTGATGAACCTCGGCAAGTCCTCCTTGGACAAGTTAATAGGACTACTCACGACCCTACTAGGTGGTGTCAACAAGAAATAATCTGCCCGCCACTGCCCCCATACAATGTGTATGGGGGCAACCTATACCTTGTCGGTCAACAGAGGGGAGCTATACCAACCGCTTAACGATATGCACCTAAATCGGTCCAGAATGCACGAATTTGGTGCGCACATCTTTTGAACGTGAACTGCGTTGCATCCCTATTGACTGAGTCATCAGTGAATCGCACGGATTCAGGGCGATTATGATCTGGCCCATTAATTGCAGTTCAATAGCATCTCAATTTAATGGGCGATGCTATGGAGACAATAAGCAAGAGTCAGGACGTCTTTTTTGTGCTCATAGGCGCCATTCTGGTGCTGGCGATGCACTCAGGATTTGCCTTTCTGGAACTGGGTACAGTCCGGCGTAAAAACCAGGTCAATGCACTGGTCAAGATCCTGGTCGATTTCGCCGTTTCGACCATCGGCTACTTTTTCATTGGCTACTTCCTGGCCTATGGCTTGCACTTCTATCACGGCGCCGGCCAACTGGTAACCAACAATGGCTATGCTCTGGTCAAGTTCTTCTTTCTTCTGACCTTTGCAGCGGCCATCCCCGCCATCATTTCCGGCGGCATCGCCGAGCGGGCGAGGTTCTACCCGCAACTGGCCGCAACATTTCTTCTAGTCAGTTTTGTCTACCCGCTTTTCGAAGGTATCGCCTGGAACAACAACTTCGGCATACAGGCCTGGCTAGAGGAGCGCTATGGCGCACCCTTTCATGATTTCGCGGGCTCCGTGGTTGTTCATGCCGTTGGTGGTTGGGTGGCACTCATCGCTGTCATTTTGATGGGGCCGCGTCGCGGACGTTATCACCGACACGGCGGCGTGGCTGCGCACCCACCGTCCAGCATCCCGTTTCTCGCTCTAGGCGCATGGATCCTCACTGTAGGCTGGTTTGGCTTTAACGTCATGTCGGCACAGACCCTTAGCGGCATCAGTGGACTCGTTGCCGTCAACTCGCTGATGGCCATGGTCGGCGGAACACTCTCCGCACTGATCGTCGGGCGCAATGACCCTGGATTCGTTCATAACGGACCCTTGGCGGGGCTGGTAGCTGTCTGCGCGGGATCAGATGTCATGCACCCAGGAGGTGCTCTTTTATTGGGATTATGTGCCGGCAGTTTATTTGTCGCCATGTTCACGTTGACTCAAAACCGCTGGAAAATCGATGACGTCCTGGGCGTCTGGCCGCTGCATGGCCTATGCGGTGCCTTGGGTGGCATCGCCGCCGGCGTTCTTGGGCTTCAGGAATTGGGCGGCTTGGGCAAGGTTGCCTTAGTACCGCAACTTCTGGGTACTGCGCTAGCGATCGCCATCGCTCTAATAGGAGGTTTTGTTGTCTATGGCATTTTGAAAATACTCGTCGGTCTTCGCTTGGATCCCGAACAAGAGTTCACCGGTGCTGATCTCACCCTGCACAAGGTGAGTGCCAGTCCAGAAAATGAGTCAGGCTGGTAACACTTCAACCACCATCGTTACGACCAAAGCAGAGAAAGCCCCGGCGAGCGCGGCTTTTTTAAGAGGTGATCTTCAGTCATGGATAGCTCGGGGCATTAGCCATCATGCGAATCTTGAGATGAGCTCCGGTCTTCAGGCACATCCACCGTCGCCATCGCACCTACCAGCACGATCCCTAGAATTAAAATCTCCATTGGACGTTTACCTTCTGAGTTGATAATGAATTGAGATATGGCAACACACTATCAGAAGACAATGACGGAATTATGACAATCCTATGTCACTAAATGGAAACAATTGCATTACGCCCAATGCCTTATGAATTCAAATTTCAGCAGGGACAATGTCAGTCGATGACCTGACCTTGTAGAGGTCCCACGATGTGGCTTAGAGTTTGCCCGGGTCAAACATTCACGTTGCCGTGAATTTTCGACAAAGGTATCATTCAACGTTTAATTGAAAGTTGCCTGATCCCGCCACACCACTCAGCCTCGCCTTGGACCTTATGCTGTCCAACAGGGCTGCGTCCTCCTCAGCGCTCACTTTCCCAGACCTTCGCCTTACTAAACCCTCAGAAAATTGACATGACTGATCTATCGCATTACAGAAATATCGGCATCTTTGCGCATGTGGATGCCGGAAAGACCACGACTACCGAGCGCATCCTCAAGCTCACCGGGAAAATCCACAAGATCGGCGAAGTCCATGACGGTGCGGCCACGACAGACTTCATGGAGCAAGAACAGGAGCGCGGCATCACGATTCAGTCAGCTGCCACCACCTGCTTCTGGAATGACCACCGCTTCAACATCATCGATACCCCCGGTCACGTAGACTTCACCATCGAAGTCTACCGCTCGCTGAAAGTTCTCGATGGTGGCATCGGTGTTTTCTGTGGTTCCGGTGGCGTTGAACCCCAGTCCGAAACCAACTGGCGTTATGCGAATGATTCCAAGGTCGCCCGCGTCATCTACATCAACAAGCTTGACCGTATTGGCGCGGACTTCTACCGCGTCGTCAAACAGGTCAAGGAAGTTTTGGCGGCAGAACCCCTGGTCATGACCCTTCCGATCGGCCGCGAAGACGGCTTTGTCGGTGTGGTGGATATCCTGACCCGCAAGGCGTGGGTGTGGGACGATTCAGGCGACCCCATGAAATACACCATTTCTGATGTCCCGACCGACATGGTCGATGATGTTGAAAAATGGCGTCACGAACTGATCGAGAAAGTGGTCGAGCAGGACGACGATGTGATGGAAAAGTACCTTGAAGGGGAAGAACCCGACATCGACACCATCAAACGACTCATTCGAAAGGGTACCATCAAGCTAGATTTCTTCCCAACTTACTGCGGTTCCTCCTTCAAGAACAAAGGCGTACAGCTGGTTCTGGATGCGGTGGTCGATTACCTGCCGAACCCAACTGAGGTTAACCCGCAGCCGGAGGTCGACCTTGAAGGTCAAGAAACCGGCGAGTTCGCCATTGTTGACCCTGAGCGCCCGTTGCGTGCCTTAGCGTTCAAAATCATGGATGACCGTTACGGTGCCCTCACCTTCCTGCGGATCTATTCTGGCCGTATCGAAAAGGGCACCACTGTGCTCAACACCTATACCGGCAAGACCGAGCGTATCGGCCGCATCGTTGAAATGCATGCCAATACCCGTCAGGAAGTTGATTCCTGCCAGGCGGGCGACATCGTCGCGGTACTGGGAATGAAAAATGTTCAGACCGGCCACACCCTGTGTGATCCGGACAAGCCCGCCACGCTGGAACCGATGGTTTTCCCCGATCCGGTCATTTCGATCGCCATTGCGCCCAAGGACAAAGCGGGCAATGAAAAGATGGGCATCGCACTCGGCAAAATGGTCCAAGAAGATCCCTCCTTCCACGTCGGTACCGACGAAGACAGCGGCGAAACCATTCTCAAGGGTATGGGCGAACTGCATCTGGACATCAAGATCGACATTCTCAAGCGAACTCATGGCGTGGAAGTGATTGTAGGCAAGCCGCAGGTGGCCTACCGCGAAACTATCACCCGTCGGGTCGAGGACGAGTACACCCACAAGAAGCAATCAGGTGGTTCGGGTCAGTTCGCTAAAATCAACTATATTATTGAGCCTAGCGAAACTGGCACCGGCTTCCAATTTGAGTCCACTGTCACCGGTGGTAACGTGCCTCGCGAATACTGGCCTGCAGTCGAAAAAGGCTTCAAGAGTATGCTGGACAAAGGCACCATGGCCGGATTCCCCTGCGTAGACTTCAAGGTCACCCTCACCGACGGTGGTTTCCACGCGGTCGACTCCTCGTCGCTGGCCTTTGAAATCGCGGCCAAGGCGGCCTTCCGTCAGACCGTTCCCAAGTGTGCTCCGCAGCTGATGGAACCGATCATGAAAGTGGACACCTTCTCTCCAGACGCTAACGTGGGCGACGTGATCGGTGATCTCAACCGTCGTCGGGGCATGATCAAATCCCAGGATGCAGGCGCCACGGGCGTGCGCATCAAATCCGAAGTGCCATTGTCTGAAATGTTCGGCTACATCGGCGATCTGCGCACCATGACATCGGGTCGTGGGCAGTTCTCGATGGAATTCTCTCACTACAGCCCATGCCCCAAGAACGTCGCTGATGCGGTGATCAAGGAGGTCAGCGATCGGAATGCGGCCAAGTAAGCCGCGCTATTCCTCAGATGCCATTCCTGCACTCTGACCTTCGGGTCTCGCGGCTAAGGCACTGACGGACTGAAATGAACAGGGGCGGACCGCCGATCGGCGATCCGCCCCTGTTTTTTTGCGAGGTTCTGTAACCCATGTCAAGGCAGAATTCACTAACAATCACCCATCAGGCGATAACCACGCTCTCGGAGGAAGCCCGCCAAAACCGACGTCTTCGAAAAAACCTGAACCTACACGCACAACTGGATGACCCAGTACAGCGTATGGTTAATGCAATGGAACCGGGGACCTATGTTCGGCCTCACCGTCATGCTCGTGACAACGGCTGGGAATTGATGATGTGCCTGAAAGGCAGTTTCTCCATCCTCATATTCGATGACGTGGGTAGGGTGCTGGAGCGGCTTGATCTGAATGCCGACACGGGTGTCTGCGCCGTCGAGATTCCGGCTTATAGCTGGCATGCGGTGGTCTCCCATCAGCCGGGTACGGTCATGTTCGAGGTCAAACCGGGTCCCTACTCGCCTATCGATGACAAGGATTTTGCGGGCTGGGCACCAGCGGAAAACCAACCAGAGTGTTCACAGACTATGGGTTGGTATGCTGTGGCAAAAAATGGAGATATTCCTCCCATTTGGACGTCCTGAACGCTTGACTCCAGGTCGCTCGAATTAACCCACAGATCCAGTCGCGCCCTTTGTTGGCAAGCATCTGGGGGCTTGTTAAACTCCTTCTATTGATCGGGCATAGCGGTCGTCTTATCTCTCCATCAAGAAACAATCGATATTTTCAATGCGAATCTCCATTCACTCACTTTTGATGGCAAGCGCAGTCACCCTGCTTGCGGGTTCATTACTTGTTGGATGCTCTTCCAAGAAAAAAACGGAGAGTGTCAGTCAAACGGCTACGGTGCCGGTGGACAAACCCGGGTTTGCCGAGCAGATTGACGGCGTACTTACGGCCAGGGTCCAGGCGATTAGTCGAAAGAATCGTATTCTCACACTCAAATTCCCGGACGACAAAGTCGCCAAGGTGAAGGTCGGTCCAGAGGTGAAGAACTTTGCTGAAATCGGTGTTGGTGACACCATCAAGGCAGAGTTCCGAGATGAAGTTGAAATCTTCGTCGTAGGCCCTGGTGGCAAGCCGGCCTGGAATGAAGTTCAGGAGATTAAGCCTACAAAAGGGGTAAAACCGGGCACGGCCATCATTCGGGCCTATGAGTATTCCGCGGTCGTGACCGAAATCGATTACGCCAGTCGGAGGGTAACGCTGAAGGGAACGGACGGAAAACTGGTCAAAGTAACGGGGAAACCGGAAATCCGGCGTTTCAATGAGATCAAAGTGGGCGACATGGTTGTTGCCAGACTCATTGAGGCCATTGACATCGACATTACGCCAGCCGAAAAGCCCAGTTCATCAAGCCGGCCCTACCGTCGTCGCTGATAAACATCTGCGGGAGAGGATTTACTCCTTCGCCACAGATAATTCACTCAGCTGAACACTGTGGGTGTCTTGATTACCCCAAATGCTTGAAGAGCCTGTTCTCGGCTCGATTTCAAGTCGACGATTGGGTTGGGGTAATCCTTGCCCAGCTTGATACCAACATTTGCCAGCTCACTTTCGCCAGCTTCCCAAGGTTTATGGATGAATCGAGAGGCCATATTAGAGAGTTCCGGCACCCAGCGACGAACATAATCCCCAGTCGGATCGAACCGTTCACCCTGCAGTACAGGATTAAATATCCTGAAATAAGGCGCTGCGTCGGCCCCACACCCCGCCGTCCACTGCCAGCCCATCGAGTTGCTGGCAAGATCAGCATCAACCAGCGTATCCCAAAACCACTGGGCACCTTCCTGCCATGGGATCAACAAATTCTTGGTCAACAGGGACGCGACGATCATTCGTACCCGGTTATGCATCCAGCCGGTACGCCACAGTTCGCGCATGCCGGCATCGATAATCGGAAATCCGGTCTGACCTAGCTGCCACTGTTTCAAGTCATCGCCGTAGTTCTTGCGCCAAGGCAAACGCAGGAAGCGCTCATCCATGGGCATATCAGTGGTATGCGGAAAATGAAAGAGCAGATGAGTGGCAAATTCCCGCCAAGCGATCTCGCGGAGATAACTTTCGCAGCCTCCACCATAGCCAAAACCCTGATCGTGCCGGAGGAACTGCACGATCTGTCTAGGTGAAATCTCGCCAAAATGAAGGTGCGGCGAGATTCGCGATGTACCGGCCTGGCTGGGCAGATTACGTCCCGTTTGATACGAAGCCAGGTTTGTGTCGCTGAACTCAGCCAACCGTCTGTTTGCTGCACCCTCGCCCACAGACCAGAAGCCATAAAATCCAATATCCCATGGGATTCTCGGCAATAGATCGAGGGAATCCAGCGGATCTCTTTTTAGCGTCACGGGAAGGGGCGGCATCACCGCTGGAGCAGGATCTGGCGGACGATTTAAACCCAACGCCTGCATGGCCTTCCAGAACGGCGTAAATACACGATAGGCCTCGCCTCCTGAGCGTCGGATTTCCCAGGGTTCGAAGAGCAAACTGCTATTGAAGGTTTCGACCGTCAGTCCGTTATCTCGAAGAGCCTTTTTGATGAGGGTATCACGGGCGATCTCGACAGGATCATAGAGCCGATTCCAGCAAACCCGCTCTGCACCATGCGATCCAATCATCTCCTGCAGGATTTCAAGCGGATCTCCCCGCCGAAGCACCAGGCCAGATCCAAGTGCACATAGAGAATCATCCAGTGATTTCAGGCTGTGATGTAGCCACCAGCGACTGGCGCTCCCAATGGACCAGGGCAGATCAACAGAGTCCTGATGAATATAAACCGGAATGATGGTTTGGGCACCCGCCAGTGCAGCCAACAGGGCCGGGTTATCCGAAAGGCGCAGATCACGCCGAAACCAGATGATTGCAGTGGTCATGTCCTGGGCGGCTCGGGTGAGATCCCGCAAGAACCCTCAGGACAACGTCGCCGATAATGCCAGCCGGCAAAACGGACATAGATTCGCTCCAGTAGCGGTGCGATGCGCAACCCGCGACAAAGTTTCGCAAACCAGCGATAACCGGGTAGTACCGCCCAGAGTGCGATGAAGGCTTTGGCCCCCATCTGCATCGTGCCACTAGCATCGACAACGTGAAAAAGCCGCAAGGCTTCCTCTCGGGTGAGATCGAATCGTCCGAGATCAACCTCCGGCAAGGTCACGTCTACCCATTCGATGGGTAATTCACTGGCAATGCGACGATAATGATTAATCTCCCGACTGCAAAGCGGGCATCCTCCGTCGTAAAGAACCGTTATGGTGGTATGTTGATTCATGGGTGCAATGTATCCGGGTTAATCTTCTGATAAATTTTCGGTTTAGAGGCGATCTGAATAATCGAGTTCACCTGAAACGGAAAGGATGCTCGACCAGCCCGGATAGGCACTCAGGCAATAGTCACGCCCTGTCCGATTTCTTCGTTCACACTTGGCATAACAAAACCACCCATGCCCATTCACCATCTAACGCGCAAGCAATTTGTCCCGATCAGCCTGGAAGAAGCCTGGCCGTTCTTCTCGACGCCCAGGAATCTGGAAGCCATCACCCCTGAGTTCCTTAATTTCCGGATCACATCGGCAGTGCCTGAAGAGATTTACTCAGGCTTGATCATCACCTACCAGATTGCCGCGGTGGCCAGCGTTCCCATGATCTGGGTGACTGAGATCAAGCACGTCGTGCCGTTGCATCGCTTTGTAGATGAGCAGCGAATCGGGCCGTTTCGCTTCTGGTTTCATGAGCACCGCTTCGACGCTGTCCCCGGCGGTATTGAGATGACCGACATCGTCCATTACGTGATGCCTTGGAGTTGGCTAGGAGAACTAGTTCACGCGGTCTTCATCCGTCGACGCCTGAATGCCATATTCGATTTTCGCCGGGCCTACATCGAAAACTTGTGGCCCAATTGAGTGCGTACTTTTACACGACAACTCACGCTGGCTTTACGGCAACGAGCATATAGTTGATGCCAACATAAGGCACGAGCCGGAAGCTTCGGTTTAGCGGGTTGAGCCTTACGCCGGTGCGATCGGCGACCGTCAGGCCATCTGCCCTCAAAAGTTCTCCCAACTCAGCGGGGGTGGGGAACTTTCGCCACTGATGGGTTCCTCTGGGAAGCCAGCATAAAACGTATTCAGCCCCCACAATGGCAGTGCAGAACGATGCCAGAGTTCGGTTGATCGTAGCAATCATCATTAATCCACCGGGCTTCAGCAAGCGAGCACAGCTCCGCATGAATAAGGGCAAATCCGACACGTGCTCCACGACTTCCATATTAAGAACGGCGTCGTAGGTCTCCCCTCGCTCCGTCAATGCGTCGGCGGTTGAGCACTCATAAAAAAGGTTAAGCCCCTGCCCTGATGCATGTAACCGCGCGATCTGAATATTCTTCTCAATCATGTCCACACCATGCACCTCGGCACCCATCCGGGCGATAGCCTCGCTCAATATCCCACCGCCACAACCGATATCGAGAATTCTCAGACCTTCGAGAGGCCTTTCCGCGTCAGCATGCTTTCCTCCCCAGTGGATAATTTGGTCGCGAATATAGCCGGCACGCAGTTCATTCATCCCGTGCAAGGGCCAGAAGGGTCCGGATTCATCCCACCACTGCTTGGCCAGTCTTTCAAAACGGGCTTGCTCCGCTGGATCAATCGTTGTTGGTTTACTCATGACCACTCCCAAGATGGCAAGAATGAAGGGGGAATTGAACGCATCAGACGGCTACGAAGCAGGCTGATGGCGTCAGTCTGGCCGAGAATACAGCGAAATGCATGCCTCGCTATCTGAATGGGCTAATATATTTCGTTTTTTTGCGTTGGAATCCGCCATGCTTCAGATTGGTATCGTCATGGGCAGCACCAGTGATTGGGACGTCATGGAACATGCCGCCCGGCAGCTCAAAGAGCTGAGAATTTCCTTCGAAACCAAGGTGGTGTCGGCACACAGGACTCCGGACTTGCTGTTCGAATACGCGGAAACCGCTCGCGAAAGGGGTCTCGCCTGCATCATCGCTGGTGCGGGAGGGGCAGCCCATTTGCCGGGGATGCTGGCCGCCAAGACCAGTTTGCCCGTCCTGGGTGTGCCGGTACCCAGCAAGTACCTGAAAGGCAAGGATTCGTTATTTTCAATCGTGCAGATGCCCAAGGGGATTCCGGTTGCGACGTTCGCCATCGGTGAAGCAGGCGCTACGAACGCCGCTCTCTTCGCGGCAGCCATGCTAGCCAATCACGACCCGGATATCCGTACCCGACTGGACCATTTTCGCATGGAACAGACCCAGTCCGTCCTGGATGCCAGCCTACCCCCACTCTACTGAAACTCCTGGTCATTTCGATGAAACACATTCTGCCTGATGCCATGCTGGGCATTATCGGCGGCGGCCAATTGGGCCGCATGTTCACCATGGCAGCACGCGCCATGGGTTATCGCGTCACCGTTCTGGAGCCCGACAGCGACAGCCCTGCCGGGAGTCTTGCCGACGTCCATCTCTGCGTGCCCTACGACGATCCGGCCGCATTGGAGCACTTAGCCAATACCTGTGTCGCCGTTACGACAGAATTCGAGAATGTGCCGGCCGGTTGTTTGAGCCGTCTGGCTAAGAACATCAAGGTGTCACCCACTGCAGATGCCGTTTCCATTGCCCAGGATCGAATCGACGAAAAAGCCTTCATCCGCGCTGCAGGCCTTGGCGTTGCGCCTTATCTGCCCATCAGAACAGCGCACGATTTTGAACAGCCTTTGGACGCCTATTTGCCCGGCATCCTCAAACTGGCTCGGCTTGGGTACGATGGCAAAGGTCAGATTCGCGTGAGAACCTTCGAAGAGGTAAGGAACGCTTACATCGATTTGGGCCAGAAGCCTTGCGTGCTTGAGCGGATGCTTGATCTTAAGACTGAAGTGTCCGTCATTGTGGCGCGAACCGGCCCTGGCGAGGTCACGACATTTCCGGTTGCCGAGAATCATCATGAAGCCGGCATACTCGACATCAGTATCGTCCCGGCGCGAGTTACCCATGAAGTCGCTGTGGAAGCTCGCCGGATGGCTTTGCATCTGGCGGATGCCATGGACTATGTCGGTGTGCTGGCCGTCGAGTTTTTTGTCCTTGAGGGTGATGAGCTCGTCATCAACGAAATCGCACCCCGTCCGCACAACAGCGGTCACTACACGCTTGATGCGACGCTTACGAGTCAGTTTGAACAGCAGGTTCGCACGCTCTGCGGCCTCCCCCCGGGTGAGACGCGTTTGCTCAGTCCAGCGGTCATGGTGAATCTCCTGGGAGATATCTGGCGCGACGATGCTCCGGCCTGGGACAGACTGCTCAGCCAGCCCAACGTGATATTGCATCTTTACGGCAAGAAGTCCGCCCGCATCGGACGCAAGATGGGCCACTTTAATGTGCTGGCAGAGTCGGTCGACTCGGCCCTCGAACAAGCCAATATGCTCAAGGATCAACTCAAACACTGAGTTATCGCTGGCAGCGTGGGCACCAGAAAGTGGAGCGCTGACCCAGCCGAGCACTCTTGATGGATGTTCCACAAACCCGGCAAGGCTCGCCGGCGCGATCATAGACATTCAGGGTTTGCTTGAAGTAGCCCGGATTGCCGGACTCATTAACGAAATCGCGCAGCGTCGTTCCACCCTGTTCAATCGATGCGCTCAGCACCTCACGTATAGCATCCACCAGCCGACCATAGCGTTCCAGCGAGATCTTGCCGGCACCTCGGTGCGGGGCAATCCCGGCACGAAACAACGACTCGCTGGCATAAATATTCCCTACACCGACCACGACATGACTGTCCATCATCAGGGACTTGACCGCTGCAGTGCGACCACGTGAACGGGCATGGAGATGTTCGGGAGTAAAGTCGTCACCCAGTGGTTCGGGGCCCATCGGCGCAATCAGCACATGTTTCGCTGGATCATCCTCGGTCCAGAGGAGACATCCAAATCGTCGAGGATCATGAAACCGGAGACATTTTCCGCACGTCAGGATGAGATCGTAATGATCGTGTTTGCGCGGAGGAATGGCGGCCTCGGTCATCCGGAGGCTGCCGGACATACCCAGGTGCAGGATGAGGGTGCCCCGTCCGGTACTGATCAGAATATATTTGCCCCGGCGAGCCAAACCATGAATCGACTGACCTATCAACCTCTCCGGCAGGCCTGAAGGAATCGGCCAGCGCAGCCGTCCATCGCGAACATCCAAACCTTCGATGATCTGACCCGAAAGATGAGGTCGAATACCCCGCAGGGTCGTTTCGACCTCAGGTAACTCAGGCATCGTCCTTAATGAGCTGTCGTTGCGATACGGTCAGCGCAGTATCCCGATCAACCCTCATCGTCATCATGGCCGACATCCTGCCCGGACTCATCGGATTCATCATGAGGCGCTGTCGTTTCATCTTCAGGGCGATCCTGTTCGTTCACCGACGGTGTCAGCGATTTCTGTTTGGGCTGATTCAGAAGCTCACGCGAGGTTTCTCCGGTCACTTCATATTGAAGACCCAGATCCCTGCGACCCAGCACCAGCTCGGGTGACTTTTTAAGGATAACGAATTCAATCGGCGCGCCATCAACGAGACCAATGCGGATGGTCTCACCCACCACCTGTGTATCCATGCGCTTCACGTCAATGGCGCGGGACGTCGCCCAGACAGAAGCCAGTTCAGCCAGGTCGGTGCCGGATTCGCCGGCGGGTTCCACCGTCCATTTACCCTCTCCATTTTTGATGGCCTTCAGACCAGGCAGTTGAATTTCATGAATCTTAGCCCCCTCGGGGATCAGCCGTTTGTCTACATAATCCGTAGCGGGGGCAGTTAGATGATGAAAGAAATTGTCTTCAACCAGATGCAAGGTATCGCCCAAACGGACATAGCGACGCATCTTGATCGGATCCGTGCCACCAAACTGCAGCGTATTCTTACCCAGAGTCAGGACAGCTTGGGGCTCGTCCAGCCCGAACTGGGCCACTTCATCTGGCTTGAGCGGATAATTCGCCTCGCTGGTGGCTTTGGTCACATCCAGCAACTGACCGATACGCACCTGATTGACAGGTGCGGCAAATGGAGCCGTCAGACGCCACTGTCCATCGATTTTTTCAAAGACGAGCGTTTCCTTGTTCTGCAGGGTGACACTCTTCAAACCCTGAGGATCAACGGCCAGCAAGGAAGAAGGCTCCACTTCTTTTTTGCCGGGTTTCACGATGGCTATCGTCGCCAGGATCGCAATCACGGTCAGCAGACCCACATTGACGAGTAGACGTGATTTCATTCAGCGACTCCTGCGTTTGAACCAGACCCAGGCACCGATCCCGATCAGTAGGAGAGGCAATACAAAGAGAAAGCCAACGGCAATCGTGCCGGAGGCAAATGGGGACAGTTGCAACTTGCCATCCGGTGCGATCTTCGCCGGAATATTGATGAGCGCATCACCGCGGCTTAGCCACTGAACCATATTGATGCCCAATTCCAGATTGCCACCATTGCCGAGGTAGGTATTGGAGAGAAAATCGCCATCGCCCACAACGACGATACGCTGCTCGCTGGGTGTGCTGGCGGCGGATTTTTCTTGATCGACATCCTTATCCGAAGATTCCGGATGGAGCGGACGCGTAACGGCATAGCCTAAATCCAGCGGGCCCTGACGCTCGCCCTTGTCAGCGTCAAAAGCAATCTTGCCCTCAATCGGGCCTAACTCAGTCCAGGAGCGTGCCAACGTTGCGAGCAAAGGTTCCTTTTCAAAATCGCTCTTTTCCACCTGCTCCATGGCCGCTGCGGAGGGGAACATGGTCATTTGTTGAAAACCCTGGGTGATGGCATGCGGCGGATAGTCGGAGACCAAGGCGAATGTCGGATCGTCAATCCCCAGCAATTGTGTCGACGCATCCACCACCACACCGGGCAAAAAGCTGATACCGAGTTGATTGGCCAAGGGCTCGAGCCCATGGAGTGAGCCTGGATCGGCCAACCACCAGAGATTTCCACCCTTGCTGAGGTAATCCCCGATCAACTTGACTTCACCCGGCAAAAGGTTCGTTCGTGGCCCGGCGATGACCAGGACATCCGCGTTATCGGGAATGAGGGGCGTAGTGGCTAGATTCGCGGCCGCAATGGTGAAGCCCTTCCGCTTCAATTCATCGGCAAATTGCTGGAGATCATGATTGGCCTTGCCGAGTGGAGAGCGGTCGCCATGCCCTTCAATAAACACGATAGTGCGCTCTTCGGCCGTCGCCAGCCGCTGCAGGGCATTGGTCAAGCTGGTTTCGCCGGCTTCCTGAATCTTTTCCGATCGGCCTTGGTACTCGATGACCAACTCACCATCGACCTGAATACCCATTTGCCGGACTTTTTCCGGTTGGGTGTCGGGATTAACAAACTGGAGGCTGAGGTCTTTCTTGTAATGGCTATAGCGATCCACCAGATCGCGGATAGGCTCACGCACCTGCTGATTTTCGCGAGCATAAGCCGTGATGGAGACAGGTGCTTTCACCAGATCCAACACCTTACGACTAGCTTCCGACAATGTATGTCGGTGACTGGCCGTCCAGTCAAATTGCGCGGAATACTGCGTGCTCAGCCAGGCCACCAGACCCACGGCGACGAGAAATAGGAGGCTGAAGAGCAGATTCTGCAGGCGAATTTCGAGATGAGTCTTGCGGTTGATCTTCATTTTTGCAGGCGGTCGTTATCCAGACGATGAACGCTCAACACCAAGAATGTGGTGATGAACAGCACAAAATAAATGAGGTCCGTGGCCGTGATCAGGCCTTTCAACAGCCCTTCGTAATGACGCAATAGCGACAGGTATTCCAGCACCCCCCCACCCTGACTGCCAGCCTGCGACGACCAGTCGATGATCCACAACAGCAGCAATGCGCCGAACGTGCTGACGGCCGCCACGGTAGGCTGACTGGCCAGCGCGGACATATATAAGCCAACGGCAGCAAACCCCGCCAGCAGCAAAGTGAGCGCCATGACACACGCGGCCAGCTTGCCCAGATCAAGGCCACCGCCCCAAAGCAATGATAAGGGCATCAACAAGATCATGCCCACGGTGATCAGCAGAAATCCCAGCACCCCAAGGTATTTGCCCAGCACAATCTCGGTAATGGAGACGGGTGCCGTGAATAGAAGACTTAGCGTTCGATTACGACGCTCTTCGCTGATCAACCGCATGGTCAGCATCGGGGTCACCAGCAAAAGAATGATGCCGGCATTACCAAATAGCGGCGCGACAATCAGATCCGTGATGCCAGGCGCCTCTTCCATGCCGGCAATGCGCGGTTGCACCATCAGAAAATAATCCAGCTGCGCCAAAAACATGTACGCCAGGATGATTTGAATAACGCCCAGGATCGTCCAGGCCAATGGAGATAGAAACAGGGACCGGAATTCGCGTCCGGCAATGACCAGCGCCATCATGCGGCTGCCTCCTGAGTCATGGGGGTCTGTCGGGTAATGTCGATGAAAATCTGTTCCATGCTCCGTCGCTCCGGCACCAGTTCGCGCAATCCCCAGCCCGAGGTTACGATCAGTTCGGCCACCTGCTCTGCCGGATTGCTGTCCTTGTCATGAAAAATTCGATAGCGGTGCTCACCCAGATCGTCGACTTTCTGAATCGCAGGGAGACCAGCCAGCCGGGTCAGGTCCGGCGTCTTGTGCAACCCAACGACAAGACTGGAGGCGCGCATTTGCTGTTCCAACCCCTCTATGCTGTCATTTAGCACCAACTCACCCCTATTGATGATCTGGACCTGAGTACAGGATTCCTGCACCTCCGAGAGAATGTGGGTAGACAGGATCACGCCATGTTCCTGACCCAGATCCCGGATCAATTCACGAATTTCACGAATCTGAAGGGGATCAAGACCCACCGTAGGTTCATCAAGAATGATCACGGCCGGCATATGCAGAATGGCCTGGGCGATACCGACGCGTTGCTGGTAACCCTTGGATAGATTGCCAATCAGCCGATCCTGAACATCAGTCAGCCCGCATCGCTCCTTGGCCTGATCAAGGGCCGACTTCCACTTTTCGCGCGGCAGGCCATGAAGGCGAGCACAATAAACAAGGTATTCGTCGACGGTCAGTTCCCGGTAGACCGGCGGAATTTCAGGCAGGTAGCCCAGTTCCCGTTTGGCTTCCTTGGGGTTGTCGAGAATATCGATGCCATTGACCTGGATCTGCCCCGATGTCGGCGCCAGATTGCCGCAGATCATCTGCATGGTCGAGGATTTACCGGCACCGTTAGGACCCAGAAAACCAAGAATCTCGCCTTTTTTTAGCGTAAACGTGACGTTATTGACCGCGCAATGGTCGCCATAAAAACGGGTGAGTTGATCAACCTGGATAAGCTCATTCATGTTGAGTAATACGTTGACAGCCTGGTGGTACGAGACATTGAAGTGAGTCGAAAAAAAGAACAGGCGCAGTTGACCCTGTTAGTTATTTCCATTACATAGGTTACGCGAGGATTTGCCAGACGAACTGCAGCGGGCTTCAGCGATTTACCGGCAACCTGCAGAACCTCAGAGCCGAAGCCATCCTTGCGGCTTTTTCCCTGAGGAATCTCGTCACCAAACAGTTCATGTAAATCAATAATGAGGCGCACCATCCCCGTGTGTGCGCCCGCGAAATTATAACGAGGAGAGAGGCTTATGCGAATTGGTGTTCCCAAAGAAGTGCACGCTGGCGAGAAGCGCGTGGCCACCGTGCCGGAGGTCGCTGAAAAGCTGATCAAGCTGGGATTTTCGGTAACGGTGGAAAGCGGTGCCGGCGAAGGCGCCAACTTTTCCGATGAGGCTTACCGGAGTGTCGGTTGCCCGATAACGGACCGAGCCAGTGTTTGGTCGGAGTCGGACATCATCCTCAAGGTGCGCGGTCCGGAAATCCAACCCGAACACTCGATCGACGAAATCGCCAGCCTGCGTGAAGGAGGCAATCTCATCAGTTTTATCTGGCCCGCGCAGAACCCGGATCTGATGGAAAAACTGGCGGCAAAAAAAGCGACCGTCATCGCCATGGACAGCGTGCCACGCATTTCCCGGGCACAGAAACTGGATGCCTTGAGCTCGATGGCCAATATTGCCGGTTATCGTGCAGTGATTGAGGCCGCTCATGAATTTGGTCGTTTCTTTACCGGTCAGGTGACTGCCGCGGGCAAGGTGCCTCCGGCCAAGGTCTTCATCATCGGGGTCGGGGTGGCTGGACTCGCCGCCATCGGTGCCGCCAATGGACTGGGGGCTATCGTGCGTGCCTCGGACACTCGGCCCGAGGTCAAGGATCAGGTCAAGTCCATGGGTGCCGAATTCGTTGAGGTCGACTACAAGGAGGAAGGCTCGACCGCAGGCGGTTACGCGAAGGTCATGAGTGAGGGCTATCAACAGGCCCAAAAAGCACTCTACGCCAACCAGGCCAAGGATGTGGATATCATCATTACCACCGCCTTGATTCCCGGCAAGCCGGCACCGCGGCTGATCACCGCCGAGATGGTTCAGTCCATGAAGCCGGGCAGTGTGATCGTCGATCTGGCCGCTGAACAGGGTGGCAACTGCGAGCTCACCGAACCTGGCAAGGTCGTCGTGAGGCATGGCGTGACCATCATCGGCTACACCGACCTGCCCAGCCGCCTGGCCCGTCAGTCGTCCACCTTGTACTCCACCAACCTGCTGCGCCTCCTCGAGGAGCTTTGCAAGGAGAAGGATGGAAATATCACGGTCAACATGGACGATGAGATGATCCGGGGTGCGACCGTCGTCAAGGACGGCTCGATCACCTGGCCGCCTCCCCCGATTGCGGTATCGGCAGCCCCAAAGCCCGCCGCGTCTGCTGCCGTTCCAGTAGTCAAGGAAGAAAAGCCGCCCCTCTTGCCGGGCTGGGCCAGTTCAGCGCTAAAAATCGCAGTGGCTGGTCTCGTCTTCTGGTGGGTGGGAGCCAATGCCCCACCAGCTTTCATGGAACACTTCACCGTGTTCGTCCTTGCCTGCTTTGTCGGTTACATGGTGATCTGGAACGTCACCCCGGCCTTGCATACCCCACTGATGAGCGTGACCAACGCCATTTCCAGCATCATCGCGATTGGAGCGCTGGTTCAGATTTCCTCACCGGAGATCAAGATCCTCGCGGGTATCGCCTTGGTCCTCACCTCCATCAACATGGCCGGCGGCTTCTGGGTAACCCAGCGCATGCTCAGCATGTTCCGGAAATAATCAGCGGAGTTTTCAAAGATGTTTTCTGAAGGATTAGTGACGGTCTCGTATATCGCGGCCACCATTCTGTTTATTCTCAGCCTTGGCGGCTTATCCAACCCGGAAACCGCGCGCAGGGGCAATTTTTACGGCATCTTCGGCATGTCGCTCGCCATACTGGCGACGATTGCCGGCCCCAAGGTCACCGGCGCGGGATACCTGCCGCTCAGCATCGCCATTCTGATCGGCGCATCGATAGGGATTTTTGCCGCGAAGAAGGTGAAGATGACTGAAATGCCGGAATTGGTTGCCCTGATGCACAGCTTGGTGGGTCTGGCCGCCGTGCTGGTGGGTTATGCCACCTTTCTGGACCCTGCCGATCAATTGTCGGGTGTCGAAAAGACCATTCATGAAGTAGAAATCTACATCGGCATTCTGATTGGTGCCGTGACCTTCTCCGGCTCTCTCATCGCGTTCGGCAAGCTATCGGGGAAGATTACCGGCAAGCCCGTCATGTTGCCGGCACGTCATTTTTTGAACCTGGGACTGCTCATTGCAGCGATTATCATTGGCCGCTGGTTTCTGAATGTGGAGGGACAAGAAGGGCTACTGCCTTTGTATGTCATGACCGGAATCGCCCTCCTGTTCGGTATTCACATGGTCATGGCGATTGGCGGCGCCGACATGCCGGTCGTCGTCTCCATGCTGAACAGTTATTCGGGTTGGGCGGCTTCGGCCACCGGCTTCATGCTCAATAATGATCTACTCATTGTTACGGGTGCTCTGGTCGGCTCGTCGGGCGCCATCCTGTCATACATCATGTGTCGTGCCATGAACCGCCATTTCCTGTCGGTCATCGCCGGTGGCTTTGGCACCAGTGGCGGTACCTCGCCCGCTGCGGGCGCGGCACCGGAGGGCGAAGTCACACCGATCAGCTCCGAGGAAACCGCTGAATTGCTGCGCAATGCCAGCAGCGTCGTTTTGGTGCCGGGCTACGGCATGGCAGTGGCCCAGGCCCAGCATACCGTTCAGGAAATCACCAAACTGCTCCGTGAGAGGGGCGTCAATGTTCGTTTTGCCATCCACCCGGTAGCGGGCCGCATGCCAGGGCACATGAATGTGTTACTGGCCGAAGCACGAGTGCCCTACGACATCGTGCTCGAAATGGACGAAATCAACGAAGACTTCCCGGAAACCGATGTGGTCATGGTGATTGGCGCCAATGACATCGTGAATCCCGGGGCGCAGGAAGATCCGAATAGCCCCATTGCCGGCATGCCGGTACTGGAGGTCTGGAAGGCAAAAACGTCCATCGTCATGAAGCGGTCCATGGCCTCCGGCTACGCAGGCGTCGATAATCCTCTGTTCTACAAAGAGAACAATCGAATGCTTTTCGGCGATGCCAAGAAAATGCTGGATGAGGTCCTTAAACAGCTACAAAGCTAACTTCCAGAGGGATCGGTTGCGGCCTTATCAGCATCGGATTGATAAGGCCGCCGCTATTGGTCACGCCATACCCTAGGTCATTCACCATGAAATTGTTCATCCTCACCTGTCTGGCCTTGCTAACCATCAGTGGTTGCGGGGCGACCTATACAAAAATCAATAAATCCAGAGTGGAAAGCACCGCCAGCTCATCCGATGCGGACTGTCCCAATGGCATCGACTACAAAACGGGGCAATGTCGCTGAAAAGGCCGGTTCTTCGACTTCATCCCAACTCAGCGGCGAGCTATGACCTTTCCAGTACAATAGGCTCACACGGGATTACCCGTCCAAGATGCTAACAAGGAGAAAATCATGGCCTCTCGCGGTGTTAATAAAGTCATACTGGTGGGGAACCTGGGTGCTGACCCGGAAATACGCCAATCCCCCAATGGAAGCGTCGTTGCCAATCTCAATGTCGCCACCGGGGAAGCCTGGAAAGATCAGCAGGGACAACTGCAGGAACGGACCGAATGGCATCGCGTGGTCATGTTTGGTCGCACTGCCGAGATCGCCCGGGATTATCTGAGAAAAGGCAGCAAGCTTTATCTGGAGGGCCGCCTGCAAACGAGGAAATGGCAGGACAAGAACGGCCAGGACCGCTACACCACGGAGATCGTGGCGCAGGAATTCCAGATGCTGGATCGCGCGGGTGGCGCTGAAGGTTCACCCAGTCCTCGTCCGACAAGCAACGCGGGTGGATATAACCAGGATTCCGGCTACGACATGCCGAAATCATCCATTAGCCAACCCTACCCGCCGAGCACTGGCGGCGGCATGGACGTCGACTTCGACGACGACATCCCCTTTTAGTCAGCACCTGCAAGGTAAAAGCAAACAGACCCGGGCAGGCTGCCAGCTTGTCCGGGTTTTTTGTTGATTCCGTTTTTCGGTGTTGTGCCAATGCGTTATGTCAGCATGCACCGACCGTCGGTGAGTCGAAGGCAGACGAGGAGATGATGCAATCCATTTGAAATTGGACTTCTCTCGACGAAGAAATCTTGAGAACGAAAACTACAACAAACCATGCTCTGGATCGCCCCCTCCGAAAAAGACGCCGCCTCCACCTCGCTTGAAAAGCGATTGTGGGATGCCGCCGACCAGTTCCGCGCCAATTCCGGCCTCAAGGCGCAGGAATACTCTGGCCCCATCCTCGGCCTGATCTTCCTGCGCTTTGCTGAAGTCCGCTTTGGCATTCAGCGCACCAAGCTTGAAGGTGCCAGCGCTTCATCGCGGCGCGGCAGCCGGCTCGATGAACCCGCCGCTTACAATGCAGAAGGCATCCTCTACCTCGCCCCCGAACCGCGTTTCGACTATCTGCTGATGCTGCCCGAGATGGCTGACATCGGTGCCAAGGTCAACGCGGCGATGCGCGAGATTGAGAAGCACAACCCGCAGCTTGCCGGCGTACTGCCCAAGACCTACAACCTCTTCACCAGCACCCTACTCAAGGAACTGCTCAAGAAAGTGTCCGAGATTCCGGCCACGCTCGACTACGACGCCTTCGGCCGCATCTACGAGTATTTCCTCGGTGCCTTTGCGATGACCGAGGGCCAGGGCGGCGGCGAGTTCTACACGCCGTCCAGCATCGTCAAGCTGCTGGCCGAAATCATCGAGCCCTTCCACGGCCGCATCCTCGATCCCGCTTGCGGTTCCGGCGGCATGTTTGTGCAGTCGGCGCGCTTTGTCGCCGAGCACCAGAAAAACCCCGCTGCCGAGCTCGCCATCTGCGGCGTCGAGAAGACCGACGAAACCGGCCGTCTGTGCCGCCTTAACCTCGCCGTGCATGGGCTGGAAGGCGACATCAAGCACGGCGGCAACATCAACAGCTACTACGACGATCCGCACACCGCCACCGGCCAATTCGACTTCGTCCTCGCCAATCCGCCCTTCAACGTCAATGCGGTGGACAAGGAACGGTTGAAAGACATGGTCGGTGCCGGTCGCCGCTTCCCCTTCGGCCTGCCGCGCACCGACAACGCCAACTACCTGTGGATTCAGCTTTTTTACTCGGCGCTCAACGCCACCGGCCGCGCCGGCTTCGTCATGGCCAACTCGGCCTCCGATGCACGATCCAGCGAGCAGGAATTGCGGCAGAAGCTGATCGAAGCGCGGGCGGTGGATGTCATGGTTGCCGTCGGCCCCAATATGTTCTACACCGTCACCCTGCCCTGCACGCTGTGGCTCCTCGACAACGGCAAGGCCAGGACGAAACGTGCGGACACCGTGCTCTTCATCGACGCCCGCCACATCTACCGGCAGGTCGATCGTGCCCACCGCGACTGGACACCGGCCCAGATCGGCTTCATTGCCAACCTCGTCCGCCTCTATCGCGGCGAGGCGCTCGATGCCCCGAAAGTCGGCGCTGGCGAGACGGCGCAAAAGCTCATCGACGTCTTCGGCGAGACACCGGCCTATCGTGACGTGCCCGGCCTGTGCAAAGCGGCGACACTCGCCGAGATCGAAGCCCAGGGCTGGTCGCTCAACCCCGGCCGCTACGTCGGCGTCGCGCCGGGCGAGGAGGTTAGCGACGAGGACTTCAAGGAACAGCTCGAAACCCTGAACGAGGAACTGGAATCACTGAACGCCCAGGCGCTGGAGTTGCAAACACGTATCGCGCAGAATGTTGCATCACTACTGACCTGATTGACGGAGGAACCCCCATGAGTACCGCTATCGAAGCCGCCATCGTTGAACAGATCCATCGCCTGGATGACCAGCGCCAAGCCGAAGTGCTCGACTTCGTCGAATACCTCGCGAACAAATCAAAGACTGCGGCAGCACAGAACCGTTCGCAGGCATTCGACCCGATGCGCTACAGCGGCACCGTGCCGTGGCCGGCCGACGGTCTGGCCTTTCAGGAAGCCGCCCGTAAGGAATGGGAATGAAGGCGGTCTTCGACACCAATGCCGTGATCTACCTGCAAAAGGGGCAGCTTCGTCAGCCTCTGCCACCGGGCGAATACTTCATTTCCACGATCACCGAACTGGAACTCCTCTCCTTTCGCGGCCTCGATGCCGCCCAGCAAACATGGCTCGACGCCTTCCTCTCAGACATCGGCATCATCGAACTCGATAGTCAGGTCAAACAACACACCATCCGATTGCGACGTGAGCACCGTCTACGATTGCCCGACGCCATCATCGCCGCCAGCGCGCTGGCGCGTGATGCCACCTTGCTGACCAACGATCAGCGATTGCTGGCGCTCCCCGACGTGCGGTGCCAATCACTGGAACTCAAACATGACTGACTCGACGCGTATCGACGAGGCATGGCTTCAGGAGGCCCTGCGCCGTTCAGAAGAACTTGACCTCGGGTTGGTAGAGACGATTTCTGCCGAAGAGGTGCGTCGTGAGGTGCTCAAGCTTTTGGCGCACCCGATGGGTTTGACGCCGGAGCAGACCCTTACCGCGAATGTGGCGGGGTTTCTGGGGGCGTACTGATGTCTGAAATTGCTAATGGCTGGCTCAAGAAACCATTAGGCGATGTTGCCAACGTAATCTCAGGCTACTCTTTCAAGAGTAGCGAATTCAGAGGGCAAGGCATCTCGGTTATCAAGATTAAGAACATTCGTGTCGGTTTTGTTGATCTATCCGACGCTGACCGCGTCGACGAAAAGTACCTGAGCATTCCAGATCGCTTTCACGTGAAAAGCGGTGACGTTCTAATCTCGCTTACAGGTTCACACATTACGCAACCAAACTCGGTGGTTGGACGCGTTGCGCGACACGCAGCGGATTTGCCTCGGTGTTTACTCAACCAACGCGCCGGAAATTAATCGTCAAAGACCGAAGTCGTTGCGACCCGAGTTTCCTTTTTTATGCGCTAAGCGAACAGGAAACTTTGCACGCAATTGCCATGAAGGCTCACGGCGCCGCCAGCCAAGCCAATGTGAGTCCATCTCAAGTTGAGAGCATAGAAGTCCCCCTTTCCCACTCCCCGTCCAGCAATGCATCGCGGGCATTCTGTCGGCCTACGACGAACTCATCGAGAACAGCCAGCGGCGCGTCAAGATTCTGGAGTCGATGGCCCGCGCCCTCTACCGCGAGTGGTATGTCAACTTCCGCTTCCCCGGCCACGAAAACCACCGCCGCGTCGCTTCCTCCCTCGGCGAGATTCCGCAGGGCTGGAGTGTGAAGAAGCTCAAGGACGTCTGTCGGCTCACAATGGGGCAGTCGCCGAAGTCAGAGTTCTACAACGAGACAGGTGATGGAGAACCTTTCCATCAAGGGGTCACGAATTTTGGCGACCGATTTCCGACCGACCGATTATTCTGTACCGCTGAGGGTCATATCGCAGAAGCAGGCGACATCCTGTTTAGCGTACGTGCCCCTGTGGGGCGAATGAACATCGCCAACAAGAAGATCATCTTGGGGCGGGGCCTGTCGGCAATTCGGCACAACGAAGGCAGCCAAGCGTTTTTATGGGAGCAACTGCGCAACCGCTTCACCAAAGACGACATGATGGGTAACGGTGCCATCTTTGCCTCGGTGACGAAGGAGGACATGCAAGGCATTGAATTTGTCTGTCCCCCGCCATTGGTAGTTGAAGCGGCCACCAAGCATTTCGAGCCACTTCACTCGGAAATCGCCACACTCAGTCAGCAGGTTCAAAACCTCCGCCGCACACGCGACCTTCTGCTGCCGCGATTGCTCTCCGGTCAGATCGAGATCGAGGCGGCCTAATCCATGAGCGCCCACGCCTACTCCGAAGACCAACCCGCCATCGCCCTGTTTGCCACGCTTGGCTGGTCGACGGTGTCGGCGATGGAGGAAACCTTCGGCGCGGGCGGTACTCTGGGGCGCGAGACAAAAGGCGAGGTGGTGCTGGTTGAACGTCTGCATGCTGCTCTGCGCAAATTCAACCCAATGCTGCCAATGGAAGCGATAAGTAACGCCGTTGATGAACTGACCCGCGACCGCTTGGCAATGAGTCTGGAAGCCGCCAACCGCGAGGTCTATCGGCTGCTCAAGGAAGGCATCACGGTGTCCGTTCCCGACCGCGAGCATGGCGGGCAAAAGACCGAACGCCTGCGCGTGGTCGATTGGGAGAATCCCGAGAACAACGACTTCCTGCTGGTCAGCCAGTTCAGCGTGACCGGCACCCTCTACACTTGCCGGCCCGATCTGGTCGGCTTCGTCAATGGCCTGCCCTGGGTGGTGATCGAACTCAAGAAACCCGGCGTGCCGGCCCGCGCCGCCTTCGACGAAAACCTCACCCACTACAAGCAGCAGATTCCGGCGCTGTTCTGGAGCAACGTGCTGCTCATTGCCAGCAATGGCACCGACAGCCGCGTCGGCTCGCTGACCGCCGACTGGGGCCGCTGGGTCGAGTGGAAACGCATCGAGCGCGAGGACGAACCGCGCCGCGTGTCGCTGGAAGTGATGCTGCGCGGCACCTGCGATCCGACCCGCCTGCTCGACTTGGTGGAGAACTTCACGCTGTTCTCCGAGCACAAGGCCGGGCTGGTCAAGATTCTCGGCCAGAACCACCAGTATCTCGGGGTCAATAACGCCATCGCCTCGATGCTGGAAGCCCGCCAGCTCGGCCACGGGCGCGGCGGCGTGTTCTGGCAGACGCAGGGCAGCGGCAAGAGTTTCTCGATGGTGTTCTTCGCGCAGAAGGTGCTGCGCAAGCTGGCCGGCAACTGGACCTTCGTGGTCGTCACCGACCGCGTGGAACTCGACGACCAGATCGCCAAGACCTTCAAGACCACGGGCGCGGTCAGCCAAGCCGAAGGCAACGCATGTCATGCGGCTAGCGGCGCCCACTTGCGCGAACTGCTGCGCGGCAATCATCGCTACGTCTTTACGTTGGTGCACAAGTTCCAGACGCCAGAATTGCTCTGCGACCGCTCCGACGTGATCGTGCTGACGGACGAAGCGCACCGCAGACAGTATGACACGCTGGCACTCAACATGCGCGCCGCGCTGCCCAAGGCAATGTTCCTGGCCTTTACCGGCACGCCGCTGATTGCCGGCGAAGAACGCACCAAGGAAGTTTTCGGCGACTACGTTTCGATCTACGACTTTCAGCAGTCCATCGAAGACGGCGCCACCGTACCGCTGTTCTACGAGAACCGCACGCCGGAACTGCAGCTCGTCAATCCCGACCTGAACGAAGATATCTATCGCCTGATCGAGGATGCCGACCTCGACGCCGATCAAGAGGCCAAGCTGGAGAAGGTGCTGGGGCGGCAATATCACCTGATCACCCGCGACGACCGGCTGGAGACCGTGGCGAAGGACATCGTGCGGCACTTCCTGGGCAGAGGCTTCGTCGGCAAGGCGATGGTGGTGTCGATCGACAAGGCCACCGCGCTGCGCATGCACGATAAAGTCAAGGAGCATTGGGCGGCGGAAACGGCGCGGGTACAGAAGGAACTGGGCGATCTGCATTACCAGCCGGGTGGAGGCATGACGCCCGAACAGGCGCGACGCGACTTGCGCATGGCCGAGTTAAAGCAACGGCTGGACGTGCTGACCAGCACCGACATGGCGGTGATCGTCTCTCCGGGGCAGAACGAAATCAAGCAGATGCAGGCGATGGGCCTCGACATCGAACCGCACCGCAAGCGCATGAACGACTCGCAGCCGGGGCTGGATGAAAAGTTCAAGGACACCGAAGACCCGTTGCGTCTGGTCTTCGTCTGCGCCATGTGGCTGACCGGTTTCGACGCCCCGAGCTGCTCGACGGTGTATCTCGACAAGCCGATGCGCAACCACACGCTAATGCAGACCATTGCCCGCGCCAACCGGGTTTTTCCCGGCAAGCACAGCGGCGTCATCGTCGATTACGCCAACGTCTTCGCCTCACTGGAAAAAGCGCTGGCCATCTACGGGGCCGGCAAGGACGGCAAGAGCCCGGTCAAAGACAAGCAGCAACTGGTCGAAACATTGCGCCAGTCGGTTCTAGATAGCACCGTTTTCTGTGCCGCCCATGGTGTATCGCTGGCCGACATCGAAGCGACGACGGCCGGCAGCATGGAGCGTCTGTCGCAAATCCAGGATGGCATGAACGCGCTGATTTCCCCTGATCCTCTGCGTCGTGACTTTCTGGCACACGAGCGATGGATCGGCACGCTCTACCGGGCCGTGAAGCCCGACCCGTCGGCACTTGAGTTCGCTAGCCAGGTCGCCTGCCTGACGACGCTGGCCGAGGCCATTCGTGCCCGGCTGAACCCGAATCCGCCGGACATCTCGCAGATAATGGGGCAGATCAATGGCCTGCTTGATGACTCCATCACCGGCCATGCAATCGGCGAATCCGGTCCACCGGCGCTCGACCTGTCGAAGATCAACTTCGAGGCGCTGGCTCAGCGCTTCAAGGAATCCAAGCACAAGAACACCGACCTGGAAGTGCTCAAGGCCGCGATCCGCGCCCAACTGGGAAAGATGATCCAGTTGAACCGGACGCGCACAGACTTCCTGGAAAAATTTGAGGCGCTAATCGAGAGTTACAACGCTGGCAGCGCCACCATCGAGGCGCTCTACGGCGAGCTTCTGGCTCTTTCCACCAGCCTGAACGACGAGCAACAACGCCATGTACGGGAGAACATGAGCGAGGAAGAGCTGGTCATCTTCGACATCCTGACGCGGCCAGCACCCGATCTATCTTCCGAGGAACGCGCCGAGGTGAAGAAGGTCGCCCGCGAACTTCTGACGCGGCTTAAGGGGTTGCTGATTATCAACTGGAGGCAAAACACGGCGGCGCGGTCGAAGTTAAAACTGAGCATCGAAGACACCCTCGATAGTGGCCTGCCCCGGGCTTACACGCAGGAACTCTGCAACCAGACGTGCTCGGCAGTCTTCGAGCATGTGTATGAGAGCTATCCAGAGCGCAACGCGGGAATTTATGCCTGAGTTACGGCATCAGGGTCTTAGTCAATGAGAGGTCGGCTGGCGGGATTATCTATCAGCCTTGGCGATCAAGGCGTGATGTATCAAAAGGCAAAGGTTGATGAGTCCGCATTTTTAGGCGCGAACAGCGGGAAAGCGATTTGTTGCGTTCGCAAACTGGACGGGGCAACCCCGTCCAGTGTTGAGCAATGACACAGTCGGCTGTTACGCCATCGGTCCTCTTCACTCCTTGTCAGAGCGGAGAGAGCTTCTGATCAGTACCCTTCTGGCAGAGGTGGGAATAAAACGGCGTTGCGGCCCCCAAGTCCTCTCTGGCGATATAACGCCAGCAGGATTCACGCTCGGCACAGACACCGACTGACTTGTGTTCACCCAGACAGCGGCCAATTTCAAGCGGCAGTCGCCCATAGTCCGGCTCGGCCAATTCGCGGGCATCGACTTTACCTTCGGTTAATTCCTCGATTTTGGTTGCGATGTCCGCAGGGATATCCGCACCCTTCATCCACCGGAGCAGGTGGGCTTCCGAGATACCCAAAAGATTCATGGTACGGCCCTTGCCGCCGAGCAGTTCGATCGCGCGTGTGAGCGCAGGTATTTGTGTCATATATTCCCTGAATATCGATGTAAGAAGATGCCAGAGCATTCGGCAGAAACAAAAAAAGCCGCCAGTTGGCAGCTTGTTTTGCAAATTCAGCGAGGTGTTTCAAGCGGATCTTTCACAACCGCTTACCTGCCAATTTAGTGGCGTCCCCAAGGGGATTCGAACCCCTGTCGTCGCCGTGAAAGGGCGATGTCCTAGGCCTCTAGACGATGGGGACGGAACGCATTCACGTTGTTGGTGGAGCCAGGGAGGATCGAACTCCCGACCTCTACAATGCCATTGTAGCGCTCTCCCAGCTGAGCTATGGCCCCGCAACGTTGAACCGCGAATGTTAAAGAAATGATTCGAACCTGTCTAGCCTTTTTTTCTGATCCAGGCCAATGCCTGATCGATACGTGAGAGGGTCTTTTCCTGCCCAAGGATCTCAAGGGTCAGGTCGATGGGGGGGGAAACGGAGGTTCCCGAAACGGCCACGCGCAATGGCTGCGCAATCCCGCCCATCTTCATGTCCAGTGCTTCTGCAGTGGCGGCGATAATGTCATGAATGCTCTCCCTTACCCAAGGACGAAGTGCTCCCAGGGTGTCCCGCAACATTGAGAGACCCTCAATGGCATCGGGCGTCAGGTTTTTTTTGGCCGCTTTTTCATCATATTGATCAAAGTCGCGATAGAAGAAGGCACTGGCTTCTGCCATTTCAACCAGTGTTTTATTCCGTTCGCGCTGCGCCTTGACGACGTCAACCGGATCAGGCCCCTCCGTGGGGTCAATCCCGAGCCGACCCAGGTGCCAGCGAAAATGGTGTGATACGTGAACGGGATCGCCATGCATCAGATAATGATGATTCAACCAAAGCAGCTTGTCCGGATTGAACGTGGAAGCCGAGTGATTGATATCCGGCACATCAAAATGCTCAATCATTTCATCCAGAGAAAAAATCTCCTGATCGCCATGCGACCAGCCCAGCCGGACAAGATAATTGAGCACGGCTTCAGGCAGGAAACCATCATCGCGATACTGCATCACGCTGACCGCGCCATGTCGTTTTGACAAACGCGCTCCATCAGCACCCAGAATCATGGGGACATGCGCATATTTCGGCAGGTCCGCACCCAAGGCCTTGAGGATATTGATCTGGCGTGGGGTGTTGTTGACGTGGTCATCGCCCCGAATAACATGGGTAATTCGCATATCGAGATCGTCGACGACCACCGTGAAGTTATAGGTAGGCGACCCATCGGAACGCGCGATGATCAGATCATCCAATTCGCTGTTGCGCACTATGATCTGTCCTTTGACCTGATCATCTATCACCACGGCTCCATCATCCGGATTACGGAAACGCACGACGGGGTTGACGCCTTCCCTCGGTTCGGTTCGATGACGGCATCGTCCGTCATAACGAGGCTTCTCCTTGTGCGCCATCTGCGCTTCGCGCATTTCGTCCAGTTCTTCTTTGCTGCAATAGCAGTGGTAGGCCTTGTCTTCATCGAGAAGTTGCTGAATCAGCGCCTTGTAGCGGTCAAACCGATGAGTCTGATAGAAGGGCCCCTCGTCGTATTCCAGCCCCAGCCAGGTCATTCCCTCCAGTATGGCGTTGACCGATTCTGCCGTTGAGCGCTCAAGGTCGGTATCCTCGATGCGCAGCACGAAAGTTCCGCCATGCTTGCGGGCATAGAGCCAGGAAAAAAGCGCAGTGCGGGCGCCGCCGACATGAAGATAGCCGGTCGGACTGGGCGCGAATCGGGTGCGAATAGTCATAACGAAGGTCCTGAAAATGAAAACGGCGCCCCAAGCGGGACGCCGGAATGGTTGGGTATTGGCACAGTTACCCGTGGATATTTATCTTAGCAAAGGCACCGCGACATTGGCCCCCTGTTTTTTCCGGCCCGTCAGGCCGCTTTCTTGGAGGCGGGGGTAGCGCGCGTCTGCGACCATTGCCGCAGGTGTTTGATCTGCTCTTCCATAGTGCGGGATAACGGAACCATCCGCGCCGAGGTATAGGTAATGTCCTTTTCATCGAATACCCGCCCTTCCTGAAACGCATGAATGCGCGCCGCCTTGACGGCCTGCTCGATCTCCGCACCACTCCAGTCCTTGGTAACGATGGACAGCAAATTCATATTGAACGTCTCCGGGTCCGCCCCATAGGCCTTAATGTGAATCCGGAAGATTGCACGCCGCTCTTCATCGCTCGGCAGATCGAGGAAAAACAACTGATCGAAGCGGCCTTTGCGAATGACTTCAGCCGGGAGTTTTTCGATACGGTTTGCCGTCGCCACCACGAACACCTGCGGCGGTTTTTCCTGCATCCAGGTCAGGAAGCTGGAGAAAATGCTACTGCTGCCGCCGGTGGTTCCCGACATGCTGTCATAGCCGAAGCTGTTCTCCATTTCATCGATCCAGAGCACCAGCGGCGATATATTTTCAGCGGTGCGAAGGGCGCGATCGAAGGCATATTCCGGCGAACCGAAGGCGCCGGACATCACAAGGTTCATGTCCAGTCGAACCAGCGGCAGATTCCATGCGCTGGCAATGACCTTGGCTGCCATACTTTTACCGCAACCGCTGATCCCCATGAAGAGAATGCCCGCCGGCATCGGAATACCCGTCTGAAATGACTGGCGGCTGAAGAGGGCTTTACGGCCCATCACCCATTCCTTCAGATTCTCCAGACCGCCCACCTGATCCACCTGAATGCTCTTGGCCATGAACTGCAGACAGCCCTCCTTCTGCAGAGCCGCCGTCTTGTCGGCATAGATATCCGGCAAAACCGTTTCGAGATCGAAACGGTTCTCACTGGACCAGCCATGGATCAAGTGACGAACCTCATCCAGTGTGAGCCCCTTCATGGCGGTAGCGCACTGCTGATACCAGTCTTCATCAACACTGCTCCCCTTCCCTTCCGCGACCAGCACAGCCTTGAGATAGGCCAGGATCTCATCCCCGCCCGGCATCCCCAGATCAACCAGCCATAATTGACCCTTCAACTCCTCCGGCAGCAAAAGACCCGGATACGAAAGGAACACGAAGCAGTTCTTCCCAGCGAGGTCACGATAAAGATCGCGCAGCGCCCTGACCAAGACCGGATTATCGGCAAACAGAGCGGGGAGGTCCCGCAGGAGGAAGAAACAAGGCGTCTCAGCCTTTCGTATGGCGCTAATCACCTCAAGTGGATCGGTCAGCGTGTCATCTCCAGTCAGCCCCTGGGCCGCGCTCCACTCAAGGATGGGACGATCATCCCCGTAATGCAGTCGAGAGAGTTGATTGAGCTGACGCTCCAGCCGTTGCTCTTCTCGGCTTTGAACATAAATGAGGGGATACTGGTTGATCAGTCCCTTGGTCAGTTGGGGATTGAGAGAGTCATTCATCGCGTTGCATCCAAAAGGGGTGGCGAGCATCCTGCTAGCCAAGCCACCATTATAATGATCAAACCTGCCACGGGCCCGTTAACTACGCCGACATGAGCGATCCAGAACCCTCCACTGCCTTTGACATCAGTGCTTTTTTGGAGTCCTTGACCCAGAGGCCTGGCGTTTATCGCATGCTGGACTCGAGAGGTGAGGTCATTTATGTCGGTAAAGCCAAGAACCTCAAGAAACGGGTCACCAGCTACTTTTCCTCGAAGGACTGCTCGCCCAAGCAGCAGGCCATGGTGGCTCGAATCCATAGCATCGATGTCCGCGTAACGCATACCGAGGGCGAGGCGCTACTACTCGAAAGCCAGCTGATCAAGCGGCACAAACCACGCTACAACATTACGCTACGTGATGACAAAAGCTACCCATCGATCCATATCACCACGCACCAGAAATTTCCGCGGCTGAGCTTTCATCGTGGCGCAAAGAACGGTCTCGGCCGCTATTTTGGGCCCTATCCCAGCGCCAGTGCCGTGCGCGAAAGCCTCAAGCTATTACAGAAAATATTTCCGGTACGTCAATGTCGGGATTCATTTTTCGAGAACCGCAGCCGCCCCTGCCTCGAATATCAGATCGAGCGTTGCACCGCGCCCTGTGTCGGACTGATCGATGAAGCAAGCTACGCAGAAGATGTCCATGACACGCTGATGTTTCTTGAAGGCGATGGGCGGCAACTGATCGACGCACTGGCTTATAGGATGGAAAAAGCCTCCGCGGAGTTGAATTTCGAAAAAGCCGCACGCTATCGCGATCAGATCGCAACCTTGCGCACGGTACTGGAGCGACAATCCGTGCACGGCGAACAAGGTGACGTGGATATCATTGCCTGCGCTCTAAGAGGCCATACCTCCTGTATCCAGATGGTTTTCATCCGGGGTGGGCAACAAATTGGCGACCAAACCTTCTTTCCTGTCATGCCCGAGGAGCAAGATGGCCAGAGCCTGATTGAGGCATTCATCGGCCAGTATTACCTGGGCAAACCCATCCCCCGGGAAATTCTGGTCAGCGAAACCGTCGAAGACCCGGCTCTGCTGGAAGAAATGCTGACAGATCAAGCCGGACATGCCGTACGTATATCCGGGAAGCTGCGAGGCGAGCGGGCCCGTCGGGTGCAATTGGCGCTTACCAATGCAGAGAGCGCCCTGACAGCAAAGCTGGCCAACCGACAGGATATGCATGCTCGATTTCTGGCGTTGGGCCAGACACTGCAGTGCGCTGAGACACCCAAAAGACTGGAGTGCTTCGATATCAGTCATACCCAGGGCGAATTGACCGTGGCTTCATGCGTGGTATTCGACCAGCAAGGACCGGTCAAGTCGGCTTACCGCCGCTTCAATATCGAAGGCATTCAGCCCGGCGATGATTATGCGGCGCTGGCACAGGCTGTGACACGGCGCTATCGCCGGATTAAAGAGGGCGAGTTCGATCCGCCGGATATCCTTCTCATCGATGGCGGCAAGGGACAGGTAAAGGCCGTCATGGCGGCACTTGGCGATCTGGGAATGGCCTCCGTCCGAACCCTGGGTGTAGCCAAGGGTCCTGATCGAAAACCTGGTATGGAGGTACTGATCCCAGCGGAAGCCACCCCCGCTTTCATGCTACCCTCTAACTCGCCTGCCCTGTTGCTGATACAGCAAATTCGTGATGAGGCACATCGATTTGCCATCACCGGTCACCGACAGAGGCGGGCCAAGGCGCGCAAACAGTCGACGCTCGAGGGTATTCCCGGTTTGGGAGCCAAGCGGCGCCAGCAGTTATTGCGGCAATTCGGCGGGGTACGGGAAATTAGCCGTGCCGGGGTGGATGCACTTTCACGCATAGATGGCATCAGCCTGCAGTTAGCACAGCGTATTTATGATACGTTCCATGAACAGGAAAACTGAGCGATGGAGTTGAATCTCCCTACTTATCTCACCTTGCTGCGCATCGTTCTGATCCCGGTGTTGGTCGTTCTTTTTTACCTGCCATGGCCCAATGCCCATCTGCTGTGTGCGATCGTTTTCATGCTGGCCGCACTGACCGACTGGCTGGATGGCTACCTGGCCCGCCGTATGAACATGAGCACACGCTTCGGCGCATTTCTTGATCCGGTGGCCGACAAACTGATGGTTGCGGTGACTCTGGTCCTCATCGTTCAGGCCGATCCCAGCCCTATCGTGGCTGTCGCCTCGGCCATCATCATCGGCCGTGAAATCACCATCGCCTCCCTGCGCGAGTGGATGGCGGAGATTGGCGAGCGCCGGAAAGTCGCGGTATCAGAGCTGGGAAAATGGAAAACCACGGCTCAGATGGTATCGATCACCTTGCTGCTGCTGGGAATGGATGTCTGGCGCGAAAATCTTCAGAACTTCGGCCAACTGCTATTGCTTCTCGCCGCCGCCCTGACGCTCTGGTCCATGATCCTCTATCTGCGTGCTGCCATGCCGGTTTTTTCGCAGGACTTCAGAAGCAATCTTGTTGACAAGGCAAAATCGCCCCCCTAAAATATGCGGCTTCAGACAGACGCGGGAATAGCTCAGTTGGTAGAGCACAACCTTGCCAAGGTTGGGGTCGCGAGTTCGAGTCTCGTTTCCCGCTCCAGAATCTTCAAAAGCCGCTCATGTAGCGGCTTTTGTGCTAGATGAAATCAGAACACCCACACCCCCAGTGTTCGATCAGTATCAGACAAGCCAGGTTACGGCGCGTTAGCAAAGCGGTTATGCAGTGGATTGCAAATCCATCTAGGGCGGTTCGACTCCGCCACGCGCCTCCACTACTCCCAGCGATTCACTATCTGACAATTGTCTGAACGCAGCTGAGTGTCGTTTAGTACGTCAAAAGCTAGCACAAACCACCCAGAGATGGACAAAGAGTTTACATAGCGCTGCGGTTCACATGGCACCTCTTCGACAGCGCAAAGCAACAGGCAACTGTTAAGTTGTGCTTAAGCACTTGCTTCTCCGCCGGCCTCGTTACATCACCTTTGACAGCGAGCTCGAGGCAAAAGCTTCGCGCTAAGGTCTGAAGCCGAGCTTGAAAAGATGCCGGGACGCCGGGTACCCCCTGGTAAGCCAGGGCGGCCTTTTAAGCACGGCAATCAGCCAAGCGCTGGTTTCTTCGATTGAGTGCCGTCCCACCAGCGCCAAGTTTTCAACAAAGCAATGGGAACAACAGCGGCTTGGCAAAATAGCGGAAACCGCTCCTGTTCAACTCGAGCGTCCGGGTTGCAGCAGTTAAGTTGAGATGATTGGAGCATGACTGGGGTCATGCGCGCGATGCTCTGGAAATGCTGTGGCTGTTGTTCTCGCAATTGCCGATGCCGGCGTGGTTTTGCATTTGCCTTGACGATCGCACTCTTGCGCATTAGTCTGACATTACACGACATTCATTTATTACGAGGTATGCGATGAGCCAGATTACGGCCAGATTGCCAGACGAGTTGGTGGCTGCGTTGGATCAGGCGGCCGCAGGTTTGCGGCGGACACGCGCCGAGGTGGTGAGGCAGGCGGTGGAGTATTACCTAGATGATTTCGAGGATGTTTCTCGGGCTGTCGAAGTGTTGCGTGACCCTGCTGACCCGGTGCTGGACTGGGAGGCGGTGAAAATTGAGTTATTGCGTCAGCATTAAGCAAAGCGCCGTGAAGGCGCTGGAAAGTATTGCAAGGGACGATCGTTTGCGAATCATTGAGGCGATTGATCAACTCAAATCCAACCCGACTGCCGGGGGCGTGCTGAAAGGAGAATTTTCTGGCTTGCGCCGCATCCGCATTGGATGTTACCGCGTTGTGTATGAGGTGCAGGATCAACAATTGGTGGTGCTGGTTGTTCGTATCGGTCACCGCCGCGAGGTTTATCGACGGTGATGTTCGACTGACAGTGCATGTTGATCGCCCGGTGTTGGGTTGCCCACCCTGTCGAAAAACCTGAGACAGCAAATCATCCTGGGCGGCGAGGCTTTCCTGAAAAAGTCCAGTCAAATCTTGCCTCGGGGGGAGACTCACGCGAGATGCAACGGCGTGAGCGGCGGGCAATGGCCAGGCCTCATGAATCGTATCGGCAGGAAGATCCACCCGATCAGCCCATGGCAAAGCCCTATCTCTAGGGCGATTATTCCATGAAGGAAATTGCCATCTACTTACATGTCCATTACGCAACTGTCAGTAAAGCGGTAAAAGGTTTCGAAAAAGGAATGCTGGCATGCAAGACCTGACCCTCTGCTCCCCTTGCAGTGAATTTGAAATCCATCTAGGGCGGTTCGACTCCGCCACGCGCCTCCACAGATCGTTCTTCCCCCTTTGTTACATGGGCCAAACTTTTTGGCAAATAAACAGAGGTTTTTGGAGGAAATCCGCTAGCCGATGTTTACCGCCAACCCACACTTTGACTTAATCGCCGTAAAAGCCATTTTCTGGCTTCCTCGGCAATTCCCATGACAAAGACCAGTGGGATGATGAAGAGCCAGACTTCATAAGCCAATGGTGCGGTGCCGAACCAGTCATTCCCCCAAGGGGTATAGACGATCCACAAGATAAGCCCGATCTCCAGAGCGATTCCCCACAGCAACAATGGATTGCGACTCAAGCCGAGACGCAGGGCTGACTGGCGCGGATGACGGCAGAGAAAGATATTGATTACCTGACTGATAACAATCGCCGCCAGACATGCACCGGTTGCCTGCAGGTACAGCGGGTCTTGCCGACCCAGCGTCTCGCCATAATGCCACCCTCCCCCCTTGAGCACGAAGAAGAAGGCGGCTAACGAGACTGCGGCCTCTATCATTCCTAGCCACAGATAGGCTCGCACCAACAGCGGCCAGTGCAATAATCGCTCAGTGCGAGGGCGTGGCGCTTGCTGCATCAGGCCAGGATGCGGCGGTTCAGCACCCAGCGCCAAAGCCGGTAGCATGTCGGTACCCAGATCAACTGCGAGGATCTGAATCACTGTAAGTGGTAATGGAATCCTGAAAAGTACGAATGCCAGGTAAGGAATCAACTCGGGAATATTCGAGGTCAGGATGTACGTGAGAAACTTCCTGAGATTTTCAAAAACAGCCCGTCCTTCCTCGACCGCACTCACAATACTGGCAAAATTGTCATCCAGCAGAACCATGTCCGCGGCTTCTTTCGCCACATCGGTCCCGGTGATCCCCATGGCAATGCCGATATCGGCAGCCTTTAGCGCGGGCGCATCGTTCACCCCATCCCCTGTAACCGCGACAATGTCTCCCTTCCTTTGCAAGGCTTGAACGATGAGCATCTTCTGCTCGGCAGTCACCCGCGCAAACAGAATCTCCGGAGCATCCAGGGCCAGCTGAAGCTGCGTCTTGGTCATTCTTGGCAGGGTATCGCCAAGCAGCACAACCGGTGTCTCGCTCCGGACCAAGCCTATTTCACGACCAATGGCCACTGCGGTGACCGGATGGTCTCCTGTCACCATGATGACCTTGATGCCTGCCATACGGCAGCTAGCAATGGCCGCCGAAACTTCTGGCCGTGGAGGATCTTCCAGACCCATGAGTCCACAGAGCGTCAAGCCACCTTCAATTGCTACTTCGCCCGGCGCCAGCAAGCGATAAGCGAAGGCGAGTACACGAAGTCCTGATCGAGCCATCTCGTCCTGAGCCGCGAGTAACCGAGACTGCGCCAGAACATCCAGGGGCAGAATATGCCCATCTTGATGAATCGAGTCACACACGGGGAGCAAGGACTCCAGTGCACCTTTACAATAGAGCGTGCGGACACCATAAATGTCTTCCCCCACCACGGACATGCGCTTGCGATCGCTGTCAAAAGGAATCTCGGCGATACGTCTGCAATCGTCCGATGTGAACCCACATTGCCGTGCCTGCTCCACCAGAGCGACTTCCATGGGATCCCCCAGCCAATCAGTTAACCCATCATGAGTCGCCGCATGCACGTCATGACAGACTGATGAGATACGCATCAACCAACCGATGCTCGCCGTTTGCACTAAATTCGCAATAGCTGAATCAGCCGACAGAAAACCATCGTTCGCGAATAATCGCTTTACCCGCATATGGTTTTGAGTCAGTGTTCCGGTTTTGTCCGAGCAGATAACAGTGGTCGAACCCAGCGTCTCAACAGCGGGTAAATGACGAACCAGGGCGTTGCGTCGGGCCATTCGTTGAGTCGCCATCGCCAGCGACAAAGTCACCGTCGGCAATAACCCCTCGGGAACATTGGCCACAATAATGCCGATGGCGAACATGAAATTCCCCCAAAACGGCATACCGATGGCCTGACCAATCAGGAAAAAACAAAGGCCCAGGCTCGCTGCCAGCAAAGCGACGAGGCGAGACAGTCGGGCTATCTCCCTTTGCAGAGGAGAAGACACCTCCTCCGTCGTCTGCGTCAGGTGAGCAATCTTGCCAAATTCGGTATGCATCCCCGTCGCGAATACCACCCCGCGTCCTTGCCCCGAAACAATCGTGGTACCCGCCAGTACAAGGTTTTTCGCCGTCAAGGGCGTGTCGTTCTGATCCGGTTCGGCATTTCGGGCTTTTGGCAGAGACTCACCGCTAATCGTCGCCGTGTTCACCCGCATAGCGAATGCCTCAATCAACCTGACATCAGCCGGGACCTTGTCACCCTCACCCAGCAGAACGACATCACCGGGTACCAGCCATTCCACATCCAGGTTTTGAACCTGCCCCGCCCTCAAGGCCTTGATTTCCTGCGGCAGCAATTGTCGCAACGCATCCAGTGCCTTTTCGGCCCGATATTCCTGCCAGAAGGAGAAGATGCCGTTGATCAGGATCACGCCGATGATGGCTGTGCCCAATGGCTGCATACCCTGATCGGGCTCCATGTGCTCGGCAAAGAAGGCGAGCCCCGCAGCGACCCAGAGAATGACTGCAAAAAAATGGGTGAATTCACGAACGAAAAGCAGCCATTGCGGTGTGCCGCGCACCTCTTCGACTCGGTTGTAACCAAATTCATGGCGACGACGTTCGACTTCGTCTTCACTCAGTCCCATGGACGCACTATTTAGACTGGCAAGGACCTCATCGGCAGTCAGCCTCGCAATATGTGCCGTATGCAATGAGGAATGACCGAAAGCCAACGGCCTGAGAGGGATAGCATGGCGGATAGGCAGTCGAGGCTTCTGCATCTTGGGCACCTTAATCTACTCAGGGGCTACGAGCCCAAAACGAACGATGGCAGCTAATTAACCACGAATCTGACGATTCGAGCCGGAATGTTCCCTGCCTATTAAGGCCAATCTAAGCACTTTTCGACATCCTCCGGTGGTTTTTGACTCTGTAGGCTCTTTACAAACACCACCTGCAAGGAGTCAACTGGGCGCCAAGAAGTCAGCTAATCTGACTTGATTTCGATTCAAACGGCATACAACCACCAAGGTTGAAGCTGCTAGCTTGTGGGTGTAGGGTGAGCGCCCATCATCAATCCACTCGTACATCGCCTCCAATGAAGGACATCCTCAACGCTGTTTATAGCCCCCTGTTTCGGTCAGATGCATCGACACCGCCCCCCATTCATAGCGAAGGGATCAACGATGAGCATATCGGGGTCATTGATAAAAGCACCTTCCAATCTATCGAAATCGACAAGCTCTTCGACAGCGCCAATCATGCCGATACCCTGATTGGCCAAGCAGTGCTGTATCGATCATTGAAGCAGCCGCTGATGAACATCGACATCCTGCGCAGTAAACAGGACGCGATCAGGGAAATCGAGTCGGACCCAGCCCTGAAAAAACAACTGGAGGGCATTGTCACCCGTGCCAAGCACAAGGAAAGGGATTTTCATGAACTGCTCTTCGGCACATTCATGGGCATGTTCAGCTCCAAGGCACACGATCTGGAACTGGAAGGCTATGGCTACACGCCCTACATTAACGGCACGCAGTTCATGCTCGAATTGGTCGAGGGTGCCAGTCAAGTTGCGGCTCCGCGCAGCGATTATCTGGGGGCCATCCTCGAAAACATCACCGATCTGTCGAAATCCAGGGCCTATAACCTGGCCAAGGGTCCCGCTTATCGCACCGAGAAAGGGATCGTTACCAAACAAGAAAAAGGCCTGCTGACGCCGGCCATCAAATTTCGGCCGACCCTCTTCAAACCGGTCGGACTGACCCTCTTCGTGGTGGCCCTTTTCCTGGCTTTGGAATTTGTCCCTTTGTTGCTCGATATTGTGGCCTCCGTCGCATCGGCCTTCTGGCTATTCCTGCTGCCCGTCGGATTTCTGTATATCCCGGTCGTCGGTGGTTTTGACCGCGATGGCTGCATCTACCCGCTGAGAGAGATCTTCAAAAAATCACCAGAAGTTCAGCGTGCCCTCGATGCTCTGGGACAAGTCGACGAGCTGATGAGCCTGATTCGTTACAAGGAAGCCTTCGGACACCCCATGTCCCTGCCGACGCTGGTTGATCAGTCAGCACATCATCTCAAGGTCAAGGAAGTGCGTAACCCCATCCTCGCCAAAGGCAACCCCGATTATGTGGGCAATGAAATTGATCTCGGAAAATCGCGACTGACGCTGGTTACTGGCCCGAACAGTGGCGGAAAGACCGCTTTCTGCAAGACTCTGGCGCAGACCCAGTTACTCGGCCAGATCGGTGGGTACGTGCCGGCGGTTGAAGCAGAAATGACGGTGGCAGACCGCCTCTTTTACCAGGTTCCCGAAATCAGCCACCTGAGCGATGGCGAGGGACGCTTCGGTACCGAATTGCGGCGCACCAAGGATATTTTCCTCGCCGCCAGTCCGCGCAGCCTGGTGATCATGGACGAGCTATCAGAGGGCACTACGCATGAGGAAAAGATCGAGATATCGATGAGTATCCTTGACGGCTTTCACCAGAAGGGTAACAGCACCGTCCTCATTACCCATAACCATGAACTGGTTGATCGATATCAGAAAAAGCGTATCGGGATGGCCCGTCAAGTGGAATTCAAGGACGAACATCCCACCTATCGAGTCATCGAAGGTATCTCGCGGGTCAGCCACGCTGACCGGGTGGCCCGCAAGATCGGTTTCGCCAAGGAAGATATTGCCCGGTATCTCTCGGACGATAAGAAGAAATAGTCCAATGTGACCTGACAGGTTTTCAAAAACCTGTCAGGTCTCCCAGACCATATTATTCAGCCTCATCAAATCCCGATATTGCTCAGCGTCAGCATCAATTCATTGATGATCCCGCTGGCCGTGGGGTGTTCTACCTCAAACTGCGTGAGTGCGGTCTTCATGTCGTCGACCAGATGCAGGTGCTGCACATCGTCTTCGGCTTCCAGCCGATCCTCCAGCTTGGTCAGTAAGGCTTCCATCTTGTCTTTTAATTCGGGATGGTCGCCCTCGAATTTCTCGACTTCCTTGCGCAAGATGAAAAGCGCCTCGGTTATTTCTTTTTCCGCCATGATGCGTTGATCCTCTGGATTGTGTCTAAGTGCCTAAATCGCCGCCAGACGTTTCCGCAGAAACTCCGGTGTCGCAAGGGCCGATTTATGAATGTTCACGCTGTAGTAAGCCGTTTCGAACGGCCTCGCCTCTGCAGCCGATTCCCTGAAACCCGTGATAGCAGACTTGCTGGCCATGGTGCCACTCCACCAGCCCGATGGATAGATGCACTGTGGGAAGAAGAAACTCCGTGTCTCGGCAAACCCGGAACCACGCATGGTCGTATGCATGGCCTCGATCAGTTCGGCATGAAAAAGCGGTGATTCGCTCTGCTGAACCAGAATGCCATTCGGGCCGAGACAACGATAGCACTCACGATAGAAAGCCTCATTGAAGAGACCCTCTGCCGGGCCGACGGGGTCTGTGCTATCCACAATAATGACATCCACACTGTTCGATACGGCATCTTTTACCCACTGGATGCCGTCGATAAACAACAGCTGGGCGCGCGGATCATGATTGGAAATGCAAAGGTCCGGAAAATATTCTTCCGCCAGACGCGTGACGCGCTCATCGATCTCGATCTGAATAGCCTGCTTGACCTCCGGATGCCGCAGAACCTCCTTCAAACTGCCGCAATCGCCGCCGCCGATAACCCACACACGTTGCGGATCGGGATGAGTATAAAGTACCGGATGAGTCATCATCTCGTGATAGAGAAAGTTATCCCGATCAGTCACCATGGTACAGCCGTCAATGATCATCAACTTACCGAACCACTCGGTATCGAAGATCTCGATCTTCTGAAAAGGCGTCTGCTCTTCATGCAGTTTGGACTTGACCTTAAGGGAAAAGGCGCTGCCATGCTTTGGATAGACTTCGGTAAACCAGCCGGGTGAATCAATCATCAGAAAGCCTCAAATGGAAATGAGCGGCGATTTTCCACATAATTGTCGGCCTGATCAAAGGAATTCATTATGACAGCGCGCTGGAACACCGAACTTTCCCGTGAAATCTATGCCATCGAACATTGGGGAGAGGGCTATTTCGGCATTAACTCCGGCGGTCATGTCATAGTTCATCCGGCCGGTGATCCCCAAAAGGGCACGGTTGACCTGGTCGAGGTCGTCCAATCAGTCCGCCAGGAAGGACTCTCCCTACCCGTTCTGATTCGCTTTACCGACATACTGCGTCATCGCATTGCCAGAATGACCCAGGCCTTTGACCGGGCGCGCCAGGACCTCGATTACCAAGGCCATTACACGCCTGTCTATCCGATCAAGGTCAACCAGGAGCGCGCCGTAGTCGACGGCATACTGCACAATGGCCAATATCCGGTTGGTCTGGAAGCGGGCAGTAAATCCGAGTTGCTCGCCATACTGGCACTCTCCAACGCGGGCACCGTCATCTGTAACGGCTATAAGGACCGCTCCTACATCCGCCTTGCTTTGATCGGTCGCAGTCTTGGCCTGAATGTTTTCATCGTGATCGAAAAGCTATCGGAACTGGATGTCGTCATCGAGGAAGCCGCCGCGCTCGGCATCGAACCGCAACTCGGTGTGCGGGTCAGGCTATCCAGCATCAGTGCCGGGAAATGGCAGAACAGCGGCGGCGACAAATCAAAGTTCGGCCTGCATAACGGCGAGATTCTCAAGCTGATAAGTCGCCTTCGAGAAACAAACTCGCTGGACTGCCTGAAGCTGATGCATTTCCATATGGGCTCCCAGATTGCTGATATCAGCGACGTAAAAATCGCCCTGCGGGAAGCCGGCCGTTACTACGCGGAGTTTCATGGACTGGGCGTCAATATCCAATTGGCCGACGTCGGCGGCGGCCTGGGAGTGGATTACGAAGGCACTCGCTCGACCAGCGAATGTTCCATCAATTACAGCATCGACGAGTACGCCCACAGCATCGTGCGCGCCTTCAGCGAAATTTGCGCCGAATACGCCCTGCCCCATCCTGACCTCGTCACCGAGTCCGGTCGTGCCATGAGCGCCCATCATGCCGTACTCATCACTCACATCACCGATATCGAGAGCGTCCCCGAAGACACGGCAGCACCCATGGCTTCCGAAGCCAAACCCTTGCAGGACCTGGCCGACTGCCTGGAGCGCCTGTCGACAGAGTCCGTGCTCGGCGTCTACCACGATGCGCAATTCGATCTGGCTGAGGCCCGCGGCATGTTTGTCCAAGGGAAACTCAGTCTGCCTGAACTGGCCGAGGCCGAGCGCATGAACGCCGCCGTCTGCCACGGGGTGCAACGCCGGCTTGATATCCGCTTGCGGGCCCATCGTGAGCTGCTGGATGAACTTAACGAGCGGCTGGCCGACAAGATTTTCTGCAATTTCTCGCTGTTTCAGTCCATGCCGGATGCCTGGGCCATCGACCAGGTGTTTCCGGTCATGCCGCTGCAGCGACTCGATGAAGAACCGACCCGCCGTGGAGTGATTCAGGATTTGACCTGTGACTCCGACGGACGCATCGACGCCTACATCGACAACCAGAGCCTCGAAACCACCCTGCGTCTGCATGCCACCACACCCGGCGAAAGCTACCTGATTGGCATATTCCTGGTCGGTGCCTACCAGGAAATCCTGGGAGACATGCACAACCTGTTTGGCGACACTCACTCGGTCAATGTCGAGCTGGACGGTCTCGGCGGTTACCGCTTGGTCGATCCCATGCACGGCGACGGCGCCGATGACATGCTGCGCTACGTGCATATCAATCCTGAAGAACTGGAACGCGCCTACCGCAAAAAACTCATCGAAGCGCAATTACCGGCGGATAGACGCAAGCAGTTCGAAAGCGAGCTGATGGCCGGATTAGTCAGCTATACCTATCTGGAAGAATGAGCACGCAATGAGTCAGTCCCTGCATGCAGGATTCATCGGCCTGGGCGCCATGGGGCACTGGATGGCCAGACACCTCGCCGATCGGGGCTTCCTCACGACCGTATGGAACCGCACCGATCAAAAAGCGACCGCCTTTGCACGGGAGACGAATCTCACTTTCGCCACCTCACCCGCCGAGTTGGCTGAGCAGGTTGATGTCATCTGCCTCTGCGTCTCGGCCGATGGGGATGTGATGCAACTTGTGCAGGCTATCCAGCCATATCTTCGCCCCGGACAGATAGTTATCGACTTCTCAACCGTCAGTCGCGAAACCGCGCTTAAGGCATGCGGACTGATTCGCGCCGCCGGGGCCGACTTTCTTGATGCACCGGTGACCGGTGGGGTTGAAGGTGCGCGCAACGCGACCCTGGCCATCATGGTGGGCGGCGATACCGACACACTGGAACGTATCCGTCCGCTGCTTGAAGCGGTCAGCCACCGGATTGTGCACATGGGCGACGTCGGCATGGGCCAGTCCGCCAAGGCGGTCAATCAAGTGCTCTGCGCGGGGATCAATCAGGCCGTGACCGAGGCGCTGGCTTTTGGCGAACACCTGGGTCTAAGCATGGAAAAGCTGATTCAAGTCCTCTCAGGCGGTGCGGCGGGTAACTGGTTTCTGGAAAAACGCGGCCACACCATGACACAGGGCCATTTCGAACCCGGTTTCAAACTCCACTTGCATCACAAGGACCTCAAAATCTGCCAGTCTATGGCGGATCAACTGGGCACTCAACTGCCACTGACCGATATCACCGAAACGCACTACCGTGAACTGATGACGTCCGGGTATGGCGAAGAGGATATTTCCGCGCTCTACCGACTGAAGAGACCCTCGTCGTGAGCTTGGCCACGCTACAACTCATCGAGGACACAAATCAGCGATTGACCCTGAAGCTAGCCGGTGAATGGCGAATCAACGGCAGCGTCCCAAGCGCCGATCACATCATCGAGCAACTGAATCGTAGCGATAGCATTCAGACACTTCGGTTTGACAGCACCGAACTAAAACGCTGGGACAGCCTGTTGCTGACCTTGATCAACAAGCTGGTACGCCATTGCGAGGCGCGCGGCATGGGTGTCGATTACAGTGGTCTCCCCGAGGGCGTCCGCGGATTGCTGGCACTGGCAAATGCGGTGCCCGAGCGACAGGATGTCAGCCGGGCCAAACCGGCCGAGAGCTGGCTGGAGGTGGTCGGACGGCATACCTTGGGTTTCGTCCATGACTTCAACGGTCTGGCCGAATTTATCGGTGAAACCTGTATTGCATTGGGCAAGCTGCTGACGGGGCAGGCCCGCATGCGCATGAGTGACCTCTGGGCACTCATACAGGAATGCGGTCCCAATGCCCTGCCCATCATCAGCCTGATCGCCCTGCTGGTCGGCATGATTCTCGCCTTTGTCGGCGCCGTGCAACTGAAACTGTTCGGTGCACAAATCTTCATAGCCGACCTTGTCGGTCTCGGCATGGCCCGCGAAATGGGCGCCATGATGACAGCCATTTTGATGGCGGGCAGAACCGGGGCCGCGTTTGCCGCGGAACTGGGGTCCATGACCGTCAATGATGAGATTGATGCCCTGAAAACCTCGGGCATCTCCCCCATGGAGTTTCTGGTTCTACCCCGTATCCTGGCTTTATTTCTGATGGTGCCTTTTCTTACGCTCTATGCCGATGTAGTGGGAATGTTCGGTGGCGCCCTGGTGGCCGCGGGTCTCTTCGACATTTCCTTCAGCGAATACTCGACCCAAATCTCCAACCGTCTCCGACTCATCGACTTCCAGGTTGGCATTGGTAAAAGCGCAGCCTTCGGAATTCTCGTCGCCGTGGCGGGGTGCATGCGGGGGCTGCAGTGCCAACGCAATGCCACATCGGTCGGTCTCGCCACCACCTCGGCTGTGGTCACCGGCATTGTCTTTGTCGTGATATCGGACGCGGTCATGACCTTGATCGTGACCACATTGAACGTCTTCAAGCGCTGAGGACTGCTATCGATCCATAGAAGCCCGCACGAAAAGTGGAGCGGATGGAATGCCGATGGGTCGAACAGTGGCATTCTCACCAAATAGTCGCTGTACCCAGCGCATCGAAGGCCGTATCGCGTGTCACAGAGGAACACCTTCGATCAGGCTTTGCGCCGCGAGCATGAGGTCAAATGGATCGCGGTGTTGGCTCAGCAATCCACCCGCTCTCAGGGCATGAAGGTAACTAACAGGCAAGCGACCAAAGCCATCCAGCCTTATCAATTCGTCGAAACGGGCCACTGCATCGCGCCCGATGTCCGGTTTGCCCAAGCGGCACTGGGTGGCAATCTCCCATGCGCTGGCCGGGCTCTCGTTGGCTTCGTCCTGGATCAGCTCACGTACTTGGGGAGAGTGCCGGATCATCCATCCACCACCATAGCAGGGCGTGCATATCTAGAATGTATTTCACCGCGATTCCCAGGCATCCAGATCTTTTTCTGCCAGTGGCTCGAAAAACGTTTCTGTGACCCTTCATTGCAGGCGGCCGGCCTGACGACGGGTACTGCCGCGTTCAAGCGGCATAAATCGGGCGTATGGCTTACCTGCTTTCGCCAGAAGGATTTCTTGCCCCGCATGCGCCTGTTCCAGTAAGCGTGAAAAATGAGTCTTGGCTTCATGCACGTTGACCACGATTGTCACCTCGACACCACTTGGTTGAGTTGATGGACTAAGGTGAGAATATCTGGCTTGGAGCAAGTTCACCACAGCATATCAAGAGCTGCGCATTTAAAAGGGTCACGTCTTGCCGTTTAACGAGATTCCAGGATAAGAGGCACTTGAGGCCCCCCAGATCCTTAGGGGAGGCAGCGAAGGTTCGGAACCCATAGTGATCATCCCGTCAGACCATAGCGAATCATTGGCGTTGGAGTCGCAAGCCGGGATGTAACTCGGCTATGGCAAAAGGCAAGACCTGAGGAGTCGTTGGTATATTCGAAATCTCGTCTAACGAATACTTCATCTTGATTTCGAATCATCTGCAAATCATCGACTTCCAGATTGGTATCGGCAAAAGCGCCATATTCGGCATACTGGTCGCTGTGGCTGGCTGCATGCGCGGGCTGCAGTGTCAACGCAACGCCACCTCGGTCGGTCGCGCTACCACCTTCGCTGTTATCACCGGCATCCTATTTGTGGTGACAACCGAACCGTTGATGACCTTGATCGTGACAACGTTGAATGTCTTCAAGCGTTGATGGAGAGCGCTTTGAAACGATGTCATGCCACTTACCGTCCACAGCACTCACTCATTTAGACTATATTACAAATCCACCCCTACCCTTTGGAGAAAACAGCATGAAACGACTGCATTATCTCTTGCCAGGCATACTGCTTTTACTGTCGCTATCGGGCTGTAAATCCGATGCGGACCTTGATGATCAGATCAGCAAAAAAGACTATCAGGAACGAGTCTCCGCTGACGATGATACCCCTGGAGAGGATGATCAGGACTAAGTCTCTGGCTCCGAATCAATCATCAACGTCTTCTTGCGGCTCCCAAAGGAGGCGTTTCTCCTTGATGGCATCTCTGACGTTCCTGATGCGGGGCTTGAACGAGTAAAGCGCCTTGATATTGTTGGAGGCAATCCAGGTGTCTTCAACCGTCTGACTCAGGCTCTCCAGTTCCGCCAGCAGTACATCGGCCGACTGAGCTGAGTCCAGATTGGCAATGCGCAGGTCAATGTCACGGAGATGAATAAAAGCATTTTCGATAACCTGGTTCGAGTAATAGGTTCGAGAGGCAACCAGGGTACGAAAGGCTGGAATGAGGACGGTCAGTCCGGCCAGCAGATAAAACCAGACCCGGTCGATGAAGTCGGCCAACCACAGCGGCACATGATTGGCAAGCGCCGGCAATCCATCCTGGTAGTAACGTTTGGCCACCTTGCTCAGCGGTAGGCTGCGGTCCAGGTAAACCGGAAAATATCCGGGTTCCGAGAAAAATTGCTGTCGCGTATTGCTGATGTGGCGGGCTGCCTTCAGAAAGATCCACTGCACCACGGGATGCGTACCGGCTTCCACCAGCAGAGTGAC
>JBILGM010000017.1:0-51791 GCA_044351045.1 Methylococcaceae bacterium | reverse complement strand
TCAGGCCCTGCGCACACTGACGATAACCTCAGGCCAAATCAGTGCCCTGAACTATCCACAAACCTCGGGGGGCCTGACTGCCAGCAATTTCTTTTTTCAGGCAGTCAACCAAATCAATGGCTGGCCAACCAGCGAAGGCTATTCAGCCACCAATACCGGTTACTACACCTCTGACAATGTGAGCAAGGTTTCGGGTTCCTACGTGAATAACGGTTACCAGAAGTTTGACAATGTTTCTGTCTACATAAACAGCACCATTGCCGCCACTAGTCCAAATGTTAGCTACGTTTGCTTTACCGGATTCACGACGTGTAGCCCAAATTCAGGCAATGTTTTTCCCATCATGGCCGCACTGATGGGTCGCACTTGGTGGTCTGGTGCGAACAATGCGACCAATCAGTCGTTCTATGAACTGTTGCCTCCGCCCCTGACAGTTCCCAATGCCCCCACGCTGACCGGCGTTATCGGCAGCACAGGCCAGATCAGTGTTTCGTTTGATCCGGTGCCTTCCAGCGAAGACGGTGGCCAACCAATCACCGCCTATGTGGCTTCCTGTACGCTGACTAACACCAGCACGGTTGTCACCGCGAGCGCAATGGCTTCCCCGATTTCTGTGATCAACTTGACTCCGGGGAGCACTTACACCTGCTCGATCCAGGCACAGAATGCCAGTGGTCTGAGCCTGGTTCCCGCCACTTGCCCGATTGCTTCATGCAGTGCCACGACCTCGGCCTCGACAGTCCCCGCCCAACCCACCGCGTTGACAGCTACAGCTGGCTACCTGCAACTCAGCCTGGCTTTTACCCCACCTACGAATACGGGAGGGTCATCCATTACGGGATACCTCGCCAGCTGTACCAGCCAAACATCAGGTGCCTCAACAGGAACAGCGAACGGCACCAGTTCGCCCATTGTCATAACCGGCCTGACGGGGAGCGCTAAATATGCCTGTTCCCTGGTAGCCCAAAACGTCAATGGCAATAGCACTGCCGCTACGGTGATTGCCACACCACTGACACCAATCGCCCCAAGCGCCCCGACGTTAACCTACCTCGGTAATTACAACAACAACGGACAAGTTGGCCTGCTATTGGAGTTCAACGCCCCCTCTGAGACGGGTGGCGTCGCGCTCAGCGAGTACCTCGGCACCTGTACCAGTACAAACGCACCCACCCCCCTGACCTTCACCGGGACCGTAGCGGCCCCTGCGAGCGATCTGGGGATTGCGGGATCGGGGACTTCGTGGGGTTACATCTACACATGCACAGTGCAAGTCAAAAATAGTGCGGGTTTGGTCAGTCCGGCTTCGAATGCCCTGACCGCGAGCCCTAGCAGTTAAGTGCCTGTGTAGGCTCATGTCGCGGGATGATGGTTGATCAACCCGCGACAACACTGGCCAGTGCATGACCGTTAGCTGAGGATTGAATTCAGCACGAGCTTTCTGCATCGAGCATCGACCCAAGCACTTGCTGAAAAATCCGCCCCTCGGCAAAAACTCTCCCGGGATAAGTTGATCGGTTAGGAAAACATCACCTTGTTGATTGGCCTCATCATCTTGAAATGCCCCGCTACTGCCCCCACTCCGACGGCTCAACTTATTTTTTCGCACCCCAAATTCAACCACTGGAGGCACGAGACACCATGACGGTCGCCGAAAACAAGGTCACCATGGGCTTCGAGGCAGAGGTCAAGCAGCTTCTGCATCTGATGATCCATTCGCTGTATAGCAACAAGGAAATCTTCCTGCGCGAGCTGATTTCCAACGCATCCGACGCCGCAGACAAGTTGCGTTTCAACGCACTGAGCGACGACGCCCTATATGAGGGCGATCCGAACCTGAAGATTCGCATCGAATTCGACAAGGCCGCCCGCACCATCACCCTGACCGATAACGGCATCGGCATGACCCGCGATGAAGTGCGCGACAACATCGGCACCATCGCCCGCTCCGGCACCAAGCAGTTCTTTGAAGCATTGACCGGCGACCAGGCCAGGGATAGCCAGTTGATCGGCCAGTTCGGTGTCGGCTTCTATTCCTCCTTCATCGTTGCCGACAAGGTCGTGCTGGAAACCCGCAAGGCGGGTACAACCCATGACCACGGCGTACGCTGGGAATCAGCGGGCGAAGGTGATTACACGCTGGAAAGCTGCGACCTGCCGGAGCATGGCACCCGCATTACCCTGCATCTGCGAGAGGGCGAGGACGAATTCCTGGATGGCTGGAAGCTGCGCGGCATCATCCGCAAGTTCTCCGATCACATTTCCCTGCCGATCGAGATGCTCAAGGAGCATTATGGCGAGCCCAAGGAAGGCGAGGAACCGCCGGCGCCGGAGTGGGAAACCGTCAACAGCGCCTCGGCCCTGTGGGCAAAGAATCGCGACGAGATCAGCGACGAACAGTACGAAGAGTTCTACAAGCACGTCTCCCACGACTTCCAGCCCTCGCTGGCCCGCGTGCACAGTCGGGTGGAAGGCACCAATGAATACACATTGCTGCTGTATCTCCCGTCCAATGCGCCCTTTGATCTCTGGGATCGCGAATCCAAGCATGGCGTCCGACTGTATGTGCGCAAAGTCTTCATCACCGAGGAAGCCGACAAGCTGATGCCGCGCTACCTGCGCTTCGTGCGCGGGGTGATCGACTCCGACTCGCTGCCGCTGAACGTGTCGCGGGAAATTCTGCAGGAAAATGCCCTGCTGGAAAAAATCCGCTCCGGTGCCGTCAAGAAGGTCTTGGGCTTGCTGGAGGATCTGGTCAAGAACGAGCCGGAAAAATATGCGACGTTCTGGAAGGAATTCGGCCAGGCGTTCAAGGAAGGCCCGATTGAGGACTTCAAGAACAAGGACCGCATTGCCAAGCTGCTGCGCTTCTCGTCCACCCACAACGACACGGACGAACAGAACGTGTCACTGGACGACTACATCGGCCGCATGAAGGAAGGTCAGGACAAGATCTACTACATCACCGCCGAAAGTTACGCCGCCGCGAAAAACAGCCCGCATCTCGAAATATTCCGCAAGAAGGGTCTGGAAGTGCTGTTGATGCATGAGCGCGTCGATGACTGGCTGGTCGGCTACCTGACGGAATACGAGGGCAAATCACTGCAATCCATCGCCAAGGGCGACCTGGACTTGGGTACGTTGGAAGACGAAACCGACAAGCAGCACAAGGAGGAAGCGACCAAGGAACTGCAGCCGCTGATCGACCGCATCAAAACCGTGCTGGGCGACAAGGTCAGCGAGGTCAAGATCAGCGCGCGTCTGACCGACTCGCCGGCCTGTCTGGTCAGCGAGAACTTCGGCATGAGTCGGACGATGGAGCGCATCATGAAGTCGGCCGGTCAGGACATCCCCACCAGCAAGCCGGTGTTCGAGCTCAACCCGGATCACCCCCTGGTGATCAAGCTGAAGGCCGAAAGCGACGACGCCCGTTTCGGCGATCTGACCCATATCCTCTACGACCAGGCCGTGCTCGGGGAGGGCGCCCAACTGGATGACCCGGCGGAATTCGTCCGCCGTCTCAACGGGCTGCTACAAAACGTGATGGGTTGATCCACCCGGTCCATCTGAAAAAAAGCGGGCCCCTGGCCCGCTTTTTTTTACAACCCATTCGCCACATTCAGGCCGATTGAAGATTGTGCATTATGATTTATCTTCACCCAAGGATCGGCCGATTACCGAAGTGAGGGCTGAATCTCAACTTCACTAAAGAAGTCACGACCATGTTCGAAAACCTTGATACCGAAAAACTGGCCGAAGCGACCTTAGGCCTTTTGGCATTGACCCTGCACGACGGCTGCCGGGCATGGAAAGGAATCGATTGGGATGTGATGGATTTGTTGTATCAGCGCGGTTGGATACTCGACCCACGCGGCAAGAAACCATCGGTGGTGCTGACCGAATCCGGTCTGGAAATAGCCGAGGCTATGCTGATGAGGCAGTTCGGGCAAGCCAAGGCTTGCCGACACCGCGGTGCCGTTCACGCCATAGATCCCGATGTAAACCCGCCATTGAGTGAGATCAGCCAGGTACAGAGACAGGACATACATAACGACAGAGGACTGAGTTGATCGGTTTTGTTAAGCTTGATCGTGAGATTACTTGCATTCCGGTTCGGTAGTAAAACCGGGGAACGGGCCGACAGGTCCTCCAGTCGATCAGATCGACCTCCTTTTGAATCGGCACCCTAATGAAATCCCTGTTGGGTCAGATGGCCACCTCGCTGATAGACAGCCTGCGAGATCTTACCCCCATCTTCCTGGTGATCGGCGTCTTCCAGTTGCTGGTGCTCAAGCAGCCGTTACCCGATCTGCTGAACCTCGCCTGGGGCATGCTGCTGGTGCTACTCGGGCTAAGCCTCTTCGTGCAGGGGCTCAAACTGGGGCTGTTTCCCATCGGTGAGTCACTGGCTCTTAGTTTTGCCGCTAAGGGAAGCGTCACCTGGCTGTTATTGTTTGCGTTTGCACTGGGTTTTGGGACAACTGTGGCTGAACCTGCACTGATCGCCATCGCCGAGGAAGCCGCCCGGGTTGCTGCCGTTGGCGGCTGGATTGAAGAGTCGGAAGCTGTTCGACGTAGTTATGCAAACGGTCTGCGTTATACCGTGGCGCTATCGGTAGGATTCGCCGTGGTACTGGGTGTAATGCGGATTCTGCGCGGCTGGCCCCTGCAAAACCTCATCATTCTGGGCTACCTCGGCGTGATTTTGATGACGGCCATTGCGCCCAAGGAGATCGTGGGCATCGCCTATGATTCTGGCGGTGTTACCACATCGACCATCACGGTGCCCTTGGTCACGGCATTGGGAGTGGGTTTGGCCTCCTGTATCGAGGGCCGCAACCCGATGACCGACGGCTTTGGGCTGATTGCCCTTGCCTCTCTGATGCCGATGATTTTCGTCATGGTCTACGGCGCGATGATGTGATGGAGCGGCTTCATTCCCTGTGGCTGACGTTACAATCCACCAGCGTCGATGTGCTGCCGATAGCGGCTATTCTGCTGTCCTTTCAGTGGCTGGTATTACGTCGGCGTATCCCGCATTTGTCGCGGGTGCTGATCGGTTTCTTGTTCGTGCTGCTGGGTCTGACATTTTTCCTGGAAGGACTGGATCGTGCCCTGTTTCCGCTTGGCAAGCTCATGGCCCAACAACTCACGGACCCCGATTTCATGAGCATTACAGATAGTTCGGGTCCTCCGACATGGCGGGATTACGGCTGGGTCTACCTGTTTGCCTTCGCCATCGGCTTCGCCACCACCATCGCCGAGCCATCCCTGTTGGCAGTCGCACTGAAGGCCAGCCAGGTCTCGGGGGGTTCCATACAGCCCCGGGGATTACGCCTCGCTGTAGCGCTGGGTGTCGCTATCGGCATCACTTTGGGTGTTTTTCGAATCGTGACCGGTACGCCACTGCATTACTACATCATCGCCGGGTATGTGGTCGTGCTGACACAGACCTGGTTCGCGCCACGTTCCATCGTGGCACTGGCCTATGATACGGGCGGCGTCACCACCTCGACGGTCACAGTGCCGCTGGTGGCGGCGCTCGGACTGGGTCTTGCCAGCCACATTCCCGGCCGAAATCCGATGCTGGACGGGTTCGGCCTGATCGCCTTCGCCAGCCTGTTTCCGATCATGACCGTACTGGGCTATGCCCAGCTTGGCGAGTTGTATCGTTGCCGCACCAAACCAGCAACCGATGCAGGGGACAACCCCTGACAAAGGCCCCTTTCACACCCTCTGAGAGAAGCAGATCATGCACTTCAAATTGATATTGGCCTGTGTCGAAGATTCGGCCACCAAGGCCATCCTCGAAGCGGCGCGCAAAGCCGGTGCCACCGGATCGACCATCATCGGCCAAGCGCGCGGCGAAGGCGCGGAAAAGACCAAGACCTTTTTTGGCCTCAATCTCGAAGCCCAGCGCGACATCATTCTGCTCCTGGTGGAGGAACATCTCAGCCGGCATATTCTGGAAACCATTGCCCAGGTGGCCGATTTCGCCAACAAACCCGGGACCGGCATCGCCTTTCAGATTGATGTCGAGGACGCCGTCGGCATCGACCACCAGGTGCGCAAGCTCACTGAAATCGTCGAGGAGGAAATCTGACCATGTCCAACAAGCCGTTAATTCGTGTCCGCGATGTGATGAAACATGAGTTCGACCTTGTCGAAGGCATGGCCACCGTAGCCAAGGCGTTGGAAACCATGCAGCATGTTGAAACCAAGACCTTGATCGTCAAACCCAGAGACGAAAATGACGAGATCGGCATCGTCGCACTGTCGGACATTTCACGCGAGGTGCTGGCCAAGGATCGGGCCCCGGATCGCGTGAACATTTACGAGATCATGGTCAAGCCGGCCTTCTCCGTGCATCCGGACATGGACATTCGATATTGCGCCCGCCTGTTCGACCGTTTTCACCTCAGCCGGGCGCCCGTGGTGAAGGACCGCGAAGTGCTGGGCATCGTCAGCCTGACGGATCTGGTGCTGAAGGGCCTGTTATCCGGACATCGAAAATGATCTGCAAGTTGCGGGCATGAATGGAAAAAACCTCATTATCTCGGCCTCACTGGCCGCATTGCTGGCCGTAGCTTTCGGTGCGTTTGGCGCCCATGGACTGAAAGACCAGCTCAGCGAAGCCGAGATGGTCATCTATAGGACAGCGGTGGACTATCACATGTGGCATGCGTTGGGGCTGGCTTTGATCGGCCTTCTTGCGGAAAGGTATCCCGAAGCACCCGGGTTCCGCTGGGCCGGCGCGGCCATGATTATCGGCCTGCTGTTGTTCTCGGGCAGCCTCTATGCGCTAAGTCTTTCGGGACTGCGCTGGCTGGGCATGATCACGCCGTTGGGCGGGCTCTCATTTATGACCGGCTGGGCCCTGGTGGCACTGACCCTGATGGGCATGCCGAAACAACCCAACTGAGCCTTGCTACCGGAGATTCGCCGCGCATGAGAAAAGGGTTCCACTTCATCGCCGCCGAGGTCCGCAAGGCGCTGCCGCCGACCCTGTTTTTCATGGCAGTCTTTCAGATTGCCACACTGATCCGCCACCTGGACGAGGCAAGCTATGGCGTTACGCCGGAACGGTCGGCGTCAGCGACCATCGCTGCCCTGGTTTTTGGAAAGACTTATCTGCTGCTCGGCGAACGCCGCTTCATGACTGTTTTTACCGGGCGACCGCTGATTTTTGGCACGCTGTGGAAAACCGGGCTCTACAGCCTGCTGGGATCAACCTTACTGCTATGCGAGGAAATCATTCCCCTGATCCATCAACACGCCGCCCTGGCGCCGGCATGGCAACAGTATTTGTCGGAGACCGTCTGGCCCCGATTCTGGGCCAACCACCTGTTCATGTTGCTCTCGGTACTGACCTACACCGCCGCCACGGAGCTCATCGGGGCTGTCGGCAAAGCGCGGGTCAGGACGCTCTTCTTCGGCATCAGCCCTGAGGGCCGCTCAACTCGCCGTTGAGGACTGAATCTCCAGAACACGCTCCGCCAGTCGCTCGCCGGCCTCCGTCAGGGGATGGAATACGACATCGGCTCCCGACTGAAACAATGCTGGGTCTTCGTTGACGTTAAATGAGGTGGTGCCAATGGTGCCCGCAAACCCTCGGCCCCGGATATTCTCCAGCGCCGCTTGCCGGGCACGAAAATCCGGCAACGCCAGCACAATGCCGAGCAAGCGATTCAGACTGGCCTGCTCCCACAAGGCATGATCCTCGATATCGCCATAGGCCACGCGCAGCCCGGCATCCCTGAGCAAACCCACGCGAATCGGGTCGGAATCCAGCCCCATCACCTTGTGCCGCCGACGATCCAGAGTCTTGTAGGCGGCCCTGCCGCTCCGCCCCATCCCGACCACCAGCCATTTTGCATTACCAAAATCGGCCGGGATCTGATCGGGGTGCGGCACCCGCCGCTCGAACCGAATCAGCCAGGGTTCCACCCAGGTGTACAAGCGATGGGAATTACGATTCAGCAGAGCCGCGAGGCCCAGGGAAGCCGCCACGGCCACCCCGAGCACCGGCTTCCACTCCGGCTCCAGCAAACCATCCTCGATCACCGGCACCGCCACGATCAGGGCGAATTCACTGTAGGTCATCAACGCCAGCGCGGCGACGAAAGCGGTTCGCGCTCGCAGCCCGATCAGCAGCATCAAAGTGAAAAACAACCAGCCTTGTAGGGGCAGGACGGCCAAAAGCCCGGTCGCCATCAGAAGTTGCTCGGCGGTCGGCGTTCCCAGCAAACCGATTTGCAGAAAGAAAGCCACCAACAGGGCTTCCTTCAGCCCCCAAAGCTTGTGCCCCAGATCGTCCACCTCCGGGTGACCGGCCAGCAGCACCCCCATCAACAGGGCACCGAGATCCTTGGAAATCCCGACCGCCTCGGCCAGTTCGCCACCAGAAAATGCCAGCAGAATACCCAGCAACAGCCGCAGTTCACTGTTACGGGTGGCTTCGAACAACCATCTCGCTACCGGGCGCAGCAAAGGGAAGGCAAGCAAACCCAAAGCCCAGGGCGAAGGCTTCGAACCTCCCACCACCGCCAGCAGACCCACGGCCACCAGATCCTGAAAGATCAGGATACCCATCACCGTGCGGCCATGAAAACTTTCAACCTCCCGGTTGTCCTCCAGCACCTTCACCGCCAGGACCGTACTGGAAAAGGCCAGACTGACGCCCAATACCAAGCCGCCAGACAAACGCTGATGATCGAGCAGGAAAATCAGACCGGAAACACCTGCCACGATCAGCAAATGCAGGGTACCTACCCCAAAAACCTCGCGCTTGAAGAGCGAGCGTAATTTCAGCTTGAGACCGACCGTAAACAACAAGAGGAGAATACCGATATCGGCAAACTCGGAGAGCAGGGTTTGCGAACGAAAGCCCGCCATATAAAGGGCATAGCCTGCCAACAAATAGCCCACCAGGGGAGGCAACCAGAGGCGGCTGGCAAGCAGTCCAGCGGCATAAGCGCTAGTTATCCAGATCAATTCCATCGAAAAAGTGGTATCCGAATGAAGTACCAGGCTTTGAGATCAATACTGTTGAATGGAGCCATTCGTGGTAAGTCTATCGAGCCATGAACCGACATATGAATGAAGCCGTTCGTGGTGAGCCTGTCGAACCATGAACGGACACAACATTAATCCGCTTAAATTATTCCCTTCACCCTTCGACAAGGCCCCTCCCAGCGCCGCTTAAGGGCTCAGGGCGAATGAAAAAACTTAGTCGAAGAGCATTTTGGCCATCGGGCCAGGGTTGAGTTTCAACTATGACAAATTGCCTGCACCAGCACCCAAGGGGCGACCACCACGGCCCTGAGATCAGGCTGGGTCAACTCCCACTGCCGGGCATGTTCGTCCGTGGCACGCAGCACACGGCTCGACTGCATCCAGCCCCCCAGCAACGCTGCATCATCCTCGGCTATCGCGGCCGCCACTTCCAGCAAATCCAGTGGCGGCAACACCACCACAAGGACGCCGCGGGCGAAATGCCGCTGCAACTCCGGCCAGGCAATCACGCCGCTCTGGGCAGCCAGTTTTTCGAGAGATTCAGGGTAGGACATTGCCATTGACGGTGCTTGAAACTTTTGGGGAATTAAACCCGATCCCGGGCCTGGTCACCAGTACCGCATGTTCAGTCTGATGCCAGACACGGCAACTCAAACCCGCTGGATCGATGCCTGAGCCTGAGCCTCCACGATCTGGCCAAAGCTGATGGCGGCGTCGTTGACCGGCAGCTTTTCCGGAATCAGCACCGTAAAGCCGGCCCCGACAAGACGCTGTTGCGCTTGCTCCATCAGGCGTCGATTCTGGAAAACCCCACCAGTCAGGCCGACTCGTCGGACACTCTGTACCTCGCGCATCCACAAAGCCTGGTCGAGCAAACTGCCGGCCAGACTGTCGTGAAACAGCGCCGAGCGCTGGGCCACGGTTCTTGATCTGTCCATCAGGAACGGCAACAACGGTGTCCAATCCAGTCGCCGCAATTCGCCCTCCTGCACCAGCGGCAGAACCAACCCGGTACCGGGCTCATTCAATGCCGCGGCCTCCAGTTGCATGGCCGCATGGCCCTCGTAACTTTGCGTCGAGGCCACCCCGATCAGTGCCGCCGCCGCATCGAACAGGCGCCCCGCCGAAGAGGTCGGCGGACAATTCAGTTTTCGCCGCCAGGCGACGCTGGCCAGGGCGGATTCAGGTGGCGCCTTCGGCCAGTCCAGACCCGCCTCGAGACAGGCCGACAGGCCACAGCGCCAGGGATCTCTACTGGCCTTGTCGCCGCCGATCAGGCGCAAGGGTCGCAGACTGGCGAGGCGCTGCCACTGGCCGGGGCAGCCATACAGGGCTTCGCCGCCCCACAGCGTCCCATCCTGACCGTAGCCCAGCCCGTCCCAGGTAAAGACCAGCATGGGCTCATTCACCGCGCACTCCTCGAACAGCGCCGAGGCATGCGCCGCATGATGAAATACCGGCCGGACCGGCCTACCCTGCGCGAGCGCCCAGCGACTGGAGTAATAGTCGGGGTGAGCGTCGCAGACCAGTGTCTCCGGCTCGACATCGTAAAGCCGGCAAAGATCGGCCATGACCTGCGCAAACACCTCCAGGCTGCGCGGCGCGCCGAGGTCACCGAGATGCGGCGAAACGATCACGCGATCTTCCCATGCCAGCGCGACGGTATTCTTCAGATCGGCACCCAGCGCCAGTAGGGGTTGTTCCAGCGGGGTGCGAAGACGAAGTTCGACGGGCGCTAGTCCACGCCCGAGACGGAGCGGGCGCAGCTGACCGCCAGCATGCCGGAAGACAGAATCATCTGCCGGTCGGCGAATCGGACGATTATGGTGCAGAAAGTCATCGGCAACGCCGCCCAGCCGCCTTTCCACAGACTCGGCCTCGGTCAGCACCGGCTCGCCGCTCAGATTGGCGGAAGTGGCTACCAAAGGGCCGTCAAAGGCTCCCAGCAGCAGATGATGCAGCGGGCTGTAGGGCAGCATGAGCCCGACCTCGTTCAATCCAGGGGCAATGGCTTCGGCCAACGAAGCATTCGCCGTTTTCTTGACCAGCACAATGGGCCGCAGCGCTGATCGCAACAGCGCCCATTCATCGGTATCGGGCGCAGCGATCGTGCTAACTGCCTCATCTTTCACCATGACCGCCAGCGGTTTGGCGGGACGGTGCTTGCGATCGCGCAGGCGCTGGACGGCGCGATCAGAGCGGGCATCGCACATCAGGTGATAACCGCCGACCCCCTTCACCGCGACGATTTGGCCATCGCGCAGACTGGCCACGCAGGCCGACAGCGCAGCCGCGTTACCTTGCACGCTGGGCTTATCGGGCCTGCAGAATTCCAGCACCGGACCACACTGGGGACAGGCCAGCGGCTGGGCGTGATACCGGCGGTTGGCGGGATCGTCATATTCTGCCAGGCAGTCGGCGCAGAGCGGGAAACCGGCCATGGCGGTGTTGGGCCGGTCGTAAGGCACCCGGTCGATCAGCGTGTAGCGCGGCCCGCACTGGGTACAGTGAGTGAAGGGATAACGGTAACGCCGGTCGTTGGGATCATCCATTTCGGTGAGGCAGTCGGCGCAAACGAAATGATCGGGCGGAATGATGACTCGGCCGGATGCCGCCTCAGCACTATCAAGAATCCTGAACTCCGCGCACGCTTCCAGCTTGGCGAACCTCACGACCGGTATCTCCGGTTGAGCCAGCGGGGGTGCATCGGTCTTGAGGCAGGAGAAAAACGCCTGCAGCTGCTGCGGTGTGCCTTCGGTCTGAATCACGACCGATCCGCCGACATTCTGCACCCAGCCTTTCACCCCGAGTTGCAGAGCCAGGCGCAATACAAATGGGCGGTATCCCACTCCCTGGACGCGGCCCTGCACATGGATACGTCGGGCGCAGCGGGTGTCGGTCATGTTCTGATCAAGACCGGTCATCGCACTTCGATCCGCTCGATGCGATAGAACCAGCGATCAGACCACCGATTACTTAGACGGTGGGCGATGAAAATCCCACCGGCTTGAACACGATCTCCGGCCCAGTCGACGCATGCAGGGTGCGTCCCTCGGACTGTACCCGGGGGACAAGAGTCTTCCGGGCCTCACGCAACTGGCGATAGGTTTCGACTTCTCTCGATAACCAACCCAGCCAATCTGGCATGCCGTCACTGGTTTTGGCCGATAACTTCATGGCGGGGGACCGGGTCGCCAGCTTACGCAGACAGCCCTCGGCCCGTTCGGGCGAGAATTCCGTCAGGTAGGGTAATAAGTCGGTCTTGGTGACCAGCATCAGGTCCGCCGCGCGAAACATCACCGGATATTTCGCTGGCTTGTCGTCACCTTCGGTCACCGACAGCAGGGTCACGTTGCGGTGATGACCCAGATCGAAACTGGCCGGACAAACCAGGTTGCCCACATTTTCGATAAAAAGAATATCGAGTTGGGTCAGGTCCAGCTGGTCCAGCGCTCGCTCCACCAGGTGGGCATCCAGATGACAGGCCGTGCCGGTCGTAATCTGATGCGCCGGAATACCCAGGGCGCGAATGCGATCGGCGTCATTTTCGGTTTCAAGATCACCCTCGATGACTGCCAGGCGCAGGCGACCGTCCAGCTGACGAATCGTCGCTTCCAGCAGCGAGGTCTTGCCAGACCCCGGCGAGGACATCAGGTTGATGGTCAACACACCCTGCTCGTCCAGCCGGGCACGATTGAGCGCGGCCTGCCGGTCATTGTGCTCCAGCAATCCATTGAGGATGCGGGCGGGGCTATTACCTAGCACGGAGCTTTTCGGTGCCGGGGTCAGCAGGTGACGGTTGCCGTCGGTGACATTACATCCGCAGGTATTGCACATGGTCTGTACCCAAAAGTTTCAGGAAGGAGAAAGAGACTCGTCGCTGATGAGTTCGACGCGCGCCAGGATTAGTTCATGTCCGGCGACCAGTGTTGTATCGGTACTGCCGCAGCAGGGACAGCGCAAGTCATTGGGCGGTACGGCGGACTCGGCCTCACAGGCCGAACATGCCACCCGTGCGGAGGGGGAGTCAATGACTAGTTCGGCGGTGTCGGCCACCGTGCCTTCGCGGGCCATCAGGAAGGCCGTTTCCAGCAATTGCGGCTCCACGCCCGACAACGGACCGGCCTGCACTTCCACCCGGCTGATGGCGATCGCGCCATGTTGCCGGGCCAACGCGGTTAACTGGTCAATCAGGTTCTGGCAGAGCGATAGCTCATGCACTTAGGCAAGCCCTTGCCCGACCAGCAAACAAGCCCCTGCAGTCGCAATCAGTCCACCGGCCAGGCGGGTGACCCGGGGGCTGCGACGCAGGGCATGACCCAGGCCGATGCCGATCAGATGCAGACAGACGGTCGCCATCACAAAGCCCCCGGCATAGGCCAGTGGTGCGCCGGCCTGGGGCATTTCCTGACCATGCGCGTAGCCATGAAAAAGCGCGAAGAGCGATACCGCCAACACACTGACGGCGGTAGACAGGCGCACCGAGGCGGCAATCATCAGCCCCAGCGCCAGCACCGACCCAGCAATCATTAACTCGACATGGACAATCCCCAGGTCCAGATGACCCAGCCAGGCACCGCCGGCCATCATCAATACAAAAGCCAGCGGCACCTGCCACTGCGCCCGGCCATCCAGCTGGGTGGCCCAGAATCCCACGGCCACCATGGCCAACAAGTGATCAAGCCCCAGAAAAGGATGGACCAGCCCTTCGATCATCCCCGCGCCTTCAGCGCCAAAGACATGGGCAGAGACTGACTCGGCCCATAGCCATGAGAGGCCGGTTGCGACCGTTATGATCGGTGTGTTCCTGATATTCATGGATGGCGGTTCAGAAAGAGGGCATCAAACTCGAGAAGTCATCGACAGACAGGTGTCATCAAGCGCATTCCTGCCATACTGTTAACGCTTGCGTGGTGCATCGGTTACTGGCTGCCCTTTGATTTTTTCCAGATTCCAGACTCGGGCACCGTCCCAACCGAGGGAGACCGCCCGACCCTCGGCCCCGCAAGCCAGGGTTTCCACCGGGCCTTCGTGAGCCGCCACATGGCCCAGTGGCAACGGCGATGCCAGCGGGTCCCACAAATACACCCGCCCCAGCTGGGTACCGACAACAATCCTGCCGCTGACGGTGTCGCGGCAGAACGCGGTGATGTCTCCCGTCAGATCGCGTAATTCGGCAATGGGCCGCACGGTGGCCGTGTCCCAGAGCTCGAGCACCCGGCCATCACTGAAAGCCACTACACGACCATCACGACTGAGCCCTAACAACGGCCGGTCGGAATCAATCGATTGCTCCTTGAGCATCTCCATGGTGGTCGGCTCCCAGGTGATCAGTTCGCGTCCGCCCACGGTCAAAAAATAGGTCTGGCCATTTCGGATCTGCAGGAATGCCATGGCGTTGATCCCCTCATGGGTGCCGCGCAAAAAACGACCCATCAGCGGGTTCCAGATGCCGACCGGGCCATCACCCCGCCAGGCCAGCCAGATACTGTCCGGCGAAAACAGGACTCCTCGTATATCGGCATCCTCGACCTCACGTTCCCCAACCAGGGCTTCGGAGGTCAGATCCCAGATCATCAGACGGCCACCTTCCCGTCCCGGCATGCCGGCCCCGACACGACGGCCATCCGCCGCATAATCGAGAGCATCAACCTGATGGCGCCCACCGGATTTGGTGAAGGTCTTGTCGCCGTGTGAATCCCGCCGACCGGTTTCCGCATCCCAGAAATCAGGGCCTTTGCCACCGGTGGCCAGGATCGTTTTTCCATCCGGGGAAAATACCGGGTTGCTGATGCTGGCGCGCTCCTGCAGGTGATCCCGACTCAGTCGAGCCAACATCCCCATACCCCGGTGCAGATCATCGAGCGCCCGCTGGGCTGCCTTCTCCTCTGGGCATTGGTGGCAATCGCGAAGAAAGGCCAGGTAGGCTTCCGGGCTGTTCTTCTTCTTAGCCTGGAGCAGGAGATCAGACTCTTCCTCGACATGACTCCGATAACGCAATCCGCCGTATATCAGCAAGGCACCAAAGGCCAAAGCAAAAAACCAGGTGAGGAATTTTTCCAGCGCATTTAGAAAGTTCTCCATATCCGTACCCGGTTGAACATTAACTTGAATTCATTCAACCCAGTATACCGAACGGAAGCGCTGGCACACTTTAATCCTCCCATTGATAGAGAATATCGCCGCCGCTGTATTCACCCGTTTCAGTCTGCACCTTCCAGCGCTGGGTGAGATCGTAGCGCAGGCGGAAAACGTAGGCGTTCTGGAACAGGCCCATGCCGTATTGCACATACATTTTCGGTGTCAGATATCGACCGAGAAACAACGCCGTTCCTTGCACGCCGCCCCAGGGGCCACTTCCGGTATAGGCTTGCGCAATACCACCGGCCCCCAGCGAACCCTGCATACTGATATCCACCAGTCCACCCAGCCCCAAACGACTGGAGAGCTCTTTTGCCAGCAAGCCACCCGCCGAGCCCCCCAGCGCACTGGCGGCCCCCCGCATGGCGGTACCGTCTTGCGGCGACTGCGCATTGAAAGATTGCCCGACCACCAAATACGACAGTATCTCGGTCTGCGACATGGGCCGGTCAGAAAACAGCGTGATGTTGGGTTTGTTCAAGGTGCCGAGCATCTTGGCCCCGGCCACGACATCGTCCGACTTCCGGACCGCCTGGATATCCAGATTGGGGTTTTCCATCGGCGAGCGGTTGAAGACCAAGCGACCACCATCGGTCTCCAGATCAACACCATACATCGAATACTTGCCGTTGTGGATAAGGATCTCGCCCGTGCCCAGTGCGTCCGTGCCGGGCAGTTGTTCCACAGTCACCTGCCCGTCCACGCGCGCCTGATAGCCCGGTCCCGACACGCTGATCTTGTCACCGAGCACAACCTCTACCCGAGTTTCCAGCGGATTCTCGCGCGGCTCGGGCGGTTCGTCGCCCTGGACGATAACGACATCCCGCGACGGCTTGAGAGCGCCGGATTCATTAGGGATCTGAATCGTGGCTTCAGGGATCTTGATGCGCCCGCTCAAACTCAGGCGGGCATCCTTGCGTTCGACCAGCAGGTCGGGCGACAAGTAAACCTTGGCTTCCGGCGTATCGGCGATGAGGAAACGATTGCCGAACAGTGAGAGCTTCAATGGCCAGTTATCTTTCGGACTGAGCGATACCGTGCCATCCAGCTTGATTTCGCCATTTCCCGAGACGCCGCGCCCGCTGAACACCAGCTGGTTGTCCTGGCGGCTGATGGCATCGGCATGCAGGCTGCGCACCTTGATGCCGAGACGGGGCACACCGAAGCCGGCATCGAACAGTCTGCTGTGGACCTGCAGCTTCGGACTGTTCGGCGTGCCGGAAAACCGCACCCCGGCATCGAGACGCCCCTGCAGTTTCTCGATATCAGTGGTCAGCGGCAACAGCACGTCAATATTTTGCAACTCCAGTCGCGCCTCGCCGGAAAGCGGCGTCTGCCCGAGCCGGGACAAGATCAGGGGACCCTCCACCGTTAGATCGGCCCGCAGCGACCCAAACCCCGGCTGTTCCGCAACCAGGCGTAAATCTCCTCCATGTACACCAACCCTCCCTCCCAGCGACAGCGGCGCCGGTCGGAATTTGAAGGGTGAAGCACCGCCCATCAGCTCGATCTGGGCGGCATCCACCTGCAGTTCACAGCGCCCGTCCTGCACCCGATCGCCCTGTCCGGAAAACTGCCAGTCTGCCGACAGCACTCCCTTGAGCCCGAGGCTGTCCGGCAACCAACGCTGCAGCCGATCCAGCTCGAACTCGCTGACCCGTGCGGCCGTCTGCCAGCTGCCCAACTCATTAAGCTGGCCCTGCAGACACGCCTCGGCCCCACGGCTGGCCCAGCAAGCCAGCCCCAGTTCCCCGCTCGAGCGCTGAATGCGCAAAGCCAGCGGGCGGCTCAATGGCCAATGACCGAGGCGATCAAGATCCCAGTCAAACTGGCTGACAGTCCCGGCCCATTGCGCAGCGCTCCACCCGCCTTCGGCGCGCAACGACAGCCGCACGGGTAAGCGATGGGCACCTTCCGGCGCAACCCAATGGCCGGCCACCGTAGCCGACAGGGTGCGCCGGGCGCGGCTGCCCTGTGCGTCCAGATCAAGGTTCAACCGGGCTTCGCCAAGGCGAATCTCCGGCGCCTTGACGGTCACCTTCAGCGGCGAGTCCGGCGACTCACCGGCCTTGAAGCCGACCCGCAGCTCGCGCGCCTGCCGATTGGCCTGAACCAGCCGCTCGGCCAGGAGCTCTGCCTCCATCGGCATCCCCTGCAGGGCGAAGGCTTGATTCCGGTAGACCAGGCCACCCTTGTATGCGAGCTTCAGTTCACCGGCCTCGATGTCGCCGGATTTGAAACCCAGCAGCTTGAGGTCTCCTTCGACCGGGGGCGAACCCGGCATCAGGCCGCCCTTGGCCGCCAGGGTGACCTCGCGGATGGCATGCTGCTGATAACTCAGTCCATGGCCGACAAGATTCAATTCAGCGGTCGGCGTGCTGGGTTCCAGCCGCCCCTCACGGAGCACCAATCCCCCCCTGAAATCCAGCTTGAGCTGATCCGCCGCATTGCCCTGATAACGCACACCCCGTGCCAGCACCGCCGCTTCGATCGGCGGTGCACCTGGCGTCAAGCCGCCCTTGAGGTTCAGCACCAGTTCTTGCGCCTTGTCATCCCGGAACTGAAGATCGCGGGCCATCAGCTCCATGGTCCCGGCAGGACCGTCGCGCGGCCCCTGGACATGGCCGCGACTGGTGATCTGACCCCGAGCGCCGGGCAGCCATGTTCCAAGCTGGTCACCCTGCAGCGTCCAGGTCAGGTCCAGTTGCGGGCCAAATATTCCGTCCAGCTGAAGGTTGAGCCCGGCCCCCTGGGCGCGAATTCCCCGGAATTCCATGCGCCCCGGCGGCAGGCCGATCTGGCCACTGGCAGTAACGCGGCTGTCCTTCAACAAGCCTTTGGCATCAAAGCGGACTCCCCCAGGTATTCCCGTGAGTGATAGCTGGCCACGCTGACTTTGCCACTCGGGCTTGCGATCGAGTGGCCAGGACAGGTTCGTCCATTGCGCGACGCCATTGAGTTCGGGTGTCCTGTCGAGGTGTTTTGCGGTACCGCTAACCTCAAGCCGGGTTTTGGTCTCCGGCAAGGTCAATTCGAGCGTCTCCACAAGCAGATCGCCCGGCTCGGTATAACTCAGCTGTAGTTGGCCCTCGGGTTGGCCAACACCCGGCAGCTTACCCAGGAAGCTGCCGCCGATCTCGGCAACGCGATCGGTGCCCTCTCCATGGAGACTCAGGGTCACGGGCCAGGCCGGCCAGGCGGGATCAATGCGATTGACGGGAAACTCCGGCACATCCAGCTGTGCGGTCCACTGGGGATGGTCCAGCGGCTGCATGATGACGGCCGACAGTTCTGCCGCCAGGGGAAACTTGAGGGTTTGCCGGAGGGTGACCCGATCCAGATTGCCGCCGGCAAAACCTTCGCCCTGAAACTCCGGGCGCCCCTTGGGATGCCAGTTCCAGGTGGTCTTGAGCCCCACTTTCTGCATTCCGCCCATGGCCATGCGTCCCGAGATTTCTGCAGTCAGGTCGGGCATGACCCAGGCGAAGCGCCGGCATTCCAGCCCATCGCGGGTCAGGTCCAGGGCGGCATCCAGGCTGTCGAGTCGGGTCGGCCGATCGTCATTGGCCATTTTCACAACGCCATCGCGGACCTTCAGTTCATCGATGATCAGATCAAACGGCAGCTTGAGATTGGGCCAGACGATGGGAGAATCGTCGGTGGAGGCGTATTGCAGCTTGAGGATTTGCAGCGAGCGAATATGCAGGGCCCCGCGCCACAGCGCCGAGGCATCGATGCGGAGTTCCAGCCGATCCAGGCGAATCCGCTCGGTCTTGTCGCCATAGTCCAGCCCCTGCAGCACCAGTCGGTCGAAAAACACGCCCTCCACCCGGGCCACGCTCAGGCCGGGCACCCAAGCTCGGACCTGTCGCATCAGCCATTTCGCACCCGACTCGGTCCCCAGCCCCCAGGACAGCGTCATGATCAGAGTCAGCAGGACGATGAACCGCGGCGCGATAGCGTTGGCCGCCTGCCGCATTACAGATCGGGCCCCAAAATCAGATAAATCCGAAACCAACCCAGAACGCAAGGCATGGATAAGCCTCTGGTTGATATGAGATTACGGGAAAAGAGTTTGCGCGCACTGTGACAAAGTGTATTCAAATTTCGACAGTGGAGGCTACAGGAGCATATTCCGTGCCGTGGATGGAGCGGATAACCAGACTTTGGATGTTCCGTCTCGTTTCTGGACGGGAAACCAAGCCGTCGCGGCCCTTTTCAATGAGTATAGAATCAAGCAATTACATCCGATTCGCCCCATATCTGACATCAGCCCAACCATCGACTCGATCGACTTACGTTTATGGACGCCACCGCCAGCCGTCTCGCCACTTATGAAGACCTGTTTGAACTGCCGGAGCACCTGATCGGTGAAATCCTCCATGGCCAGCTCATCACCCAGCCCCGCCCAGCGCCGCGTCACGCTCTCAGCGCTTCAGGTATTGGCGCGGAATTGACCAACCCCTACCAAAGAGGTCGGGGTGGTCCAGGCGGCTGGTGGATACTGGATGAACCGGAGTTACATCTGGGCCCGCACATCCTGGTGCCAGACCTCGCCGGCTGGCGACGAGAACGGATGCCGGTTTTCCCCGAAACCGCCTATTTCACCCTGTCACCGGATTGGGTGTGCGAAGTGCTGTCACCCGGCACGGCCCGCATCGACCGAGTGGTAAAAATGCCGCTTTATGCCGAACAGGGCGTCGAATGGCTCTGGCTGATCGACCCGGACCAGTACACGCTGGAAGTTTACCGGCTATTAGAAGGCCATTGGCTGTTGGAGCAAACCGCCCAGCAGCATGATCAAGTGAACGCCCCACCGTTCATCGAGCATCGGTTTTGCTTGGCTGACTTATGGGTGCCGCAGAATCCATCCGATCAGGTCGCACAGTGGGATTACCCAAAAATAAGGTAATCTTCCCTGCGGTATTATTTAACGTGTGGAGGAACGATGCGCAATCGCTGCCGTTCGTGGCCTCACCGCAGCCTAAGAGCTTACCTCTGATGGGAAGTTAGACATGATGGAGGCAAACTGTGCAACAAGACCCTTCATGATATTCTCTGAGATCGCGAGGCTAGACACCATAAAGAATTTCCTCGCAGGAACGATGTTACATAACAATTCTGCGATACTAACACCATAATAAATCTGCCGATTTCACATGACAACTGAATCACAATAATGAGAATAATAAAATACGATATAGTTCATGTATTAATAAATATTTCACTTTTCATGATTGCATGCTCAGCACTATCACTTAGTGGTTGTGCTGCACCAAGCGGCTCCATACAGAAACTAGATGATGGCTCCTATCTCCTACGCCAAGAAGACCATGCAGGCATATTCGGAAGCATGGGCAGCCTTAAATCCAATGTGAATAGGGAGATGACTGAGTTCGCTAAGAAGGAAAATAAGATGCTGGAACAGTTAAGCGAACGTGAGCATCCAGTTGGTCTGACAGCTAGAGACTGGGCGTGGTATGAAGTGCGCTTTAAATTACGTGACCCCGCAGCTGAACAACAGGCTGATACTAAATGTGACTTCAAAAATAACCCATCCCTTCAAGCACTCTCCGGAAAGATTGCTCTAGGTGGTACTTCGGAACAAACGTTCTCACACATCACAAATACATCGAAACCAACCGACTCTGAAAAGGCAGTAATAAGCCTCTATGCTGACGCTATAAGGCAGTGCAATAACGAACAGGAAAAAGTGTATCCCAACGCTCCTTCATCAGTTGCAGCGGTTAATCATAGCAGCTTATCTGCCATTCAAAATCTTCTAGCCTTACTTTATAGTGGAAATCTGACTTATGGAGATTATGCGAAAATGACGAAGGAGGTTTCCAATAACCGTGAAACCGCTCTTGCACAAATCGAGCAGGAACTTCGTAAGAATGCAGTTGAAGCTGACGCCAGAGCACAGCAAATTGCTGCACAAAATGCTATAGCACAATCTCAAGCATCACAGGCCATGTCGAGCAGCATAATGGCGGGTGCTGCTATGGCTAACGCTTACAAACCTACTGTAGTAGCACCTGCTGCTAGAACCAATATCAGCTGCACAACTAGCTCAGTTGGTTATAGCCTCCAAACGAATTGCCGTTAACTGAGCCCGAAGGATGCGGTGAGGGCACGAACCGCATAATGCGTGGCTTGCGTTAACTAGGGGTATTGAGCCGGGGAGGAAACCGCGAACGATGCGATTCGCTGCCGCTCATCAAATCATATGGGATCAAACTGTGGGACTGATTTGTCGTAAGCACCCAACCGTCCCACCTGTGACTTCGTAACTTCAGCCGGCATGCTCCTTCCTTTTGTGGAGTGAGCAAGATGACAAGACGGAAGCGAATGGTTGTTGTGGATGCCTGGCTCCGAGGTAGTCAGACACTCGCGGATTACGCCAATACATGGGGGGTCGACGTTTGTACGTTTCTCGGGTGGATCGTCGACTATGGTCAACCAGCCTATTCATCGGCATGGATTCCTGTTCGTATTCCTGATGGAGGTGTTGATGGGTATCCGCTTGATGCTGCGGATTCTGGCAAGGGGCTGAAGCCTGGGATTTTCCCAGCCTATGCGCTCAGAACCCAGTGGGTCCCCGTCATTATTCAGGAGCGCGCATGATCCCGTGTCAGGGGGCGATATGGATGGCGCCGGAACCGACCGATATGCGCAAGGGCATTGAGGGGCTATCGCATCAGGTTCGCGCCAGTCTTGGGCATAACCCGTGTGCGGGGGATGCGTTCCTGTTTCGCAACCGTGCAGGCAATCGCATCAAAATTTTAGTGTGGGATGGGACAGGGGTTTGGTTGTGCCAGCGAAGGCTCCATCGAGGTCGCTTCACGTGGGCCAGCCAAGCCGATGAGAGCTTCATCCTCACTCGTGAGGAATGGGATTGGCTGATTCGGGGGGTCGATTGGCAGCGGCTGAATGCGCCGCCACGGGCCGACTGGGCGCCTTGATAATCGCGGATTACTACAGGTTAAACCCTCATTAAATCATGTAGATAAGGGTATCCATCCGGTATAATCCAACCCCATGGAAGCCTTGTCCCTGCTGGAAAAACTGGAGATTGATCCCGCTATCAAAGCGGCGCTAGCGGCAGGGTTTCAGTCCGATTTTGATCGACATCAAGCGCGGAATCTCGGCCTTGAAGCGCGCGTCCGGCACGATGGTTTCATCATCGAAAAACTGAAGCTTGAACTAGCCCACCTCCGCCGAATCCAGTTCGGCCGGAAGAGCGAAGCACTGAAAAGTGAACAGCACGATCTTTTCAATGAGGCCGTTGCCGAAGACCTCGGCAATCTGTCCGAGGCGATGGAAGCCCTCACTTCAGAAGCGGGCGAAAGTAAGCCGCGCAAAGTCCGAGATCGTGCAGGACGGCAGCCGTTTCCTCCGCACCTTCCCGTCATTGAATACCGGCATGAACTTGAGTCCTGCACCTGTGGACGATGTGGTCAGGAACAGATTCAAATCAGTGAAGATGTCACTGATCAGCTGGATGTCGAGCCTGCCAAATTCACGGTTCACCGACACATCCGTCCCCAATATGCCTGCCGTCATTGTACAACCGTCACGGCGGCGCCTATGCCGCCCGCGCTCATTGAGGGGGGCATGGCCACCCCAGGTCTTCTGGCCTGGGTTCTGATCAGCAAGTTTGGCGATCACTTGCCTCTCTACCGCATTGAACAGATGGCAGCGCGCAGTGGGGTCACTTTGGCGCAATCGACCCTCGGCGATTGGGTCGGACGAACGGGATTCCACCTCACCCCGCTTTGGGAACGACTGAAGGCCTTGCTTCTGGCGCGGTCGGTGTTGCATGCAGACGAATCGCCAGTACAGCAGCTCGCTCCCGGAAAAGGCAAAACGCACAAGGCTTACCTTTGGGCCTATTGTGCCAATACCCTTGATCATGGGCCGCCTCTCGTTATTTTTGACTATCAGCGCAGTCGAGCCGGCCGACATGTCCGCGAGTTTCTCGGGGAATGGCGGGGATCTTTGTGCGTTGATGATTACGCCGGATATGCCGCGCTCTTCAGGACGGACAAGGAGAACCCAGTTCCCTGCATTGAGTTGGGTTGCATGGCGCATGCCCGCAGGAAGTTCTACGACCTCCATCAGGCGAACCAGAGCCCCATGGCCGCTGAAGCCCTCCGGCATATTCAGGGTCTATACGCCATCGAAGATGAAGCCAGAACGATGGGCATCACAGACCGACAGGCCCTTCGCCTTGAAAAGACGGTGCCGGCGCTTGCGGCATTCCATCTCTTCCTCAAGGAAAACCGAATCAAGGCGGCGCCTAATGGCGGTTCCGCCAAAGCGATCGACTACAGCCTCAGGCGGTGGGATGCCTTGACACGCTATTCGACCCGCGGTGACCTCCCGATCGACAATACGGCCGTAGAACGAACGATCCGACCGATTGCGATCGGACGCAAGAATTGGCTGTTTGTAGGCTCCGAGCGAGCGGGAAGACGGGCGGCCATTATCCAATCGCTGATTGGCACCGCCAAGGCCAACGGCATCGATCCTTATGCCTGGCTGAAGAACACGCTGGAATGCATTCCCGTCTGGCCCAATGCCCGCATCGACGAACTCTTGCCCATCGCAAGATGGGAGCCCCGCCAAATCAATTGAGACGCCGTCGCTAACAGTTTAGTGACAACGGCTTTGAGGCAATAGGTGGGAGCGCTGGGCCATTACGATTTGTCACCATTAGTTGGCTCATGATTCGCAGATTTTCTTTAGCGACCCCACATTGCCGCTTCGAGCGGATAAAAATGAAATCCCCCGGCTCTGCCGGGGGATAGTTACTGATCTACTTGTGACGGAGACTAAGGATTGAAAGCCCTAGGCAAGAAGTATATATTCTGTCTAAAGTATCTATTCATAGCGAAATTTTCTGTCATCGCAGATTTTCACCTACCTTAAGTTAACGTTCGCGTCGATGACCATATTTTCAGTGACTGAAACATCACAAACAAATATTTTCTCGCCGTCAGGGTAACGAATATTAATCTTATCCTGGACTGCTTTGATTTCAACGGGATTAGTGATCTGAGTGCGTAATCCATTGCAAGCATCGCCTTGCCATTTGGCGAACTTAGCCCCCCCTTTTTCCTCAATCCAAACTAAACGCAAGCTTGTTCCTAAAGAGAATGAAGCATCACAACCCGCTCCAGGACAAAATATCCCTTCTGGAATACTTCGAATTGCGAACTTCTGTGACCCAAGCGGCTTCTTCTTTGGTCTTTTACTTACAGGGAGGTCAGAGCTTTCAATGTGTATAGAAACCGTGTAATGCGATGGGCTTTCTTCCGGTGAGATAGGTAAATTGAAAAATGATACATAGTTAGTATTAAGAGCTCCCGTCTGATTCCATATATCGTGGGCTATAATCCCACCATTCCATCCTGTATTACAGCTAGCATAAGAGCCCCAGAAATGCGCCTCGCAAGACCGATTTACTCCATCATTAGTTCCTTTACCGTCGTCGTCGCTCTGAATTGTTACCGTGGTCTGATTGGTTCCAGGAATAGTAACTGCCTTAAAGCAGCTTGGGCCATAACATCCTGAAGTAACACCAGCCCGATAGTGACAGTCATTATCATTACTACAACCTTCTTTTGCGACCTTACAGGACCAGTATCCTGTTGATTGATCCATAGGAACAGTATTATACATTCCTTGATATGTAATATCATTACTTGAATCTTGTTTCGTGCAACCCCAAGCCATAAAACCGGAATATGCCGCTTCGAGATTCACTGCAATCTGATAATTTCTACAATCTTGTGAATCCTTTCCTTTTTGGCTGCACAATGGTTGATATATCCTCTGAAAAATCTTCCATACCGGCATGTAGTCCCATCGCACCGCCTGATCCGAAACCCCTGCTTGGTTGATGAATGCATCCATGTTGGCGGCTGTAACATGATTCTGAAGAGCTTTGCGAGTTAATTCACCCCGCCTCGAATTACAACAAACTGATTGCTGCTGGTAGATGCAGCTTGTTGCCGAGTACTTTGGTCATATGCACTGCACCCTGCGATAGCAAGGGTGTCCTCACCGCTCGTTCCATTGAGCTCCACGCAGGCCTTTGCCTCCAGCAGCTTCAGTGTTTCGGAACTAGAGGATGATGTGCTTTCCCAGATCTGAAAACGGCTACCGAAAGTAGATTGCGTAATAATGTGAGAGCCGTGGTTCCTGAGGAATTCCACATAGGGATTCCAGCTAGCATCTTGTACAAAAGCATTCAGCGGTAGGATTGGTAGCTGTGTAAAGGCTTGAAGAACTGTTGGATCGATATTTTCAACAGACATGCATTCATTGTTATCCTGAAGATCAACAACACTGGTTAAAGACGATCGATCGAATGTTATTGAGCCAATACTGCTTGAGGTTGTAGACTCAAATCCAGTAACCAATTCAGCTGTAGCCTTCATCGAAAGTGATGCTACTTTAATATCACCAGAAAGATTACTGCTGGAGTTTATTGAGTTCACGAATGAAGACATACCCTGATACTGAGTGAACTGATCAAGAGACGTGTTAATCGGTGAAGAGACCTTAGCGCATTTGTCATTATAAACTGACGGGTCATTCTTGAAGAATTGGCGCCCCCCTGTATTAGAGCTTATTGCGTTGACGTCAGGCAGATAGAAAAGCCTACCAAGTCCAGGGCAAACGCCATTTGGGCAGGCTGAATCAATAGGGTTTTTCGCGTGTACCGGAGCCCACATAGCCAACAAAATATAAAACATCACATACCGCATAAAATAACCTAAATTTACTGAGTTTAATGAATATTAATCAGGACAGTTTGAGCGTACTTGATGGGTGGAACGTGTATAGCACCTCGACATTACCCCGGCCACCACTTAAGGAACGACTGAAACCGATGGAGCCGTTATCGTACAAATCGTTCTTATCGGTAGCAGCAAGTTCTATTCTAGCCGGAGGAATACAAGGCATCAACTCTCCATATTCATACAATTGAACGGCAATCTAAACCAACCCGACTCCCAGTCATCGTAGAGATACTACCAATCGACTCCAGCAAATATAATGCCAGAAGAATTTACGCTTACAAAAGTTAAACCGTGCAGCGGGTAGACCGGGATATTTTTCAAGTCCCCCAGAAGAGTCAGGGCCGGGCGGTTTGCCGGAGGGTGGCGTGGTAACGGCGTCCGGAGGCAAACTGCAAGGCATCCCGAAAGCCCATAGCATCATCTGAGAGCCTCGTTCAGCGACCCTGTCCTCGCTGAACGGGTGACGGGGACGGCTGAGGCGCCGAAGGTATTAACCGTCCCGCAAAATGCGCTCGTACGATGTCGGGAACAACGTAGACATAGCATTTTCATGGGACTCGCTTGGCATAAAGATCCTATTACGCGCCCATTTTTCTGAATGAAATACATGCCGTCGCCGCTTACTTTTCTTTTGCAGGCAAATTTGCACACTTTTGAAGCAGTTGCGTAAAAAATGGTGCGGGCGTCAAGCCCAATCGACGAAACCCTCTGCCGCTCACCACTGCCTATGGCTGCTCTCACGCCGCTCGATATGACCACCCTGCCGTCAGACCAGATATAATGGTTTGATATTTTGCTGAGCGATTTCCAATGGAGGATTGATCCTGGGGTTGAACAATCCACAAGGGGCTCACAAATCCGGCCCCAGAATCAGATAAACCTGCAACGGATCCAGTGCCTTGGACACCGGTACGCCGACATCCAGTCGCACGGGCCCTCCCGATGAGCGCCAGCGGGCGCCGACACCGACGCCTGTGTTGACCGGACCATTAAAGTCATTACCGACATAACCCACATCGGAAAACAGGGCCTGGTCATATTCCAGACTGGCCAGTCCGAGATGTCGGCCACCGGTACGTTTGCCGAGTTCATTGACCGGGCTGATTTCAAACAGACGGTAACCCCGCACCGTGGGCGCACCGCCGGCATAGAAACGCTCGGTGATGGGCATGCGGTCAAAATCACTGGTGATCATTTCGCCGACCTGACCACGGAAAATCAGGCGGTTGTCGTCATTCAGGCTGTAAACCCCCTTGCCGAACATCCGCAGACGGGCGAAGGAAACTTGCGACCCGGCCCCTTCGATACTGCCGGCGAGATTGGTGTCAACACGAATGCCCTGTCGCGGAAAAATGGCGTCAACAAAGCTGAGCCAAGTGTAGTTGGCACTGGGAATCAGCAGATCGGTGGTCTGGCTGCCATAGCCCACATTGTAGGTTTCCCGCAAATAGTCGAGGGAGAGAATTTCCCGCATATCCCAGCGCGTCGTCCCATGGCGGATACCACCCCGGATGACCTTGGCGCGGCCCGCCACGGTATCTTCCAGCCCCAGCTTGGTAGTGAAGGCGAGTTGATCCCGCTCGGGATCTGCGAGTGGAATGGCATAGATGGCGTCGATCTGGTTCCAGATCAGCGAGAGCTTGGCGCTGGCCTGGAAGGTATGACCATAGCTGTTGAGGAAGCGATTCCGGTAAGCGACGCTGATCCGCGGGCCGGTGTCCGTGCCATATCCACCCCCCAGATCGACGCGATTTTGCGGGAGCGTGCTGAGGTCGACCGCCAACGGTATGCGCCCATTCCTGGCTTGCTCATGGCGCGGCATGATATCGGCTTGGGAGAAGTAGCCGCTATTCAGCAGGCTTTTCTGCATCTCCAGAACAGCTGAAGCTCGATACGGTTCGTCGGGTTGGAAGCGGGCAAAACGCTCCAGCAATTCCTTCGCCAAGGGCGACTGGGTGAAACTCAGATCGCCAAACCGATAGCGCTTGCCCGAATCCATCTGCACGGCGACCTGGGCTTGATAGCTTTTCAGATCAACCCGGACCTGACGGGTGACCAGCCGAGCATCGAAAAACCCCATTTCGGCGGCTTGCTCCTCCAGTGCATCGCGGCCCCGCTCGTAAAGAACGTGATCCAGGACATCGCCCGGCTTGAGCGGAAACTTTTCCACCAGCACGCGCATTTCCGGCTCCAGGTTCGCCTCGCCGATGAGTTTCACCTCGACCCGGGAAAGATGAATGGGCGGACCGGGATTGATGCGGTATTCCGCGATCCACTGGTTCTTCTGCCGGGTGACCGAGGCGACGATCTTGGGGCGGTAATAGCCAAAGGGCTGGAGCGCTGTGCGGATTTCCTCAGGAGCCCGGGCGGCCGCCAGGTCGATGGCGTTCTTTTTGTCATCGACTGTCTTGCGGGCCATCGTGAGCATGGCCCGGACATTCTTCTCGAGGGGCGGACTGAGCCCGATGATATGGATAGTGACGGTGTCAGCGCCGCGTGCCACTGAGGGCAACACCCAGAGCAGGAAGAGAACCCGCCCCAGAAAGGTCCCCACCCCTGATCGAATCGCGCCTGCCCATCGCACGCGACCTATCCCGTCAAAGCGCGCTGCCATGAGAGGGAATCAGGGCCCGGTCGTATCATGCAGATTTCCGATTGCTGACCGCCTCAAGCGGCCCGTCGTTCGTCGATGGCCTGCGACCAGACCTGGAACAAGCGTTGATCGGCCGCCGCGATCACCGAGCGTGTCAGGACACCGCTAGCAAATAGCCGCTCACCATCCAGCGAACGCGCGACACCGCCTGCTTCAGCCAGCACCAGTGCACCGGCAGCAAAATCCCAGAGCTTCTGTTGACCGTGCAGATAGAGATGAAAACGGCCGGCCGCCAGCCAGCACCATTCGAGCGCCCCGGATCCGGTATAACGGAGCGAGCCATAGGGCGGTCGCGTTACCAGCGCGGTGGCCAAGGCGTGACCCAGGCGCTTGAAGTCCACCATGGCGAGACACCGCTTCAAGGGCAAATCGCCCACCACTGCCTGCAGGGGCGCTCCATTCAGCCAAGCACCTTGCCCGGCGATGGCGGTAAAGCATTCATCCCGACTGGGGTCATAGACGATACCCATGAGCGGCTGCCCACCCTGGAGCAGGGCAAGCGAGATCGAGAAGAACGGAAGGCCGGCGGCAAAATTACTGGTGCCATCGACCGGATCAAGGCACCAGATCAGTCGGTCACCGGACTGCAGCAGCTTGCGCTGATCCGCCTCGTCCATTTCCTCGCCCAGCAATTCGATATGCGGGTACCGCTGCCGCAATTCTTGGGTCAGCCGGGCCTGCACGACCAGATCGGCTTCGGTGACGATGCTGCCATCCGCCTTGTACTGGCGCACCGAATGATGGAAGCGCGGCAACAATTCCTCGCCGGCGACAGCGCGAATAAGCGCGGTCAGCTCATCCAGTTCATTCCGGCTAACGGGTAACTTCACGCGCCGGAAAAGCCAAAGAGTTCAGCCAACTTGACGCCAGGATCGTGAGCGCGCATGAAGCTCTCGCCGACGAGAAACGCATTCACCTGATGCTGGCGCATCAGCGTCACATCCTCAGGCCCGAGTATGCCGCTCTCCGTCACGACGATGCGATCCGGGGGAATGGCGGGCAGCAGATCCAGCGTGGTCTGCAGGCTGACCTCAAAGGTGCGGAGGTTGCGGTTGTTGATGCCGATCAGCGGCAAATCGAGCTTAAGTGAGCGTTCGAGCTCCGAGGCATCGTGGACTTCCACCAGCACATCCAATGCCAGTTCATGAGCCAAATCCGACAACTGGCGGAGTTCGGCGTCGTCCAGTGCGGCGGCAATCAGCAGGATGCAGTCCGCGCCAATCGCCCGCGCTTCGGCGACCTGATAGGGATCGATGATGAAATCCTTGCGGATAACAGGCAGTTTGCAGGCCGCGCGCGCTTCCTGCAAGAAGGCTTCGCTGCCATGAAAGAAGTCGCGGTCGGTCAGCACCGACAGACAGGCCGCGCCATGACTGGCGTAGCTGCGGGCGATGTCCGCCGGGTGAAATTCGGGGCGCATCACTCCTTTGCTGGGAGAAGCTTTCTTAATCTCGGCAATTACGCCGGGCAGGCCCGCGTCGATCTTGTCGCGTATCGCCTGGACGAATCCACGGGGCGGATCGGCCTCCGCCGCCCGTTGCAGTTGAGCCTCATGAGAAACCTGGGCTCGGCGCTCGGCAATTTCCTCGGCCTTGCGGTGCAGGATTTTTTTCAGAATGTCGGGCGTGGAGTCTTGCATGAGTTTAATTTTGCATACTTTGGTCTGGAGCGGAGCGCGGGAAAAAAAGTTTAATGGGCGAACTGTTGGGTGAAGGTGACCAGGGCTTCGAGCTTTAGCGCGGCCGCTCCGCTATCAATCGCCGTTGCGGCTTTTTCAAGCCCATCTTGCAGCGTGGGCGCCACTCCGGCCGCATAGATGGCGGCTCCCGCATTCAGCAAGACCACATCGCGCGCTGGTCCTTCGCCACCGGCGAGCACACCGTGAATCATGGCCACGCTTTCCCCGGGGGAGTTGACGGCCAGCCAACTCAGCGGTTCACGTGAAAGGCCGAAATATTCGGGCGTCAGCACCTGGACATCGATACGTCCGTTCTTGAGTTCGGCGACCCGGGTCGGCGCGCCGATGCTGATTTCATCGAGGCCGTCCTCGGCATGCACGACCAGGACATGCCGCGCACCCAAATCACGCAGCGCTTCGGCCAGAGGCTCCACCCAATCGGCACTGTAGACACCAACCACCTGGTTTGGCGCTCCTGCCGGGTTGGTTAAGGGTCCAAGCAGATTGAAGATCGTCCGAACACCCAGTTCCCGGCGCGGACCGATAGCATGCTGCATGGCACCGTGGTGATTTTGGGCAAACAGGAAACCCACGCCCACCTCTTCAATGCAGGCCTTGACCTGTTCGGGGGTGATGCCAAGATGGACACCGGCCGCTTCCAGCACATCAGCGCTACCGCAGGTGCTTGAGACCGAGCGGTTACCGTGCTTGGCCACGCGCGCACCCGCCGCCGCCGCTACGAAGGCCGAAGCCGTGCTGATATTGAACGTATGGGTGCCGTCGCCCCCCGTACCGCAGGTGTCGACCAGGTGGTCACCGTGAACCTGTACCCGGGTCGCCATTTCCCGCAAGACCTGAGCGGCCGCCACCACTTCGGTGACGGATTCACCCTTGGCGCGCAGGGCAATCAGAAACCCCCCGATCTGCGCCGGGGTCGCTGCCCCGGACATAATGTGACGCATGATTTCGCGCATGGCCTCAGGCGCAAGATCCAGACCCTCGAGCAGGTGATTGATGGCAGAACTGATTTTCATGAAATTCTCAGGATTCGGGGCACGGCGACAATCATGAGTCCTTACTGACGACTGGCACGCTATCGAGGAGGCTATAAAGCTTTTCTTCCTCCTGAACGGAACTGAGGCCCATGATGACTTCCGGAAGATAGAACATCATTCCGATCAGCATAGACAACACGGACAATACAAACAGCATCACGGCAACGACGAGCGCATCGGGAACACGAGGGCTGAGCCCCAATACCAGACAGGTCACCATGACCCCCATGATGCCGATCAGCGCAAAAACAAAGGTATTGCGGATTTTACCGGCATGTTGCTCGATGAATTCGATCTGTGACGGCAGCACCTTGCGATCCATGACATTTCCGGACTCGATGGCGGTATGTTTTTCCCGATGGTATGCCCGTAACCGGGACACGATGCCCAACAGACCGGTGTTGATGGATAACACCAGCAAGCCCGCCCCGGAGATGAAGATGGCCGGGCGACGAAGGCCTGAAACAATTCGAGGTCGGTCATGGCGATAGTTAATTTTAGCTGCACCCGCGGCGAGTGAAAGGGTCGTGCAAAAAGTGGCGCGAGAACCGCGATGTTGGATGTCGAGGCTCATCCCTTCATCCTGCCCATTTGCGCCGCAGATAAGCCAGCATCGGCTGCTCGATTTTAAGATGAACCAGGATACCGGCCAAAACCGAAACCACGGCTACCCATACCAGCAGCAAATTTGCCACCCACGCCTCCGGCGCTCCCTGCCACAAGGGCTTGATAGGACGCAAAAGATTCCACGCTAGTTTGCCGAAGGGCGCATGGGTGAGATAAATGGAATAGGAGGCGTTGCCCATCAGGGCCATCAGCCGCCATTGTCCCATCATGCGGTTGATGGCGCCCGAGATGGACGCCATCAGCAACAAGGCACTAGAGACTCCAAACCCCAGAATGGTCAATGGATGCTCTGGCCAGGCATCCACGTCCCCTACCCAATTTGCGTAGGCCCACATCATGGCCACGAAACCGATTGTTCCGAAAACCAGCGATACCCAGCCCACTGAGTCACTCACATTTTCTTCTAGAGACCTGAATCGCAGACACAGCATGGCGGCCAACAGACCCAGCATGAACAGATAATTCAGGGGATAGATTAACCAGTTCAGTTCGATTGGATGACCGACCCATTGCAACCCAAGCCATCCCGCAAGCACCAGCAAACCCAATGTTTTATTGAGAATTGCAGCGGCAAACAGAGCGTAAAAAATGATCTCGTAGCGCAAAGTCCAACTAACGGGAATGATCAAATCCGGCATCCCCTCGAACAGCAAGGCATTGGCAGCGAACTCGTTCAGCCCGATACTGCCGTTAAAAACCCGCCAACCTCCCCAAATCATGAGCACTCCCCAGAAGAAGGGATAGATGCGAACAAAACGACGGGCGAGGTAATACCAGACCCGATCCGGCCTCCCCAGATCGCGGTAGTGAGCCATCAGAATAATGAATCCACTGATGACAAAAAACAGAAAAACACCAAAAAATCCCGCCTGAAACAGGTTGCCAAGTGGCGCGAGCAAGTATCGGGACAGGATGAACGCAGACCCATGGAACAGGACCACCAGCAAGACGGCCACTGCCCGGTAGATCTGAACGCTGTGCAGAGTTTCCGATGGGGCTTTCCGTTGCGATTTATGCTCAAGCAAAGCCATCACCAATGTCGGGCGCGGCCCTGATCAGCGTCGCAGAAAATTAGCCAACAATTCGTGGCCCTGTTCGGTCAATATGGATTCAGGGTGGAACTGGACGCCTTCGATATCCAGCGTCTTGTGACGAACGCCCATAATCTCCTCGATGCTTCCCTCGTTGTCTTCGGTCCAGGCGGTGATTTCTAGGCAGCCCGGCAACGTCGACTGCTCAATCACCAGCGAGTGATAGCGGGTGGCTTGAAAAGGATTATTCAAACCATGAAAGACGCCTTGATCATTGTGATAGACCATAGAGGTCTTGCCATGCATGATACGTTTGGCATGTATTATGTTGCCCCCGAAGGCGTAGCCGATACTCTGATGCCCGAGACACACTCCGAGAATCGGGTAACGCCCCGCATAACACTTGATCGTATCGACCGAGATCCCGGCCTCCTTGGGCGTACAGGGACCCGGTGAGATCACGATTTTTTGCGGATTGATTCGCTCGATCTCCTCGACCGCAATCTGATCATTCCGCACCACCTCGACCTTGGCCCCCAACTCGGCAAAGTACTGCACCAGGTTGTAGGTGAAGGAGTCATAGTTGTCGATCATCAGCAGCATATTGCAGCTATCCTTTTGTTCTATATATATGGGCTTCACAGAGCCCAACTTGATATCCGATCAGGTACCCGCTTGTATTTTTTCTAGCCGCTCGTTGTAGTGGCAGGAAGCAGAAGCATCTAAAGCGACATTGTCCCCCATATCACTGCTCGTCGCCTACCCGGAAGTCGTCCACAGGTTTTCTCGGACCAACATAAGGCAGCCAGTAGAAATGCATCCGACCGATATGTACCAAGGCCCCTGAAAACCCGGCTGCGGCAGCCAGTCCCCTTTAAAAGGGATGTGTGATCCGTTGTCCATTGGTTGCACGCAGAAAATCCCGATATCCGGGCGAGTTCCGCAACAATTGCCCACCGACCTGGGTGAGCATGTCCACATCATGGCCGGACAACTCAAGGGAGGTCGGGAGATTGTTGAGGTAGGATTTTAGTGAGGCGATCTGAACCGATGAAAATGAGACCGTCGCGGTGAAGATTTGCGTGGGTTTGCCCTGGTTACCCAGGTATTTTTGTAGATCACTCAGATTCTTCTGCAAAAGTAAGCGGGTTTCATCGTTATAAAGCCTGAATTGCGCATCCGAGAAAGCCTCGAAGGTTTGTGTGACGGAGGGCTTATCGGCCGATTCATCAAGATCATGCTCCGGCGTTACCTCCGCATCGACGGAGATAACGAGAATGTTGTTGGGGATTTTCTTGATTTCTGCCAGGGACAGTCCGCTGCCGATGCCTTCGATTCGGTCGGTCAGGGCCCGCAAGCCCAGATTGTCGGAAACGCCGCCATCGACCAGATGAATGTACGGGTGTTTTTTTCGGTCACTATAGGATTTGATCCGCTGCTGCAGTTCCTGCGAACGTGCAGTCTTGGGCGCCTGCGTTAGCATGTAGCGGACAAATTCTGACCGGGCGGGATCGCAAGATCCCGTGTAGTTTTTCAGCACCACCGGGGGAAAGGCAATAGGCACGGCCGAAGAAGCAGTGACAGCCCGCGCGATCGGGAATCCTGCAAGATCCGAACAAATAATGTCGAAATAGGCCTGTATGAAAGCGAAACGACTGCCCCCTCCAAGATCGGTCGCATTGATCTCGATGTAGGGACCTTGATCCAGCCGAATGTCGGCAAACGTCTTGCCCTGAAAGATGTGATTATCGTAATACTCGATAGCCATCTCGGTGCGGTCAAAACCACTGAAAATACTTTTCCACCAGTAGCTCGGATCAAACAGACTCTTGATCAATGCGCCCTGGATACTCTGCTTGAGAAACACGCTCTCGTAGTCAGTGAACAACTGGTCGCCAAACAAGCCGTAATAGGCGGCGGTAAAACTGCCCCCCGAGACAGAACTGATACTGTCAACCTCGTCCAACAGGCTGACTCGAGTGTGACGCGAGTCAACAAGGGTATCCCGCAACTCCTTGAGCACACCATAGGACAGCGCAGCAGCCCGGGTTCCGCCACCCGAAAAGGCCAGAAGCACCAGATGTCCGCCTGGGTCGCCATGGCGGGTATGCGTTTGCCGATAACCCGTAGAGGAATTGACCGCTGTCACCGGCTTGTTCTGTGGCTTGTACAAGGTGGCACAGCTCTGCATAAAGAGCAGCAGCAGCATTAACAATGCCAAGGTCGTTTTCTGGACCGCGAGACTTTTCACTCGAAAAACATCAGATTAGGATGTGGGAGAGGCCAGCCTTTGAGACGAAAAGGATGGCGGTTGTTGCCTCTCAGCTGTCGATAAGTATGACCGCTTCCCGAGACCTGAAGAAACGCGAAAAGAAAAGTCCAAACTCGAAAAGAAGCCACATCGGCACAGCCAATAAAGTTTGGGATATGACATCCGGGGGAGTCAGCACCGCACCAATTACAAACGCCGCAAGAATGGCATAGGGACGCTTGTCCGCAATCGTCTGGCGACTGACTAGACCGGAGGCAATGATCAGTATGGTCGCAATGGGCACCTCGAAGGCGACGCCAAAGGCTATGAAAAGCGTGAGGACGAAATCAAGGTACTGATTGATATCTGTCATCACAGCCACGCCCGCCGGCGCCGTGGTCAGCATAAACTGAAAAATAATGGGCAAAACGACAAAATAGGCAAAAGTCATACCACAATAGAAAAGAACGATACTGGCCAGCAGCAAGGGGATCGCCAGGCGCTTCTCATGCTGATACAGTCCCGGCGCGATAAAAGCCCAGATCTGATAAAGCACGAATGGAATCGCCACAAGAAAAGCCACGACGAGGGTGAGTTTCAGAGGCGCCAGAAAAGGGGATGCGACCCCAATGGCAATCATATGGGCACCCGGGGGCATGTGCTTCGTGAGAGGACCGGCCAAATAGGCATAAATTTCACTGGCCCAAAAAGATAGACCCCCAAAGATCAAGCCCACAGCGACTAACGCCTTGATTATCCGATTCCGCAACTCAATCAAATGAGAAATGAACGGTTGTTCACCGTCGATGGCGGCGGGCTCGTTAGTGGGGGTCATCATTGGGTTCACTTTGAGGGCTCTTGGCTGAAGCCGGAGACCTTAGCTCATCCTCCAAGGCAGTGCCGCTAAGTTCAAGGGATTGCACTTCTTTGGCAAACGCCTGCCGCTTTGCATCCATCGTCTGCTTGAGTTCATAAAGCTGGAGCTCACGGTCAATTTCGGTCTTGGCCGAGCTGACGACACTCCTGGCCTTACGTATCCACAAGCTGGTTTCCCTCACCAGCCGTGGAAGTCGTTCAGGACCAAAAACCAGAAGCGCCACAAGGGCAATCAACACCAATTCCCAAAATCCGACGTCAAACATGTCTGCTCGCCATCAAGCTTGCTTATTTTTTTTATCTATCTGATTCTCAGGGTCTAGAATTGCATCTTTGGCGTTTTCATCAGATTCGTTCACCGCAGAACGAAAGCTCTTGATGGCCGAACCAAGATCACCACCAATATTGCGGAGTCTCTTGGTACCAAAGAGAACCAACACAATCGCCAGAATCACAAACAGCTCAGTAACACCCAAACCCATAAGATGCCTCCTTGAAATGGCATTGAAATAAAAAAACACAGCAGGTGGGCCGCGCCCAGAAATTCCTAATGGCAAGATAGCAGTGATGCAGTTTGCTAGCCAGCGCCATTTTATAGATAATCGACCACTTTCTGTAATTTACCCTTCAGGCACTCCCGAATGCTCAACACGATGCTGAAAGCGAAGCTTCATCGAGCTCATGTCACCCACTCAGAGCTGGAGTACGAGGGTTCGTGCGCCATAGACGGTTATCTGCTGGACCAATCAGGCATCCGCGAGTACGAGCAAATTCACATCTACAACGTTAATACGGGGGCCAGGCTGGTAACGTATGCCATTCGGGCACAAGATAGATCAGGGATAGTCTCGGTTAATGGAGCCGCTGCACGACTTGCCGCTCCGGGGGACATTCTGATTATTTGCGCCTATGCCACGGTGGACAGACAGGAGATGCATGGCTTCAAGCCCACTCTGATCTATCTGGACGAGCTAAATCGAATCACCCGCACTGGCCATGAAATCCCGATCCAGGCACCGTAGCAAAGCATGCTTGTCATTGATGCCCCTTATCATGCACCAAGAATCGCGTTCGCAACAGTAGCTGCCTGTCGGTTTGCCTTGACATCATGCACCCGAAAAACTCTCACTCCGGCTAGCACGCCGATTACGGTGGTGGCAACAGTCGCCCCTAACAGCTCATCAGGTTCAGTTTCCTGACACAGAGCTCCCATGAAGCGTTTCCGGCTTGCCCCCAAAAGTACTGGATAATCCAGTTCAGTAACGAAACGGTTCAGATGACTGATCAATTGCAAGTTATGCAAGCTCCCCTTTCCAAATCCAATACCGGGATCGACCAGAATGTTACTCCTAGATATGCCAGCGTCAACGGCACATTCAGCCCGATGCCTCAGGAAGTCCAGTACCTCCTCTACAACATTGTAGTAAGTTGGATTGTCTTGCATTGTTTTGGATAGACCCTGTCGATGCATAAGCACAATAGGCACACCGAGTCGAGCGACCAGGTCAAACATATAAGGATCATCTGTGCCGGCAGAGATATCGTTCACTAAAGAAGCACCGGCATTCACGGCAGCTGCCACTACCTTTGAACGGGTGGTATCGATACTGATTACTCTGGGAGTATCCAGCACAAATGATTGAGCACACAGGCCCTGAATCACGGGGACAACACGCGATATCTGAGTGTCCTCATCCACTGAATCGGCCCCGGGGCGAGTTGACTCACCCCCAATGTCAATAATTTCAGCCCCTTCATTGCACATGGCTTGTGCACGCTTTAAGGCGGACGCAAAATCATTGTGTCTTCCACCATCGGAAAAACTGTCAGGTGTTACATTCAGAATACCCATAATCAATGGATTACCAGAAGCAATCAATTCAGAAAGATGGCTCACAAAGCTACCCTGAACATTGAATATAAAAAAACCCCGTTATTGCTAACAGGGTTTATATGAATAATACTTTTTTAAGGTTATGCGTCAGGCCTGTCCACTAATTCAACATAGGCCATAGGAGCAGCATCACCGGCCCTTAAACCACATTTCAATATACGTAGATAACCACCTTGTCGAGTCTTGTACCGGGGACCTAAATTTTCAAATAACTTTGTCACGACATCACGGTCGCGAGTACGAGCGAAAGCCAATCGACGGGCAGAAACTGTGTCGTTTTTTGCCAAGGTTATTAATGGTTCAGCGAAGCGACGCATTTCCTTGGCCTTAGGCAGAGTAGTTTTAATTAGCTCATTATGAAAGAGGGCATTGGTCAAATTCTGAAACAGTGCAGCACGATGGCTACTGTTAATATTTAACTTACGACCAGATTTACGATGTCTCATATTTAAAACCCATTAATTCAATTCGTCAGTCTCAACACTCTTGAGACCTTCAGGTGGCCAATTCTCGAGGCGCATACCTAGTGAAAGCCCCTTTACCGCAAGAATATCCTTAATCTCAGTAAGAGACTTCTTACCAAGGTTTGGAGTCTTAAGAAGATCGTTCTCGCTTCGAAGAATCAAGTCACCGATAAAAAATATATTCTCCGCCTTGAGACAATTAGCTGACCTAACAGTAAGTTCCAAATCGTCAACCGGTCTAAGCAGTAGTGGATCGAATTCTGGACTTAAATCTCGTTCACCGTCAAAATCGTCACCTTGAAGCGCAATGAAGACAGACAAATGCTCATTTAGAATACCTGCTGCCTGTCTTACAGCCTCCTCAGGTTCTAACGTCCCATTTGTTTCGATATCAATGACTAGCTTATCGAGATCAGTCCGTTGCTCTACGCGTGCGCTTTCGACTATATATGACACTCGCTTGATGGGACTAAAACTGGCATCGAGTTGTAAAGAACCAACTTCTGTATCCTCCAAGGAAGCTAAACGATATGACACAGGCTGATAACCGCGCCCTCGCTCTACATTCAGAGAAACCTCCAAATCACCCGAATCTGTAAGATTGGCTATTTCGAGATCAGGATTGAGGACTTCGGCTACATGCGTAGTAGCAATATCACCTGCCGTAACTACACCGGGTCCGGATCGCTTCAACAGTAAGGTGGCTACATCGCAATCATGAAGCTTGATCGAGAGATTTTTTAGATTAAGAAGTATATCGATTACATCTTCACGAACACCATCTAAAGAGGAGTATTCATGAACAACACCCTTGATAGTTACAGATGTAACGGCACATCCCGGTATAGAAGAAAGAAGAACGCGCCTTAAAGAATTACCCAAGGTATGACCAAATCCCCTTTCAAGCGGTTCAATCACTATGCGAGCATTGTGTTTACTAAGCGGCGTAACATCAACAAGTCGAGGCTTTATTAAATTAGCCAAATAACTTTGCATGAGCTTAATAATTACTTCGAGTAAAGCTCGACGACCAATTGTTCATTGATGTCAGAGCCAAGTTCAGCACGGTCCGGGGATGACTTATAGATGCCTTGCATCTTTTGTGCGTCGACATCCAGCCATAATGGAAAACCATACTGTTCCGCAACACCAAGCGCATCCTTGATACGTAACTGCGACCTGGACCTTTCCTTAACTGAGACTAAATCTCCCGACCGAACTTGATAGGATGGTATGTTCAATACCTTACCATTTACTTCAATGGATTTATGACTGACCAATTGACGCGCCTCTGCTCGAGTTGCAGCAAACCCCATCCGATAGACAACGTTATCAAGACGCGCTTCCAAAAAGTTTAATAGATTTTGTCCCGTTGAGCCTTTTTGCTGTGCTGCTGCCTTGTAATAATTTCTGAATTGTTTTTCCAGAATACCGTAAATGCGACGAAGCTTTTGCTTCTCTCGTAACTGTGTCGCATAATCAGACATACGGGCTCGTTTTGTTCCGTGCTGTCCCGGTTGCTGATCTAACTTACATTTCCCTTCAAGGGATTTTCCGCGTGACTTAAGAAAGAGATCAGTCCCTTCTCTGCGGCTTAGTTTACATTTAGGTCCAAGGTATCTTGCCATAATGGTTACTCGAAATTATACGCGTCGCTTTTTTGGGGGCCGGCATCCGTTGTGAGGTATTGGAGTACCATCGACAATATTATTGATCTTAAATCCGAGATTATTGAGTGATCTAACCGCTGACTCTCTTCCTGGCCCAGGCCCTTTTATTACGACATCCAGATTACGTACACCGTATTCCTTCACTATATTGCCCACCTTTTCTGCAGCTACCTGTGCAGCAAAAGGAGTACTTTTTCTGGAACCACGGAATCCAGAAGCACCAGCCGTGGCCCAAGCAAGCGCATTTCCCTTGCGGTCAGTAATAGTAATGATAGTATTATTGAAAGTTGCATTAATATGCACAACCCCATCGGAGATATCACGTTTGATTTTCTTTGTGGGGCGACTGGAACCAGCCATATTGTTACCTTGTAGTCGAATTAAAATTACTTGCGTACGGGTCGACGAGGACCCTTGCGTGTACGAGCATTGGTCTTGGTTCTTTGACCGCGAAGAGGCAATCCGCGTCTATGTCTAATTCCACGATAACAACCAAGATCCATCAGTCGCTTGATATTCATTGCCACTTCACGTCTGAGATCACCCTCAACCATGAACTTTGCAACTTCTTCGCGAATCCTCTCGACATCCGCTTCACCAACGTTCCGAACCTTTGTCGTCGGCTCAATGGACAGGCGGTCACAAATTTCAGCAGCACGGGTTCTGCCGATACCATAAATAGAGGTTAAGGATATAACCAGATGCTTATTATCCGGTATGTTTACGCCAGCAATACGGGCCATCTACATTCACTCCAACTAGCGGTTACTTGAGATAAGCGTACTTATCAGTAGTTTATTAGGGCAATATCAACCTTGGCGTTGCTTATGTCGTGCATCCTTACACATGATACGAACGATACCGTTCCTTTTTAACACCTTACAGTTCCTACAGATTTTTTTGACTGACGCACGGACTTTCACAATAACACCTCTATTTAATTTCGCAGATCAACCAAGCTTAAGGTTGCTTTTCTTAATGAGCCCTTCATATTGGTGGGATATCACATACGTTTGTATTTGAGACATAAAGTCCATTACGACAACAACGATGATTAAAAGTGATGTGCCACCAAAGTAAAAGGGTACATTCCAGTAAAGTATGAGGAACTCGGGCAGAAGACACACCGCCGTGATATAAAATGCCCCTACCAATGTCAGCCTGGTCGTGACGCCATCAATATATTGTGCGGTTTGTTGACCAGGCCGTACCCCGGGAATTATTGCCCCAGACTTCTTTAAATTTTCTGCAGTCTCATTCGAGTTAAATACAAGTGCGGCATAAAAGAAACAAAAGAAAATAATCGCAGCTGCATATAGTAGCACATAGACAGGTTGTCCCGGTGACAATGTTGTGGCAATGTCTTGAAGCCATGCCATACCATCCGTGTTTCCAAACCACCCTGCCAAAGTAGCCGGGAATAAAATGATGCTTGAAGCAAAAATCGGAGGTATGACACCTGACATATTGAGCTTCAAAGGAAGAAAACTCTTGTGGGCAGCATACATCTTTCTACCTTCTTGGCGCTTAGCGTAGTTGATGACAATACGTCGCTGACCTCTTTCAACGTATACGACGAGTGCAGTAACAGCTATTGCTATGGCAAAAAGGGCGATGATGCTAAAAGCACTGAGCTCACCTGTTCGGGCAAGCTCTAATGTTCCGCCAATTGCAGTAGGCAAGCCTGCAACAATGCCGGAGAAAATGATGATAGAGATGCCGTTACCAATTCCACGCTCAGTAATCTGCTCTCCCAACCACATTAGGAACACCGTACCGCATACCAGAGATACTGCGCAGACAAAAACAAATTGGAAGCCGGGGTTAATAACCACGGGCATTCCACCAGCGGATTGATTTTGAAGCGCCAAAGCAATTCCCACAGCTTGGAAACTTGCCAAGAAAACAGTCGCATAACGCGTATACTGATTGATCTTCTTACGTCCAGATTCTCCTTCTTTCTTGATTTGCTCTAGCTTGGGAATTACGCCCGCCATAAGCTGCAGGATAATTGAGGCCGAGATATACGGCATGATCCCGAGAGCAAAAATACTCAACCTCTTGAGTGCCCCACCAGAGAACATATTTACCATATCAAGGATGCCACCCTTATCAGCAAACATGGTTGCTAGGGCCTTAGGATCAATTCCTGGTATTGGAATATGAGCCCCTACTCGATAAACGAAAAGAGCCCCAAGAACGAACAAGAGCCTTTGACGCAATTCGGTCAGACGTCCAAATCGTTCAGAAAGAGCTGACCCTGCTGCGCTCACATCACACCTCGACCTTGCCGCCTGCGGCTTCAATCTTGGCCAGTGCCCCTCCAGTTACACGAATCCCCTTCACCACAACAGAAGAATTGATGACTCCCGAATCAATCACAGTGGCCGCCTTGGTTCTTGCAGGAACAATATTCGCGGCTTTGAGAGCGAGCAAGTCAACAATGCCACCGTCAATCAGAGCTAACTCACCCAACCTCACTTCTGCAGCGAACTGTTTGGTTCGAGACTTGAACCCAACTTTGGGAAGTCGTCTCTGCAGGGGCATCTGACCACCCTCAAATCCAACTTTGTGGAAACCACCAGAACGAGCTTTTTGCCCCTTATGGCCCTTACCAGAGGTCTTTCCAAGGGTAGACCCAATACCGCGTCCCAATCTCTTTTTGGGGGGCCTGCTGCCGTTTGCAGGACTCAATGTATTTAAAAACATCTATCAATCCTCAATCTGCAATAAATAGGAAATCTTATTAATCATCCCTAAATTTTCAGGTGTTGCAGGTACCGTAACGGATTGATTTAGTCGTCGAATACCTAAACCACGCAAACAAGCCTGATGGGAATCATGGCGGCCAATTGCACTTTTGATTTGTTTTATTGTAATGGGTTTATCGCTCATTGACTTGTGGTCTCCCTTGTTTCGAGAACCTTCCCACGTTTAGCTGCGAGTCGAGCCGGATCGCCTATCTCCGAGAGCGCTTTAATCGTTGCACGGACAACATTGATTGGGTTGTTGGTACCAATACATTTAGCTAAAACATTGTGTACACCCACCACTTCAAATACAGCACGCATGGCACCACCTGCAATGATTCCAGTACCCTGAGAAGCTGGTTGCATATAGACTTTAGCAGCACCGGTTGATGAGGAAATGGAATAATGCAATGTATCTCCATTCAGACTTACTTTACGAAGATTCCTACGCGCCTGCTCCATTGATTTCTGAATCGCTACAGGGACTTCTCTGGCTTTACAAAGCCCGTAACCAACACGACCATTCCCATCACCCACAACCGTTAAGGCAGTGAAGCCGAAAACCCTGCCGCCTTTAACTACTTTAGCAACTCTTCGAACTGCTACAAGTTTTTCCTGGAGACCATCTGCTGGACCGCTTTGGACATTCTGATTAGCCATGACTGCTCCTAGAATTTGAGACCCGCTTCGCGGGCGGCATCAGCTACAGCCTTCACCCGACCATGATATTTGAAACCAGAACGATCAAATGCCACTGAGGTAATCCCTGCAGCAAGGGCTCGCTCTGCTACCAGTTTACCAACAGCCATGGCTGCTTCAATGTTGCCGGTATTCTTTAAACCACTCTTTACATTTGCTTCAAGCGTTGATGATGAAGCCAGAACTCTGGCACCATCGGCTGTCATCACCTGAGCGTAAATATGACGCGGAGTCCTGTAAACGGTCAAACGATCAACACCAAGATTTCGTATGATCGCTCTTGTTTTGGCGGCTCTGCGCAGCCTTGCTGGATTTTTATCCATCTAATAGCCTACTTTTTCTTAGCTTCTTTTCGAATGATTACTTCATCGGCGTAGCGAACACCTTTGCCTTTATATGGCTCAGGCGGCCTGTAGGCGCGTATATTAGCCGCAACCTGACCCACCTTTTGTTTATCGCTGCCCCTTACAACAATCTCGGTTTGCGAAGGTGTTTCAACCGTAATTCCGGCGGGCACTACATAATCTATAGGGTGAGAAAAGCCCAAGCTTAGATTAAGCACCTGACCTTTGGCTTGAGCCCGGTAACCCACTCCAACCATGGTAAGCTTTTTTTCATAACCCGTACTCACACCGGCAACCATATTCGCAATATTGGCTCGTGTTGTCCCGGCCAAGGCTACCTGGGTTTTATTGCTTCTATCAAATATGACAGAAATGGACGACGGGTCAATTTGCAACTCTACCAAGCTATGGATAGTTGCCTCAAGGGTCCCTTTAGGCCCTTTTATAGATAAGTCGCCGGATGTAAAACTGGCTTCAACCCCTTTTGGAATTAAGACCGGGTTCTTTGCAATTCTTGACATAATCGATATACCTTAAGAAACGGTACAGAGCACTTCGCCACCCTGACCCGATTGGCGGGCGTCCCTGTCAGTCATCAACCCTTTCGAGGTAGATATAACCGCCACACCAAATCCCGCAAGAACGGAAGGCAGATCGTCGGCAGGCTTATAGACTCTTCGTCCAGGCTTACTAACCCTCTGAATTGATTCAATCACAGGATGTCCCTTATAGTATTTAAGAGTCACAGTTAGTATCGCCTTGGCACCAACATTATCAATCTTGTAATCTTCTATGTAGCCTTCCTGTTTTAGAAGAGCACATACTGAACACTTCAGCTTCGATGAAGGCATAGACACGGAGGCTTTGTTCGCTCTCTGTCCGTTTCTTACGCGAGTAAGAAGGTCGGACAATGGATCGGTCATAGTCATAATTAGAACTCCGGGTTTAAGATCGTATTACCAACTTGCTTTAGTAACACCTGGAACGTCACCACGCATCACTGATTCGCGGAGTTTGTTACGACCTAAACCAAATTTTCTGTAGAAGCCGTGGGGCCTTCCAGTTATATTGCAACGATTTCTCACTCTTGATGGTGAAGAATCTCGTGGCAGCTTTTGAAGTTTAAGCTCAGCAAGGACTTTTTCATCATCGCTTGCAGTTAAACTCAGAATGATAGCCTTAAGTTCCCGCCTCTTTACAAGACACTTAGCTACAAGCTTTTGCCGCTTTACCTCGCGAGCGATCATTGATTTCTTAGCCATTAATAAAACCTAAGTTCTAAAGGGGAATTTAAACTGTTCCAACAATGCTCGAGCTTCTTGATCAGAGCGCGCACTTGTGGTTATAGTGATATCAAGACCCCTGACAGCATCAACCTTGTCGAAGTCTATTTCAGGAAAGATAATCTGCTCCTTAACGCCCATGCTGTAATTTCCTCGTCCATCAAATGACTTTCCATTTAAGCCTCGAAAGTCCCTTACTCGAGGAATGGCAACGGTAATCAATCGATCAAGAAACTCATACATTCTTTCACGCCGTAACGTTACCTTGCATCCTATAGGCATCCCGTCTCGAATCTTGAAACCTGCGATAGACTTTTTTGACATCGTAACGATAGGTTTCTGTCCAGTGATTTTTTCAAGATCATCCAAGGCATGTTGCAAGATCTTTTTATCAGCAACCGCTTCTCCAACACCCATATTCAGGGTGATCTTTTCAATCTTAGGAACCTGCATAGGCGATTTATAACCAAACCGCTTGGTGAGTTCACCAACAACCTCTTCTTTATAAATCTTTTGCAATCTGGCCATGTTCGTTCACAGGTTAAGCGTCAATGACTTCGTTATTAGACTTGAAGAAACGAACCTTTCGTCCATCCGCCAATAACTTGAAGCCGACTTTATCCCCTTTGTTAGTCACAGGGTTTACCAGTGCAACATTAGAGACATGAATTGATAACGACTTTTCAACAATTCCACCTGAAATACCTTTTGTAGGCATAGGCTTCTGATGTTTCCGGGCTACATTGACTCCCTCAACGACCAGACGATTCTCTTCAGGGATAGCAAGAACTAGACCGCGCTTACCTTTATCACGGCCCGTAATAACAATAACTTGGTCGCCTTTTTTGATTTTAAGCATATCCCACTCCTAGATAACTTCCGGGGCGAGTGAGATGATCTTCATGAATTTTTCAGACCTCAACTCGCGTGTTACCGGCCCGAAGATTCGTGTCCCGATTGGTTGGTGCTGATTATTGAGCAGCACGGCAGCATTGCCATCAAAACGAATAAGCGATCCATCTGTACGACGCACCCCTTTTCTCGTTCTGACAACAACTGCATTATAGACTTCACCCTTCTTTACACGACCCCTGGGAATCGCCTCTTTAATGCTAACCTTAATGATGTCACCAACGTTCGCATACCTTCGGTGTGAACCGCCTAAAACTTTAATGCACATGACCCTTCTTGCGCCACTATTGTCGGCGACATCAAGGTTGGTTTGCATCTGAATCATGTCTTTGTACCTGACTAATGGATCTTAAAGCCTGATTACTTTGCTCGGTCAACAATTTTTTCCAGTTTCCAGACTTTTCTTCCGGAAATTGGCCGGCAAGCCGCTACAACAACCACATCACCTTCACGTGACTCATTGTGTTCATCGTGCGCTAGCAATTTTGTCGATCTTCTAATGAACTTTCCATATAGAGGATGAGGTACAACACGCTCAACTTTTACAGAGATTGTTTTGTCCATTTTGTTGCTTACAACCTTCCCTGTGAGGGTATGAAGGTTCTTATCATTCGCACTCATGGTTTTAGCCCCTTTTCTGTGAGAATGGTATTTATACGCGCAATGGTACGCCGATTTTTCTTAATCTGGTCAGGCTTAGATAACTGTCCGGTTGCCTTTTGCATTTTAAGATTAAATTGTTCGCGGTAAATTTCAACCATCGTTGAATAAAGTTCATCCGCATTTTTCGGTCTAAGCTCTTGTGCTTTCATCACATCACCGTCCGCACAGTAAAGGTGGTTTTAATCGGTAATTTTGCAGCGGCGAGAGCAAACGCTTCCCGTGCCAACTCTTCACTGACTCCTTGAAGCTCGTACAACATTGTGCCTGGCTTTATTTCAGCTACCCAGTATTCAACACTACCCTTCCCACTTCCCATTCGGACTTCGAGTGGCTTTTTAGTAATCGGCTTGTCAGGGAATACCCTTATCCATATTTTTCCGCCACGTTTCACATGTCGAGTAATTGCCCTTCGAGCTGACTCGATTTGCCGCGCAGTCATTCTGCCACGTTCAACAGACTTTAATCCAAATTCACCGAAGGATACCTTGTTTCCTCGCAGGGCTAACCCTGTATTCCTTCCCTTGTGCTGTTTTCTAAATTTAGTTCTTTTTGGCTGCAACATGACCTTATCGCTCTATTTATGCTTCCGCTGATTGATGCTTGAGTTCTTCAGCTAATTGGGGAAGCACTTCGCCTTTAAAAATCCACACTTTTACACCGATGATTCCATATGTGGTTTTGGCTTCTGCAAATCCGTAGTCGATATCTGCGCGGAAGGTATGAAGTGGAACTCTACCTTCTCTATACCACTCAGTTCGAGCAATTTCGGCACCATTAAGCCGTCCGCCTACGCTTATTTTTATACCCTCGGCACCCAATCGCAGAGTATTCTGCACGGCTCGTTTCATAGCCCTCCGAAACATAATTCGCTTTTCCAACTGTTGAGCTACTCCTTCAGCTACCAGCTGTGCGTCTAATTCAGGCTTCCGAATCTCTTCGACTGAAATCTGGACAGGCACCCCCATCATCGCAGAGACTTCACGTCTCAGTGCATCGATGTCTTCTCCTTTCTTTCCTATCACCAAACCTGGACGTGCAGTATGAATAGTGATATGAGCATTATTTGCCGGTCTATTGATCTGTATTCTGCTAACTGATGCATGTCCTAGCTTCTTTCTCAAGAAGTCTCGAACCATTAAGTCTTTGTGCAGATAATTAGCATAATCTTTAGTTGTGGCATACCACCGTGAAGTCCAGTCTTTGACTATGCCAAGGCGTATGCCCGTAGGATGTACTTTCTGTCCCATAAATAACCTACCGATTCTCGGAAACTTGAATAGTGATATGACAAGTCCGCTTGCTGATCCGGTTTGAGCGACCCTTGGCTCGTGCTGACATACGCTTAAGAGTAGCTCCCTCACCTACCTCAATCGTTTTCACACGCAATTCATCTATATCAGCCCCATCATTGTGCTCCGCATTTGCGATTGCAGACTCGAGGACTTTTTTCATAATTTGTGCAGATTTTTTTGGGCTGAATGCCAAAACATCAATGGCCTTTTCAACTTTCAAGCCTCTAATTTGATCTGCAACAAGTCTGCACTTTTGTGCTGATACCCTTGCTGTATTTAATCTTGCGATAGTCGCCATAACTTTAACCTATTTATATGACTTCAAGGTTCTTACTTAGACTTTTTATCTGCCTGATGTCCCTTGTACGTCCGAGTAGGAGCAAACTCTCCCAGCTTATGACCAACCATGTTATCACTAACAAGAATGGGGACATGTTGTCTACCGTTATGGATTGCTATGGTCAACCCAATCATTTCGGGAAGGATCATCGACCTCCGGGACCATGTCTTGATCGGCCTTTTATTACCGTTTTGGCTACTTTCCAAAACCTTGTTCAACAAATGGTGGTCAACGAATGGGCCTTTTTTAATCGAGCGTGGCACGATTTATTCCTCTTCAATAGATTACTTCTTACGTCCACGAACGATAAGCTTATCGGTTCGCTTGTTATTTCTTGTTTTATAGCCTTTAGCAGGTGTTCCCCAAGGAGAGACTGGATGACGCCCTCCAGAGGTTCTACCTTCACCACCACCATGCGGATGGTCTACCGGGTTCATGGCGACACCACGAACGGTCGGTCTTACACCTCTCCATCTTTTTGCTCCGGCTTTACCCAGTGAAGCAAGGTTATGCTCATGGTTCGAAACTTCACCTATGACTGCTTTACAATCTGCCAAGACTTTTCTCATTTCGCCCGAGCGAAGTCGAAGCGTTACATATGCACCATCTTTAGCGACCAACTGGACAGCTGCCCCACCTGAGCGCGCAAGCTGCGCGCCTTTTCCGGGCTTAAGTTCAACACAATGTATAACCGAACCAACCGGGATATTGCGCAAGGGCAGACAATTGCCAGTTTTAATAGGCGCAAATTCAGATGAGATCAGTTCCTGACCGGCCATAGCTCCCTTAGGTGCGATGATGTAGCGACGTTCACCGTCAAGGTAAACCAGAAGGGCAATGTGCGCTGTTCTGTTTGGATCGTACTCTATTCGCTCAACTTTTGCCGGAACACCTAACTTGTCACGTTTAAAATCAATGACTCTGTAGAATTGCTTGTGACCACCCCCCTTATGTCGAGTAGTAATCACACCCTGGTTGTTTCTACCAGAACTACGTATCTTCTTTTCAATAAGCTTGGGTTCAGGACGACCTTTATAGAGCCCATCCGTCTTGACCCGAACCACAAACCGCGACCCAGGAGAAGTAGGTTTGGATTTAACAAGTGCCATGTCAGTGTTCCATTTTGTTCAGTTACATACCGCAGACAGCATCATGCGGTAGCAAAATCGATGTCGAAGCCAGGCTTAAGCTTGATGTAGGCCTTTTTCCAATCTGATCTCGTACCCATAAAACGACCAAATCGTTTTGACTTTCCTTTCACGTTAAGCACATGAACAGAGTCCACCTCAACTTTAAAAAGTAGCTCTATGGCCCTTTTTACCTGTTGTTTAGTTGCTGTTGGCTTTACTCGGAATACAACTCTGTTGTGCTTTTCTGCTGACAGGCTGCTTTTTTCCGATATAACTGGCGACTCCAGGACATTCATTAACTCGATTTGTCTCATGACAGATTCTCCTGAATCGCCTTGATTGCTCCAGACGTTACAATGACCTTATCGCTGTGAACCAGCTCAACGGGACTCAATGATCTCGCCTCACTGACATGAACGTGTGGAAGATTTCTTGCCGATAGAAAAAGGTTGACATCCAATCCCTCAGTAACGATTAATCCCGACTTGAATCCCAATGAATCAAGCTTGTTGAGCAACTCCTTCGTCTTCGCTTCTGTCAGGTTCAGGTCATCTGCGACAACCAAACGTCCCTGGCGAAGTAATTCAGAAAAGATCGAGGACATCGCCGCACGATACATCTTTTTATTTAGCTTCTGCTCATAATTCCGGTTGCGTGCGGCAAAGGTTACCCCACCAGTTCTCCATATCGGACTTCTCGTAGTCCCAGCTCTAGCGCGACCACTACCCTTCTGTTTCCAAGGCTTTGCACCCCCACCACTGACGTCGGAGCGGGTTTTTTGACCCTTCGTTCCTGACCGGGCAGCCGCAAGGTATGAGACAACCAACTGATGGACCAAGGACTCATTGAACTCACGTCCAAAGACTTCCTCGGCCACCGGCAAGCCTTTTCCCCCAGATATAGCCGATGGTATTACAAGCGACATGTTCTTTCCTTTATTTCTTTACTGCGGCCTTGATGACAACCTTGCCGCCTTTTGGGCCTGGAATAGCTCCCTTGATCATTACAATGGACCTATCCATGTTAATCATTGATATCTTCAGGTTCTGTACCGTTACGTTAGCAGCACCCATGTGCCCAGCCATTTTCTTTCCCTTGAAAACACGTCCTGGCGTTTGGTTCTGACCAATAGAGCCATGAACCCTATGTGAAAGCGAGTTACCGTGAGTTGCATCCTGTGTTCTGAAGTTATGGCGTTTTACAACACCCGCAAAACCTTTACCGATGCTTACGCCACTCACGTCGACAAACTGACCTTCCTCGAAAATGTTCAGAGAAAGTTCTCCACCAGAGGTATATTCTCTGGTATCGCTCAATGGAATCCTGAATTCCATTAGAGCCTTTCCGGCATCTACACCAACCTTTCCGTAGTGACCCGCCATGGACTTATTGACCCGTGAACGTTTCACGTCCCCCGCAGTCACCTGAACCGCCCGATAGCCATCAGTTTCTACAGTTTTTACCTGCACTATCCGGTTTGGCTCCACCAGAATCACCGACACGGGTTCTGCAGATCCGTCCTCATGAAAGATACGGGTCATTCCGCACTTTCTTCCAACAAGTCCTAGGGACATTGGTCGCTCCTGGATATCGATCTATTTAGTTCAACTTAATCTGAACGTCCACACCCGCTGCTAAATCCAGCTTCATCAGAGCGTCTACGGTTTTGTCCGTGGGCTCAATGATGTCCATCAGGCGTTTGTGGGTGCGAAGCTCGTATTGATCTCGCGCATCCTTGTTAACATGCGGCGAAACCAGAACGGTGTAACGTTCTTTCTTTGTAGGCAACGGGATGGGGCCAAGTACTTGCGCACCCGTTCTTTTTGCCGTCTCAACAATTTCGCTGGCCGACTGATCGATCAAGCGATGATCGAACGCTTTCAGACGAATCCGTATTCTTTGTTTTTGCGTTGACATTACGCGATCACCTTCGAAACGACGCCGGCGCCCACGGTACGTCCGCCTTCGCGTACCGCGAAGCGCAGACCTTCCTCCATGGCGATCGGGTTGATCAGCTTGACGGTAACCTTGACGTTGTCACCGGGCATGACCATTTCGACACCTTCCGGTAAGTCGACCGAGCCCGTGACATCCGTGGTACGGAAGTAGAACTGCGGGCGATAGCCATTGAAGAAGGGGGTGTGACGTCCACCTTCGTCCTTGGAGAGCACGTAGATTTCGGCTTCAAAGTGGGTGTGCGGGGTGATGG
>JBILGM010000057.1:0-17201 GCA_044351045.1 Methylococcaceae bacterium | reverse complement strand
ATAGTTGCCCGCCACAGTCTGGCTGAAGCTGGTGCAAGTGCCAAGGTAGGTAAACCGCTCGTTCGTGGCATTCGAGCCCCCGGCGGTGGTCACCACCACCGAGGCCGACCCGGCCGTGCCTGCCGGGGTCGTGCAGGTGGCGGAGGTCGCCGACGTCACGGTATAGCTCGCACAAGCCTGACCACCCACCGTTATGCCGGTGGCATTGGTAAAATTGGTGCCGGTCAGGGTAATCGCCGTGCCCCCCGCCGCCGGGCCATTGCTCGGCGAAACGACGGTCACCGTTGGCGGTCGCGGCTTATAGGTGAACAAACTGTTGGCGGCGTTAGACCCGGCCGCGTTGGTGACGACCACACTGGCGGGCCCCATCATCGTGCCCGGCGGTAATGTGCAGGTGACGGCGTCATTCCAATTTCTACTACCAACCGGAACCGGACAAGCGACCCCTCCGATGGTGATATCGGTGGCCCCACATAAATTGGTTCCTCTTATAGCGATATAGCTCCCGCCTGTCGTCAAACCTGATGCCGGTGACACTGCCGTCACAGTGGGAGCCTGCGGTGGCGGTGGCTCATCAATTGTCATCACCAGTGAATCAGTTTGAGTGCCACTGCCCCAGGTCCAGGTGTAGGTACCGGGCGTTAGCCCAAGACTGCACAGGCTTTGATTGGCAAAAGTGGCGCTCCCGTTCAAAGCCGCCCCATTTTTGTAGCCATTCGGTGTAAAGAGTTTTTTTCTTCTATTGTTGGCTGGCTTTGCGTCTATGCCAGCAAAGTCGCCCGATGTAGTTGACGGCGTGACATTTGTCCAGCTTTGGGCCAGTGTATTCGGTCCTTCAATGTTAAAGTTGCTGCCCGATTCTCTTCCCCCCACACTTGAATTAGGCTTGACACCGATCAGCAGGCGGCTAGAAGTTAGACTGGGCCTATCGTATGTCGAGCCTCCACCCAACAGAAAGTTGGCAGAGCCCGTTAGCCTCATATCGACCTGACTCCCCGACTGCGTAACCCGGATATCGATGCGCGCCATGGACGTGATCGGGGCAATACCCAGCCACAGGCCGATCATCACCCACATCCAGCAACCCAGACCCTGCATCCGATGGTTCATGTGCTCGTTACTCACTGATCTCAGCTACCGCGCTACCCACCAAAAAAAAACGGCGTTAAGATATCACATCCAGAAATAGAAAACCTTGCAAAAGCTCAACGCGCCACGCGGGCACCGGACCGGCACAGAGGCCGGGTGCCGGGTTTGAGCTCAGCTCGCGCTGCCCGTGCTGAGCCTCTCGGCTATGGCTCAGGACCGGCGGCGCCGGAGGAAAAGTCGAAGCCCATCGAACGGTAGGCGCATCCGGCCACTCATGACATTCGGCTGGATGCGCTGCGCTTAACCACGCGACCGCAACTCCTTATAACAATAACCTCCGGGGCACGATCCAATCGTGACCAGGCGATAACCTCCTCCGGACAGAGGAATCACTCTCGTCGTGAAACCTGACGCTGACCCTCCCCGCCCCATCAGCGAGCGATCTGATACATTGCATGGATGATTGACTGCTCTTGCTGTTACTTTGATGCCTGGTTCAACTATTGACTCACTCGCGGCCCAGCTTGATCACACGCCCTCCCCGCTGGCTTTCGGCACGAGTGGCCGTCGCGGATTGCTAAAAGACCTGACTCAACTGGAGGTCTTCATCAATGCGCTGGCAGAACTGGAATATCTTCAGACACTGCCGCTAAGCGAGGGTGGGATTACTCGAGGTGACATTGTCTACTTCGGCAGCGATTTACGGCCCAGCTCCACTCGTCTAGTGGAGGGCACACCCGAACGGGGGGCGCTGGCTCAGGCCATTGCAGCGGCGATCATTCAGGCGGGACAACGCCCGGTTTACCTGGGCACACTTCCCACGCCGGCGCTGACGGCTCACGCGATCGGCCAGGCCAGGGGCAGCATCATGGTCACGGGGAGCCATATCCCGTTCGATCGCAATGGCTACAAAACCAATACCTCGCAGGGTGAATTGCTTAAACGTCATGAGCCACCGATCAATGCACGGGTGTCGGCGGTGCGTGAGCGGGTTTATGCGGAAGCTTTCGCCGCCTCCCCCTTCGCGGAGAACGGCCAGTTCAAGTCGGGACCTCGGCCGTTGCCGGCCATTGATAACTCGGCCGCCGCTGCGTATATCCGCCGCTTTGTGGAATTTCTGGGCACCGGTTCCCTGAGTGGTCTGCGGGTGGTGTTTTATCAGCACTCGGCGGTCGGCCGTGATCTGGTGCCGATAATTTTGCGTGAACTGGGCGCGGACGTGATTGAAGCCGGGCGCAGCGAACAATTCGTCCCGATTGATACCGAGAATATCGATGCAGTGCAGCTGGCCGCCATGCAGTCACTCGTCGATGACGCGGCGCGGACTCATGGCCCTATCGATGCGCTGGTTTCGACAGATGGCGATAGTGACCGGCCCTTGATCCTCGGCGTTGACCCGGAGTCAGGTCGCGCACGTTTCTTCGGCGGCGATCTGGTCGGTATGATTACAGCGGAGTTTCTGGGTGCGGATTCAGTCGTGGTCCCGATCAGTTGCAATGATGCGATCGACCGGGGGACTTTGGGTGAACGTCTTGAACCGAAAACGCGGATTGGTTCGCCTTTTGTCATTGCCGGCATGGAAGTCGCCCTGGCCAATGGCAAGTCGGCTGTCTGCGGCTGGGAGGCCAATGGTGGTTTTCTGACCGGTTCACCAATCCGGCGCCAAGGCAGGACCCTGGCTGCGCTGCCCACCCGTGATGCCGTGCTGCCCATTGTGGCCGTACTGGCCGCGGCGAGGGCGCAGGGCTTGAGTCTGATCGACCTTTTCAAGCGATTGCCACAGCGCTTTAGTCGGGCGGCGCTGATCAAGGAGTTTCCCCGGGAAAAAAGCCTGAGGATGCTTCGGCGCTTTGCTCCGCTTGACCCGGCAGGGTGTGCCATGGATTTCTCAGGGGAATCCCCACAGTGGCGTTCTGTGGAGGGTGAGCGATTGCGTACCTCTGCTGAGTCAGCCGAGGCCATGCTGGCCGCACGGCAGGCCCTGAGCGTTTATTTTCCGGAGGCGCGGGGTTTCGGGCCTATCGACCGCATCAATTTTCTGGATGGGGTCAGGATCAGCTTCGCCAATGGCGATGTGGCCCACCTGCGCCCTTCCGGCAATGCCGATGAGTTACGCATTTATGCGGTAGCCGACACCCAAGAGCGCGCCGATGCCATTACAGCGATGGCGGTCGCCGAGCCCGACGGTATCTTGCGTGTCATGAGCTTCGAAACAGAAGCACAATCTGTGTGATCTCTGGAGCGGGGGCACTTGGGTAAAGGGTCCGGACGGACTGACCACTCTCGGCTAATGCCCATACTCCCCTACGCTTTGCGGTCCATCGACATCAATGGGTTGCATGGGGTCATTCGGGTTGGTATTGAAGCCAACCCCGTTGCAGCTGCGATCACCGGTCCGCCAGCCGCGGGCGTATTCATCATCGGCCAGGTAGCGTTTGTCATCACGAACGAACTCGCCGGTTTTATTGCTCGCGGTCGAGGTGCCGTTTGCGCAACCGGCCTGATAGCCATCGGCGTAAGCAGGGCTGGCATTGGAACGGAGAAACTCCTCGCTGCAACTGGCCAGGAGGGGTAGCACCGCGAGCGGGACGATCAGTCGTGATTTCATGGGGATGTCCGGGGAGGATGACGTATTCGATTCAGTTTTCACTTGCCTCACGCAGGGCTTCAAGCGCTTCCCAGCGAATGTAGGCCGATTCCAGCGCGCATTGTTTTTCAGCCAGTTCTGCTTGACTACGGGTAATGTCATCCTTGTTCTGCTGATAAAACCCTGGCTGGGCCATGGACTCGTTGAGAACGGTCAACTCGGTTTCAAGTTGCTCAATGGTTTGGGGTAGACCTTCCAGCTCCTTTTGCTCCTTGAAGCTCATCTTTCGGCCTTTAATGGGGGTGGCCGGCTTGGAAATCGGCGGCGTTGCCAGTCCTTTCCCCTCGTCCGACTTCACCGGGCTGCTGACGGCCGGTGACTGGGCTCGTTGCCGGACCCAGTCATCGTAGCCGCCGACGTATTCGTTGACGGTTCCATGACCCTCAAAAGCGAGGACGCTGGTGACGAGATTATTGAGGAAGGCGCGGTCATGGCTAACGACCAGCACGGTGCCGCTATAGTCGATCAGCAACTCTTCCAGCAGGTCGAGTGTGTCGGCATCCAAGTCATTGGTGGGTTCGTCCAGCACCAGCAAATTGGCGGGTTGAGTGAACAAGCGAGCCAGCAGTAGGCGGTTGCGCTCCCCGCCGGACAATGATTTGACCGGCTGACGGGCTCTATCCGGAGTAAACAGAAAATCCTGCAGGTAGCCGATGACATGCGTGTTGCGGCCATTCACCGTCACGCGGTCGCTGCCCTGGGCCACGTTATCGATGACCGTGGCATTTTCATCCAGCGTGGCACGGTACTGGTCGAAATAGGCGATCTGGAGATTCGTGCCCAACTTGATCTTTCCGGATGTCGGTTCCAGTTGCCCCAGCATGAGACGCAGCAAGGTGGTTTTGCCGCAACCGTTGGGTCCGATGATGCCGACTTTGTCCCCGCGCAGTATGGTCGTCGTCAGTGCATCGACGATCGGCTGATCTCCATAACGGAAACTGACATTCTCGGCCTCCACCACCAGCTTGCCGGAACGTTCTCCCTGCTGCACCTGCATGCTGACCTGACCGGAGCGAACCCGGCGCTCGCTGCGCGCCTCGCGCATTTCGACCAGCCGCTTGACCCGCCCCATGTCGCGCGTGCGGCGGGCCTTGATCCCCTGCCGAATCCAGACCTCTTCCTGCGCCAGTTTCTTATCGAATTCCGCATGGCTTTTGGCTTCCGCCTCCAACAGTTCCGCCTTGCGGCGCTGATAGGTCGGATAGTCTCCGGGGAAATCCGTAAGATGACCGCGATCCAACTCAATGATGCGGGTCGCCAGGCGCTGCAGGAAAACCCGATCATGGGTGATGAAGACCAACGTACCCGGCCAGCCCAGCAGAAATTCCTCCAGCCAGAGGATGGCATCCAAATCCAGATGGTTGGTTGGCTCGTCCAGCAATAATATGTCCGGCTGCGCGGCCAGCGCCCTGGCCAGCAGAACGCGACGCTTGAGCCCGCCGGACAGCGAGGCGATATCGACATCGACCGGCAGACTGAGTCGGGTCAGCAGATTCTCGACCGTCTTCTCCATATCCCAGGCACCGGCCGCTTCGATGATGTGTTGGCAGTCCTCTAATTCCTGCAGCACGGCGGTGCCGGGTTCACCGCTCATGTCATGCGTCAGGTGATGGTAGCGGCGCACCGCATCACCGATCTCGCCGAGTCCGGTCGCTACGACATCGAAGACACTGCCAGCGGTCTCCAAGGGCACTTCCTGATCCAGGCGAGCTACGCGCACGCCATCGGCAAAGGCTATGTCCCCGTCATCCGCGGGAATCTGGCGATCAATCAGTTTGAGGAGGGTAGACTTGCCGGTGCCATTGCGTCCGACCAGCGCCACCCGCTCGCCCTTGTCCAGGGAAAAGCTGATGCCATCAAGCAACGGATGGCCATAGCCAAGATGAATATTATTGAGTGAGATGAGCGACATGCGAGTGATGAGTAATGGGCATTGCCATGCCAGGATTCGCTTCGGAGACTGCCGAATTCAGTGAGGGATCTTCACTTGTAGAAACCTCTGAAAATTGCCCTTCGATCAAGCTCTCCTGAGCGTCGCCTTAGGGGTATGAATGGATAATTTAACGCCGACGCCCGGAAAGGTCCGGCATAGCCGAGGCAGCCTTGTCAGTGATGAACCGGGACACCACTTGATCTGGCAACCCGGCCTCGTGCCGATGTTATCAGCCAGCCATTCAGCGCTGGCTGGCCGGGACATAATTTCGCACGGTTGGGCCGATGTAAATCTGCCGGGGCCGGGCAATGCGGGTGGTGGGGTCTTCGATCATTTCTTTCCAATGGGCAATCCAGCCCGGCAAGCGGCCTAAGGCGAAAAGCACGGTAAACATGTTGGTCGGGAAGCCCATTGCCCGGTAAAGAATGCCGGAGTAGAAATCGACATTCGGATAGAGTTTGCGCTCAATGAAATAGGGATCCGTTAGTGCGACTTCTTCGAGGCCCTTGGCAATATCCAGAATGGGGTCATTGATGCCGAGTTGGTCAAGAATTTGATCGCAGTATTTTTTCAGGATCACGGCCCTTGGATCATAGCTCTTGTAGACGCGGTGACCGAAGCCCATTAGTTTGAACGGGTCGCTCTTGTCCTTGGCTTTCTCGATGTATTTCTTGTAATCACAACCATCTCTCTCGATGTCTTCGAGCATTTCGATCACGGACTGGTTGGCGCCGCCATGGAGCGGTCCCCACAGGGCGCATACTCCCGCAGAAATCGATGCGAACAAATTGGCCTTGGAAGAACCCACCATGCGGACAGTTGAGGTGGAGCAGTTCTGCTCGTGGTCGGCATGCAGAATGAATAACACATCCAGCGCCTTGCGTATCGTCTCGCTCGGCTCATAAGGTCGCATGGGCGTGGTGAACATCATGTGCAGGAAGTTCGAAACATAATCCAGCTCTGGCCGGGTGTAGACGAAAGCTTCTCCCACCGAACGCTTGTAGGCAAAGGCGGCCAGCACGCGCACCTTGGAGAGCAGACGGGTGATGGTCTGACTCATTTCCTTGGGGTTGGGATTGGGCTTGAGGAGCTCCGGGTGGTAGACGGACATCGAGCAGACCATGGAGGACAAGATCGCCATGGGATGGGCATGCCCGGGATAGGAGTTGAAGAAGCTCTTCATGTCTTCATGGATCAAGGAATGCACAAGCACCTTATCCTTGAAGCGGGCAAACTGATCCGGGGTGGGCAATTCACCATTGATCAGCAGGTAGCTCACTTCCATGAAGGTGGATTTTTCGCACAACTCGGCAATGTCATAACCGCGATAGCGCAGGATGCCGGTGTCACCATCGATAAAGGTGATGGCCGACTTACATGCCCCCGTGTTGGCATAGCCTGGGTCCAGCGTCAGGTAACCGGAACTGGCTTGCAGACGGGTGACATCGATCCCCTTCTCGTTTTCCGTACCGACAACCACAGGCAATTCAATCGGTTGGCCATCAAGAATCAGTTTTACGTTATCAGACATGAGGCTTCACTCTCTGGAATGCGTTGTATCCTTTGAATGGGAGTGTATCGGCAACCCATGCCCTGAGGCTACCCGTTGAGCTGGGCGCAAGGCATTAACCGCGTGTTTTACTTTTCGCGCCAGCAGACCAAGAAGGTTTACTCCACTCACTAATTTGTTGACCATTTGGCTCTGGTACGCCGTTTGGTTGAGTGATCAGAGCTCCAAATTTTTTAACTTTTTTCAGGCCAGAGTCCCGAGCGGGTGGATGGATTGCGATGCGCATTGCACTAGGTGTGGAATATGACGGCGCGGGCTTTGCCGGATGGCAGTGGCAACCCGGACAACGAACGTTGCAGTCTGCACTGGAGGCCGCTCTCAGCCGGGTAGCCAATAGCCCCGTGCGAGTGACCTGTGCGGGACGCACCGACGCCGGTGTCCACGCGACTGCACAGGTGGTGCATTTCGAGACGGATGCCTTCAGGACCAATTACTCCTGGGTCATGGGCAGCAACTCCTGCCTCCCGGCCGACCTCCGCGTCACGTGGGCGATGGAGGTTGAACCGACCTTTCATGCCCGCACCAGCGCCATAGCCCGTCATTATCGCTACGTGATCCTTAACCGATCCATGACTTCCGCCCTCCACCGTCAGCAACTGACCTGGGTTTTCAGCCCTCTTGATATCGAACGAATGCAGCAGGCGGCATTATTCCTGATCGGCGAGCATGACTTTTCCTCGTTTCGGGCTCAAGGCTGTCAATCAAAGAGTCCGAATCGATTGATGCATTTCATCCACGTCAGCCGCGAGGAAGATCGAGTCATCATTGACGTATGCGCCAATGCTTTTCTGCATCACATGGTACGAAACATCGCCGGCACCCTGATCGATGTGGGGACGGGCAAGCAGCCAGCGGAATGGGTGGCTGCGGTTCTGGCAGCGCGCGATCGAGCCAGAGGCGGTGTGACGGCTCCCCCTGACGGGTTATACTTCGCCGGCATTTTCTACCCGGAATATTTCGGTCTGCCGCGATACCCCATCTTTGATCAATTGCCGCAAGATACGCAGCGCTTTTCGCCTCCAAAAAGCAATTGAACAGCCCATATCCATCACATCGAACTCGCGTTAAAATCTGCGGCTTCACACGACCCGACGATGCCCGAACCGCTGTATTGCTGGGCGCCGATGCGATCGGACTGGTGTTTTATTCGCCCAGCCCAAGACATGTCGAGCTGGATCAAGCTAGGGCCATCGCTGCCGAGTTGCCGCCTTTCGTCACGGTGGTTGGATTGTTTGTGGACGCGGAGCCCAACCAGGTCTGCAAAACGCTGGACGCTTTAAGGATAGATCTGCTGCAGTTTCACGGAGATGAAACACCGGCCTATTGCCGGCAATTTGGCAAACCATGGATCAAGGCACTGCGCGTTAGGCCCGACATGGATCTTGAATCGCTAATGACTGACCATGAGGGCGCTTCAGGCTTCTTGCTGGATGCTTGGCACCCAGTCGCCATGGGTGGAACCGGCCACCGCTTTGACTGGAATTTGCTGCCGGCCGTGATCGGCCAGCCGTTGATATTGGCAGGCGGATTGGCCCCCGAGAATGTCACCGAAGCACTCAGGTCGGTGCGCCCCTATGCCCTGGATGTGTCCAGCGGTGTCGAGGCTGGAAAAGGAATCAAGGACGCTGCCAAGATGGCCGCCTTCCTCAACGAGGTATACGACTTTGACTACCGTTCAAACCGCAACTGAGCCCTACAATCTACCCGATGCGCGCGGCCATTTCGGCCGCTATGGCGGCGTATTTGTGGCCGAAACCCTCATGGAGCCGATCGAGGAGCTCCGCCTGGCGTATCAACGCTACATGCAGGACGACGAGTTTCTCGCTGAGTTGGATCATGACCTGCAACACTATGTGGGTCGTCCTTCACCGATCTATCATGCCGAGCGGCTGAGCCGGCATTTCGGTGGCGCGCAGATTTTCCTAAAGCGCGAAGACCTGAACCATACCGGCGCGCACAAGGTGAACAACACCATCGGCCAGGCCTTATTGGCCAAGCGGATGGGCAAGACCCGCATCATCGCCGAGACGGGCGCGGGCCAGCATGGCGTGGCAACGGCCACCGTCGCCGCCCGACTGGGCCTTGAATGTGTTGTCTACATGGGCGCGGTGGATGTCGCCCGCCAGGCGCCGAATGTACTGCGGATGCGTCTTCTTGGCGCCACGGTCGTGCCGGTTACATCTGGCTCGAAAACCCTCAAGGATGCGCTGAATGAAGCCATGCGTGACTGGGTCACCAATGTCGATAACACCTTCTACATTATCGGTACCGTGGCCGGCCCACATCCCTATCCGGCCATGGTGCGCGATTTTCAGGCGGTCATCGGTCGGGAATCCCGCGAACAAATGATGGAGCAAACCGGTCGCCTGCCTGATGTGTTGGTCGCCTGCGTGGGGGGCGGATCCAATGCCATCGGACTGTTTTACCCGTTCATTGGCGATAACGCCGTGAGGATGGTGGGCGTCGAAGCGGCCGGCGATGGCATTGAAACGGGCCGCCATTCGGCACCGCTGAGTGCGGGACGACCCGGCGTTTTGCATGGTAACCGCACCTACCTGATAGAAGATGACGATGGCGAGATCATCGAAACACATTCCATTTCTGCCGGTCTCGACTACCCTGGGGTGGGGCCCGAGCATGCCTGGCTCAAGGATAGTGGCCGTGCCCAGTATGTTGCGATCACCGATTCCGAGGCAATGGAAGGCTTCCATACCCTTACCCGGATGGAAGGCATCATCCCGGCATTGGAATCCAGCCATGCCGTGGCCTATGCCATGAAGCTGGCGCCAACTCTCGACAAAGCACAGCAGATACTCATCAACCTGTCCGGACGAGGCGACAAGGACATCAACACAATTGCCGTAAGGGAGGGCATTTCACTGTGAGCCGACTGACCGCGAAATTTGCAGCACTCAAGAAGGCTCACAGGACAGCCCTCATCCCGTTCATTACCGCGGGTGATCCCGACCCCGAATTTACCATCCCTGCCCTGCATGCCTTGGTAAAGGCGGGCGCCGACATTATCGAGGTCGGTGTGCCCTTCTCCGATCCAATGGCAGATGGTCCAGTCATTCAGCGTGCCAGCGAACGCGCTCTGGCTCATAAGATGAGCCTTCGACGCACACTAGATCTGGTCAGACGATTCCGCGAGGAGGATAACGAAACGCCGGTGGTCGTCATGGGTTATCTAAATCCCATCGAAGCCATGGGTTACCAGGCTTTTACCGATGAAGCAGCAAAGTCGGGTGTTGACGGGGTATTGACGGTTGACATGCCTCCCGAAGAGTCCTCGGACCTGTTGAGCCTCTTCGATCAGGCGGGTATCGATCCTATTTTCCTGCTCGCCCCCAACAGCACCGAAAAACGCATCCGCAAGATGGGTGAACTGGGCCGCGGCTATCTTTACTATGTCGCCCTCAAAGGTGTCACAGGCGCCGGAAACCTGGATCTGGCTGATGTGGAGCGTAAAGTTCGGCAAATTCGGGAGCTGACCGGTTTGCCGCTGGCCGTGGGGTTTGGCGTAAAGAATGCCGAAACCGCTCATGCCATAGGCGTTCTGGCCGATGGCGTGGTCGTTGGGAGTGCGCTGGTCAGCAAGATTGAAACGGCGGCCGGCAATTCCAATGAGGCTCTGACGGAGATAGAGAATCTGATCTCTTCCATGCGCGGCGCCCTTGATGCGCCCGCTTCCAACGCCGTCTGACTTTCTAAAGAGGTCCACCGTGAGCTGGTTTCACAAACTGGTCCCATCGAAGATTCGTACCGAAGCCTCCAGCAAAGGCACCGTTCCCGAGGGTCTATGGAGCAAGTGCCCCAGTTGCAATGCCATACTTTATCGATCGGAGGTCGAGCGAAGCTTGGCCGTTTGCACTAAGTGCGGTTGTCACATGCGCATGGGTGCCCGCAAGCGCCTCCATTCCTTTCTTGATCCGGGCAATCGGGTTGAACTCGGCGAATCACTGGTTTCGGTTGATGTCCTGAAGTTCAAGGACAGCAAAAAATACAAGGATCGCCTCTCCCAAGCTCAGAAAGCCACTGGTGAAAAGGATGCCCTGATCGTGGTGGCTGGGCACTTGGTCGGTCAACCGGTGGTTGCCGCTGCGTTTAATTTTGAGTTCATGGGCGGTTCCATGGGTTCGGTTGTTGGCGAGCGGTTTGTGCGCGGCGTCAATCATTGCATCGCGCACCGTGCACCATTGGTCGTCTTCTGTGCCAGTGGTGGTGCCCGCATGCAGGAGTCGCTGTTGTCCCTGTTCCAGATGGCCAAGACCAGTGCCGCCTTGGCGATGATGGCCAAGGCTGGCATCCCGTTTATTTCCGTCATGACGGACCCGACCATGGGTGGCGTTTCCGCCAGCTTGGCCATGCTGGGTGATATCAATATCGGAGAACCCGGTGCCCTGATCGGCTTTGCGGGTCCTCGTGTCATCGAGCAGACTGTCCGTGAAAAGTTACCCGAGGGGTTTCAGCGCAGTGAGTTTTTGCTGGGGCATGGAGCCATCGACATGATTGTCGATCGCCGTGAAATGCGAACCACGGTCGCCTCACTACTTGATTTGCTGATGCCCGACACCGCTCGCTCCATTCCCGAGGACCGACAGATCGAGCACAACGGTACCGACGAATCTCAGCCCAGCGCCTGATCCATGCTGTTCAATACGCTGGCCGAATGGCTGGCTTGGCAGGAAACCCTGCATCCCCAGACCATAGATCTGGGGCTATCCCGAGTTTCACAGGTACTGGAAAGGATGGGGTTGCCTGCCCAGCAGCCTTTCACGATCAGTGTCGGAGGCACCAACGGCAAGGGCTCCTGCGTGGCCATGCTGGACAGTATTTTGCGCGCGGCAAGTTATCGCACAGGCACATACACATCGCCCCATATCCTCCGTTACAACGAGAGAATTTGTGTCGATAACCAACCAGTCACTGATTCGCGGATCATGCAGGCATTTCAACGCATTGATGAGGCCCGCACGGGGACATCCCTCAGTTTCTTTGAATTTGGCACGCTGGCCGCCCTCGACATTTTTTCCCGTGACGATATTGATGTTCGAATCCTGGAGGTGGGATTGGGGGGGCGGCTGGACGCGGTCAATATGGTGAATGCCGACATTTCCCTCATTGCGACCATCGACATCGATCATCAGGAATGGCTGGGCCATACCCGTGAAGCCATAGGCCATGAAAAGGCCGGCATTCTTCGCGGGGGTCGACCGGCCGTGATCGCCGATCCAGACGTCCCCCACTCGGTGATCAAAACAGCGGATAAGCTTGGCACCCATCTCTATCGACAGGGACACGAATTTGGGTTCCAGCGAGAGGATGACACCTGGTCCTGGTGGGGGGAAGGGCCTACGCTAACCGACCTACCCTACCCGGCCATTCCGGGTAATCATCAACTGCTAAATGCCTCTGCCGTCATTCAGTGCTTGCAGCTGGCAAGTCATGAAAAACCCATCTCCAATGCAGCCGTTATCCGTGGGCTGACCGATGTCAGACTTCCGGGCCGATTTCAGTTCTTCCCCGGCGAAATACCCGTACTACTCGATGTGGCACATAACCCACAGGCGGTGTCCATTTTAGCCGAGCATCTGCGCCAGCATTTTCCCGGGAGAAAAATTCGCGCCATCTTCTCGGTCATGCGCGATAAAGACATCGCGGGCATGATTCAACTGATGAGTGATGTGGTGGATAGCTGGTACCTCGCGCCGCTGCAGATGCCGCGGGCAGCAACTTCTGAAGAGTTGGCCAAAATCCTCCATAATGCTGACATCCGGCGGATACAGCAGGGCTTCGCGGATGTCGCCGATACCTGCCGTGCTGCCCGCCAAGATGCCGGTCCGGGCGATCTCCTGCTCGTCTTCGGTTCTTTCTTTCTGGTTTCTGATTACTTGGCGCAGGTCGCCTAAAACGGGGTTTACGCGAATGGATGAACAATTAAAACGTCGCCTGATGGGCGCGGCTGTTATCTTGTTGTTGGCCGTAGTCGTGGTACCGCTGTTTTTTGAAGACAAACCCCCCAAGGATCCTTCCGCTCTTCCAGACGCTATGCAAGAGCATCCGCTGGCCTTGCCGCCGGCAGACTCGGCAGGAGCCACACAACCTGCCCCGGAAGAGTCGATACCCGCCCCCACCCCAGCCAGCAGTTCCAAGAAGCGCAAATATGAGGTGGTACCCCTGGATGACGCCCCAGCCAAAACAATAAAGTCGGAACCTGCGACTCAGGAACCCGCTCCCGCTGTTGCGACTATGCCGGCGGAGTCAGCTCCCTACGTTGAAGATGAAGGAGAGGACCCGGCTCCAACCGCAAAAGTGGCCCGTGAACCAGCAGTTACTTCGAGCAAATCGAATCCAGCCCCCCGCAAACCCGCCGCCGCGATCGCAGAATCCCAACCTGCCCGGCCAAAAGCTAAACCCACTGCATCGCAAACCCGCAGTCGACCGGAGCCCACGCCCAGTAACTCCAAAAAATCAGATGCCAGTGTTGGCCTAAAACCGGCCAAGACAGCAACAGCGCCTGCAACCAACAAACCGGCACCCATTACCAAGGCACTCGAAACGCCTGTCAAAAAAACAGCCACTCCCGCCGCGGTCAATTCCGACATGGCACCTAAAAAAGCTGCCACACCATCCGCAACTAAACCCAAGCAGTCGGCGGAGGGTAAGTCGTGGATAGTACAGGCCGGGACTTTCGCCGATGAGTCTAACGCACGTAATCTGGTTGATAAGTTGAAAAAGCGTAACTTGCCAGCCAAGGTCCATGCTGTAGAAGGCAGTTCAGGAAAAGTCTATCGGGTCACCGTGGGATCCGGGCTTGATCGGGATCACGCTGAAAAGATACAAAAACAGCTTTCAGCCAATGATGGCATCAATGGTGTCATCCTGCACAGCCGATGATGGTTACTCCGGCACAGCGCGCTGATCAAAACTCCCCATTTTTAGTCGACTGATGATGGCGTTCAATTGGCTGGATCTTTTCATCATCGGTCTTCTCGGCCTCTCAGGCCTGGTAGGACTGATGCGAGGACTGGTGCGCGAAGTGCTTTCGCTGGTGTCCTGGGGTTTGGCGATATGGGTAGGCATTACCTTTAGCGGAACCTTGGAGGGCTACCTGGAAAACACCATCCCCTCCCCTACTGCTCGCCTAGCGGCAGCCTTTGGAATCTTCTTCATTCTGACTCTTCTCGTCACCGGCATGATCGGATTTCTGCTGACGCGGGTGCTGGAGAGCACCGGGCTTTCCGGCATCGACCGCTTTGCCGGCCTGCTCTTTGGTCTTGCCCGAGGTGTGCTGATTATCGCCGTGCTGGTCTTTCTAGCTCGAACCACGCCTTTACCGAGAGAACCCTGGTGGAGAGATTCGCAGTTAATGCCGATGTTCCAGTCCATCGCGCTCTGGCTGGAAGGCCAGCTGCCTCCGGGATTTGTTCCCCACCTCGTTTCCAAGTCCGTTTCCCACTGAAGTAAGAACCGATTATGTGTGGTATTGCCGGTATCGTCTCTAACCAGGAAGTGAATCAGGAGCTTTATGAAGCACTCACAGTGCTTCAGCACCGCGGTCAGGACGCGGCAGGCATTGTCACCTGCGAGGGAGATAAGTTTCACCTGCGCAAGGGGAGCGGGCTGGTACGAGATGTCTTCCATACTCGTCATATGCTCAATCTTCGCGGCACCATGGGCATTGCCCATGTTCGCTATCCAACGGCTGGTTGTACCAGCTCAGCCGAAGCCCAGCCGTTTTATGTGAATTCCCCCTATGGCATCACACTCGCTCATAACGGCAATCTGACCAATGCAGAAAAGCTCAAGAAGGAACTCTTTGTCCAGGATCAGCGCCACCTGAACACCGATTCCGACTCCGAGGTGCTGCTGAACGTACTGGCTCACGAGTTGCAGGAACTAGGGAAACTCCGGATTACGGCAGAAGATGTCTTCCAGGCTGTTTCCGGGGTCCATGCCCGCTGTCGCGGGGGCTACTCGGTGGTGGCCATGATTACCGGCTTTGGGGTGCTCGCCTTGCGTGACCCTCATGGCATCCGGCCACTGGTCTATGGCAAGCGGGAAACCGATCAGGGTACCGACTTCATGTTCGCATCAGAGAACGTAGCGCTGGACGTCCTCGGATTCACCACCGTGCGCGACCTTGAACCCGGTGAAGCAATATTCATCGAGCGGGACGGAACCCTGCATTCCCGACAATGCGCCAAGGAGACCACCCTGTCTCCTTGCATATTCGAGTATGTCTACTTTGCGCGACCTGATTCCATCCTCGATAGCATTTCTGTTTACAAGGCACGCCGGCGAATGGGCGACAAACTGGCTGACAAGATTCTGCGTCTGCGTCCCGATCACGACATTGACGTGGTGATCCCCATCCCAGACACCAGCCGCACATCCGCTTTGCAACTGGCCAACAAGCTGGGCATCAAGTACCGGGAAGGCTTCATAAAAAACCGCTATATCGGCCGAACTTTCATTATGCCGGGCCAACAACTTCGTAAGAAATCGGTACGGCAAAAACTGAACGCCATCGGCATGGAATTCCAGGGTCGTAACGTCCTGCTGGTCGACGATTCCATCGTGCGTGGAACCACCTCGGAACAAATCATTCAGATGGCGCGGGACGCGGGTGCCAACAAGGTGTATTTTGCCTCGGCGGCCCCGCCCGTGCGGTACCCGAACGTCTATGGGATCGATATGCCGGCAGCCGAGGAACTGATCGCCCATGGACGCACCGAAGAGGAAGTGGAAAATGAGCTGGGTTGCGACTGGCTTATTTATCAGGATCTAGCCGACTTGATAGACGCCGTGCAGCGCGGCAACCCGAATATCCACCAATTCGACACCTCATGTTTCAATGGCGAATATGTCACGGGTGACATCGATACTGCCTACCTTGAACGTTTGAGCCATCACCGTAACGATGGAGCCAAATCTGATCGAGAAGGGACCGCATCAACCATTGGCTTGCACAACGCGGGCTAGGAATAGCACAGCATGGAAGAACTGGATTGGAGCGAATTTCATTTTGATACTCAGGCGATTCGGGCGGGCCAGCACCGGACGCCTGAAGGTGAACATGCCGAACCCATATTTCCGACATCCAGTTATGTCTTTGGCAGTGCGACCGAGGCGGCCGCCCGTTTCACCGGAAAGGTACCCGGCAACATTTACTCCCGCTTCACCAACCCGACCGTTCGAACCTTTGAAGAGCGCCTGGCATCCATGGAGGGCGGGGAGCGCTGTATTGCCGTTGCCTCAGGCATGGCCGCCATCGCTACCCTGGCATTTGGACTGCTTAAAGCGGGCGATCACGTCATCTGCTCAAGGAGCGTATTTGGCAACACCGTGCTGTTGTTCCAGAACTTTCTGGGCAAATTTGGCGTGGATACTTCCTTTGTCGACCTGACGAATGAGGATGCCTGGGCGGAAGCGATCAGACCAACGACTCGACTGATGTTCCTCGAGACGCCCTCCAACCCATTGACAGAGATAGCCGACATACGCCGATTGGCGGATCTGGCCCATCATCACGATATTCTCCTGGCTGTGGACAACTGCTTCTGCACTCCAGCATTGCAGAGACCACTTGAGTTAGGTGCCGACCTGATCATCCATTCTGCTACAAAATACCTGGATGGCCAGGGGCGCTGCGTAGGAGGGGCTATTGTCGGCGCTCAGGAATTATTGGAAAAACAGATATACCCGTTCCTGCGCACGGGTGGTCCATCCATGAGCCCCTTCAATGCCTGGGTCTTTCTCAAGGGTCTAGAAACCCTGGCTATCCGTATGCGCGCCCACAGCGAGAATGCCCAAGCGCTGGCGGAATGGCTCGAACAGCAATCCTGGGTAGAACGCGTCAATTATCCAGGGCTCAAGTCTCATCCCCAGCATGAACTCGCCTGTCGGCAACAGAAATCCGGCGGGGGCATTGTTAGCTTTGAAGTGAAAGGCGGACGCGA
>JBILGM010000086.1:0-5565 GCA_044351045.1 Methylococcaceae bacterium | reverse complement strand
GACTTCAAAAAGTCCTCTCCGCCAGCGTGGTCCAGTAACTCCAAAACGGTAGGCTCTCTCTGGTCATCGTCTACTCCAGGTTCAGGTTGTCTTTCGTACTTTCAACCTGACCGGAGTCCGCGATGGCCTCCCAACGCATACCCTCAATTTATACCACCTCCGTGGACTCTACCATTAATTCAGCGGGATGAACGGGCTGGGGTGCCGGAGACCAGCCTCGCTCGCGCTGGGTGCAACGTTTCCACGCGGTGGGATTGGCTCGGGGGTGTTGCGGGCTTGGGGCGTGGGAGGCTCGCCCGCGGGCCGATGCAGTTTGGCTGCCGGCTCCGTCCTGGGTGCCGGGGCTGGGCTCCGCTCGCGCTGGGGGCAGCGCTCCCACCTCAGCCGCTGGCATTTTCTAACTGCCCGGGGTCACGGTGATTAACAATGCTAGGATGTTGGCTGATCCACCGAGGCTCGCCCCATGCCGAAAAAACTTGAATTTCCGCAAGGCCAGATCATTATTGGTTCCCCAATTTGCATCGGCCACATGCGGATACGGGATCAACACACCACGGTGCGATCGCTCCTAATATGGCTGTGCGCCGGCGTTAGCGAGGCCGATATCCGAGCCTGTCGGCTGTTCCCCAGGGAACGATCATCGCTCGCTTTGCCGGTGTCATCATGAGACTTCTTTCCCAGCAGCTCGACTCCATTCGCTTGATTGCCCATGAACTGGTCGGTGCCGATGCTCGGGTATGGCTCTTCGGTTCTCGGCTGGATGATGCAGCACGGGGGGGCGATGTGGATCTGTTGGTGGATTCGGAACGGTCTGTTGACCATCCTGCCCTGTTGGCAGCGTCTCTGTCAGCCAGGATTTCACGTTGTTTGCAGGGGCGCAAGGTGGATGTGTTGATCGCGGAGCCAAATCTGGCGGTGCTGCCGATTCATACCGTGGCTCGCGAGGAGGGACAGGCGCTATGACCGCGGCATCAAAATCGCTGCTGAGACTGCAGTTTTTGTGTCGGGTCGTGACAAAGGAGTGCCGGCATCTGACGTTGACGGATGAACGTTTGTTTGTGTCGATGACTTTCGATATCGCCCAGGCTGGACAGCTTGAGAACGACCCGGATTTGTCCGAGCGAGTAGAGGCTTTTGTAAGCCGATTTGCGCGTCTGCAGGATATGCTGGGCGACAAGCTTTTGCCGGAAATTCTCAGCGCGTTGGGTGAGCGGGTGGGAGCGGTGATAGATAACCTGGATCGAGCCGAACGGCTGGGTTTGCTGACATCTGCGGATGAATGGCTGGTTATGCGCCATCTCCGTAAGCAGATGGTGCATGAATATGTGGAAGATGTGGTGGTTCTTAACGATGCCTTGCAGACACCCCATAATTTTGTCCCTGCCCTGCTTTTGGCGGCCGAGAAGATGATGGCTGAGGCAAACCAGCGCGGCTGGCTCTAGAGGCGGGTCTATCGCGACCGATCATGAACTTAAAGGCTGATCAGGGGCGACTGAAGCCGGCCTCCCACAGTAAACGGGACGTTGGCGGGCAATAGGCGTCATGGAGGGCGCGTCCGGATTGGACTTCACCCTCATCACGGGTTGAGCCAAGTGCCGGGGCTGGGCTCCGCTCGCGCTGGGGGCAGCGCTCCCACAGAGTGGGATGCTGGCTTGGGCGTTGGAGGCCCGCCCTCGGGCCGATGCGGGTTGGCTTCCGGCACGTAGTCGGGGGTGCCGGGTTTGGGCACCGCAGGGGGTGCAACAGCGGCCTGCGGGTCGGCAAGCATGAAGTAAAATGCCCACTTTTCAGGCCACATGCGGCTCAGGGGAGCCTGTGGTAAAGTTTACTGAAACACTTGGTTTTAGCATGCCCGCCGCAGAACAGCTTTTATCCGCCCGCTGGATCATTCCCGTTGAACCGGATGGCCTGGTCCTTGAGCAGCACACGCTGGTCATCGGCGATGGTCGCATCCTCGAGATCCTCCCAACCGATGAGGCCCGGGGTCGTTATTCTGATGCGCCGCATGAGGACTTCCCTGCCCACGCCCTGATTCCCGGTCTGATCAATGCGCACACCCATGCGGCCATGTCGCTGATGCGCGGTATTGCCGACGACCGCCCGTTGATGGAATGGCTCACCGACCATATCTGGCCGCTGGAGCAGAAATGGATGGGCGAAGCTTTTGTTCGCGATGGCTCCGATCTGGCTATGGCGGAAATGATCCGCGGCGGCATCACCTGTTTCAACGACATGTACTTCTTCCCGGAAGTGACGGCGCAGCAGGTGATACGCTGCGGCATGCGGGCGATGCTGGGCATGATTTTGGTCGACTTTCCCAGCGCATGGGCTAGTGGCCCGGCCGAATATCTGGAAAAGGGACTCGCACTGCGGGATGAATGGCTGAATGATTCGCTGGTGTCCTTCGCTTTCGCACCCCATGCGCCCTACTCTGTCTCCGACGACCCCTTGTTACGTGTCGCCACGCTGGCCGCCGAACTGGACCTGCCGATTCATATGCATCTGCATGAAACGGCGGACGAGATAGAACAGAGCCGACAACAGTTTGGCATGCGCCCGATCACGCGACTGAAACAGCTGGAATTAATGGGGCCCGGCTATATCGCCGTCCACATGACGCAACTAACCGAGGAAGAAATTGCGCTCATTGCCCAGACCGGTGCCAGCGTGGTGCACTGTCCGGAGTCGAACCTTAAGCTGGCCAGTGGTTTTTGCCCGGTTGCCAAGCTGGTGGAGGCGGGGGTCAATGTTGCCATCGGCACCGACGGCGCTGCCAGCAACAATGATCTCGACGTGATGGGCGAGATGCGCATGACCGCGCTGTTGGCCAAGGCCGTTTCCGGGAATGCCAGTGCCATTCCGGCCCGGACTGCGCTGCGCATGGCGACGTTGAATGGTGCTAGGGCGTTGGGACTGGATGCGGACATCGGTTCACTGGAGCCTGGAAAATGGGCCGACATCACCGCCATCCGGCTCGACGGCATCGAAACTCAACCGCTGTTCGATCCGATTTCCGATCTGGTCTATGCCGCCAGCCGCCATCAGGTCAGCGATGTCTGGGTGGGTGGTCGCCAGTTGCTGAAGGCGCGGCAACTCACCACGCTCGACCTCGATGACATCAGCCAAAAGGCTCGCCACTGGCGGGAAAAGCTGCTCAATTGAACCCAGCTTTTGCCTAACTCTATTGCCCCCCGAACCCTCAGGAAACCGCCATGAGCACCGCTGAAAACGTCCACGAACACGAAATCGCAAAATTCGGCGCGTTGGCCGATCGCTGGTGGGATCCCCGGGGCGAGTTCAAAACGCTGCATGCGGTCAATCCCTTGCGTCTGCAATTCATCCGCTCCTTTGCTGATTTGTCCGGCAAGCGTATTCTCGATGTTGGCTGCGGTGGAGGCATCCTCAGCGAGGGCCTGGCCCGGGCGGGTGCCGAGGTGACTGGCATTGACCTCGGCAGTGAATTGCTGGCCGTTGCCCGGGAGCATGCGATCGAGGGGGGCCTTGCCATCGACTACCAACAGATCAGCGTGGAATCCCTGGCGGATCAGCAGCCTGCCCGTTTCGATCACATCACCTGCATGGAAATGCTGGAACATGTGCCCGAGCCTGCCTCTGTGGTGAAGGCCTGTGCCCGCCTGGTCAAGCCGGGTGGTCGCGTTTTTTTCTCCACCCTGAACCGTAAGCTGAAGGCCTATCTGCTGGCCATTGTCGGAGCGGAATATCTGCTGAACATGATCCCGAAAGGCACGCACGATTTTTCAACCTTCATTCGCCCTTCCGAACTCAGCCGCTGGACCCGCGAGAACGCACTCGAACTTCTGGGCCTGGAGGGTGTGGTCTACAACCCGCTGACCGGCCAGTTCAATCTGAGCCCGAAGGATATTGATGTCAACTACCTGGCGGCCTTTGAAAAACCCGTCGAATGAATGCCTTGATGCCCCGCAACCCCATCGGCGCAGTGCTGTTCGATCTTGACGGCACGGTACTCGACACGGCCCCCGATCTGGTAGCGTCCGCCAACTGGGCCTTGGTATCGGAGGACTTGCCCCCGTGCCCCCTTGAAGAGGCCAAGCCCTATATCTCGGGCGGCGCAAGGACCATGCTGGGCTATTGGATCGTCAAGACGGTGGAGCGCCGCCCGGTTTTCAATTTTCCGCAGGTCAATCAGGTCAACCCGGAAAATGACGCGCTTTTTTCCCGCCTGATCGATCGGATGCTGGAGCATTACGGGGCCAACGTCGCTAACCAGACGGCCTATTTTTCCGGCATGGAAGCGGTGCTTGACGAGCTGGATGGTCGTGGGCTGCCATGGGGCATCGTTACTAACAAGCAAAGTCGCCTGACCGAGCCGCTGGCGGCAGCCATGCGGCTGGCGGAGAGAACCAACTGCATTATCAGCGGCGACACCACGCCTAAAGCCAAGCCTCACCCATTGCCCTTGCTGGAGGCTAGCCAGCGTCTGGGCATTCGGCCCGAGCACTGTGTCTACATCGGCGACTCGGCGCGCGATATCGAAGCCGGGCGACGGGCGGGCATGGCGACCCTGGCGGCACTGTATGGGTATATCGCGGCCGATGAAGATGTCGATGCATGGGGGGCGGATGATGCACTGGAATGCCCGGGCGATCTCATTCCCTGGATCGAGGCCGCCCGATGAGTCCTCCGTTACTGGAAGGTCGGGTCATTCTTATCACGGGTGCGACCGGCGCGCTGGGATCGGTTGCGGCGAAAGCCTGCGCCAAAGCGGGTGCGACGGTGATTCTTCTGGGCCGCCACATCCAAAAGCTGGAAAAACTTTACGATGCGATCGTTAGCCAGGGAGGCCAAACACCGGCGATCTACCCACTCGATCTAGCCGGTGCCAGCGAACAGGACTATGCCGACCTCGCCGATACTTTGCGACAGGAAACGGGCGGCCTGCATGGGCTGATGCACTGTGCCGCCGAACTCGGCCATCTGCTGCCTTTGTCTGAGGTGGACGGGAATCGCTGGCAACGCCTGTTACAGGTCAATTTGACGGCACCTTTCCTGCTCACCCGTGCTGTCAGCAAACTTTTGATCGAAAGCGGCAACGCGTCCGTCGTTTTTGTTGGTGATTCGGCGGTCGGCAACGGCAAGGCTTTCTGGGGCGCCTATGGAGTGGCCAAACTGGGCCTGACCGGTTATGCCCACATGCTGCACTCGGAATCAGAAAGTTTCGGGCTGCGCGCGCATGTATTCACGCCTGGGCCCATGCGCAGCCCGATTCGCTTACGCGCCTATCCAGGCGAACATCCGGATAGTTTGCCTGCGCCCGAGATTCATGCCGAACCCATTCTGAAGCTGCTGGGTTCCCCTTCCGCCATCTACACGCACTGATCACTGGAGCCTCAATATGTCCATGCTTGGTTACGGCCGCGAAAGCATTTGTCTGCAACGGGACGTCAACGTCGTGCGGATTCCCGACGGCACCCCGGATACTCTCCCCCAGGGCCACATTGTCACGCTCACCCAGTCACTGGGCGGCAATTTCACGGTGCTCGACGAAACCGGCCACATGGTTCGGATTGCCGGTGAGGATGCCGA
>JBILGM010000056.1:0-17626 GCA_044351045.1 Methylococcaceae bacterium | reverse complement strand
CAGACCCGCGAGCATATCCTGCTCGCTCGTCAGGTCGGCGTACCCTATATCGTCGTCTACCTCAACAAGGCCGACATGGTCGACGATGCCGAACTGATTGAACTCGTTGAAATGGAAGTGCGTGAACTGCTCTCCAAATACGACTTCCCCGGCGACGACACCCCCATCGTCCAGGGGTCGGCACTCAAGGCCCTCGAAGGCGACCAGAGCGACATCGGCGTCCCCTCCATCATCAAGCTGGTCGACGCCCTCGATAGCTACATTCCCGAACCGGAACGTGACATCGAAAAGCCCTTCCTCATGCCCATCGAAGACGTCTTCTCCATCTCCGGTCGCGGCACCGTCGTCACCGGCCGTATCGAGCGGGGTCGCGTTAAGGTCGGCGAAGAAGTAGCAATTGTCGGAATCAAAGACACCGTCAAGACCACCTGTACGGGGGTGGAGATGTTCCGCAAGCTACTTGATCAGGGTGAGGCTGGCGACAACGTCGGTGTCCTCTTGCGTGGCACCAAGCGTGAAGACGTAGAGCGTGGGCAAGTGCTAGCGGCACCCGGTTCCATCACCCCGCACACCCACTTTGAAGCCGAAATCTACGTGCTCTCCAAGGACGAAGGTGGACGTCACACCCCCTTCTTCAATGGCTATCGCCCGCAGTTCTACTTCCGTACCACGGATGTCACGGGTTCGGTCGACTTACCGGAAGGTGTCGAAATGGTCATGCCCGGTGACAACGTAAAGGTTACCGTCAAGCTGATCAACCCGATCGCCATGGAGGAAGGTCTGCGCTTCGCGGTACGCGAAGGCGGACGTACCGTGGGCGCCGGCGTCGTTTCGAAAGTCATCGCTTAAGTCGTGCGGGGGAGTCGTGTATTGACTTCCCCGCGTTTCAACAAGGGTTAAAGGTCAGTAGCTCAATTGGTAGAGCAGCGGTCTCCAAAACCGCAGGTTGGGGGTTCGAGACCCTCCTGGCCTGCCATTTTCCCCTTCCGATATCACAACTTGCGAAAGGAATTCCCATGAATGCTAAGGCGGAATCGACTTCCTCAGGGATCGATACAGTCAAGCTGATACTTGCCATCCTTGTGCTTGTGGGTGGAATCGTCGGGTTTTACCATTTTGCGGACAAGGGCCTTGTTTATCGGGTGCTTGGTGTGGTGGCCACTACGGTGGCAGCCATGGGCATTATACTTACGACGACAATCGGCAAGTCCTTCCTGGGATTCTTGGCAGAGTCGAGAGTTGAGGTCCGGAAGGTGATCTGGCCAACACGTCAGGAGACGATGCAGTCGACCATGATCGTGGTTGCATTGGTGTTCCTGGTGGGTCTCATTTTGTGGACTCTGGATGCGGTCCTCTTTTGGGGAATCACACTGCTGACGGGTCAAGGGAAATAGGCTATGTCGCTGCGCTGGTATGTGGTCCACGCCTATTCAAACTATGAGAATCAGGTAAAGCGTTCCCTCGAAGAGAGGATCGCGCGCTCAGGACTAGGCGAATTTTTTGGTCAAATCCTCGTGCCTACCGAGGAGGTAGTTGAAATGCGATTGGGCCAACAGCGAAAAAGTGAACGGAAATTCTTTCCGGGTTATGTGCTGGTCCAGATGGAATTGAACGAGCAGACGTGGCATCTGGTTAAGGAGGTGCCGCGAGTGCTTGGATTCATTGGCGGTACATCGGATCGTCCTGCGCCAATCACCGAAAAGGAGGCCGCGGTGATTCTCGGTCGCATGGAGGAGGGCGCTACCAAGCCACGACCCAAAGTGCTATTCGAAGTGGGTGAAGTGGTTCGTGTCAATGAAGGACCATTCAAGGATTTCAATGGTGTGGTGGAAGAGGTCAACTACGAGAAAAGTCGGCTTCGTGTCTCCGTGCTAATTTTCGGACGATCCACCCCCGTGGAACTCGATTTCGGTCAGGTAGAAAAAGCCTGATCCATGCCGTGCCCACATTCTGTGGGGACGATTTTCAGCAATGGGGAGCCTCAGGGCGATTGACCCACAGGAGAAAAAATGGCTAAGAAAATAACTGGCTATATTAAGCTTCAAGTCAAGGCGGGTGAAGCCAATCCGAGCCCACCCATTGGTCCGGCTTTGGGGCAACGCGGTGTCAATATCATGGAGTTCTGCAAGGCCTTCAATGCGGCAACGCAGAATGTGGAAAAAGGTTTACCGCTGCCGGTAGTGATCACCGTTTATGCTGACAAAAGCTTTACGTTCATCACCAAGACCCCACCGGCGACGGTCCTGATCAAAAAGGCGATCGGCCTTGCGAAAGGCAGTAGCAACCCAAACACAAATAAGGTAGGCAAGATCACTCGCGCGCAGTTGGCTGATATTGCCAAACTGAAGCAGCCCGATCTGACGGCGGCGGATGAAGATGCAGCGATCAGAACCATCGCCGGTAGTGCCCGCAGCATGGGTCTTGATGTGGAGGGTATCTAAATGGCTAAGCAGAGTAAAAGAGCAAAGTTAATCAATGACAAGGTGCAGGCCGGTAGGGCCTATGGTGCGGAAGAAGCCTTCGAAGTGCTGAAGGCCGTATCTACCGTCAAGTTCGCTGAAGCTATAGATGTCGCGGTCATGCTTGGCGTTGATCCAAGAAAGTCAGACCAGGCAGTGCGTGGGGCCACTGTGCTACCCAACGGTACCGGTAAGTCAGCACGCGTCGCGGTATTCGCTCAAGGAGCAAATGCAGATGCTGCCAGAGATGCAGGTGCTGATATTATCGGAATGGAAGATCTTGCTGAGCGGGTCAAGGCCGGGCAGATGGATTTTGATGTAGTGATCGCTACTCCCGATGCGATGCGCGTAGTCGGTCAGCTGGGTCAGGTTTTAGGCCCGCGTGGGCTGATGCCCAACCCGAAAGTGGGAACGGTAACCGCAGACGTTGCTACAGCCGTAAAGAATGCAAAGGCAGGCCAAGTCCGTTACCGTACGGACAAGAAAGGCATCATTCATTGCACTATCGGCAAGGTAAGCTTCGAGCCTGGTGCCCTTAAGGAGAATCTTGAGGCCTTGCTGGCGGATCTGAAAAAAGCCAAGCCTTCCACTTCCAAGGGAATTTATCTCAAGAAGATCACAGTAACTTCTACCATGGGGCCTGGGTTGATGCTGGATCAAAGCAGTCTCGCTGCTTAATGAAGAGCTTTGGGTTGCCGTTGGGCTGTTTAGGTCCGCGGTAACCGTCAAAGACCGCAGGTGCACGCCGGTGCTTAATCCACTTGCCTGCGCAGACGGTGTACTTGAGTCGGCAACCGACGAAAGATGCCGTTAACGCGCATTCTCGCTTGGCGGGAATGTTGTTGTGGCTCTGGAAGGAAAGTCCTTTCAGATTTAATCGGAGAAATAGTGTGGCACTGAGACTTGATGACAAAAAAGCTGTCGTCGAAGAGGTTTCCGCTATTGCTGCAAAGGCACACTCTGCCGTGGCTGCGGAATACCGCGGACTGACGGTGGAGCAGCTGACTGACCTGCGCAAGTCCGCGCGTTCATCTGGCGTTTACCTTCGGGTTGTGAAAAACACCCTGGCAAGGCGAGCAATAGAAGGTACCGAGTTCGAGTGCATGAAGGACGGTCTGGTTGGCCCGCTGATTCTGGCGTTTTCGCTGGAGGATCCGGGCGCTGCGGGACGGGTTGTTGCAGATTTCATCAAGCAGAGCGACAAACTGGTCGTGAAGCAGGTGGCTATCGGTGGGAAACAATACGGCCCGGCAGAGCTTGAGCGTCTGTCGAAGCTCCCGACCAAGGATCAGGCAATTGCCATCCTTATGGGCACTATGAGGGCCCCGGTCGAGAAGTTCGTTCGTACGCTGGCAGAACCGCATGCGAAGCTGGTTCGTACCGTTGCAGCTATTCGGGATCACAAGCAGGCAGCCTAATTGGCTGCTCGCCTATAACAGTTAAATTTTCGGAGAAATTCGATGGCACTTTCAAAAGAAGACATTTTAGAAGCAATCTCAAACATGTCGGTAATGGAGGTTGTTGACCTCATTTCCGCCATGGAAGAGAAGTTTGGGGTATCTGCGGCGGCTGCCGTGGCCGTGGCTGCGGCCCCTGCTGCTGGTGGAGCAGCCGCTGCAGAAGAAAAGACCGAGTTCGATGTAGTTATGACGAGCTTTGGTGATAACAAGGTCAACGTGATTAAGGTGGTTCGTGGCGTTACCGGTCTGGGCCTGAAGGAAGCAAAGGACATGGTTGAAGGCGTTCCTGCCACTGTCAAGGAAGGCGTAAATAAGGCAGAAGCCGAAGACGTCAAGAAGCAGTTGGTTGAAGCCGGCGCTACGGTCGATATCAAGTAATTGACTGCATTGCCAAGCTGATACGTCGGCCACGAAGGCTGGCAGCACAAGCTGCCGGCCTTTTGGCGCTGTAAGCGAAGCAAATTGCAGTTATGCCAAAGTTGGTCATTTGATCTCTCGAGTCGGTGAACTTGCTCCCGAAAATACTGATTGAGGTCATGACCCGGCAAGCCAGCGCCAGTGGCTCACACCTATTTAGCAGTCGCTGAATCCCAGTTAATTTGTTTGAACCTGCAGGTAAGGAATCGATATGGCCTATTCTTTCACCGAGAAGAAACGCATCCGCAACAGTTTTGGCAAACGTCGAGATGTGCTCGACGTGCCCTATCTGCTGACGACCCAAGTTGATTCCTACAAAAGATTTCTGCAGGCTGAGGTGGCCTTGGCCCATCGAGCCGATGAGGGTCTGCATGCTGCTCTTAAGTCTGTGTTCCCGATCACCAGTCATACGGGTCATGCCGTACTGGAGTATGTTGATTACTGGCTGGGTGAGCCCACATTCGATGTCAAGGAATGCCAGCAGCGAGGTGCTCACTACGCTGCACCCCTGAGAGTCTTGGTGCAGCTGATTCTCTACGACAAGGAGTCGCCCGCTTCTGCCAAGGTCGTCAAGGAGGTCAAACGTCAGGAAATCTACATGGGCGAAATTCCGCTCATGACGGATACCGGTACCTTCGTCATCAATGGCACCGAGCGTGTGATTGTCTCCCAGTTGCATCGTTCACCGGGTGTGTTTTTCGATCACGATCGAGGCAAGACGCACTCATCGGGCAAGTTGCTCTTCAATGCTCGCATCATTCCCTATCGTGGGTCATGGCTCGATTTCGAATTCGACCATAAGGATTGCGTGTATGTGCGCATAGATCGTCGGAGAAAGTTGCCGGCGACCATCCTGTTGCGTGCCTTGGGTTTTGATAACGAACAAATCATCAGTCTGTTTTACGAAACCAACCGATTTGTTTTCAATGGTGAGGAAATCAGTCTTGAACTGATTCCTGATCGCCTGCGAGGTGATATCGCCAGTTTCGATGTCAGTGTCGATGGCAAGAATATTGTTGAGAAAGGGCACCGGATAACTGCCCGTCACATCCGACAGATCGAAAAGGCTGGGATCAAGCAGCTGGAAGTGACGCGTGATTACTTGCTGGGCAAAATTATTGCCAACCACATCGTCTCGGCGGAGACGGGCGAGTTGCTGGCGAAGGTCAACGAAGAACTGACCGATGATCTGATCAATCGTTTGATGGCTGCAGGTATTAAGTCTGTGGACACTTTGTTCGTGAACGACCTGGATCGCGGGGCCTACATGTCCAACGCGATGCGGATCGACTCCACGGAGACGCAACTGGATGCACTGGTTGAAATCTACCGCATGATGCGTCCCGGCGAACCTCCTGCAAAAGAAGCCGCTCATACGCTGTTTGAAAATTTGTTTTTCTCTTCTGATCGCTACGATTTGTCTGCAGTCGGGCGTATGAAATTCAACCGGCGTCTGGGGCGAGCAGAATCAACCGGTAGCGGTGTCCTCACCAAGGAGGACATCATCGATGTCCTGCGTGAGTTGATCAATATCCGTAACGGGCATGGAACCGTGGACGACATCGACCATCTTGGCAACCGTCGGGTTCGTTCGGTGGGTGAAATGGTGGAGAATCAGTTCCGTCTAGGGTTGGTTAGGGTTGAACGTGCGGTGAAGGAGCGTCTGTCACTAGCGGACTCGGAAAACCTGATGCCACAGGAGATCATCAACGCCAAACCGGTGGCCGCCTCCATCAAGGAGTTCTTTGGCTCCAGTCAGCTTTCGCAGTTCATGGATCAGAATAACCCGCTGTCCGAGGTCACCCACAAGCGGCGTGTCTCGGCCCTCGGTCCAGGTGGTCTTGCCCGTGAGCGGGCCGGATTTGAGGTGCGCGACGTTCATACCACCCACTACGGTCGGGTGTGCCCGATCGAAACGCCGGAAGGACCGAATATCGGTCTGATCAACTCTTTGTCGGTATACGCCAGAACCAATCTGTACGGTTTCCTTGAAACGCCGTATCGCAAGGTTGTAGATGGTCGCGTGACCGATGAAATCGAATACCTCTCTGCCATCGAGGAAGGCAAGTATTTCATCGCACAGGCCAGCGCCAAGGTTGATGCCAACGGCAAACTAGTGGATGACCTGGTTTCCTGTCGTCACAAGGATGAATTCACGTTGTCGACAGCTGATCAGATCAATTTCATGGACGTTTCGTCTAAGCAGATCGTATCGGTGGCGGCATCCCTGATTCCGTTCCTCGAGCATGATGACGCCAACCGCGCTCTCATGGGGTCGAACATGCAGCGCCAAGCTGTGCCGACGCTGCGTACGGAAAAACCATTGGTTGGTACCGGAATGGAGCGCATCGTGGCGCGCGATTCTGGAGTGACCGTCGTCGCCAAGCGCGGGGGTACAATCGAATTCCTCGATGCCAGCCGTATCGTAGTTCGCGTCAATGACGATGAAACCGAAGCGGGCGTTCCAGGGGTCGATATCTACAACCTGACCAAATACACACGTTCTAACCAGAATACCTGTATTAACCAGAAGCCTCTGGTCAGGCCGGGTGATCAGGTTGCCAAGGGCGATATCCTGGCGGATGGACCCTCCACAGACATGGGCGAACTTGCGCTGGGTCAGAATCTTCTAGTCGCGTTTATGCCATGGAATGGTTACAACTTCGAGGATTCGATCCTCATTTCCGAACGCGTGGTTCAGGAAGATCGTTTCACCACGATTCATATCGAGGAAAAATCCTGCGTTGCCCGCGATACCAAGCTTGGGCCGGAGGAAATCACCGCGGATATTCCGAACGTCGGTGAAGCGGCGCTGGCGAAACTGGATGAGTCCGGTATCGTTTACATCGGTGCTGAGGTAAAGGCCGGAGATATACTGGTCGGTAAGGTGACCCCGAAGGGCGAGACCCAGCTGACTCCCGAAGAAAAATTGCTGCGCGCTATCTTCGGCGAGAAAGCATCCGATGTGAAGGACACCTCGTTGCGGGTTCCGTCAGGAATGGATGGCACAGTCATTGACGTCCAGGTCTTCACGCGGGACGGTGTCCAGAAGGACGAGCGTGCCAAGCAGATCGAGCAGGCTGAGATCGAACGGGTCAAGAAGGACCTCAACGACCAGCTTCGTATTATCGAGAAGGACTTCTACCAGCGTATCGAATCGATGGTGGTGGGAAAGGTCGCACAAGGTGGTCCCTCAAAGCTGAAGTCGGGCACTGTGATCACGGCCGAATATCTGGCTGGGATCAAGCCCTCACAGTGGCTGGATATCCGACTCAAGGAAGAAGAGCTCAATGTCCAGTTGGAAACAATCGGCGAACAGATAGCCCAACAGCGCGAGGAGATGAACAAGCGGCTCGAGGAAAAGAAGCGCAAGATCGCTATTGGTGACGATCTACCACCGGGTGTCCTGAAGATGGTCAAGGTTTATCTGGCGGTTAAGCGTCGCATTCAGCCAGGCGACAAGATGGCGGGACGCCATGGAAACAAGGGTGTCATCTCCCAGATCGTTCCGGTCGAGGATATGCCTTACAGTGCGGATGGCACCCCGGTGGATATCGTTTTGAATCCGCTCGGTGTTCCCTCACGTATGAACGTCGGTCAGGTACTCGAGACTCACCTAGGCTGGGCTGCGCGTGGGCTGGGCCTCAAAATCGGAAAAATGCTGGAAGCAAAGTCCAAAGTTGACGAAGTGCGGAAGTTCCTGCACGAGATCTACAACGCCAGTGGCCGATCGGAGGATCTGGATCAGTTGAACGATGTTGAAGTTTTGGAGCTGGCCACTAACCTCCGGGGCGGCGTGCCAATGGCTACCCCGGTATTCGATGGTGCCAGCGAAAAAGACATCAAAAACATGCTTCGCCTGGCGGGATTGCCGGAAAGTGGACAGACCCGTCTCTTCGACGGCCGCACGGGCGAGGCTTTTGACCGCGATGTGACCGTGGGCTGCATGTACATGCTCAAGCTGAATCACTTGGTCGATGACAAGATGCACGCCCGCTCAACCGGGCCATATAGTCTGGTTACCCAGCAGCCGTTGGGGGGCAAGGCCCAGTTCGGTGGACAGCGGTTTGGTGAGATGGAGGTCTGGGCGCTGCAAGCTTACGGTGCGGCGTACACATTGCAGGAAATGCTCACAGTCAAATCGGATGACGTTACAGGTCGAACCAAGATTTACAAGAATATCGTCGATGGGGATCATCGAATGGAAGCTGCCATGCCTGAATCGTTCAACGTACTGATCAAGGAAATCCGCTCCTTGGGGATTAATATCGAGTTGGAGCAGGAATAACCCGCTGTTTGAGTGCCACCCGTAGAGACTTGCCGCTCCGGGATTCGCAGTGTCCAGATTAGGAGATGACCAGTGAAAGATCTTATTAGTTATTTGAAGCGCCAAAATCAGGTCGAGGATTTCGACAACATTCGCATCAGTCTGGCTTCACCGGACATGATTCGTTCCTGGTCCTATGGGGAAGTCAAGAAGCCTGAAACCATCAACTACCGGACTTTCAAGCCAGAACGAGACGGACTCTTCTGCGCAAAGATTTTCGGGCCGGTCAGTGACTACGAGTGTTTATGTGGCAAATACAAGCGGTTGAAGCACCGCGGGGTAATTTGCGAAAAGTGCGGCGTTGAGGTGACTCTGTCAAAGGTTCGCCGAGAACGTATGGGGCATATCGACCTAGCCAGCCCGGTCGCGCACATCTGGTTCCTGAAGTCCCTGCCCTCCCGTATTGCGTTGCTGCTGGACATGACCTTGCGCGAAATCGAGCGGGTCCTGTACTTTGAATCCTATGTGATCATCGATCCTATGCAGACCCCGCTGGAACGTGGAAAGCTGCTCAATGAGGAGGAGTTCTACGAAGCCACCCAGCAATATGGCGAAGACTTTGTCGCCAAGATGGGGGCTGAAGCGATCCACGAGCTGATGCGGACCATGGATTTGCCGCATGTCGTGGAGTTGCTCCGTGAGGCCATCGATGGGACGAATTCCGAAACCAAGATCAAGAAGTACACGAAGCGACTCAAGGCGATCGAGTCGCTGATTTCATCCAGCAACAAGCCGGAGTGGATGATTTTGACGGTGTTGCCGGTGTTACCGCCGGAACTTCGCCCCTTGGTGCCACTGGACGGCGGCCGTTTCGCTACCTCCGACCTGAACGATCTCTATCGGCGCGTCATCAACCGTAACAACCGCCTGAAGCGTCTGCTAGACCTTAATGCGCCGGACATCATTGTCCGCAATGAAAAGCGCATGTTGCAGGAATCCGTCGACGCGTTGCTGGACAATGGTCGTCGCGGACGTGCGATTACCGGGTCGAACAAGCGCCCTCTGAAGTCGCTGGCCGACATGATCAAGGGCAAGCAGGGGCGTTTCCGACAGAATCTGCTTGGGAAGCGCGTGGATTATTCGGGTCGCTCAGTTATCGTGGTGGGTCCGACGCTCAAGCTGCATCAGTGCGGTCTTCCCAAGAAGATGGCACTGGAATTGTTCAAGCCTTTCATTTTCAGCAAGTTGCAATTCCGTGGTCTGGCAACGACCATCAAAGCCGCCAAGAAGATGGTTGAGAAGGAAAGTGCTGAAGTATGGGATATTCTCGATGAAGTCATTCGCGAGCATCCCGTGATGCTTAATCGCGCCCCGACCCTTCATCGGCTGGGTATCCAGGCGTTCGAGCCCACGCTGGTCGAAGGCAAGGCAATCCAGTTGCATCCTCTTGTCTGTAGTGCATTCAACGCCGACTTTGACGGCGATCAGATGGCTGTTCATGTCCCGCTTTCGCTGGAGGCTCAGCTTGAAGCGCGAACATTGATGATGGCAACCAACAACATTCTTTCGCCTGCAAACGGGGAGCCGATCATTAATCCAACTCAGGACGTGGTTCTGGGACTCTACTACATGAGTCGTGAGCGGATCGATGCCAAGGGCACCGGGATGATGTTTTCAGATGTTGATGAAGTTCAGCGTGCCCTCAATAATCGAGTTGTCGATATACAGGCAAAAGTAACTGTTCGCCTGAATGAGACGATCACTGATGAATTTGGTGCATCGACAAGCCAGGTAAAAAGGGTCGAAACCACGGTGGGTAGGGCTATTATTTGGACGATAGTTCCAGAAGGTATTCCCTTCGACATGGTGAACGTCGATATGACCAAGAAGGCGATTTCACGTCTTATTAATCATTGCTACCGTACACTGGGAATCAAGTCGACTGTTGTCTTCGCCGATAAGCTTATGTATCTGGGCTTCTCGAACGCCACCCGAGCGGGTGTTTCCTTCGGTGTGGACGACATGGCGATTCCTGCCCGTAAGGAGGAAATCATTGTCGCGGCTGAGTCCGAGGTCAAGGAGATTCAGAACCAGTACGCCTCTGGTCTGGTCACCGATGGCGAGCGTTATAACAAGGTCGTGGACATCTGGTCACATGCGAATGATCAGGTAGCCAAGGTAATGATGGATGGTCTGGGGACCGAGGAGGTCACTAAGCCGAATGGCGCTAAGGCTGAGCAGAAGTCGTTCAACTCGGTCTTCATGATGGCGGATTCGGGGGCTCGTGGTTCGGCTGCACAGATTCGTCAGCTCGCCGGTATGCGAGGCCTGATGGCCAAGCCGGATGGATCGATTATCGAAACACCGATCACGGCCAACTTCCGAGAAGGGCTGGACGTATTGCAGTACTTCATTTCGACTCATGGTGCTCGAAAGGGGCTGGCGGATACCGCACTCAAAACGGCCAACTCAGGCTATCTCACCCGTCGTTTGGTCGATGTCGCTCAGGATCTTGTGATCACGGAAGAGGATTGCGGAACGTCCGAAGGTCTCTTGATGTCTCCTTTGATTGAGGGCGGTGATGTGGTCGAACCCTTGGCTGAGCGTGTTCTAGGCCGTGTCGTGGCAGAAGATGTGCTCGATCCCGCAACCCAAGAGTTGCTCATGGCGGCGGGTGCCATGCTCGACGAATCTGCGGTGGATAAACTGGAGCAACACAGCGTCGACATCGTTCGCGTGCGCTCGGTTATTACCTGCAAGACCCGGCATGGTGTCTGTGCGGCCTGTTATGGGCGCGATCTGGGTCGAGGTCACAGTGTTAACAATGGCGAAGCCATCGGTGTCATTGCGGCGCAGTCCATTGGTGAGCCGGGAACCCAGTTGACCATGCGTACTTTCCACATTGGTGGCGCGGCCTCACGTTCCGCCGCTATCAGCAACGTGGAGGTCAAGTCGGGGGGCAGTATCAAGCTCAACAATATCAAGACGGTTGAGAACAAGGATGGCAATCTTGTGGCGGTTTCACGTTCGGGCGAAGTGAGCGTCATAGATGATCATGGCCGAGAGCGTGAACGCTATAAGATTCCATATGGTTCGGTTTCTGTGGTGCGCGAGGGGGATCGGGTCAAGGCTGGTCAGGTCATTGTGACCTGGGATCCGCATACCCACCCGGTTGTCACCGAAGTTCACGGGTTTGCCCGACTGGTGGACTTCATCGAGGGTGTCACGGTTCGTGAGCAATCGGATGAAGTGACCGGGCTGAGCTCGATGGTGGTCATCGATCCCAAGCAGCGTGGTGGCTCTGGTAAGGATCTCCGGCCCATGGTCAAACTCGTCGACGAAAAAGGGGACGATATTTTCATCCCATCCACTGAAATTGTTGCCCAGTATTTTCTGCCTGCAGGCGCAATCATTGGTATCCAGGATGGGGGGCAGGTTCAGGTCGGTGACGTTCTTGCAAGGATTCCGCAGGAATCCAGCAAGACCCGCGACATTACGGGTGGTCTGCCCCGCGTAGCCGATCTGTTCGAGGCGAGAAAAACCAAGGATCCGGCTATTCTTGCGGAAGCTACGGGGACTATCAGTTTTGGCAAGGAAACCAAGGGCAAACGTCGGGTGATCGTGACTGATCCACAGAATGTTCAGCACGAAGTTCTGATCCCGAAATGGCGCCATATAACGGTCTTCGAGGGTGAGCATGTCGAGCAGGGTGAAACCATCGCGGAAGGCGATCTGACACCGCACGATATCCTGCGTCTACGTGGGGTTGCCGATCTTGCCTCGTATCTAGTCAAAGAAATTCAAGATGTTTACCGCCTGCAGGGCGTCAAGATCAATGACAAGCATATCGAGGTGATCATCCGTCAGATGCTACGTAAGGTAGAGATTACCGATCCGGGTGATACTACGTTCCTGCGGGGGGAACAGGTGGATCGCGCACGTTTCCATGAAGAAAATGACCGTGTGGAAGTTGAAGGCAAGATACCGGCTTGCTTCGAGCCCATGTTGCTAGGTATCACCAAGGCATCGCTGTCGACCGAGTCGTTTATCTCCGCAGCGTCCTTCCAAGAGACTACTCGAGTCTTGACAGAAGCAGCCATCCGTGGCTCGAGCGACAAATTGATGGGTCTCAAGGAGAACGTGATTGTTGGCAGGCTCATACCGGCCGGGACTGGCCTTGCCTATCATCTTGATAGAAAGCGACGTGCTGAACAAGGTGAGATGCATGAGTCTGAAGAAACCTCGGTAATGGACACCAGCGATGTTGAAGAGGCGCTCAAGCAAGCGCTAAGCGAATGACCCGGGTAATTTGCATCAAGTTAATACGCTCGCTTTAGCGAGCAAGAGTTTGATGTGGGGACGGCTAGTAACCCCCTTCCCGGTTGGGGGGCTGTCTTGAGGGAATTAACACTGGAGCATCTGGCATGAATAAGGTGGTTATCAGATTTTTGGCAAGTATGGTTGTTCTCTGGCTTGGTATGTCATTGTCTCAAGCAGCGGGAGATGCGGCCATAGGTAAAAAGAAGTTTTATACCTGTGAGGGTTGTCACTCCGTCGCCGGATACACTAACACTTACCCTACCTACCATGTGCCGCGGATTGGTGGACAATATCCTGACTATGTGGTGTCGGCGCTCAAAGCCTATCGTGAAGATGATCGCAAGCATGCCAGCATGAAGAGCAACGTTGACAACCTGTCCGAACAAGATATGGAGGACATTGCCGCCTACGTTTCAAAATTTCGCGGTATGAATTCATCGTTGCCAGTAACGGGCGATATCCAAGCTGGACGCATCAAGGCAGCGATGTGCGCGAGTTGTCACGCTGAGGATGGGAATAGCGAAAACAACATGTTCCCCCGCTTGGCCGGGCAGTATGAGAGCTACCTGATACATGCCCTCAAAGATTATAAGTCAGGGGCTAGATCCAATCCAATGATGATGGGGTTTGCCTCGGCTCTGAGCGAACTGGACATGCAGGATATAGCGGCTTTCTATGCGAGTCAGAAGAAGGGTCTAACTATACCCCAAGATTGAATTAAGATTAAAAATGATCTGGATGGCGATAATCTCCCGGCTTGATTCAGCTCAAAGCTACATTTTTGATCTACTTCATACCGTAAAGAGATTGCCCCTTGGGTAATTTTATGGGTTTTTTCAGGCTGTCATTGTTTCTTTTTCTGATCTCGTTTGTGCCTTTAGTGAAGGCACAAACAGAGATTAAGGAAAAATTGGTAATGGGCTGGCTGGAAACGGTCTTTCTTTTGCCCATGAACCTGCATGCGACTGCCAAGCTGGACACTGGAGCCAAGACCTCCTCAGTGCATGCGAGCAAAATTGAGCATTTCGATAGGCATGGTACGCCTTGGGTCCGGTTTGAATTTGTTACCTCCGAGGGGGGGGCTGCCACCAAGATCGAGAGACCTCTGGTCCGTAAGGCTGTCATTAAAGAACGACTGTCGCGGTCATCTACGCGTGAGGTGGTATTGCTGACCATCTGCAAGAACGGCAAGGATTACGAAACGGAGTTTACACTGAATGATCGCAGTAACTTCAATTATCCCATGCTGCTGGGTCGCAGCTTCCTGGCCGGGATTGCCTTAGTCGATTCCTCTGAGACCTTTCTATTCAAGGCTGAGGGCGATGCTTGTAACAGGAAGGTCTCGGGCTCGAATCCCTGAGATGAGTGTACGGCGGAATTCTTTCAGTTTAAGTCAGGGGTCCTGACCTTGCGTGGAGTTCACGTAAAGCTACTTGCGCTCCTTCTTATAGCTGTGGGGTTGGGCCTATGCTGGTTCAAGGTTACCCTTTTGGGCCTGCCACTGGTTCCCACCGAGAAGGCCAATGTATGGACGGTAGAAGCTCGGATACAGTTCAAGTCCCAGAAGGACTCCGCCGTCAAGGTTCGTTTATTTATCCCAAGACAGCCTGCCGGCTTTACGGTGGTGGATGAGAACTTTGTATCAGGTAACTATGGTCTGACAACAGAGGATGATGGTATCCACCGCTCGGCCGAATGGGCAGTCAGGCGGGTTAATGGCTACCAAGTTCTATATTACCGCATACATTTGTCGCGGGACCCATCAGTTCAACCCGTGCCGACTGAGACGGTCGTGACACCGGAGATTCATCGACCCCATTTTCCTGACGCTCTGCAGTCAGCCGCCAAGGGGCTCATGGGTGAAGTACTCAAGAAGTCGGCGGACGGCAGGAGTTTTGTCCGGGAATTGCTAGCAAGACTCAATGCGCCCACAGCAGATCCCAACGTGACATTGCTGCGTCAGGGTATCGAAAGCTCCGAGGATTGGACGCAGCGCATCATCGATCTTCTCGCTACTGCGAGTATTCCTTCGCGCAACGCTTACGTATTGGCGCTTAAGGATGGGATCAGTCATGGCTCCCTAATTCCTTGGCTTGAGATCTTTGATGGCAAGCAATGGTTAGCTGTGGATCCGCACACTGGGGATCCGGGCATGTTCGATGGTGCTGTGTTGTGGCATGTCGGGAGTGAACCAGTGCTGAGTGTAGAGGGGGGTAAAAACGTTAAAATTGAATACTCTGTGACCGAGCGTGCCCAGGATCGGACTCTAGTTGCCGAGCAGCGGGCTCGACAAATGGGTTCACGCATTATGGAGTATTCACTGTTTAGCTTGCCGGTCAGCGTTCAGAACGTTTACCGTGTCTTGCTGATGGTGCCGATTGGCGCCTTTCTCATTGTTGTCTTACGTAATGTGATCGGGTTGAGAACTTTTGGCACCTTCATGCCCATCCTGATAGCGTTGGCTTTTCGGGAAACAGAATTGCTATGGGGAATGGCGCTGTTCTGCCTGCTTATAGCTATGGGACTCCTGATCCGTTTCTACCTAGAGTATCTTAAGCTGCTGCTGGTTCCTCGCCTGGCTTCAGTGCTTATTATCGTGATTGTCCTCATGGCAATGATAAGTATTTTCAGCCACAAGTTGGGGTTTGATCGCGGGCTATCCGTGGCTTTGTTCCCTATGGTCATCATGGCCATGACCATTGAGCGCATGTCTCTTGCCTGGGAGGAGTTGGGTGCCGGAGAAGCCATGGTTCAGGGATTCGGCAGTCTCATGGTGGCTGCGATGGGGTACCTCTGCATGAGTAGTCGGTATCTTGAACACTTGATTTTTGTTTTTCCGGAGCTGCTACTTGTTGTATTGGCGATGACGCTGCTGCTTGGTCGCTATACCGGCTATCGTCTGACAGAGCTCTGGCGATTCAGGGCCGCCCTCAAGGAATAGTTCCAATGCGCCTTCCCTGGGATCGTTTGCGGCAACTCGGCATTATGGGGCTGAACGAGCGTAATGCAGATTTTATACTTCCCTACAATGCGAGGCACAACTATCCTCTGGTTGATAATAAGCTGCTTACCAAGGAATTGGCGGACAAGGCTGGAATCCCCGTACCTAAACTCTATGGGGTGATCGAGATCATCCATCAAATAGAAGGGCTCTCCGTGCAGTTGGCGCCTTATGATGACTTTGTGGTTAAGCCCGCCCATGGATCGGGAGGTGAGGGGATCCTAATTGTGACAGGCCGCCATGATGGTCGTTACCGTCAGGCCAACGGTGCCTCCATGAATGAGGACGAGCTAGGGCATCATATTTCCAACATTCTGGGCGGCATGTACAGCTTAGGTGGGCTGCCTGATTCCGCTCTCATCGAATATCGGGTCAAGTTTGATCCCATCTTTTCTGCTATCAGCTTTCAGGGGGTGCCCGATATCCGGACGCTCGTGTTTCGTGGCGTCCCCCTGCTGGCCATGATACGCCTGCCCACTCGCGTTTCTGATGGCAAGGCTAATCTCCATCAGGGAGCGATTGGGGTGGGAATTGATCTGGCGACCGGCCGAACCATCTCTGGGGTTTGGCATGAGCGTCCCGTCAAGCAGCATCCTGATACTGGGGGCAGTCTCGCTGGGCGGGTTATTCCCTATTGGGACGAAATTCTAGCGATGACCGCCAAATGCCATGACTTTGCAGGGCTGGGTTTTATTGGCGTGGATATCGTGCTCGATGAAGATCGGGGCCCCATGATGCTGGAAATGAATGCACGTCCTGGCCTTAGTATCCAGCTAGCAAATCGGATTGGTCTACTTTCTAGGTTAAGGCATGTTGAAGGTCTGGCCGCAATTCCGGAATCTGTGGGAGAGCGTGTGCAACTTGCCAAGAACCTTGCGCGGCTTATCGCATGAGAAGGTCTCTCGTTATCATCTGGAGGATGGAGCGCAGGCGCGAGTTCTGCCAATTCTCAATTACAGCCGATCTAAGCTGAATTTCCCGGCATGCCGTTATGGTCTTAGGCCGATTGATAATAAATACCTCTGTTCGCCATCGTCAAAAGCCGTCAAACTCATGGCTGGTTTGGGATTAAGGCAGAACGGGACGCTCACCCGGCGGCTGAACGGACATTCGAAAAAACGTATTGAATAAGGCGATGGTCGAGGGCCTTGCCGAGCCGGGGTGCTCCGGGGGTACACGGCGACTGGATGGGTCAGGGGGCCGGTATCAGGTGCGCTGGGATGAGGGCGGCAGTGCCACGCTGAAAAACAAGGGTCAGCCGCGCAGCGGCGAGACCGGGACGTTTTTCATGCCCCCCAGAAGGGCTAGGACCGTGCGGTTTGCCGGAGGGTGGTGTGGTAACGCCGTCCGGAGGCAAACTGCAAGGCATCCCGGAAGCCCGTAGAGTCATCTGAGAGCCTCGTTCAGTGACCCTGTTGTCGCTGAACGGGTGACGGGGCCGGCTGCAGCGCCGAAGGCACTAACCGTCCCGCAAAATGCGGTAGGGTGTCGGGAACACCGTAGACATAGCATTTTCGTGGGACTCGCTTAAAGGTCGTTTTCACTATCTGTTAGCGACGGCGTCTCAAGTAATTTGTCGGTCCTGCAAATCAAACAATCCATTACAGATCAATGGCATGGGAGTATAATGTCGGCTGGCGATCCTGAGATTTTTTTTAAATCCCCTGCAAAACCCACGGATTGAGGCTGGCATGACCCCTGA
>JBILGM010000001.1:0-145279 GCA_044351045.1 Methylococcaceae bacterium | reverse complement strand
CCAGTGAAATTCTCCATTGAATTAATCAGTGCACGATGACTATTACTAATAAGATCACTTTTTTTATACCCAGGAAAAATCCTAATAAAAGCATCATCCAGACTTGTGCCTGCCGTCTTTGGGATATGATCGAATAGAAACTTTTCCTTGTATTTTTTCATCCCAGTTAATTACCCAATACTTTCCGCACTCACCTCAACCGGCAAATTACATAAACCAGCACAGGCCGCTCCAGACCCCGGAATGACATCAAACGTCAAGATACGATCAACCCATTGATAATTAGACGATAGATGATCTTGACCAGGATGGAGGGCCGCCGAAACAGAATAACTACCCGGGGCCAGGTACAGATTTGGTAAACGGAACTTGAATTGAGCAATCTTACCCGAGGCTTGATGTGCCAACTCTGCACCATGCAGGAAGGTATTTGTACCCCAGACATCAATCCCAAAACGGTCGCGAATCAGAATCCCTGCGCATAGGCTATTAAGGGGCTGCTTAGTCGTTGCTTGTATAAAAATATCTACAGGATTAGCAGAAGGAACGACGCGGGATGACACGCCATTGACCGTCAAATCTGCCGATGAGATTTTCGCTTCTCCGGTCCCTGATCGGGTCATGGACCGTCCATCCTGAACTCTCTGGATATGAATATGATACTGATCTGTTCTCTTTGCGATGAGCGCATTGTAGTGATCAATCACCTCATCAGGCATGCCATCATGAGCCATGATGCCACCGGCAATCATCATTGCACGTGTACATAGCGATTTGATCGCCCCTGGACTATGCGACACCAACAATAACGTCGTTCCCTCCTCACGAAATGATCGAATTCGTTCAGAGCATTTGTGTTGAAAATAGGAATCCCCCACGGCTAGGGCTTCGTCCACGATGAGAATATCCGGTCTTGCAGCGGTTGCTACACTGAAAGCTAATCGCACTTGCATACCGCTGGAGTAAGTGCGTACCGGACGATCAATGTAATCCCCTATCTCTGCAAACTCTTCGATATGGGGCATCAGCTCATTGATTTCACTCGCCTCAATCCCGTGCAGCTGGGCTGCCATCATGACGTTTTGTCGTCCGGTAAAGTCGGGGTGAAAACCCATACCCAACTCCAGCAGGGCGGCCACACGGCCGGTGATGTTGACACTGCCCGTGGTTGGCTGGGTGGTGCCGGTGATCATCTTCAGAAGTGTGCTTTTACCGGCACCATTGACGCCGATGATGCCGACCGCTTCGCCGGGGTGTACAGTGAAGTTGATGTCTTGCAGGACCCAATGCAGCTGATGGTGGGGCTTGTTGCGCGGGTCCAGCCATTCGGCCAGACGTGACCAGCGGTTGGGGTATTGTTTGTAGGCTTTGCCGAGGTGGGAGACGGTGATCATTTGGGACTAGCTGTCAGTTGTCAGACGGCAGTTGGCAGTTATCAGTGGGAAGTTGGCAGTTATCAGTGGGAAGTTGGCAGTTATCTGACGGCAGTTGGCAGGGGGGAGGGGAAGTTATCAGTTGTCAGACGGCAGTTTGCAGTGGTGAGTCGCTCGCATTGATCCTCGCTCAGCGCCCAGCGCGATCTCTTGACTGCCTACTGATGACTGCACACTGATAGCTGCCGTCTGTCACCTGTCCACTTGGTCCCTGGCTGCTTTGAGGGCTCTTTCCAGGCCGATGAGCATGGCGCTGATTTCTTTGGTTTCGTTGATCCAGTGTTTTGCGACTTCCTTTGGGATGTAGCCAATTTCCTGGCCGATATAAGTTTGGGTGCGGAGTTCTGCGGCTGAGCTTCTGGCGATGTCGAGGTATCTTACCTTTTCTTTGATGGTTGTGCGCTCCATGCCTTCGGCGATGTTGGAGGGAATGGAGAGCCCGGAGCGGGTGATCTGGTCTTTGAAGCCGTAGTCACGGCACTCGGTAAACTGGCGATAGATGTCTACGCTAAGACGGGTGGCGCGTTTCCAGACTTCAAGGTCTTCGAATTTCATTTTGGGGAAGTGTAGCAGTTTTCAGTCGGCAGCTATCAGTTATCAGTTATCAGTGGGCAGTGGGCAGTGGGCAGTGGGCAGTGGGCAGTGGGCAGTGGGCAGTGGGCAGTGGGCAAGGATTGTCGGCGGGGGCTGATAACTGTCAACTAATCACTGCCTTCTGATGACTGCAAGCTGCCGCCTGATAACCTCCTGGCCGCTGGCCAGACGCCCTTGGCTTAGTCATACTGGCCAACAGCACAAAACCCATCCGTGGAGACTTTATTATGAGGGCACAACCTCATTCCTTCCTCACCGCCAACGACTATCTAGCCTGGGAACGCCAGCAGGAGACCCGCCATGAGTACCTGGAGGGTCAAATTTTCGCGATGACCGGTGCTAGCCGGGCACACAACATGCTTTGCGCGAACATACTTGCGTCCCTTCACGGTCAACTCCGCGGCAAGCCCTGCGAAATCTACGTCAACGACATGCGGGTCAAGGTCAGCGAAACCGGCATGTACACTTACCCTGACCTCGTGGCGGCCTGTGGCGAGCCCCGCTTTGAAGACCAGGCCGTCGATACGCTGCTGAATCCGGTCCTGATCATCGAGGTCCTCTCCGATTCCACTGAACGCTATGATCGTGGCGCCAAATTTACGCACTACCGATCAGTAGACTCCCTGAAGGAGTATCTGCTGGTATCGCAGCATGAATGCCGGGTGGAACATTACGTTCGTCAGCCTGGCAACCACTGGCTGCTGACCGAATATCAAGAGGGTCAGGACCGCATCGACCTTGACAGCCTGGGTAGCCATGTCACACTCGCGGAGATCTACGAGCGGATCTTTCCCGTGAACTCACCGTGACACTCCATATCAGATAAAAAACCAATCATCCTGCCGGATCTTGCGAAAGCTTTGGATGCGGATGGGGAGTTTTTTGCGGTGCATGGCTTGGGTGTTTGGGGTGGCAGTTGTGACCCTACTTTGTGCCTGTAGCCTGAGATCCTTCACTCCCGTTGGTCGTTCAGGATGACACCAAAGTGGGAGCCAAATCAGCGTGTCGTCCTAAGTCCTTCGGCTCCGCTCAGGACAGGCCTGGGAAGGACCTTAGGCTATGGGAAAACTGGCTAGGCCGCAGTGGTGGGTATTGCGGGGGCCGTGGCACGAGATCCTTCACTCCCGTTGGTCGTTCAGGATGACACCAAAGTGGGAGCCAAATCAGCGTGTCGTCCTAAGTCCTTCGGCTCCGCTCAGGATAGGCCTGGGAAGGACCTTAGGCTATGGGAAAACTGGCTAGGCCGCAGTGGTGGGTATTGCGGGGGCCGTGGCACGAGATCCTTCACTCCCCGTGGGTCGTTCCGGATGACACTAAAGCCGGGGGTCCGAATGACCGTGTCATCCTCAGCCTGCGAAAGACCTCAGGCTGTGGGCACTGGCCGGAGCGCAGTGGTGGGTATTGCGGGGCCATAGCGTGAGATCCTTCTCTCCCGATGGTCGTTCAGGATGACATAAACAAAAGCTGTCATCCTGAGCCCCGCGAAGGATCCCTGGCTTCGGGCAAGGTGTCCCTGAGGTGCAAGCCGGGGGGCAGCGTACTCGCAAACGCTAACAGGGTTCGGGCTCGATCGTTGAGGATCGCTGGGCTCATCTCAACCTTGGGGTCGCCATCAAATTACAATCTTTGAATGCAAACGCGTCAGTTTTACCTTTACTTGATCACCTTGGCCGGCGGCGCAATCTGGCTATGGGGTGAGCCATTTTAGTCATTCTTGTCTGATGTTCTGTCCATCTTTTTTTCAAGAAAATCCACAATAAACCGATGACGCTCGGTTTTCACCAGGTTGAGTATTAACTCCATATTCAGGTTCATATAGTCGTGGACGATCCGGTTCCGGATGCCAATGGCGCTATTCCATCGCGGGGTTTCATCCGGGTTAATTACCCCGATCCGAACGAGGCTGGCAAAGGCGTCATAGGCCGATACAGGAACAGGCTCCCCGTTGGCCTTGAGGATGTGCTTGGCTTTGCCGATGGCATTTTCTATCAAGATCTGGAGGGCATGGAGAATGCCGGACTGCTCCAATGCTGTGACCCCCTGTTGCGTTTGTAATTTATGCCGCGCCTCTTCCAGCATGGACGCTTGTTCACGCGCCAAACGTTCGGTTTCGGCCAGGTACAGATCAAGCCGCATGGGTTTGGCCCCAGTAATAATCTTCGAGTTCGCGCCATACTCTGACCTGATACTTGGCCCATGCCAGTTCATCATTGGCCCAGATCAATTGGCCTTCCTCGACAACCAGCGCCTGCATGGCCAATCGGGTGCTGGATAAGTCGATGAGGTCGATTTTTTTGTCAGGCACGGCCAGAGTATGTGCGAGGTGGTTGCGCAGGGCTTCATGCTTTTCGATGCGATCCAGCAAGGAACCGTATTGCCATTGCACGGCGATATCCCAGTCGCTTTGATCTGTATGGGAGCTGTTCGCGCGGCTCCCTACTAGCACGGCAAAGAGCACATCGGGGGTGTTGGCAATGGCTGTCTTTAGAGCAGTTAATTCCATTAAGGAGCCAGCCTGGTCAATTTTTTGTGTCTTGAAAGGCAAGTAGGGTGAGGTTTTACAACTCGTCGACCATTTCGCCGGAGCGCTTGCGAAACAGGCGGTAACCGAGCGCGCAGGTCATTAAGGCCAATACGGCCAAGGGCCATAGGGTTTCCCACTGGGGCCATTGGCCGAATACGAGGATGTCCTGGTAGGCGGTCATGAGCGGGGTCATGGGGTTGCGCTCTATCCAGGGGCGAATGGGGTCCGGCAGGATGCTGAGAGGATAGACGACGGGGGTGAACCAGAACCAGAACTGCAGCAATACGCTGAAGAATTGACCGACATCCCGAAAAAAGACATTGAGCACGCCCAGGGTGACGCCCAGGCCGATGGCAAAGGCGACCTCGAGTAACATCAGGGGAAACAGGCCCAGATAGGGCCAGCCGGGAAATTGGCCGGTCAATGCCAGAAAGGCCGTGAAGAGGGTAAAGATGATGGTGAAGTTAAGCCCAGCATTGAGGATGACGACGACCGGCAGGCAGATGCGGGGGAAGTTGAGCTTTTTGATGAGGTTGGCGTTTTCGATGAAGACGTTTTGTGCCCGGCCGGTGATCTCGGCAAACAAGCCCCAGGTCAGGGTGCCGGCACAGAGGTAAATACTGTAGGCGATGCTGGAATCAACACCGGGCAGTTTGGCGCGCATGACATTGGCAAAGATCACGGTGTAGACCACGATCATCGATAGGGGCTGGATGATGGACCAGAGCGAGCCGAGCAGGGAGTTGCGGTATTTGGCCTGGAATTCGCGGCGAACGCTGCCAAGAATGAAGCCGCGATAGGACCAGATTTTGTTGATCATTCTAAATTAATATACCCGGCATCAATACAAAAACCCGTTGGGTAAGTCTTTGCGACGAAATATAAAACGCCAAGACTTACCAATCACGCGCCATTGCGTTGAAGTGCCGACGATCAGAATGGTGTCGTCGCCGCTATATTCATTTAATTTTTAATTTAACGAGACCTATTCCCAAGGAACGCAGATCCTCATTAACGCCCATCGATTTTGGAGTTGTGGGTTTCGCAGGCAGCAGGATCAAAGCATCCGTGTCCACGCCAGATAATTGCACCATATAGACTTTGGGGCGATCGCTAGTAAGGGTGACTCCCTTAGTTATTTTTCCAAGCTTGACAGTCAATGGTTCGTTGACGTTGGGGCCAAAGGCTTGAGCAGTCAATTCCAAGGTGAATTTCTTGGGCAGCTTCTTCTTGAATTTGAAGACGACTTCCTTACCCTCGGTCCACCGACCCCAAGGCTCATACCCACTCACTCCGCTGACGCTTTGCAGAAAAGAGGGATAGCCAGCTTTAGCAAACTGAATCCCTTCCTCCAGCGTACTTTCATAACGCGGACCCAAGGGGTCGACTGTGGCGACATTCACCAATTGATTGGATTCTGCATGACATAAGTCGGAGGCCATTATGCTCCCCAGAAGAAGCAAAAGATTTGCAGATAAATATCCTGATTTATTCATATTTAACGACCTCCTAATATTGACCCACTCAAAAAGATTTATCAGCCCAAACCCCCATCAAACACTGCGGTTATCCTTGAGACCCCGCTTGACCGGAGATCCTGCCGTATCGGTCATCAAAGCGCACAATATCGTCCTCCCCCAAATATTCTCCACTCTGCACTTCGATCATGACGAGATCTAGCATGCCAGGGTTTTCCAGTCGATGGGCCCGCCCGGCGGGGATGAAGGTGGATTCGTTCGCTCGCACAAACACGTCTTCATCACCGACGGTGACTTTGGCAATGCCGCTGACGACGACCCAATGCTCGCTGCGGTGGTGGTGCATTTGCAGGCTGAGCGCGCGCCTGGGCCGGACCTCGATGCGCTTGATCTTGAAACCGGCCCCAACCTCCAGCACGGTATAGGTCCCCCAGGGACGTGACACGGTGCGATGAAGTTTATACGCATCATGGTCCTGGGTTTTGAGCCTGGCGACGACCTGTTTCACTTCTTGCGCTTTGTCAGAGCGAGCAACGAGGAGGGCATCCGGGGTGTCGATGATGAGGAGGTTGTCTACCCCGACGGCGGCCACCAGGCGATCTTCGCTCTGCACAAAGGTATTGGTGGAGTCGACGAATACGGTATGCGCAGCTGAGCGGTTGTTGTCTTGATCCGGCGGGACCAACTCGCTGAGGGCGGTCCAGGAGCCAATGTCACTCCAGCCGAAACGGGCGGGGATGACGGCGACGTTATCGGCGTGCTCCATGACGGCGTAGTCGATGGAGATGTTGGGGACTTGGCCAAAGGATTCGGTGGGGATTTCCAGGATGCCGCTACCCTCCAATCGGTTATCTCGCAGGGTGACCCAACATTCACGGGAGGCTTGATCGACTGCGGGGGCATGGGCGGCCATGGCATCCAGGATGGTGCCCGCCTTGAAACAGAACATGCCGGAGTTCCAGAGGAAATTGCCGGCGTCGAGGTATTCCTGGGCTTTTTCCTTGTTGGGTTTTTCCACAAATCGGCGTACGCGCTGGCCGGGGCCGATGGATTCGCCTGCCTCGATGTAACCGAACCCGGTATCGGGCGCGGTGGGCACAATGCCGAAGGTGACTAGCTGGTTATCCCTGGCCAGGCTGGCCGCTTGCTGCACCGCCTGCCCAAAGCCGATGGGGTCTTGAATCAGGTGATCGGCCGCCAGCACCAGCATGAGGGCGTCCGCGCCATATCTCTCGGCCACATGGAGTGCGGCCAAGGCGACGGCGGGCGCGGTATTACGGCCCATGGGTTCGAGTAGATAAACGCTGGAGTGAGTCTTGGAGAGGCCAGCCTGCTCAAACTCATCCTTGCTCATGAAGTAATAGTCACGGTTGGTGACCGTGAGAATCTCTGCCCCTTCGGCGACCCCCGCTGCCCGGATATAAGTTTTTTGGAGAAGGCTTTCACCATCCGCCAGTTTCATGAAGGGTTTGGGATGGCCTTCGCGGGACACCGGCCAAAGCCGGGTGCCGGCACCGCCGGAGAGGATTACGGGGATGAGCATGACGTTGTTTTACTGGCGGCAGAGACTAGGCAAGGTGCATGTCTGTGCTTTGAATTTATTGAATTTTGAGAGCGCGGGATTGCCACTTGCATGGAAGACGAGACACCCTAACGGGGAGGGTGAGACTCATTCGCAAGAGAACCGGCCGAGTTCGGCTCGATTTCTTTTTGACGGTCTATTAATTGGTTTTATGGTCATCACGCCCCCGCGCGAATTGATCAATGCAGCCCAAAATTAAAAATTATCATAGCATGGAAATATGATTATAAATCCAAGGCAAGTTGGAGTCTGGGGACTAAGGTGCTGGTAGCTTGGGGTCCTTCGTGGGCCCTGCCATGAGCGGCGTCGAATGGGGTGCCGAAGGGCTCAGGACGACACCAATCCTGTGTCATCCTGAAGCCGTGATAACCGCTGAAGGATCCTAGGCTAGGGGCGCTGCTCAGGCGGCTTGCGGTCAGGGTGAGTGTTTTGTGGCGGTAGATTGAGGTGTGGGGACTCGGGTGCCGGTAGCTTGAGGTCCTTCGCTTCACTCAGGACGACAGCAGGGGAGTGGCGCGTGGGAGGCCCGCCCTCGGGCCGATGCGAGGTGGGTGCTAGCATTGAGCCTCGCTCGCCCCGGGGGCGGCGCTCCCATGGGAGAGGGCTAACTCTCCGGTGTCATCCTGACCGACTATTTAGAGATAAGGATCTCAGGCTAAGACACCAAACCTGTGTCATCCTGAAGCCGTGATAACGTCTGAAGGATCTTAGGCTATGGGCGCTGCGGACTAGAGTGTTGGTAGCTTGAGGTCCTTCGCTTCACCCAGGACGACACGGGTGGTTCGGCTGGGGGCTTGAAGGTTTTTTTGTTTGTCATCCTGAACGACCATGGGGAGTGAAGGATCTCTGGCTATGGACTGAGGACCGGAAGCTGTAGGTTGGGGTGCACCGTGCTCTCAAACCCCAACAGGACTCGGCCTCGATCGTTGCGGTTCGTTGGGCTCACTCCAACCTACTGCGGTTGCTCGGTTGTTTCAGCAACGCGTTATATTTTGGGTGCGAGTTGTTGCAGATCGCGGCGCCCCTGTCAGCCGGAACGTAGCGAAGAATCCAGCTTTGGTTAATAGGCATTCTTGTTCACAAACCCTTTGATGACGGTCAATGCGATGATCTTCAGATCTAGCCAGAGCGACCAGTTCTCTATGTAGTAAAGGTCGTGCTCGATACGGGCATGCAAGTCGGTATCACCGCGCCAGCCATTGACCTGGGCCCAGCCGGTGATGCCGGCCTTGACCATGTGTTTTTTCATGTAATCCGGGACTTCGTGCTTGAATTGCCCGACAAACATGGGGCGCTCTGGCCGAGGACCGACGATGGACATGTCGCCCTTGAGCACATTGATGAATTGCGGCAGCTCATCCAGGCTGGTTCGGCGAATAAACCGGCCAAATCGGGTGGTCGTTTTTTTTGTGGACCCGCCCCACCGAACACCGCCCGCTTCGGCATGAAGCGGCATGGAGCGGAATTTCAGCATCATGAACGGTTGGTTGTTGAGGCCTGCCCGTTCCTGCCGGTAAAACACGGGGCCTGGGGAACTGAGCTTGACCCCCAGCGCCAGCAACAGCATGAGCGGGCTAACCAGAAGCAGTAAAACGGCAGACAGGGTCTTGTCCTCCAGCCATTTGATGCTGGGATTCAACCCGGTCATGGGCGAAGCCGTGAGATCGAGCATGGGAATTCCCAGGACATCACTCACCCCATGATTGATGAGCCGGTAGGTAAACCAGTCGGGTGAGAGGCGGATGGAGGCGGCAGTATGGCGCAAGCCATGCAGGGTTTTACGGATGGCGTCGGCATCGCTGAGCGGCAGGGCTAGCCAGATTTCATCCAACGGCTCACCGGCCAGCTGCTCCAGTTGTTGCTCATTCGGATCGGGTAATTGGTGCGCTATGTGGAAGCCGGTCCAATCAATTTCCCTGAGCCGCCTCAGCAAGCGGTCGGCAGTCGGCCCTTGGCCCACCAGCGCGACATGTTTGAGGTTGTAGCCCTTGCGTCGGAGGATGCGCAGCATGAGATAGACCAGCAATCGCTCTGCCCAGAGCAGGAGGATACCAAGGACGGTCCATAGGCCAAACCAGATGCGTGAATAATCGTCCGAGGCCTTGACGAGAAAGAGCCAGAGCAGCAATACACCGATGACCGCCAGCCAGGTGGCGGACACCCGGAGGAGCATCATTGGCAGGGCCGATCCGCGCCAGGAACGGTAGACTTCCCGTGAAAAAACCAGAAAGACGAAGCCGGCACTGGCGATGAGGCTGTGGTAACCGGTCAGGCTCTCCGGAAACTCCACGTCCGGCACCTCGATGACCTTGCGGAGATTCAACGCCAGGTAACCCGCCAGCCAGATCAGCAGGATATCCATCAAGCGAATGATGAATGGCGTGATGGGGGAGGAGAGGCGGATAGGGCTGCTCATCTGTCAGCAATCCCATACATTGATAGCCCCATTGAACGAGTCAGGATCGTTCATGCGCCTGCTTGCACGGCACTCACCGCCTTGCGACAAGGTGTCTGACCGACCATTCGCCTTAACTAATCTCTGAAATTCGTGAACTGCAAGGGCATCTCCAGCTCCGAAGTGCGCAATAAAGCCATCGCCTCCTGCAGATCGTCACGCTTCTTGCCGGTAATCCGAACCTGGTCGCCCTGGATAGCGGCTTGTACCTTCATCTTGCTGTCCTTGATCAGTTTGACAATTTGCTTGGCGAGCGGCGTTTCGATCCCCTGACGGAGCGTGATGGTCTGTTTGGCCTGCCGACCGGCGACCTGGGGCGGATCGACTTTGATACAGAGCAAATCTATACCGCGCTTGGCCAGTCGCGGCTGAAGAATGTCGCGCATTTGCTGGAGCTGAAACTCGTTTTCGGCCACCAGCGTGATGATCGACTCTTTCAGTTCGTACTCGGCACCGGAGCCCTTGAAGTCGAAGCGGGTGGCCACCTCGCGGTTGGACTGGTCGACCGCATTGCTGACTTCGTGCTGGTCCACTTCCGAGACAATATCAAATGACGGCATGGGCAGTTTCCTCTCAAATTTGCCTGGCCTTGCAGATGGCGTCGTAGGCTTTCTGGATTTTCTGGGTTTGTTCGGTGGCTTTTTGCATCCGCTCCGGAGTCACTTTCTGGGCAGAGAGTTTGTCCGGATGATGTTGGCTGATCAGTTTTCGATAGGCCCGTTTCACGTCGCTATCCGTTGCGGAGGAGGTGAGTCCCAATGTGACATAGGCTTCGCTGAGGGGTGTTTCGCGCGGCCTGGGCGGTTCATGTCGACGCCACTGCTGATAATGCGATTCATGCTGCCGCCGCCGTTGGTACTGATGCTGCTGGGCGCCCGGTCCGAACCCCGAGAAGCGTTGCTCCGCCTCGAGTCGCGTCCGGATGCCGAAGAACTCGTAGCGAGAGAAGTGAAGCCGATCGCACAACCTCAGCAGCAGGGCTTCCTCGGCCGTTTGCAAAGGCCCTTCGGCCAGCGCGGCCTCTGTCTGCAAGACAATAAATCGTCGCACGAGTTGAGGACGACCGCGACACTCGGTTAGAAACTGGTCGACCACCGCATCTAGCGGAAATCCAGCCCGTTTGCCCTCGTTGAAGAGTCGCATCGCGGATTTACGGAGATGGTCTGGCAACATCATCCGATCCATGATGATGCGCGCCGCCTCAATTTCGCTTTCGGAAATGCGGCCATCCGCCTTGGCGATATGGCCCATCACCTGGAACGTCGCACCGAAAAAAGCCATCTGCAACCGCTGGGCCTCCTCGGGATCGGACCCGGCGCCGTCCAGCCTGAATGGATCGAGCCCCCGCTCATCAAATTGATGTCCCAGCGCAGCGCCCAGCGCGGCGCCGATCGGGCCACCCATGACAAAACCAAAAGCACCGCCGACCACTTTGCCGATCCAGCTCACATCAAGCTCCCCGCACGAGGGTAACCCGGCCAGATCGTTGGTGTTTCAGCGCATGCAAGAACAAGGGCTGCAACGGCCGTAAAGCGAGTCACACGCGGAAGCATTTCGGGGTGGGTGAGTTCTGTTAGAGTTGCCATGGCCATTTGAAAATTACATGATTCCCCGTTTTTCATAAAGCCCACGCCATGACAGCCCCGCAAACCCTGCACCAAAGCGACCTGCACTCCCTACCCCTTCGCGCCCGTGGCAAGGTGCGTGATATTTATGACATCGATGCCGATCACCTGCTGATCGTCACGACCGACCGGATCTCGGCCTTCGATTGCATTCTGCCCGACCCTATCCCGGAAAAGGGACGGGTACTCACTTCGGTCGCCAATTTCTGGTTCGACAAACTGCAGCCCATCGTACCGAATCAGCTGACCGGGCTGCGCTTGAGCGACGTCATTCAGGACCCGGCTGAATGTGCGTTGATGGAAGGGCGCGCCATCGTGGTAAAGAAACTCAGGGCGCTGCCGGTCGAGGCGGTAGTCCGAGGCTACCTGATTGGTTCTGGCTGGAAGGATTACCAGAAATCCGGCACGGTTTGCGGAATTGCCTTGCCTACCGGGCTCCAGCAGGCCGAAAAATTGCCAGAGGCGATTTTTACGCCTTCCACCAAGGCCGAGCTGGGCGAGCATGACGAAAATATCTCATTCGAACGCTGCTCCCAACTGCTGGGGCAGGATCTGGCAGAGCAGGTGCGTCGCGTCAGCCTGGCGCTCTACACCGAGGCGGCAACCTACGCACTGGCGCGCGGCATCATCATTGCCGACACCAAGTTTGAATTCGGCCTGGATGCCCAGGGCACCCTGCACCTGATTGATGAGGTGCTGACGCCCGACTCCTCGCGTTTCTGGCCGGTCAGCGAATATCAGGTGGGCATCAGCCCGCCCAGTTTCGACAAGCAGTTCGTGCGTGATTATCTGGAAAGCCTGACCTGGAACAAGCAACCTCCGGCACCCTCTCTACCCGCCGAGGTGATTGCCAAAACCGCCGCCAAATATCGGGAAGCGGAACAACGGCTGACCGGGCACTGAAACTGCGCTTCGACAAAGCCCTCCTGAGTAGCGCCGAAGGGTATGAACAGACGGTTTTCAAGGTTCCCTGAAGCCTCAGTCATCGTCCAGGCGAATCAGCCAGGGGCCAACGCGGCCTTGGCCGATTTGACCCGTCGGATCCGTTCGCAGCGCACCGCGCGCCCAAGGGCTTCGCCCTGAAAACCTTGGTCCAGTAGCGGCTGAACAGAGACCGAAAGCGCTGTCTGATGAGCGGTCCTGATCCAGTCGGCCTGGGGATAGCTTCGATCTTCGAATCCGGTGCGCCCCCTGGCGTCGGCTTTGCATGCCAGCAGGAACGGCTCCAGCACATCCTTCTGACGAAAAGCATCCAGCCGCTGCAGCAGGTCGACCAGCGTTCCGGGACGCAACTCCGCTGCCCGGTGGGCGTGACCGTGATAACGCATCACCTTTTCCGCCAGCTTGCGATGCGCGTTGGGCGCCTTGAGTCGATCACAGAGGCATGCGAGCGCAGGCAAACCGAGCTTTTCGTGACCGCGGTGTCGCGGCCAGCGCGCTGGATCGGTCAGGGCCTTGCCCAGATCATGCGTCAAAGCCGCAAATCGTGTGACGGGATCGGGCGACAGTCGAGCCGCCTGATCCAGTACCATCAGGCTATGCAAGCCGGTATCGATCTCCGGGTGATAGAGCGGGGGTTGCGGCACCCCGAACAGGGCGTCGATTTCCGGAAACAGCCGCGCCAGCGCACTGCAGTCCCTCAACACCGCGAAAAAGACGCTGGGTGTGTCTTCCTCCAGTGCCTTTGATAGCTCGGCAAATACCCGTTCGGGCACCAGGGCGTCAACTTCACCGGCCACGACCATGTCACTCATCAGCGCCCGTGTATCCGTGGCCACGGTAAATCCCAGCGGAGCGAAGCGAGCGGCAAAGCGGGCCAGACGCAAGATACGCACCGGATCTTCACTGAAGGCGGGTGACACGTGCCGAAGTCGCCGAGACTCAAGGTCCTTTCGTCCGCCATAGGGGTCGATCAGCGCCCCCTGCTCATCCTGCGCCATGGCATTGATGGTCAGATCGCGACGCAGCAAGTCCTGCTCCAGCGTTACATCGGCTGCGGCGTGAATGGCAAAACCGTGATACCCCGGAGCGGTCTTGCGCTCGGTGCGGGCCAGAGCATATTCCTCGCGGGTCGTGGGGTGCAAAAAGACGGGGAAATCCTTGCCCACCGGCTTGTAGCCCTTGGTCAACATGGACTCCGGCGTTTCGCCGACCACCACCCAGTCGCGCTCCTTGACCGGACGTCCCAGCAGGGCATCACGGACCGCACCGCCCACCAGATAAGCTTTCATGGGTTTTTCTTTTACCTGACGCTTGCTGTTAGCATGACCTGCATTTTAACGCCTGACAAAAAGGGCCGGTGTGACGGGACAGCATGCTTGAGGAATGGGCGCTTTATTTGGGGTTCGGCTGTTTGGCCGGCCTGCTCTCCGGTCTGATGGGGATTGGTGGCGGCATCGTCATCGTGCCGTTTCTGGTGTGGCATTTCGGTCATAGTGGGTTTCCGGCTGATTCGGTGATGATCATGGCCGTTGCCACATCGCTGGCCTCCATCGTCGTCACCTCCATTTCGGCGGCTTTGGCGCATCATCGGCGCGGCTCGGTCGATTGGGCATCAGTCAAGCAACTGGCCCCGGGCATTCTGGCTGGCTCGGTCATAGGATCGATCATCGCCGATTGGTTGCCCGCGCGGACATTCAAATTGATTTTCGCGGGTTTCCTTCTGTATGCCGCCGTGCGGATGCTGTTTAACCCGCCCGGAGAGCCGGTTGTCGGGAAAGCCGTGAAGCATCGTCTCTTCGGCTGGGCCGGCACCGCCATCGGGGCATTCTCCTCAATCCTCGGCATTGGCGGCGGGACTTTGAGTGTGCCGTTTCTGGTAAGGCGTGGCTATCCCATCCGCAATGCGGTGGCCATTTCCTCTGCCTGTGGCTTCCCCATCGCCGTGGCCGGCACCGCCACCTATATCTCACTGGGCTGGAACCACGCTGATCTGCCCGCATGGAGCCTCGGGTACATCTATCTGCCGGCCCTGACCGGCATCATGCTGACCAGCGTCCCGTTTGCCCCGCTGGGCGCCGCCCTGACCCACCGCCTGCCCACCCAGAGCCTGCGGATTCTGTTGGCGATGCTGATAGGGCTGGCGGGAGGCAGGCTACTATGGCAAGCACTGGCTTGAAGGCTCACCAAACATGACTCCAAAACCCCGCATCGAACTGGAATACTGCACACAATGTCGCTGGCTCTTACGCGCCGCCTGGTTGGCGCAGGAGTTGCTCACCACCTTTGAGGATGAACTGGGTGGCGTCACCCTTATCCCTGGCAGCGGCGGCATCTTCGAGGCCCGCTTGGGCAAACATGTCCTCTGGTCACGCAAGTCTGAGGGACGCTTTCCGGAAGCCAAGGAACTCAAACAGCGCATCAGGGACCAGATTGCGCCGGAGCGCGACCTGGGACACTCGGATCGTTGACCATATGTTGGGGTGTGCTGCAATTTAGAAGGACTCAGCCAGGCAAAAACCCGGCGGGCGCCGGGTTCATGCGTGGGTAAGGCGGATCGTGGTCTAGTCGTCGCTAGCGAAAACGCCCAACGTGCGGCCCAGCCAGTAGGCTAACAGGAAGTCCACACCGGGTAACTGCCCCCCCACCGTATTGGCTTTGTAATCCAGCACTGACTGCTTCCAGTCATAGACGTTGTAGGCGCTGGCTTCGAACAAGGGATAGGCCCGCAGTGACTGGGTCCGATCGGTCTTGGTCCAATCGAACTTCCATGGCAAGGACGGAAACGGTGACATCACATAATCCGGCCGAATGCGGTGATCAATATCGACCTGGGTTTTGGGAGCCGGTATCTCCCTGAGGCGCCAGAGGGCATCGTTCTTTGCATCCGCATGTGGCATTGTCCCCATCGTCGCAAAAGCTACACTCCATAATCCCATCGGCACCCGCGAAAATTGACGGTAGACATTTTCAACGCCTTTCCTTAGAACGGTTTTTGTATCGATTCCCGGCAGCGGAAAACGCTCGCTGAGCAGGTTGAACATTAAATACTGGACAATGGACAAGTGGGTGCCGCTCCAGTCAGCCGTGCCATTGGCGTAGACGGTGTTGCTGCCGGAGGCCAAGGACGAAGACTGGCGATTCCATTCCTTCCTGGCCTCGCTAAGCGCCAGGGTATTCCGGGTGCTGTAGGCGGCCAACCACAGTGCTGCCAAGCGGTTGTAACTGCTCCCCTGGGCTTCATTAAGACGATAAACCACCTGAGTGCTGTCGTTCCTGATGCGTGCGCACAAGGCATCGTTGCCTGTCGGCTGATCGCACAGGGATGCCTGGGCCACGGCCAACCCCAACATAACCCCCTTGAACATGTCATTGTTGCCGCCTTGTTTCCACTCCAGATCGGCAAATTCCCCTTTTCCAGCAACCCAGGGCGCCATGGGGTTTCCTTCCGCTTTGCGCAGGGTTCTTGCAAACACGCGGGGATCGCCGGTGATTTCCAGGAGTTTGAGCAAGCCATCAGCACTTTTGGCGATGTTATTCAATGCAACAGAATCCCCGGTCAATCGATAGCGAAGATACTGGCTTGCCGTGTAAGCGCCCGTCCAGAGCGCGGCATCATGGCTGGGATAACCCCTGCCCCGGTTGTCGACAAATTCAAACAGCATGCCGGTAGTGGCATCGATTCCCATCTCAGCCGTTGCCCGCTGATAAAAGTCCGCTTTTCCGGCCAACGTCCACTTATAGGCATCGGCCCTGACCAGCGTTTCCTGAAGGCTGATCGGATCAATGATTTTATTGACGACCCTGAGTCGATTGGGATTTTGCTGGTAGAAGTCAAAATCGGTGGTGTCAGAGATCGCGGTATGAATAGGCGCTCTGAACTCCGGGCGATTGATGTAGGGCTTCACCTCAGGCAACGCGTGGTAACTCGCATAAGCGGCAAACAGCGCGTTTCGGGTGCTTGCGGGGATTGCGTTATGGGTTGGGCTCTCCCGACGGTTTTCCTGAAATATGGGCTGGAGCCCCCCCTGGACAGGCAAGGCCCAGGTCTCGCTGGCGGTAACATCCAGACCACTGAATTGCCCCTGCATAATGCCGCCCTGCGGAACAAACCTTCCGGTGATGCGGGTCGGCTGAGCATCAACCGGAGCGCGCACGAGGCTCCCTCGACTGCGAATAAAATCGGTCTTCTTCAAAGCGACCGAAATGTTGATGGTTCCGTTTGGCTCCGGCACGGCAGTTCCCTGCCATACCCAGGACAGGAAACGGTTATCCTCAACCTTGACGGACGTGTCGTAATCGATCGAGCGAATGAAGCGGTAACCGGCTCCATCGGGAATCAACTCGACCTGACCTGTATAGGCGCCCCGGGAATCCAGGCCCTGCACTGACCAGACGGTACTGCTGGATTGACCGGCAGCACCAACCCCGGCTGAAAAAGCGGCCAGTAGCATGGAGACCAGTGAGGCCTTGACTGTCAGTAGATTCATCATTTTTTTCATTTCAATCCTTTCCAGAGCGAATACACCGATAGTCGGGCGGTTGCCTGACACTCCGCTTTCACCCGGCTGATCACGCGTGTCATTTGCCTGCCGCAAGAGAACCGGCGCAGCTTTGACCCAAGTGATTACCAAATAAAGCGAGCATCAGGCTAAGCCGGCTGATCAATCTCCGCCAATGAAAAAAACGAAAGCTTTTTATTTCTCCCGCATATAGTCGTGGCGACCAGTAAAGCCTAGGAAACCGGGGGCAACTCGGGATTTTTCCAGGCGGTTTTCAGCTGCTCCAGCTGGTCACGCAGCCAACGATGGCCAGGATCATCATTGACGGTTCGATGCCATATCATGTGTGTTCTGATGGGCGGCACCTCAACGGGCAAGTTGAACGATCTAACGTTGTAGAGGTGGGCAAACACGTCTGCCATTTCCCGGGGCATGACAGCCAACAGACCCGACTGCCTCACGACATGGGGCAGGAGCAACGCGTTAGGGACTTCCATCTCGGTCCGCTCCCGGATTCCCTCGAGCATGTTGCCCAGCGCACCGTCACTCGCAGGAGAAAGCAATTCGTAAGCGGTCACAAACTGCTCGGCCAAGAGGTCTTCAATCGATGGATCACCCTGTATTCTCGGGTGATCCTCGCTGGCGATCACCACAAGGTGATTTTCGTCGTAGACGGGTTGCTCCAACTGGGCGTCATCAAAGCGGAGGTGATGGATGGCGATGTCCACACGCTGTTCCCGCAGCAACCTGGGTAGTTCAGACATGGGGTCGATCGTTCTGATCACCAGCCTGACATTCGGGGCTGTTGACTGAATCATCGTATTCAAGAGAGGCCCAAACAGGGCGCCTCCCCCATAAGTGAGGGCGACGACGAAGGTGCGCTGACTGGTGATTGGGTCAAAGTCATCGCGTTTTGAAAACTCTTCCCTGATCAGGTTCAGCGCCTGATGAATACGCAGATAGAGATCATCGGCCTTGATCGTGGGTACCAGCCCTTTGGCGCGACCCTGAAAAAGCCGGTCATCGACCAGATAACGCAAACGACCCAGAGCCAGACTCACGGCGGGCTGGGTCATACCCAGGCGATCGGCCGCCTTTACCTGACTGCGCTCCTCGTACACGGCTTCAAACACAGTGAGCAAATTGAGATCGATACTGCGGAGATTGATCATGGTGGGAAATTCGTTACCGTCTAATTTTCAGTGGGCGTGGCTGGCCATGCGACCAAGGGCTTTGGTGACCGCGCTAGCCATGGACCTTGACGCTGATTCCCAAGGCCTCGATACGCTGGCCAAAGGCGTTCAGCCAGGCGGCGGGCAAGGCGCGAAGACGACTGGCCTCAGGCTGTTGAGATGGCCGATCCAGGCCATACAGCAACACGCCCTCTATGGGCACTCCTTCCGCTTGCAAGCGACCCAAAAAGGCCAGATAGGCCGATTGCTCGGAATCGCTGGGCGGCTGTCCATCAAACTCCACCGCACAGGTTTGCAACCAGGTCGAACACAGACCGGCGCAACTGATGAGGTTGCGCCATACTTGATCCATTGAAACATGGACGTTGTTGATGCGGCTGATACCCTCGGAGGTCGCGCTATCCAGCTTGAACCAGACAACACCCCCCAGTTCAGCCCAGTGCGCCAGTCCGCGCTGGACTGCCGGCTTCTGCATCTGGCTGCCGTTACTAATGAGCACCAACTTGATGCGATTGAATAGCTCATACTCCGCCACCACCTGACCAATGACGGCAATGGCGGCATCGAACTGGGGGCTGGTGGTCGGTTCCCCATTACCGGCAATGGCAATGTCGCGAATGGCGCGTTGCTCGGTTGGCAACTGGTGACGCGCGTAAAAGTCGCCATGCAGCGCGTCATCGAGCAACGCTCGGAGTTCGTCACCCAGACGGGCCACATCGATCTCCGGTGCTGCGCCACGGCTGAGACCGGGTACCTGACAATAGAGGCAGCGCCAGTTACAGGCGTTGTTCGGGTTGAGGTTGATACCAATCGACAGCCCGCCGGAACGGCGGGAGATCACCGAGTAAACGTAAGTCATGACACGATCCTGGCCGGGCTGGATCGGGATGAGTTTGGACATGGGGTTTGTAATCGCCGTCTATTTCAATGAAACCAAAATGCACGTGGCCCTTTTTAGGGCTGAGCGTCAAAGAGGATGAATGCAGCCAGTATTTATCGCAGAGGAAGCAAACGTCGCAGCGCTTCTTCCAACACGCTGCGATGACAGCCAAAGTTCAGCCTCAGGTAGCCCGGCAGACCGAACTCGCGCCCGTCGGATAGACCAACGCCCAGCGACTCAAATACAGGTAGCGGATTTACCGGATCCACGGCGCGGGCATCAATCCAGGCAAGGTAGGTCGCTTCGGGTACCGTCAGATGCAGCCGTTGGGAGTCTGCAAACCAATCCACCAGTCGCTGCCGGTTGCCGCGCAGATACTGAATCAGCCCGGCATGCCAACGTCCATCGTCCCGGTAGGCGGCCTCTGCGGCAACATAACCCATAAGATTGACCTGAGGCACCAGCCCCGCCATGGCCTGAGCATATCGCCGCCGCAGCGATGGATCGGGGATGACAGCAAAGGCGCAGGCCAGCCCCGGCAAATTCCAGTGCTTCGAGGGTGCCATGAGGGTGATGGTTCGGCCGGCCCAGTCGGGGTCAACTGCAGCCAGCGGTCGATGCTTGCGGCCCGGTTCAAGTTGAAGATCGGCATGGATTTCATCCGAGCACATGATCAGATCATGCCGCTGGGCCAGGTCGATCAGTGCACGCAGTTCATCTTCATGCCAGGCTCGACCGACAGGGTTATGCGGGTGGCACAGCATCAACAGCCGGGTCTCTGCTGTTAACGAAGCTTCCAGGCGCGCCAAATCCCAGCACCATAACCCTGATGACTCCAGCAAGGGAACTGCAATGAGCTTGCGATCGGCCAGCGTCGGGGCGCTGAGAAACGGGGGATAAATCGGCGTGGCTGTGACGACGGCGTCTCCGGGCTGGCCCACCGAACGACAGGCTAAATTAAGTCCCAGCACCAACCCGGGCAGCCAAATTAGCCATGCGGGATCTATCGCCCAGCCGTATTGTTGCTGTGCATAGGCTGTGACAGCCTCAACCAGACTGACCGGCGCGGCGGTGTAGCCGAAGACGCCATGGTCAATGCGGTCATGCAGCGCAGCCCGCACCGAGAACGGACTCTGGAAGTCCATATCTGCTACCCACATCGGCAGCACATCGCGCCCGGCATAGCGATCCCACTTGATGCTGCTGGTTCCCCTGCGATCGATGACCGGGTCGAAGAGATTGAGGTTGGCCGCCGTCATTCGATATTCTGTATCTGCTCGCGCATCTGCTCGATCAGCACCTTGATTTCGACCGATATTCGGGTGGTGTCGGCATCGGCGGATTTGGACCCGAGCGTGTTGGCCTCGCGATTGAGTTCCTGCAGGAGAAAATCCAGCCGGCGACCGACCGGTTCATTTTGTTTCAGCGTTCTGAGCACTTCGGTCAAATGGGTTGCGAGCCGGTCCAGTTCTTCGGCGACATCGAGCTTTTGCGCCAGGTAGACCATTTCCTGCTCAAGCCGGTCGCTATCAGGCAGTGCGGTCACTTCGGCGAGGCGGCTGATGACTTTGCCGCGGATCGCCGACAACACTTCGGGCAGGCGAGATTTGGCGGCGGCAACCTGTGCCTGGATGCCCAAACAGCGATCCTTGATCAGCTGGGCGAGTTGTTTTCCCTCCAACTCCCGGCCTGCCACCACTTTTTCCAGCGTCGCCGACAACAACTGCAGGGCTTGCGCCGCGAGCGCCTCGCGATCGGCTTCCGGTTGATGCAATGCCCCCGGCCATTGCAAAACCTGAAGCGCGTCAAACGGGGCCAATGCACCATGACCGATTTGTTCCACTTCGCGGGCCGTCGCCAGGAGTTGCTCGACTAGAGGACGATTGAGCTGAATGGCCGCTTCACCCCGCTCGGTTTTCTTCCACAGCAAAGTGCAATCGACCCGCCCTCGCTTGATGAATTGGCCGATGGAGGCGCGGGCATCGGACTCCAGAAACCGGAAAGTGTCCGGCAAACGCAGGGCGATATCGAGAAAGCGGTGGTTGACGGTGCGAACTTCCCAACTCAACACCCAGCCACCTGTTTCCTGCTCACCACCCGCAAACGCGGTCATGCTGCGGATCATAAAAACCCAATCCTCACGAAAAATCACATAGGCGGCGATAGTAAGCCGAATGGTTAAGGAAGAGATAGGGGGGGGTGAGGCGACGCGGGTCTTTCATTGTCCATTAGCGGCTGATCGCATAAAGTAGCGGCCATTCATTCACCCTCCTCCGAAAATCCCCAATGACTGAAACCCCTATCGAGCGCAAGGAACACGACCACCGAGTGGTCGAAGAACTTCTCAACGAGCGACAACAGCTGTGGTCACTGTTCACCGCCCTGGACACATTGCGCCCCTTTACTGCAGGCCAGCCACTGGAAACCCGCCTACGCGAGTTCTGCCAGGTGCTGGTTGACTACATTTCCCTGGGCCATTTTGAAATGTACCCTCGCCTGACCGAGGTGCCTGAGCGCCGCGCGCGGGTTCAGGCGCTTGCTAGCACGCTGTATCCAAAATTCATGGAGGCCACCGATGCCGCCGTTGAATTCAACGACAAATACGAGTCATTGATGGGCACCACCTTGGATACCATGCTGGAACCGGATCTGTCCTGGCTGGGGTCTGCATTGACGTCCCGATTCGAACTGGAAGACCAGTTGATCGCTGCGATGGCAGATTGACCTCCTGCGCTACCCGTTTCACCCAACACCCACACGCCGCTGAACAACCCGGCCCATGATCAGCCCCATAAATTACTGCCCCCAGTGCAGTGAGCCGGTCCGCCAAGGCATTCCGGTGGGTGATGACCGGCTGCGCCACATCTGCGATGCCTGCGGCAGCATTCATTATCAGAATCCCAAGGTGATTGCCGGATGCATCCCGGTCTTTGGTGAGCGCGTCTTGCTGTGCAAAAGGGCTATCGAGCCGCGCCTCGGCTACTGGACGTTGCCGGCGGGTTTCATGGAACTGGGCGAGACGTTGGCTGAGGCCGCCTGTCGTGAGGCACGGGAAGAAGCGAACGTGGAGGTGGAGCTGGACTCGCTTTACACCTTGATCAGCCTGCCGCACATTTCTCAGGTTTACGCGTTCTTCAGGGGGCGCATGGCGGAGGAGAAGTTTTCAGCTGGGGAGGAAAGTCTCGAGGTGCGCCTGTTTTATGAGCAGGAAATTCCCTGGGACGACCTGGCCTTCGAGACGGTTCGACGTTCGCTGAAGCTGTTTTTCAATGATCGGCAAGCCGGGGAATTCACCTTTCGCACGGTCGATCTGATGCCGGACCCCAAAATTCATCGTTAGGCCACCCGGGCGCTCAGGCACCCAGCAGACTAGCCATACGCTGCCCCATTTCGGTGGGTGTCGCGACCACGTCCACCCCGGCCTCCTTGAGCGCGGCCACCTTGCTGGCGCCCGTACCCTTGCCCCCGGTAATAATGGCGCCGGCATGACCCATCCGCTTTCCAGGCGGCGCAGTGAGCCCAGCGATATAACCGACCACCGGTTTGGTGACATGCGCCTTGATAAAGTCTGCCGCTTCTTCCTCGGCGCTGCCGCCAATTTCGCCCACCATGATGATGCCGCGCGTCGCCGGGTCCGCCTCGAACCGCGAGAGCACCTCGATGAAATCCAACCCCTTGATCGGATCGCCGCCGATTCCCACACAGGTGGTTTGGCCCAGACCCGCCCGTGTTGTCTGGTACACCGCTTCATAGGTCAGAGTGCCTGAGCGGGAGACGATGCCAATCGAGCCCGCCTGATGAATGAAACCCGGCATGATGCCGATCTTGCACTCACCCGGCGTGATGATGCCCGGACAGTTGGGTCCGATCAGCACAGCGTCGTAATCACTGAGCGCCGCGCGGACCCGCAGCATGTGCAATACCGGGATTCCCTCGGTGATACAGACGATGATCTGGATGCCGGCATCGGCGGCTTCGAGGATAGCGTCTGCGGCAAATGGCGGTGGCACATAGATCATGCTGGCCGTGGCGCCGGTTTCCCGAACGGCATCCTTGACCGTGTTGTATACCGGCAAGCCCAGATGGGCTTGCCCACCACGACCCGGGGTCACGCCGCCCACTAGTCGGGTTCCATAGTCCAGACATTGCGTGGAATGAAACGTCGCCTGCTTGCCGGTAAAGCCCTGGCAGATCACCTGGGTATGCTTGTCGACCAGAATACTCATCGTGCGGCCTCCACGGCTTTTTTGGCGGCATCGTCCAGATCAGTGGCCGTGGTCAGCGCCAGGCCTGACGCTTCAAGCAAACGGCGACCTTCTTCAGCGTTGGTCCCCTCCAGGCGAACTACGACCGGAATGGTGACGCCCACCTCCTTGACCGCCGCGATGATGCCCTCGGCAATAAGATTGCAGCGAACAATGCCGCCGAAGATATTGACCAAAACTGCCCTGACCTTGTGGTCGGACAGGATCAACTTGAACGCGGCGGCGACCTTGGCGGCGGTCGTGCCACCACCAACATCGAGAAAATTGGCGGGCTCGCCTCCATACAGCTTGATGACATCCAGCGTGGCCATGGCGAGGCCCGCGCCATTCACCATGCAGCCTATCGTGCCGTTGAGCGTCACATAACTTAGGTCATGCTCGCGGGCGGCCGTCTCGGCCGCATCCTCCTGCGCCGCATCACGCATCCCGGCAATATCCGGGTGCGCATAGAGGGCGTTATCGTCGACATTGATCTTGGCGTCGAGCGCCATCAGTTGTCCGTCCTGCATCACGACCAGGGGGTTGATCTCGATCTGACTCAGGTCCTTGTCGAGCAACAATCGGTACATCGCCGCCATGATGCAATGCAAGCTCGGCACCTGCTCGCCCGCCAAACCGAGACCAAAGGCCATTTCCCGCGATTGATAGGCCTGCAAGCCCGCAGCCGGACTTACCTTGCAGCTGAGAATTTTCTCCGGTGTTCTGGCCGCGACGTCTTCAATATCCATGCCCCCGTCAGCAGACGCCATGAAGATCACCCGTGCGCTACCTCGATCGACTAGAGCACTGAGGTAGAGCTCACGCGCCAGTTCACCAACCTCCTCGACCAACACCGTATGGACGGGTAAACCCTCGGTGCCCGACTGATGGGTCACCAACCGGCTGCCAACCAGACGGTCAGCTGCCTGCTCCACCTCGACAGGGCTATTCGCCAGGACGACTCCGCCCGCCTTGCCGCGACCGCCGCTATGCACCTGAGCCTTCACCACCCAGCGTTCACCCCCCAGCTGGAGTGCCTTGGCCCGGGCTTCCGCTGCCGTTCCTGCCGGCTGTCCACGCGGGATGGAAATGCCATAGGCTTCAAAAAGTTGCTTAGCCTGATATTCGTGAAGATTCATCTAATGTGTCCCTGTCAGCAGAATGGGCGAGGACGAGCGTAAATGGGCCATCTTAATCGAGCCGGACCCTCCTCCGTGCAACCTTCGCATGAAAATGGCCGGTCGCCCTTACGGGCGCCGGCCATAGTCGATACAGGTGGAAGGCTTGTCAGGCGTGATACTTTTTGATCGCTCGGAGTTTCTCTATGGCCTCTTTCACCTTTTTGGAAGCAGTGTCATCCAGTTCGTTGGGCTTATAGACACGATCCAGCAGTTTCTCACTGACAAGGGCATCCTTGATCCATTTCTTGGCAAACCGGTAATTGGCAGGCACTGGCGAAACTTCACCCGTCGCGGGATTACGGAATTCATCCGTTAGCTTCGTGGCTTCCACCGCGACCGGGGCGACGAACGCTGCAGCAGGCTTGGCCGGAGTTGGCTTGGGTTCCGGAGCCTTGGCAGCTGGCGTGGTGGCCTCGCTTTTAGCGGCCGGCTTGGACGATGTCTTAGACGGTTTTGCAGCCGCTACTTTCGCTGCCGGGCCTGCCTTGGACACCGGGGCGGTTTTCGTGACAGTAGCAGGCTGCGAAGCTTTAGCCGCTGCCGTCGCCGCTTTTGGCGCCGACTGGGTGACTACCGAAGCCGGTGCCGACATCTTGGCAGCAGCAGGCTGGACGGCTGCCTTGGGGGGGGCGGCTGCACGCGGCTTGAAAACAGGCTCGCCCTTCTCGGCTCTTCCCACCGCCTGATAGGCCTCATACGCGACATAGGCCATATAGATTGCCGTCACGAAAAACAGAAACTCGAACATATCAATCTCCTCGCTAGGATGTGGACGGCTCGAGCGCCGCCTTCTTGGGTCTACACGAGGCCCTCCCCGCTGTGGACGAGCCTAACCATGTACAAAATAGGCCTTCCCTGCAAAAAGCGCAATCCCTACCCTTCCCTCTCGCCTCCTTAAATAACCAGTCGGGTTCAATGCGTTGGGTGGCATCCCTGAGCAATATGGGGATAATAAAGTTGCCCTCAATTATTCATCAGCCTGCGCACTGTTGATTGACAGATCACTCTCACGCCCCAGCCTCATAGCCTGATCAAAAAACCCAATGCTTGCCTCAGGCCCACTTAAGGAAAAGCCCCTGTCTGGGGGTCGTCATGCCATGCCGCGACCTTTACTAATAGCCCTCCTGGCCGCGCTGTTGATCCACGCGTTTCTGATTTTCGGGGTGCACTACGAACTGCCGCGCTCGGGACAACCCGGCCGCAAGACGATATCGATGACGCTGGTTCGCCCCAATCCCCCGAAGCTGGCGGAGGCCACCCCCGAAATGCCCCCAGCGGAACCGGTCCAAACGCCTTTGCCCAGCGAAGTAGCGCCATCGCCGCGTCAGGAGCCTCCACCAGAAATCAAGGCCGAACCAAAGCCACCCGAGAAGCCGCTCGCACCTGGCAAGCCAGCGACCAGAAAAGCTCGAGAACAGGGCGCCACTGCAACCGAACCGCCACTTTCTGCGCTCGTCGGCCCGCCACGCCCCGAGCCGCCACTCAGCTTTCTCGGACCCCCCAAACCGGCCACATCAAATGCCTTTGTAGGTCCTCCCAGCCCTATGCCAAACGCACTCGAGCCGACTCAAAAACGATGGGTGGCCAATCAGGACAAGCCCCATCAATCGGCTGTGCCAAATCCGGCCGGCGAGATTTTGGCAAAAACTGAACCGCCGGCACAGGCGAGGATGCCTGTCCGTCCAGCCAGAGCCAAAGCCGAACAATTCCTGCCTTGGGACGATGACGAGGAGGAGCAGGCCGACGAAGACGAGGACGAACCAGAGCCATCCCTAGGTGAAAACAATCGGGCAGACGCTGACCCAGGCCAGCCGCCATCGACCTTCCCCAACCCCATCGTCCAACCCGAGTCGAGCCCACCCAATAGACCGGCTCCGCCCATGCGTCCACCGGAGCCTCAGCAACAATCTGCCCATGCCGCCTCTCCAATGCCGGCAGTTGAAGCCGGGCACGCCTCGATCCCCGGTCGCTCCAGAACCGTGGGCTCCCCCGACTCGCCTTTGCCGCAAACCCGCCAAACACCTGCTGAAGCAACACCCACCCCGCCAAAGCCGATCGAGACCATACAGGCTAAGGCCCCGAAACCCGAACCGACTCCGGCACAATCGCAAACCCATGTCGATGTCGAGCCCTTTGCCACGTCCAAAACGGCCCGCACCCGCAAATCGGGCGATCAGCAAGAGCGCAGGACAGGGCGCAAGACTGACCCGGCACCGGCACCCCAAAATGACGGCAAAGGAGACAAGACCGGCAAACCGGCCTTTTCAGCCAGTCTTTTAAGCCAGCAAATTGCCGAAGTCAGTGCCGATATCTATAAACAGCGCAGCGTTGAAATGCGCGACAAGAAAATCGTTTATGCAACGGAGGTTAAGAGCCATCGGGTGGTGGTAGCCGCGTATGAGCAGGCCTGGCAGGAAAAAGTCGAGCGTATCGGCAATTTGAACTATCCCGACGAGGCGCGACGCAACAAGCTTTCCGGAACACTGACATTGGCAGTGGGCATCAAGCCGGACGGCAGCGTCTATTCCGTTCAGCTCCACCAACCCTCTGGACATGGAGCACTGGACAACGCCGCCCGTAACATCGTCCACCTTGCCGCACCCTTTGCCCCGCTGCCGAAGGAAATTCGCGACGAGGTGGATATTCTGGTGATCACTCGAACCTGGCGATTTGACAGCAACTATCACTTGGAAACCCGCGTCCGCTAGAGATGGGGGCAGAACCATCACAATGCGGCACTCCGACAGATTCCGGGTTGCGCGGTCGCACCCCATCCACCGATACTATGGCCATGATCGAAGCCGTTGCCAATCTGACCAATCATTTCCTGATCGCCATGCCAGGCTTGAGCGATCCCTTCTTCGCGCGCACCGTGACTTACCTATGCCAGCATAACGACGAGGGCGCGCTGGGCATCATCATCAACCGTCCATCCGAACTGACGCTCAAGGATGTATTGGGCCAGATGAACATCGAACTGAACGATGAGACCCTGGGACAGACGCCGGTGTATTTTGGCGGACCCGTCCACCCCGATCGGGGTTTCGTGCTGCATGAGCCTGTAGGTGAGTGGAATTCCACTCTCAAGGTCTCCGACTCGCTGTCCCTGACCACTTCACGGGACATACTGGAGGCGATCAGCTGCGGCGAAGGGCCTCGGAACATGCTACTGGCACTGGGCTATGCCGGGTGGGGCAGGGGGCAGCTGGAAGAGGAGATCGTGCAGAATTCCTGGCTAAATGCCGAAGCCGAGCAATCCATCATCTTCAACCACCCGGCCACGCGCCGGTGGAAAGCGGCGGCTGAACTAATGGGCATTGATATCTCGCTACTGACCACGCAGGCCGGGCATGGCTGAATCCGCCGTCAAGACACGATCGGCCGAAACCACCCGCAACGCTACTTTCCTGGGGTTCGATTATGGCGAAAAAAAAACCGGGGTCGCCATAGGCCAGAGAATCACCGGTACCGCCAGCCCACTGGAAACCCTGCGGTCGAGCCATCCCGATGCGATGTGGTCCGCCATTTCCCGGCTTGTCGAGACTTGGCAGCCCGCGGCCTTTGTTGTCGGCGTTCCTTATCCCATTGTCGAGACGGTAGAAAAAAACCCGATGATCGAGCGCATTCTCAAGTTCTGCCGGTCGCTGGAGGGGCGCTATCAGCGACCGGTCCACGTGATGGACGAGGCGCTATCCACCCGCGAATCACAGAGCCTGTTTTACGACCGCCGACCCAGAAAGTCCGTCCAGTTCACCGATGTCAAGGATGAGCTCGCGGCCCAGCTGATTCTGCAGACCTGGCTGAATCATACTGCCCCCCGGGAGTCCCTCGATGCCTGAATCACCCGACATCTCCGAACTAGCCGACTGCCAGTCCTTGCTGGTTAACCTGGAGCAGCAGCTGCGACAGGAAATGGCCCAGCGACAAATGACTGACCCGATCATGATCGGCATCCATAGCGGGGGCGTCTGGATCGCCGAGGAACTGCATCGGCGACTGGGCATTGGCGAGCCATTGGGCAAACTCGACATCACATTCTACCGTGACGATTTCTCGCAAATAGGTATGCACCCGCAGGTACAGGCCAGCCAGCTGCCCTTCACGCTGGAGGGGCGAGATATTCTGCTGATCGATGACGTGTTCTATACCGGCCGCACCATCCGTGCCGCTCTCAACGAGATTTTCGATTACGGCCGACCGTCCCAGATCTTGCTGGGCGTATTGATTGAACGCGACGGGCGGGAGATTCCGTTGCGCCCTGATTGCGCTGGCGGAACACTGACCCTACCGACCGGCCAGCGCATCAAACTCACCGGACCGGCCCCCCTGGCCTTATCGGTCCATACCCTGCGAAAAGCGGCATGAGTTCCAGCAACCTGCAACTCAATGACCGCGGGCAACTCCGGCACTTCCTAAGCTTGGAAGGACTGCCCCGTTCTTTGCTGGAATCGATCATGGACACCGCCGAGTCCCTCAGCAGCGTCACCGAGCAAACGGTGAAGAAAGTCCCATTGTTGCGCGGCAAGACCATCGTCAACCTGTTTTTTGAAACCAGCACCCGGACGCGGACCACCTTCGAACTGGCCGCCAAGCGCTTGTCGGCCGATGTGCTGAACGTCAACATCGCCACCTCGGCAACGACCAAAGGCGAAAGCCTGCTGGACACGATCCGGAACATTGAGGCGATGCATGTTGACATGTTCGTGGTACGCCACGCACAGAGCGGTGCACCGCATTTCATCGCCCGTCATGTTGCGCCGCACATCAGCGTCATCAATGCCGGTGATGGCCGACACGCGCATCCCACCCAGGCGATGCTGGATGTGTTCACCATCCGCAAGCACAAGGGAGATTTCAGCCAGCTGAGGGTGGCCATCGTTGGTGACATCCTGCATTCCCGTGTGGCCCGATCCGAAATTCATGCGCTGCGCATCCTGGGAACCAGGGAAATTCGCGTGGTGGGTCCGCGCACACTGCTGCCGGCCGACATCGAATCCCTCGGCGTCAAGCCCTTTTACGATCTCGACTGCGGGCTTGAGGGCGTGGATGTCATTATCATGCTGCGATTGCAAAGGGAGCGCATGAATGGCGCGTTTATTCCCAGCGAACATGAGTATTACGCACGCTTCGGCCTCACCGAGTCGCGTCTGGCCCAAGCCAAACCAGACGCCATGGTGATGCATCCCGGCCCGATCAATCGTGGTGTTGAAATCGAATCCAGGGTCGCCGACGGCAGCCGCTCCGTCATTCTTCAGCAGGTCACCCATGGCATTGCCATCCGCATGGCCGTTATGTCCATGGCCATGCGCCATGATTCCAGCGAGAGAACGGCATGAGCCAGCGCATCCACATTCAGGGTGGTCGGGTCATTGACCCATCCGGTCAGTGCGATATGCATCAGGATGTATTCATCGCCGAGGGTCGCATTGTGGCGCTGGGTAACCGGCCGGAGGGATTTGAGGCTGATCTGAACATCGACGCAAAGGGGCAGATTGTTTGCCCTGGTTTCATCGACCTGAGTGCCCGGTTGCGCGAGCCGGGTTACGAACACAAGGCCACCATTGCCAGCGAGAGTCTGGCTGCGGCGGCAAGCGGCATTACCACTATCTGCATGCCGCCCGATACCCATCCGATCATTGACACTCCGGCGGTGGTTCGGCTGATTCATGACAAAGCAGCGCTGGCCGGAAAGTTACGCATACAACCGATAGGCGCGCTGACCAAGGGACTGAAGGGACAGGATCTCAGCGAAATGAGCTTTCTCAAGGAAGCGGGCTGCCTAGCCGTCAGCAACGCCATGTCGCCGGTCGCGAACACCCTGGTGTTGCGCCGTGCGCTGGAATACGCCGCCAGCCACGATCTTCTGGTCATCGTCCGCCCCGAGGACAAGGACCTGGCCGATCAGGGCTGTGCTCACGAAGGAGCGGTATCCACTCGCATGGGGCTACGCGGCATTCCTTACGCGGCCGAGACCGTAGCGGTGGCGCAGGTGCTGGCGCTGATCGAACACACCGGCGCTCGCGTTCACTTTGCCCAACTTAGCAGTGCCCGTGCCCTTCGTTCTATATCGAGGGCCCGCGAAAAAGGTCTTCCAGTCACTGCCGACGTCGCCATCCATCAGCTGCATCTCACGGACGAAGCCATCCAGGGCTTCGATGCGCACTACCACCTGCGGCCGCCCTTACGTGAACATGCGGATCGTGACGCACTGCGTGATGGGGTGCGTGACGGGGTGATTGCGGCCCTCTGCTCAGACCATCAGCCGCACGAACCAGATGCCAAACTCGATGCATTTCCCGCCACCGAGCCCGGCATCGCCTCGTTGCAAACCCTGCTGCCACTGACGATGACACTGGTCGAGGCCGGCGCGATGACACTGTCTCAAGCGCTTGCCGCCCTGACCTCCGGCCCGGCGGATATTCTGGGGATCGAGGCCGGAAGACTAACGGCGGGCGTTGTGGCTGACCTCTGTGTATTCGACCCGAAGCAGCGTTGGACCGTCGACAGCGATACCTGGCTGAGCGCCGGGCGCAACACGCCCTACTGGAGACAGACGCTCAAGGGCAGGGTGACCCATACTTTCCTGGGGGGTGCACGTGTCTTTGAATTGAACGCAAGGTGAAGCCATGACGACTCAGGGAACTCTTTTTATCGTTTCCGCCCCCTCGGGCGCCGGCAAAACCAGCTTGGTCAGAGCGCTGCGGAGCCAGTGCGCGGGCTTGGCGGTCTCGGTATCGCACACCACCCGCGCTCAGCGACCTGGAGAGGAACACGGCCGGGATTATTATTTCGTCAGCCGAGAAAGTTTTCTCCACATGGTGGAAGCCGGGGAGTTTCTCGAACATGCCCAGGTCTTCGACAATTTCTACGGCACGGCTCACCGAACGGTGGAAGCCGCGCTGACACGAGGTGAAGATGTCATTCTGGAAATCGACTGGCAGGGCGCTCGTCAGATTCGGGAGCTGATTGCCGGCTGCCAGTCCATTTTTGTCCTGCCGCCTTCGCAAGCCGATCTGGAGGCCCGACTGAGTGGCCGTGGCCAGGACGATCCGGCAACGATTCATCGACGCATGGCCGATGCCATTTCCGAAATGTCGCACTATGGCGAATACGACTATCTGGTGATCAATGACGTTTTCGAGGAGGCGTTGGCGGAACTCAGCGCCATCATGACAGCTAACCGGCTGAGAACTCGCCGGCAATCGGCAGCGCATGAGGGGCTGATCTCGGGCCTGCTAGGCTGAAGTCCCTCAGGCCTACAATTGTTCGGCGGATTTGACCCAGGCCTTGAAGGCGGGGGACTGATACTCCGCCATCTTTGCCAGCAAGACAGAAGGGTCGGTATGGGCCAGTAATTGAGCCCGGTTTTCCGCTCGGAGAAAGCCTTCCGCCACCGCCCGGTCGCAAAGCGCCAGCAAGGGCTCAAAGTAGCCAACCACATCTAGCAGGCCGATGGGTTTGTGATGAAACCCCAGCTGGGCCCAGGTCAAGATCTCGAACAGTTCCTCAAAAGTACCGAAACCACCCGGCAGGGCAATGAATCCATCCGCCAGTTGCGCCATGCGCGCCTTGCGGGTGTGCATCGAATCCACCACCTCTAGCCGGGTAATGCCCGGATGCTCAATGAGTTCCCCCGCGAACTCCCGCCCCACCAACGACTCGGGAATCACGCCAATCACCTGGCCTCCAGCCCCGAGACAGGCATTGGAGACCACACCCATCAGACCGATGTTGCCACCGCCATAGACCAGCTCGAACCCGCGAGCGGCAATCATCTCACCGACTGCAACCGCTGCATCGCGATATTCGGATCGCTGACCCTGACTGGCACCACAAAAGACACAAATTCGCTGGATGGGGGTGCGCTCAAAGGTAGATGGATTCCGTGATGACTGATTGGTTGGATTGTTCATGAGAAGAGTCTTGTTTCAGGAATAGTTCTACGGCACATGGTGGGATTCGGTGCGACTGATGCCTCATCGCCGAATTTTTGCCGTGCGAATCCGCGTTAGCTTAAGCGGCAACAATTAGCACGCGGCTAATTTTGTTGATGCTCCCATTTTTTACTCGGCTTCAATAACGACAAGAACTCCCATAAATCCACCCCGGAGGATCTTATGAAAACAAGGGTAGCGACATTATTCGCCATCGCACTGGGTAGTGCGCTGGTCGGCTGTGCACAAAAATCCATCGCGCCGACCTCCTTCAATCCGCAATACCGATCCGAGTTAGACCTCCAGGATGTACCCAAGGTTAATCGATGTGTGTCGCTGTCGAGCGTCGATGTCTCGAATGGGCTGACGAACAATCTCGTGGGCAAACGGACACTGGAATCCAGCCCATTGCTGATCCAGAGCATCAGCTTGAAGGGGAACCCTACCCCATGGGTTCATACTGGCTCAAATGCGATGTTTAAATTCGCTGGCATCAACCTGAGCGATCCAAAAGGGCCGCGCATGAAGTTGAGCCTGGCCGGTATCAGCATCAATGAAAACGTTCACGTGAACTCAGAATACGAAGCACGGGTGATGCTTGACGCGACACTGACGGATCAACATGGAGAGACCTGCTGGAGTGAGAGCCACTCCGGTACTTCCCAGAATTATGGCGATTCCGGTTCGGCCATCAATTACCAGGAAACCATCAATCACGCCCTGGATCGGGCCATCATGGCCATCGCGGCCGACAAAAGTTTCCAGGACGCGGCTTGCGGCCTCTGCCGTGACTGACCGTCCGATGACGCCTTGACCCACTTCCGGCCGAAACCAAACCGCCGGGTCTTCTGATCGAGCAATCCAGACTCCGGCTTCAGGCCAAGCTTCCTTCCAACGGCGAACTCGATCCCAGCCATATCGGCACCCCCCCAAAACCGTGCCGACCCCGACTTTCCCGCTGTCGTATCAGCCCTGTGCACCAGATGGGTGACATCGCTCAATCACGGCGAATAGAGTATCGATGCAGAACGTATTGATGCGTAACATTAAAATCGGCTCGCAGGTTCTGACCAATTACAAATAAAACGATAAGGACGAAGGAAAAGACCGTGACCCAAGAGAGCGAACAGCCCAAAGACCGATTCTGGCTTTATGTTGCCGGCGCCACCATCGCGCTGCTCGGCACCATCCTGATGGTCAAGCTCAGCGAAAACGAAAAATACGATCCGATCATCCAGCAACAGAACGAGGAAATGGTGCGAATGAACATTCGCGTAGTGAAGTGAGGACGGATTGATCAAACACCGTATCGATTGAGGAAATTCACCCATGAGCACATCAGAAATGATTGGACAAAGTCAAAACATGCGGGTGACAGTGGCACTGTTGCTGGGAGCCGGGAATGCCTTTTCGACCGAATATGAGTACCGGGATCTGCGGGGAAACACCCTGCCCCCCCAGAAGTGCGCCACCCAGACCGAAGCAGAAGCCAGGGCCAAAGAACAGTACAACATTGACAAGTATGTGAAGGGCTTCTGTGAAACGCAGGGCTATGGCTGGCATGTCTCCGAGATCAAGGAAACCGGGAAACTGGTTTGCAACGAATGTAGCGGCCAATCCAGCAAATACCCGTGTCACCTCGAAGACCAGCGCGTGACCTGCAAACACATCAAACCTGGTTCGGTGGGCATGCTTCCGGGCAAGGGCTGAGGATCAAGCGTGATGAGCGTCGCAACCGACAGCTCACGGCCGAAATAGCCAAACTGCCGTCAGAGTGGTTGCGACGCCATACTTCGATGGCAGAGAACTACACACCGTTTTTTCAACCAACCCAAGGAGGATCAAAATGAAGAAGCATCTGCTGATTGCTCTCACACTTGCTCTGGGCGGCTGTGTCAATAAGGACTTGAAACCCCATGACTGGGCGATGGACGTCCAGACGGCGTAAACCCGCGAAGCCCATAACAGCCTAGCCGATCACTACGAAGAAATTGCCCAGACGATGGACGCCGATGCCGCCGAGGAACGGCGTATGCTCGACAAGTACATCACCTCCCCTCACAAATACGGCAAGCAGATTCAGGACATCAAGGGCCGATCCAACGCCATGATCCGGGACTTCGAAATGGCGGCATATCACCGTCAGCTGGCCAATGCCGCAAGCAAGCTCTAATCGGGTTCCATACTCATCCAGTCGACTTCTGACTATCAGGGACATCAGGCTTCCCATAGCCTCCCCCTCCGGGTGTTTCTATCTGGATCAGATCCCCAGGAAACACCTTGACTTCGGCCCGGGAGCCCAACTCATGCGGGCTCCCATCGGCCCTGACCAATCGGTTGTTCCCGGGCAAAGCCGGCGAGCCGCCAGCCAGACCAAAGGGTGCGGTTTGACGACGACTGGACAGAATGCCTGCTGTCATTGGCTCTAGAAAGCGCACATAGCGAACGACGCCATCACCGCCTGAGTGTCGACCCCTCCCGCCGCTCCCCCGGCGAATCGCGAAGCGCTCCACTCGAACCGGTAGCCGCCATTCGATGACCTCCGGATCGGTTATCCGGGAATTGGTCATGTGCGTTTGCACAGCATCCGCACCGGCAAAATCGGCTCCGGCTCCCGATCCCCCGCAAATCGTCTCGTAATACTGGTAACGCTCATTGCCAAAGGTGAAATTGTTCATCGTGCCCTGCGAGGCGGCCAGAATGCCGAGTGCGCCATAGAGCGCATCGACCACATGCTGAGAGGTCTCGACATTGCCGGCCACTACCGCAGCCCCCGCATCGGGGTTGAGCAGGGAACCCCGCGGAATGATGATCTGCAGCGGTCGCAAGCAGCCCGCGTTGAGCGGTAACTCCTCCCGCAGCAGGGTTCTGAACACATACAGCACGGCGGCCTTGCAGACAGCGGCGGGCGCATTGAGATTATCCGGTTGCTGCGGCGATGTACCAGTGAAATCAATCGTCGCGGATCGGGCCCGGGCATCCACCGAAATCGTCACCCGAATGACGGCGCCCGTGTCCATGGGCACCTCGTATTCGCCATCCCGCAAACGGCTGATCACCCGGCGAATGGCCTCCTCGGCATGATCCTGGACATGAGACATATAGGCTTGCACAGTCGCCAGCGAATACTGCCGGATCAGATGCTGCACGCCATAAACACCTCGGGCATTGGCCGCGATCTGGGCCTGGAGATCGGCCAGGTTCTGATCGGGGTTTCTTGCCGGATAGGGTCCGCTGGCCAACCAGGCACGCACTGTCGTCTCGCGGAATTGGCCGGACTCGACGATTCTCAACCCCGCACTCAGCACGCCTTCCTCCTCGATGGAAGTGCTACCGGGCGGCATGGAACCGGGCGTGACGCCGCCGACATCCGCATGATGCCCGCGCGAGGCGAGGTAGAACAGCACCCGCTGACCGGCCTCATCCAACAGCGGCGTGATGACGGTGATGTCAGGCAAATGAGTCCCGCCGCTGAAAGGGGCGTTGCTCAGCCAGACATCCCCGGGCCTGAAGTCAGTGCCATGCAACAGGATCAGTGCCTTGACGCTCTCGCCCATGGACCCCAGATGCACGGGGATATGCGGCGCATTGGCGACCAGTTCGCCTTCGCCATCAAACAGCGCGCAGGAAAAATCCAACCGCTCCTTGATGTTGACCGAGTGGGCCGTATTCTGCAGACGGTAGCCCATCTCCTCGGCCAGGGACATGAACAGGCGGTTGAAGATTTCCAGCCGAACGGGGTCACAGCGAGTGCTCGCACTTAAAGTTGCTGGCTCGCGATCGATCCGCGTCAGCACCATATCTCCGCGCGAGGAGATTTCACCCTGCCAGCCGGGTTCGATGATCGTCGTCGAAGTGGATTCCAGCACGATGGCTGGACCCACGATGGTCCAGCCCGCCGCCAAATGTGCTCGCTCAAGGACCGGCGTATCGTGACTCAGCCCGCCGCTGAACAGCGGAACTCTCGCTACCGGCTGATTACCGGCATGAGAGGAGGAGGCCGAACCAATGATCTCCCAGGCCGATTCCTCATGCGATGCGGCAATGATCAGTTCCAGCCGCAGTCGATCGACGATCAGTGACTTGTCGGCGCAGGTAAAACCAAATCGTTGACGATGGAGAGATTCAAATCCGGCCCGCAAGCCGTCGAGATCACCAAAGGGCAACACCAGCGTCGCATCGGACCCTTCATAGCGAAGCGCCAGGCTTCGCTGGACTACCGCCCAATGACCAGGCAAGCCCTGCCCCGATAATTCGCTGCGGCCCTGCCGCTCAAGCCGATCCAGTTCCGCCGCCAACTTGGGAATCAGTTCACTGACGAGTGGTTCGGCTATCGTCTTCTCCCGGAGCCAACGATGATCGGCCAATCCCATGCCAAAGGCCGACAACACGCCCGCCAGAGGATGCAGAAAAATCCGGCGCAGCCCCAACCGCTCCGCCACCAAACAGGCATGCTGACCACCCGCTGCGCCGAAACAGCAGAGGGTGTAATCCGCGGTTAGATCGTGTCCGCGCTGGATGGAGATTTTCTTGATGGCAGCAGCCATATGCTCGACCGCCACCGCGATAAAGCCCTCGGCCACCTGTTCGGGCGTCGTGGTGCGCCCGCTCTCGCCACTGATTCCCGCTGCCAGTTCGCTAAAGCGTCTGCGGACGATCTCCACATCGATAGGCAAATTGCCCTCCGGACCGAACAGGCGGGGAAAAAACTCCGGCCTCAACTTACCCAGCATGACATTGGCGTCCGTCACGCAAAGTGGTCCACCCCGGCGATAGCAGGCTGGACCGGGATCAGCCCCTGCCGAGTCCGGTCCGGCACGAAAGCGCAGGCCGTCATAGTGAAGGATCGACCCACCACCAGCCGCCACGGTGTGAATATTCAGCATGGGCACGCTCAGCTGGACGCCAGCGACTTGCATGTCCTCAGTACGCTCCAGCTCTCCCGCGTAATGGGCGACATCGGTGGATGTGCCGCCCATGTCAAAACTGACGATTTTGCCGAAGCCCGCCCGCCGCGCCGTTTCCACAGCCCCGATCATGCCGCCGGCAGGGCCGGAAAGAATGCAGTCCTTGCCTTGGAAATGCAGGGCTTCGACCAATCCTCCGCTGGATTGCATGAAACGGAGATCGGGCAGCGACCGGGATATTTCGCCCAAAGCCCCGGCGAACTGCTCCACATAATGTCGCAGCACGGGCGAGAGATAAGCATCCACCACGGCCGCATCACCGCGCCCGACCAGGCGCATGGCGGAGCTGCAGCGATGCGACAGGGACACCTGGGTAAAGCCGATACGCCGTGCGAGTGCATCCAAAGCCAGCTCATGAGCAGGGTTACGCCAGGCATGCATCAGCACCACGGCGACTGCCCGATATCCCTGATGGAAAGCGGCGGTTAGATCCCGTTTGGCCTGCGCGAGATCTAGTGGTTCGACTTCGGCCCCCCGAGCATCCAGCCGACCCTGTAACTCGATAACACTCTCGTAAAGCGGGTCGGCTCGTTCGATGTGCAAGGCAAAAATGTCCGGGCGGCTTTGGTTGCCGATGCGCAAGGCATCGGCGAACCCCAGGGTAATAACCAGCAAGGTGGGTTCGCCCTTGCGCTCCAGCAGCGTATTGGTGCCCACGGTCGTGCCCATGCTGATGGCCTCGATGCCGCAACCGGAGGCGTCCGCATGAATTTGCAGTAACTCGGTGACACCCTGCAGCGCGGCATCGACATAGCGTTCCGGATTTTCCGAGAGCAGCTTGCGGGTCAACAGCCGCCCGTCCGGGTGGCGGGCCACAATGTCGGTGAACGTACCGCCCCGATCGATCCAGAACCGCCAGCGCGAGGGAGTTGAGTTCATGGCTTCAGCCTTCAAAAAAACGGGCTTGAGGTCGTCGAGGGAATAATTGACTATTTTGCTAGGATATGTGACTCTCGATGAAAGTCGCTCACCCTTCGAGGAGATCGTTCGTGCGCTTAACGACCAAAGGCCGCTATGCCGTCACCGCCATGCTGGACTTGGCCTATCATAGCGAAAAAAAACCCGTCACCCTGACCGACATCGCCAAGCGACAGGAGATTTCGCTCTCCTATCTGGAGCAGTTGTTTGCCCGGCTGCGACGTTCCGGCATGGTAGAGGGGGTGCGCGGACCAGGCGGCGGTTACCAGCTCAGCCGCAAGGCTGACCAGATCAGCATCGCGGAAATCATTGCGGCGGTTGATGAGACCATCGACTCCACCCGTTGCGGCGGCAAAGCCAACTGCCAGAGCGCTCAACCCTGTCTCACCCACGATTTGTGGATGGGCCTGAGCGACCAGATTCGACACTATCTCGACTCGATCACGCTGCAGGATGTTCTGCTGCGGAAGAACGTCCGTATGGTGGCGGAAAGGCAGGATCAGATCAGTTCCGGCGGTGACATCGCAATCCCTCTGCAGCGGGGCATCCGGGCCTGAAGTCGGCGGGCATGATCTACCTCGATCACAACGCCACCACGCCGATGGACGATCGGGTGGTGGAAGCCATGCTCCCCTACCTCCGCCATTTTTACGGCAACCCCTCCGGACTCTATCGGCTGGGCCGCTTGAGCCGGGGCGCCATCGATAGCGCCCGCGTTCAAGTGGCCGCATTGGTTGGCGCCAAGGCCTCCGAAGTCATCTTTACCAGCGGCGGTACCGAAGCCAATAACCTGGCCCTCAAGGGCATGGCCTTTTCACTGAAGCCAGCCACCCTGATCAGTGGCAGCACCGAGCATCCCTCGGTCAGTGAACCGCTCATGTTCCTGAAGACCATGGGCTGGAAAATCAGCTCCCTGCCCGTCAATGGCCAGACTGGGCTACCCGGACCATCGGCGATGACTTCACTCAAGGCCAGAGCGGGCGATATCGGCACGCTGATGCTGGCCAACAACGAAACCGGCGTCATACACGACACCCGCCCCCTGGCCGACACCTTGCGGGCAGTCGGCGCATTCCTGCATGTCGATGCGGTCCAGGCTGCCGGCAAGATCCCATTAGATTTTGCCGCGACCGGCGCCCACACGGTGACGCTGTCATCGCACAAGATTTATGGTCCCAAAGGCGTCGGCGCCTTGATCGCCGATCGTACCGCCCCCATTCAGCCTCTGTTGCATGGTGGAGGACAGGAACAGAACCGGCGTGGCGGCACGGAAAATGTCGCCAGCATCGTCGGCTTCGGCAAGGCGGCCGAGTTGGCGCGGCAGGAGCTCGAAGAACGCAGATCCCACTCATTGATGCTGCGTCAACAACTGGAAACGGCGCTGCGATCACTCCCGGGTGTGACGCTTTTCGCCGCACATGAACAGCGCCTCCCCAATACGGCTTTATTCAGTGTTCCGGGCTTCGATGGAGAGACCCTGGTCATGCGCCTCGACCGCCTCGGGATTGCCGTATCCAGCGGTTCCGCCTGTGCCAGTGGCGGTGGTGAGCCCAGCCCGGTCCTGTTGGCCATGGGCGTGGACGAGACAACGGCTCGCAGCGCCATTCGAGTCAGCCTGGGCCGGGGCAATACGGCAGAGGACGTGAATCAATTCATCGAGGCCCTGAAAGACCTCATGGCTTCGCATTAACCCGCCGCGCGCCAGGCGCCGGCAAACAGCAGGAGATCAGCATGTCGATAAACCTCACCGAAAGCGCCGCCCAGCAGGTGGCCAGGCAATTGCAAAAACGCGGCTCCGGTCTCGGGCTCAGGCTGGGCGTCAAGAAATCCGGCTGTACCGGATTTGCCTATGTCGTGGATTACGCCGACCAGACCGGCGAGGGCGATGAAGTCTTCGAGCAACATGGCGTCAAGGTGGTCATCAATAAGGAAGAGCTCGCCTATCTTGAAGGCATCACCGTGGATTTCCGCCGTGAAGGCATCAGCGAAGCCTTCAAGTTCGATAATCCCAACATCAAGGCCCTATGCGGATGCGGGGAGAGCTTTGCTGTCTGACCCCAACGCTTGAACCGCTTCGCTGTCTTCGGTCACGCTTTTCCTATAAAATCCGTGACTTAATTCCCGCCCTGAGTGGCGGGTTTTCTTTTGGCGGCTCCCCCACCCGGTGACCCCCGCTATTTCACACCATAACTTAAGGAGCTTACATGGCGATCGAACGCACCATTTCCATCATCAAGCCTGATGCCGTTGGCAAGAATGTCATTGGCGAGATCTACTCCCGCTTCGAAAAAGCCGGCCTCAAGATTGTCGCTGCCAAAATGACGCACCTGAGCCGTGAACAGGCGGAGGGCTTCTATGCCGTCCACAAGGAGCGCCCGTTCTTCAATGATCTGGTCAGCTTCATGATCTCCGGCCCGGTCATGATTCAGGTTCTGGAAGGTGAAAACGCCATTGCCAAGAATCGCGAAGTGATGGGCGCGACCAATCCCAAGGACGCCGCTTCGGGCACCATCCGTGCCGATTTTGCCGATAGCATCGACGAGAATGCCGTCCACGGTTCTGACAGCGCTGAAACGGCCGCTCAGGAGATCGCCTACTTCTTTCAGCCGCATGACTGCTGCGCCCGCACCCGCTGAAACGAGCGCCAAGCTCAACCTGCTCGGTTTCGACCGGAAGGCCATCGAGGCCTTCTGCGTCGAGCGCGGCGAAAAGCCGTTTCGCGCCGTCCAAATGCTGCAATGGATACACCAGCGCGGCATTGGCGACTTCGAACACATGACGAATCTCAGCAAGGTGTTCAGGGCCAAACTCCTTGAAGATTGCGAAATCCGTCCGCCGGAGATCGTCCACGAACAAGTGTCCTCCGACGGCACCTGCAAATGGGTACTGCAAACCGACGAACAGAACCGGGTCGAGACCGTCTTCATCCCCGAGGAGAACCGCGGCACGCTGTGTGTGTCGTCGCAGGTCGGCTGCGCTCTGGAATGCTCGTTCTGCTCGACGGCCCGACAAGGCTTCAACCGCAACCTGAGTGCGGCCGAAATCATCGGTCAGCTCTGGGTAGCTCAGCGTGAGCTGGGCATCGGCGCCGTGACCAACGTGGTTCTCATGGGCATGGGCGAGCCGCTCCTGAACTTCAACAACGTCGTCGCCGCCATCAACCTGATGCTGGACGACAACGCCTACGGCCTCTCCAAGCGCCGCGTCACCCTCAGCACTTCCGGCATCGTGCCGGCACTGGACAAGCTGGCCGAGGTGAGCGATGTCAGCCTGGCGGTGTCGCTGCATGCGCCCACCGATGAGCTGCGCAACGAGCTGGTGCCGATTAATCAGAAATACCCCATCCGGGAATTGATTGCGGCCTGCAAGCGCTACATCGGGCAGGATGCGCGCCGCAAGGTGACCATCGAATACGTGATGCTCGACGGCATCAACGACACGCCTGCCCATGCGCGGCAGCTGGTCAGGGTCCTCAGTACGGTCCGTTCGAAGGTCAACCTGATTCCGTTTAATCCCTTTCCGGGCTCCGACTATCGATGTTCCAGCCGGGAAACCATCCAGTGCTTCAGTGAAATTCTCCAGAAGGGCGGCCTGATCACCACTACTCGCAAGACGCGGGGGGATGATATTGACGCCGCCTGCGGTCAACTGGTTGGCCAGGTCAAGGATCGGACACGCCGCACGGTTCGGCTGGCCGCTACAAACGGATGAGAGCCGTCGGCTTGGCTGCCCTGCTGCTCTCCGGACTCAATGCCGCCTGTTCCTCGTTGCCACAGGAGGAGGAACGCCCCCGTTCACAGAGTCCTTTGACCGACGATCAGGCTTCGTCCATATACGTAGAGAAGGGCGTCAACTATATGGAATCCGGCCTATACGAAGTGGCCCTGCAGGACCTGCAGAAAGCCATTGAGCTGAATGATGAAAACAGCGAGGCCCATAACGCGATTGCCGTTCTCTATCAACGGATCGATGACCGCTCGCAGGCCGACAGCCATTTCCGCAAGGCGCTCAGCCTGAAACCCGACAACTTCGGCGCACGCAATAATTACGGACGGTTTCTCTGCCTCAACGAGCGCCCCCAGGACGCTTACGAGCAATTCAATCTGGTCATCGATACCAAGCTGTATGGACAGCCCTGGATTCCGCTAACCAATGCCGGGGTCTGCGCCCGTTCCATTGGTCAATTGCCGCAGGCCGAGAACTATCTGCGGAAGGCGCTGGTGGCCAACCCCAATTTCCCACCCGCCCTGCTGGAAATGGCCAAAGTGAGCCGCGAATCCGGCCAGGTCATGGCTGCTCGGGGCTTCCTGCAGCGTTACCTTGGCAACAACGGGCCGACCCCGGAAGCGCTGATGCTGGGGATCGAGATCGAAATGGGCCTCGGCAACACCCAGGCAGCCGCTGATTACCTGCAGACAATGCGCAACAAATTCCCAGACTCCCCCGAAGTCATGCAGGCGCGGCAAAAGCTGCGTCAATGACATAAAATCTGGTGCCAAAAGCCCAGCCGACAGGAACCTTGATGAGTGAAAAAATTCAGGCCATCCGCGGGATGCACGACATCCTCCCGGAGCACACGCCCCGCTGGCAATACGTGGAAAGCGTCTTGCGGCGCGTCATGGGCGCGTATGGCTACCATGAAATTCGCCTGCCGATTGTTGAAAAGACGGAGCTGTTCAAGCGCTCCATTGGCGAGGTCACCGATATCGTCGAAAAGGAGATGTACACCTTCGACGACCGCAACGGCGACTCCCTGACTCTGCGGCCGGAAGGCACCGCCGGTTGTTTGCGTGCCTGCCTGGAGCACGGTCTGCTGCACAACCAGACACAACGGCTTTGGTACATGGGCCAGATGTTTCGACACGAGCGCCCGCAGAAAGGTCGCTACCGTCAATTCCATCAACTGGGTGTCGAAGCCTATGGCATGCCGGGCCCGGATATCGATGCCGAGCTGATCCTGTTGAGCCGCCGCCTGTGGCGTGACCTGGGTATCGATGCCAAGCTGGAACTCCAGATCAACTCGCTGGGTACCACCAAGGAGCGTCAGGCCTACCGGGCCAACCTGGTCGACTATTTTCGCGGTCATCTGGACCGGCTGGACGCGGACAGTCTCCGCCGTCTGGAAACCAACCCGCTGCGCATCCTGGACAGCAAGAATCCCGACCTCAGGGAGATCATCAATGGCGCACCCGTGCTGACCGAAGAACTGGATGACGCATCGCGCGCGCATTTCCAATCCCTGCGCGACCGGCTGGATGGCGCTGGCGTCGCTTATGTCGTCAACCCGAGGCTCGTGCGTGGTCTGGACTATTACTCGCGGACCGTGTTCGAATGGGTCACGCAGTCGCTTGGCGCGCAAGGCACCGTCTGCGCCGGTGGCCGTTATGACGGACTGATCGACCAACTGGGGGGCAAGGAGTCGACCGCCGTGGGTTTTGCGCTGGGCATGGAACGGCTGATCGATCTGCTGGACCAGCCCGAACGCCTCGACGCCGCCGCAGCCCCCCATGCCTATTTGATTGCGGTCGGTGAACTGGCCGAGACCAAGGCCACCCATGTAGCGGAGGGTCTGCGGGATGCCTTGCCGACATTGCGACTGCAATCGAATTGCGGTAGCGGCAGCTTCAAGAGCCAATTCAAACGCGCCGACAAAAGCGGTGCCGCCGTGGCCCTGATTTTGGGGGATGAGGAAGCTCGCGATCAGACCATCAGCGTCAAGTCGTTGCGCGAGGAGGGCGGGCAGCGCACCCTGGGCCAATCCGAATTGATCCCATTTTTAAACACCCTGCTTTGAGACGAGGAACGCATGGAAACGTATTCGACGGATGAGGAGCGTCTTGAGGCGCTACAACGCTGGTGGAAGGAGAACAAATCCTCCGTGTTCGGTGGCCTGTTGCTCGGGCTGGCCGCCATCGGTGGCTGGAAAATGTGGCAGGGCAACCGGCTGGAAACCGCCGAGCAAGCCTCGCTGGTCTACCATCAGCTGACCCAGGCGACTGAAGCCAAGCAGACCGAGTCGGCGCAGAAGCTAAGTGAACGCCTGATTCAACAGTACCCGAAAACGGCTTATGCCGAATATGCCCGCCTGTTCCTGGCCAAGTTCAAGGTCGACGCCGGTGACCTTGAGGGCGCCCGCAAGATTCTTGAGGAAACTGTGAATGCGACCAAGGACCCCGCCGTCAAGGATCTGGCCCGCTTGCGTCTGGGTCGCGTCCTATTGGCCAAGGGCGATATCGATCCGGCCCTGAAGCTGCTGGAATCTGCCAGTGACAAGTCCGTAGGCAAGTTTGCCGGTCTTTACCAGGAGCTGCGTGGCGATCTGTATGTAGCCGCCAAGCGTCCAGCCGAAGCCCGTGCCGCTTATGCCAAGGCCAAGGAACTGGGCGATCTGTCGCCGTTGCTTGAACTCAAACTCAACGATTTGCCGGCCAGTCCCTGATGAGAACCTCGAAAAAAAGCGCTTCGACATGCTCAGCACGCACGGCATACCATATAAAACAGTCATATATCTGCTCATGCTGAGCCTGCCGAAGGGTTTGAACGGATGGTTTTTCGAGGTTCCCTGATGCGTCTTGCTTCCCTCCTGTTACTGTGGTTCACGCTCCTGCTGTCAGGGTGCGCACAGTTCAATGCGATGAAGGAGCTGGCTAGCTCGGTCGGCGGGCTCATGGGCGGAACCGACAATTCCGAACCGCCCACGGAACTGGAATCGCTGGAACCCACCGTCAATCTGTCGGTGCTCTGGAAAACCAGTATAGGCAAGGGTTACGACGATCAGATCGTCAATCTCGTGCCCGCGGTCACGTCCAGCACCGTCTATGTTGCCGACCGCAAGGGCCTGGTCGAGGCTCACAGCCGGCAGGATGGAGACACGCTCTGGTCCGTTTCGACGAAGCTGGAACTGGCTGCCGGCCCGGTCGTGGCGGGCGACAAACTGCTGCTGGGCACCAGCAACGCGGAGCTGATGGCGATCAGCCTCGCCGATGGTGCCCTGCTCTGGAAAACGATGCTCAGCAGCGAAATCCTGGCGCTGCCGAAAGCCAGCCGCAACATCGCCGTCGTCCGTACCAGCGACGGTCGGCTTGCTGGCCTCGATCTCGGCAATGGCGCCGTGAAATGGTCGCATGAGCGCAGCATTCCGCCGCTCTCGGTGCGCAGCCTCGGCTCCCCGACCATCCACGGCGATGTCGTGCTGGACGGTTTTGGCGGCGGCAAGCTGATCGCCCTGGGACTCACCGATGGTAAACCGGTCTGGGAAACCATCGTCGCCATCCCGCACGGTCGCTCGGAAGTCGAGCGCTTGGTCGAACTGGATGCCGATCCGCTGGTAAAGGATGACGTGGTCTACATCACCGGCTTCCAGGGTGGCATCACTGCCGTCAACCTGCAAGATGGCGATGTGCAGTGGCGGCAAAACACCGTCTATTCCAGTCATGGCTTGGCGGCCGGTCGCCGCTCGCTCTTCATCAGCGATGCCAGGAGCGATGTCTGGCAACTCGACCTCGCCAGCGGCCGGGATCTTTGGAAACAGGACGCCCTGCATCAGCGCCGCCTGACGGTCCCCGCCCTGATCCGCGACCGGCTCGTTGTGGGCGATTTCGAAGGCTATCTGCACGTACTCTCCGCCGATGATGGCCGGCTGGTCGGACGACTGCAGATCGACGACGAACCCATTCGCGCCACCCCCGTGGTCCAGGACGAAACTCTCTTCGTCTATACGGCCGGGGGTGTCCTCGCCGCCATTGGAATCAACTAAATCATGCTGCCTGTCGTGGCTTTAGTCGGCCGACCCAATGTGGGCAAGTCGACCCTCTTCAATTATCTGACGCGTACCCGTGATGCGCTCGTCGCCGATTACCCCGGACTGACCCGCGACCGCCAATATGGCCGGGTCAAACGCGGCCACCGCGACTATTTCGTGGTGGATACCGGCGGTATTGTTGAAACCGACGCCGGTATCGATGAGCAGGCCATGCGCCAGGTGCAGATTGCCCTGAAAGAAGCCGATGTGATCTTGTTTCTGGTCGATGCACGGGACGGACTCAATGTCGGCGACGAGGCCATCGCCCACCAACTCCGCCGCACCGGCAAGCCGATCATCCTGGCAGCCAACAAGATCGACCAGGCCAGCCTTGCCGCGGCGACTGGCGAATTCCACGCCATGGGCCTTGGCGAACCGCACGCCATTTCCGCCTCCCATGCCCAGGGCATCGATGATCTGCTAGATACAGTCGAATCGCGCCTACCCAAGCTGGAAGAGCAGGAAACCGAGGATGAAAGCGGCATCCGCATCGCCATCGTCGGTCGCCCCAATGTCGGCAAGTCAACACTGGTCAACCGCCTGCTGGGCGAGGAGCGCGTGGTCGTATTCGACGCCCCGGGCACCACCCGCGACAGCGTCGAGATTCCTTTCGAACGACATGGCCAGCGTTACACCCTGATCGACACGGCCGGTATCCGCCGGCGCGGAAAAATCGCCGAGACCATAGAGAAGTTCAGCGTCATCAAGGCCATGCAGGCCATCGAAAAGGCCCATGTCGTCATCTACCTGGTCGATGCCCGCGAAGGCGTCACCGATCAGGATGCCAACCTGCTGGGCATGGTGCTGGAGATTGGCCGGGGCCTGATCGTCGGTCTCAACAAATGGGATGGCATGACCCCTGACCAGAAGGACGAGACCAAAAGGGTGCTCGACCTGAAACTGCAGTTTGTCGACTTTTCCGAGAAGTACTTCATCTCCGCCTTGCACGGCACCGGCGTCGGCCATCTGTTCGACGCCGTGCGCGAGGTGTATGCCTCGACCATGACCGACATGGGCACCTCGCACCTGACGCGGCTGCTGCAAAACGCCCTCACTGCGCACCAACCGCCACTGGTGCGCGGGCGCCGCATCAAGCTCAAGTACGCGCATCAGGGCGGCACCAATCCGCCGACCATCGTCATTCACGGCAACCAGATCAATGACATTCCCGGCAGCTACAAGCGCTTCCTGATCAATTACTTCCGCGAAGCGCTGGATATCACCGGCACCCCCATCAAACTGGAATTCCGCACCAGCGAAAATCCCTACAAGGACCGCCGCAACAAACTTACCGAGCGCCAGATCAAGAAGCGCCGGCGCATGATTCGGCATGTGAAGTAGGTAACCATCCCGGCTAAACTTCCGACCCGCTGGGTTTTCGCCACGCTCCAACCCATTAGCCTTCTAGGCTGTTAATTTTCTTGTCGTTCATGTTAGCCACCCAGGGTGACCATAATGAACAACCCGACCTTCAGGCTCATTTCATATTTGGCAAGCCTCGCTTGCTCTTGCAGACCTGTAATCGAACGATTGCGATCTACCGTTGCACACGATCAAACAAACTCATGAATTCGTGGTATGGCTGACCGGGCTTCGTGAACTGAAGACCCGGCAAAGGCTGGCCATGCGATTACGTAAGGCATCACTGGGTAACGTGAAGGCGCTTGGCGATGGCGTTCATGATAGGCGCGAGCATTTCGGCCCAGGCTGGCGCATGTATTTCGTTATACGGGGAGATGTTCTGATCGTTATGCTGGCCGGCGGCGACAAAGCATCACAGTCAGCCGACATCTCAAGAGCCATTCGATTGGCCGCACAACTGGAGTGGAGTGAGACATGAACACACCATGATCGTGAAAAACGTGCCTGAGTTCGACATGGCGGAATACCTGGAGGATGACCGAGCCATTGCAGAGTACCTGACGGCGGTGATGGACGATGGCGACCCAGCCCTGCTCGCGGCGGCATTGGGCGACATTGCCCGAGCCAGAGGCATGGCAGAAATCTCCAGTAAGGCCGGAATGAACCGAGAAGCGCTCTATAAGGCCTAACGTCCCGGCGCTCACCCCCGGTTCGAGACGATTCAACGGGTCTGTGGGGCGCTGGGTGTGAGGCTGAAGGCGGAACCGATAGGACGGATAGAAGCATAATGAAACCGCCGGTTCTGATTGAGGGCGCTATGGCAAAAGCGAACAACCAGCTACTGAATCAAGGGCTCATTGCCGCAAAAGCCTCACCCCGTTCGCGGGCGCCGGCAGCTCGGCCGACAACTGCCAAATGCTCTGCATTACGCCCAATCGGGCCAAAGGCAACCGATAAGGCTGGTGGAGTCAGCGCTTGTCTTTTGCTTGATAGATGATGATCTCCACAACGCGCAGGTTGAGGACTTTGGACAAGCGCTTATCCTTGCCAGAGAAACCCGATTCGGTTTCAATGTAGCCGATGGGTTGAACAAGTGGTAGCGTCCTTCTATAGCGGTCAACACTGTGCTAATCCACACCTTTTCATAGAAATAACCATGAATACCTTAAAAGCATCTCTTTTAGGTACTAGAACAAAAAAACATAAGGTCTGCACACTCGCAACCCTTATCGTGTGTGGAGCACTATTGTCCGATATTAGCTTGAGTGCAGATCAATCCACTCAGAGTTGGCTGATGAGCAATAATGCAGCCTCATTCACCTACACAGGAAATCAAGGATTGACCACAGGGACTGTCTTCACCTTATCAACAGCGGGGAATTATTTAGGGTTTTGCACACTGAAACCGCAATCTGGGTCTACTCCACTTCAATATTCAACCTCCTGCTTCTCAAATTACGGTACACCATTAGGTAATGGAGACAGCTACTCTGCTGTTGCCTTCCTGGGCACAACCAACAATCCAAATGCCAGCTTCATTGTCGGGGATTCCGCAGGGAATCTGTCAATTGCAACGCCAGACTTTGGGCCAAACTATCAAGTGACTGGGCTTAATATGACCTCATTACCGGGCTGTCCATCAGGAAACTCTGTTGCCAATCTTCAAACAGATCCATCAGGTAACTATGTTTATATTGGTTGCTATAACCCTGTAGCCAATCCAATCTCTGTTCTCGATCCGAATAACAAGAATGTCTATACGCTACCTGGATATACCCTTTACTCGGCAACAATCACAGTGGGCAAAAGCAGTATCATTATAGGTGTTTACTCGCAGCAGGGAGGAGGCGCTGGTGACATATTTTCTGTCGCCGGAAATAGTACGCAGGTAACCAATCAGGTTGCCGCAGTTTGGCCAGGGGTAAGTACAGTAATGAAAACTTACCCACCGGGCTATCCTGGGCTGCAGGGCAACAACAATTATTCATCCACGGGTGCTGTGCTTGTGTCAGGGATGGTGAATTCCGTGAATGGCGTCAGCGGCACTGCATCGACCGGCCCCCTTGGAATCAGCAATGCAGCCTTTCTTTGCTCCAATGGAACTTGTAGCGGTGCGAATTTTACAGGTGGTAATCCAGGGGATGCCTCGCAGATAATTACCGCTTTTGAAATAGGCATGGATAACTATGGATCTGGTCTCGTTCCTGCCATCTATACAAGCTCATTTATTGGAAGCAATTCCCTATGGTATTGCTCTGATCCCAATCCAGTAACGGGAGGGTGTGAAGGCTATGAGGGGACGATCTACTGGAAAGATGTTAGCCCCACCATAACCTCCTGCAGCATATATTATTATGTAACTTATGAAGGAGTTTACTGTGCAAATTCATCAGGTTCAAGTCAAAACCTGATCTGGCCACCCAACGGCATGCCTAAGCCCGGAGGCGGTTATCAGATAGACATCACAAATCTAACCTACGTACCGACCCCTGCCAACAATCCCAGCGCCTTTACCCAGGGATTGTTAATGATTGGCACATGGACCAATGGCTATCTGTCCTATCATTCACCTGCGAATCCAAACGCCTCTACCGGTATTTTCCTTAACCAAGAAAATGGGGGCAATATTGGAAACGTTAACTCAATCACCGCAGACACTAACGGAAATCTGTTGTTTCAGACAGGTTCGCAAGGTCTTTATGCAATGAATCCCTTCGTTGGAACAAATACCGCCACTGGCACTGATAGCACATTAATTCAGCAGCCAGCTGATAGCAGCAGCGGTAGCGGACCTGGTTGGTCTACGATTCTTGCTAACGGCGCCGAATTTGTTTACTACACCGTGAGCACCATTGCTAAGTTTGCCGTGGTTGCTAGTACAGCTCAACCAAAACCCACATCCATCAAGGTTGATGATGCGGTACCTGCTCAATCCATTCAAGACGGCCTTACGCCACGTTTCAGCTTAGTTGGCCCTTTTAATATAAAAAAATATCATGGGCAGTTCGTTTTTACGCCATCTCAATTGCAATCGATGGGCTTGAATCCTGGTGAAGCCATTCAAGGGCTCCGCTTTAGAAACGCAGAGGGACTCAAAGCATCACCCATTGAAGATCTAAAAATGAATAAGCTTAAAGTCACCTTGAGCGAAGGTCCTTCAGACCCAGCCAACATCGAGCTTAAACCAAGCTTTTCTGCAAATTTTGGAAAAAACAGGAAAACCGTCAAGAATGGCCCATTGAATCTCTACAAAGATGGGCTACCTAGCACAGCCGTTCATCCTGATCAAAGCATTGGCACAGGCATTTACGGCCAGTTAATCCCCTTCCGCAAGGAATATAAATACAAGGGCGGCAACCTTTTGGTCGACATTGATTCATCCGGTAAAGCTTATAGCTTTCCGGTTACCGTCGATGCTTTCGGCACAAAGTTTGCCCAAGGCTTATATCAAACACCAAAAACAAAACGGCCTGTTAAGCTTAGATCTGTCCCGGCAATCAGCTTTGTCAAGTAGGAAAAGAACTTAACATTCATCAAGGCAGGTGGATATGGGCATCGGGTTGAGGAACTGCACACGAAGAAGGGTTGAGACGTGTGAGCAGCTCTCGTGTTGACACGACTGGCCATAACCTGGTCAATACAGTTGGCCGTTGGAAGATCAGCGCAGCATGGGCGGGGCGCTGAAAGCCTCCAAGTTGGGAGCCCTGTGGAAATACCGGGTCGACGACTACCGCATCATTGCCAGCATGGAAGATGGCGCGATGATGATTTTGGTCGTGCGTGTCGGTAACCGTCGGGATGTCTACCGGAATGCCATCCGCTAACCCCTTAATCATCGGGATTGTGCGGCAAGATAATTGGGTTACAACCCACCTCAGCAAATCCTGGGCAGCTGCTCCCCACTCAGTCGAATCAGGCTCCGCTCCGTCCCGAAAGCGGTTCGCAGATGGACATGACCGGGTGAAGCGGAACCGGTGACCTGGCCGATCAACGCAGCGGCTGCGCCGAGCGGGTGCTGACGGAGCACCTCCAAGGCTTGGGTCGCCTGGCCTTCCGGAAAGAAGACCGCCATCACGCCCTCGTTCGCCACGTAGAGTGGATCAAACCCGAGGATTTCGCACACGCCATTCACGGCGTCATCGATGGGAATGGCCGGCTCGTCCAGTTGAATGCTGACCTTCGCCGCTTCAGCAATTTCGATCAGCGCGCTGGCTAGCCCGCCCCGAGTCAGATCGCGCAGGCAATGAATTTCGATGCCAGCGTCAAGCAACTGCGCCACCAATCCGGATAAATTCGCACAGTCACTTTCGAGCGTGGTTTCCAATGCCAGCCCCTCGCGCTGGGCCATGATGGCAATGCCGTGCCGGCCAATATCGCCGTTGATGAGAATGGCATCCCCGGGTGCTACGGCAGCCGGATGGATGGCCGGCGTAGTGTCCTTAATCAGACCGATGCCCGCCGTATTGACATAAAGACCGTCACCGCGCCCGCGTTCGACTACTTTGGTATCGCCGGTCACGATCGCCACCCCTGCCGCCCGCGCTGCGGCGGCCATCGACTCCAGGACCCGCTGTAGCGACTCGATGGGCAGACCTTCCTCGATGATGAGCGCGGCACTCAAGAATAGTGGCCGGGCACCGGCCATGGCAAGGTCATTCAGTGTGCCGCACACGGCCAGCTTGCCGATGTCGCCGCCCGGAAAGAACAGTGGCTTGACCACATAGGAATCGGTGGTGAAGGCATACCGTAGACCGCCCGATTCAAACACGGCACTGTCATGTCGATTGGCGAGGTAGGGATTGTCGAATGCCGGCTGCACCAGGCGGTCGAGCAGCTGTTGCATGAGCTGCCCGCCACCGCCATGGGCCATGAGTATCCGCTCGTACTGGCCTAGCGGCAGAGGACAATTCAGCTCGGCGGGCTGACTCACTGCGGCGTTTTGGTCTTGCGGGGGATGTAGATCGTCTGGACGCGCTCCCGATCATCCTTGACCGGCTCGGCCTTCGGCACATTCTTGAGTGTGGCCTTGGGTGCGGTGGCCGCACCGGTCGCTGACGAACTCGCAGCGGCTACCGGCGGAGGCGGGAAATGGGTGCTGGGGAAACCGCGCAGTTTCAGGCATTGACGCACTTCTTCCAGCTTGGGCGGCTTGATGGTTGTCGCGCCGCTGGCGGAGACGGTTTTGGACCCACCTTGCTGCTGACATTTTTTAAGCGCGACCAACAGGGGATCGGTTTTGGCCTCCTGCTGGTAGCCGCGCTTGTTCAGGCATTGAAGATAGCCGGCTTCGTCCACACGAGCGGCGGGATCGGCCCCCGCAGGCAAGATCTTGGCGGGGTTTTGACTGCGGCAAAGCTGGGCATCCTGATAGTAGGGATCGGTTTTTTCGGCCATCGCCTGGCCAGGCGTATTGGCAGCACAACCGGTTTGCAATAGCAGCAGTCCGATCATCAGACACGCTGACTGGGGCGGGCTGAGACGTCGGATGCCCGGGATCAGGTCGGCGGATGGTTTCATTGGCGTCATGGCTGAAATTCTCACAGGTTCAATCAAACAGGGTCACCGACCGACTCAATGTTGGCCCGACGGACGATAACGATGGTAGGCTGCACAGGCACCCTCGGAGGACACCATGGTAGCGCCAAGGGGATGCTCAGGCGTACAGCGGATGCCAAAAGCCGGGCACTGATCCGGCTTGATCAGCCCCTGCAATACCCGGCCACTCCGGCATTCTTCTGGCTCCGACACGATGGCAGTGCTCAACTGGAAGCGCCCTTCGGCATCGAAATCAGCATAATCCTCGGCCAGACCAAGGCCGCTGAGTGGAATCACGCCAAGCCCACGCCAGGCCCGGTCGATGATCTGAAACACCTGACTCATCATTTTGCGGGCGGCCTGATTGCCCTCTCGCCGCACCATTCGGCGATATTCATTCTCCACGCCAGGCTGCCCGCTTTCCAGCATCTCGATGCAACGATAGATTCCGGCCAGCAGATCGACCGGCTCGAAACCCGTCACCACGATGGGTATATGGCGGGCTTCGGCGATGGGTTCGTACTCGGTCACCCCCATGACGGTACAGACATGCCCTGCCGCGAGAAAGCCCTGAATCCGACACTCGGGCGCATTGAGCAAGGCGTCCATGGCCGGCGGCACCCGGACATGACTGACCAGCAGCGAAACATTTCGTAGCCCCGATTGTCGGGCTTGCCATACCGCCATAGCCGTGGCGGGCGCGGTCGTTTCAAAACCCACGGAGAAAAACACCACCTCGCAGTCCGGATTTTCTCGCGCCACCCGGAGTGCATCCAGCGGCGAATAGAGCGCGCGGACATCGGCGCCCTCGGCGCGTGCCAACAGCAGATCGCCTCGCGAACCCGGCACCCGCAGCATGTCGCCGAATGAACAGAGAATCGCGTTGGGCCGATGGGCGATCTCGATGGCCTTGTCGATAGTTTCCAGTGGCGTGACACAGACCGGACAACCGGGGCCGTGAATCAGCTCCACTCCCTCCGGCAACATGCGGTCGACACCATATTTGAGAATGCCATGGGTCTGGCCGCCACAGACCTCCATGAGGGTCCAAGGCCGGGTGCAGCGCCTCGCAATCGCCTCGGCCAGAGAACGGGCCAGATCGGCCCTGCGGTATTCGCTTTGATGCCTCATGGGCCGCCGTTCAATCTAGGCCCATCTCGCTCAATGCGGCAAATTCCGCCAGCGCGGCCTGGGCCTCTTCCACATCCAGCTCGGAAATCGCGCAACCCGCATGGACAATGACGTAATCACCTACCCCAGCTTCGGGCGTAAAAGCCAGGCTGACCTCCTTGATGACACCGCCAAAGCTGACCCGCCCCAGCCGCTCGGCGGACGAGGATTCGGAAAGGCTGACGATTTGCCCCGGTACGGCCAGACACATGGGTCTATCCCCTGAAGAACGAAAGATGAAAAGTGGAAGACTCCACCCCGCATTCAGTCATGCGGTAGAGGCTACAATAGTCCGATTTTGGGCCGCTTGAAACTCGCGACATGAAAGTCCTGCATTGCTCATGGATTCCCGAGCCCACCGATGCCTTCATTCAGCTGGGAGACCTGTGGTTGTGGGTAGAAGATGAGTCGCTGCATGACCGCCCCGGAAAGAATTGGCACCCGCGCCATCTGCCCAAGGCGGAACTGATTGGTTTCCTCGAAGATTCACTGGGCCTGACGATTTCGGCCTATGAGCGGCGTTTCAATTTTGCCCCGCAGTCAGTCACCCTGCCGACGCTCGACGGTCTGCCCCTGCCGGTCCCGGAGTTCGAGCATGGGGTGGACGACAATCTGCCGCCGGCGCCGCTGCATACCTGGGAAGTGGATGCCTATCGACAGATTCGGCCTATTCCGCAGCTGGGTGAATTGCGCTTTCTCGCCTTTTGTCACGGACCCGACACCCGACCAGGCAGCGACCTGCTGTTCTGGCATTACTTCACCCAGTCCCTTAAGTCGGTCATTCTGCGCGACCGCTACATTCCCTCGTTGATCTATCGGGAAACGGCCGGTTCCGGCTTTGAACTGCATGCCGGTTGGGAGATTGTCTCCGATGAATACGAACAACTGATTCGGGAAGCCACCCTGCACATGCCGGATGGCTGCGCCATCGTCGGCGGACGCCAGTATGAGAAGGTCAGCCTGCTGAAGCATTGCGCCGAAGTCCTGATTCACCGCGTGGTTACGCATAGTGCCGCTTCGGTGAAAATCGAACGGCGCACCCGTGACACGCTGATCGAGGCTGCCCGACAGGAACTCCAGTCTCGCCATCCCTGGAAAACCGACACCGGACTGGCCATTTATCAGGACTGGCAAAGCTGGCGACGCAAGCTGACGGGTCGCCGCGCGGAAGCCGGCTTCAGTCTGCTGTTTCAACTGCGCGAAGCGGAGAACGAGTCTGATCCCTGGCGGCTGGACATGTTGGTGGCGCCGCGTCAGGACCCCTCGCTGCAAATTCCGCTGGACCAATACTGGGCTAATGAAGAGCCGGCACGCCGGGCTTTCGCGGCACGCTGCGGGGCCGGCTTTGACCAGAATCTGCTGCTGGCTCTGGGCCAGGCCGCCCGTATTTATGGCCCCCTCTGGGTCGGGCTGGATGAGGCCGAGCCCTCGGGAATAGACCTGTCACTGGAAGATGCCTTCGCCTTCCTCCAGGAGCATGCCTGGGTGCTGGAGGACGCCGGTTTTACCGTACTGGTCCCGGCCTGGTGGACACCCCAGGGACGACGGCGTGCCAAGATTCGTCTGCAGGCCAGCGGCACCTCGCCCTCCGGCGCCAATCGCCGCAATGCGATGGACCTGCAAAATCTGATCGCCTACCGTTACGACCTGGCACTGGGAGAGGAATCGCTGGACGAAACGGAATGGGCCAATCTGGTCGAAAGCAAATCGCCGCTGGTGCGCTTCCGGGGTCGATGGCTGGCGCTGGATCGGGAAAAGATGCGCGAGATGCTGGAGTTCTGGCGTCGCCACCGCGACGACGAAACCGGCATGAGCTTGCCGGAACTGATGCGCAAATCGGCCGAGGATGCGGATTTCTTCGAGATCGAGCCACGTCAGGCGCTGGCCGAAATGCTCGGCAAACTGCGCGATCACAGTCAGCTGGAACCCGCCGACAATCCGCCGGGACTGGAAGCACAGCTGCGCGATTACCAGAAACGCGGACTGGCCTGGGTGTCGTTTCTCGAAAGCCTGGGCCTGAACGGCTGTCTGGCCGATGACATGGGCCTCGGCAAAACCATCCAGGTGCTGGCCCGACTGATCCAGGAACGCACCAACATCGACTCGCTGCCGCCGACCTTGTTGGTCGCGCCGACCTCGGTCATTGGCAACTGGAAAAAGGAAATCGAACGCTTTGCCCCCGGGCTGAAGGCCTTCATCCATCATGGCACGGTGCGGGTTCGCGATGCCGAGGCCTTCGAACAAGCCTGTTTGGCCTGCGATGTCGTGATCACCTCCTATGCGCTGGCGCGCCGCGATGAAAAGATTCTGTCCGCCATCCGCTGGCGGCGCGTGGTGCTGGACGAAGCGCAGAACATCAAGAATCCGGCCTCCGCACAAAGCAAGGCGGTGCTCAAGCTGACCGCCGACCACCGTCTGGCGCTGACCGGCACCCCGGTCGAAAACCGCCTGCTCGACCTCTGGTCCATCTTCAACTTTCTCAACCCCGGCTATCTGGGCAAGCAATCCCAATTCCGTCAGCGCTACGAACTACCGATCCAACGCGACAACGACCCGCGCCGCGCCGACATGCTCAAGCGGCTGATCGAGCCCTTCGTTCTACGCCGGGTCAAGACCGATCCCGACATCATCCGCGACCTGCCGGACAAGCTGGAAAACCGACAATACTGCAACCTCAGCAAGGAGCAAGCCTCCCTTTACGAAGCCGTAGTGCGTGAGGTAGAACAACGTCTGGGATCGGCCGACGGCATCAACCGCCAGGGACTCATCCTGTCGACGCTCACCCGCCTCAAGCAGATTTGCAATCACCCCGCCCAGTTTCTGCATGACGGCAGCATCTTTGCCGGCGACCGCTCGCCCAAGCTGGAGCGGCTCTGCGACATGCTGGGCGATGTCATCGGCGAAGGCGAAAGCGCGCTGGTATTCACGCAATTTGCCGAGGTCGGCGGGCAACTCGAAAAGCATCTGCGCGAGCAACTGGATTGCCCCGTCTTCTACCTGCATGGTGCCGTGCCTGCGGCCAAACGCGAGCGCATGATCGCCGAATTCCAGGATGCCGAAACCAGCCCCGGGGTGTTCATCCTGTCCCTGCGCGCGGGCGGCGTCGGCATCACACTGACCAAGGCCAACCATGTATTCCACTTTGACCGCTGGTGGAATCCGGCCGTGGAAGATCAGGCGACTGATCGGGCTTTCCGCATCGGCCAGCGCAAGAACGTCTTTGTCCACAAGTTCATCACACTGGGCACGCTGGAAGAACGCATCGACAAGCTGATCGAGGAGAAGAAACAGGTGGCCTCGCTGATCGTCGGCAATGACGAGTCCTGGCTAACCCAGCTCGACAACGACACATTCAAGCAGCTGATTGCTCTGAACAAGATGGCGGTTTTGGAATAGGGCCATGACCCAGTGGGGGACCAAAAAATTGACTCAAGTGCCATCAAAGGGTTTAGAAATGAATCGGCATGCTCGAAAGGGAGGGGATCGGAGTCAAGCCTCGGACCGTCTATGACATTGACTACGCGTTTTTCAAGCCATATCTGAATTGAATACACCCCTCATGCAAAGCTGAAATCATGGCACCATCACCCAACAAACGCATGAACCGCGCTTTCCTCGGCGGCGCTTATGCGGCGGCTTTTCTTTTCCCCATGGCTGGCTACGCAGAGCGCTGGATACCGCTCTCGGTGCCGGGGTTCGAGGGTATTACCTCGTATTACGTGGACACCGACTCGCTGGTGCGCAAGGGAAATATTGTCCGGGTATGGGAGCGGCTGGTGTTTGCCTACCCCCACCATTTGCCGCCCATCGGGCGCGTGGAATCCTCCAAATACCTCATGGCCTATGACTGCGCCCACAAGTCGGCCGCCGTGATTGAATCTACCTTCTACAAGGACGCCGATTCCCTGAATGAGCTGGAACGTCGCGTGCGGGTCAAACCGAAATATCTGGTGATTGCCCCGGGTTCATCGCCGGAACACAAGCTGGAAGAGGTCTGCCGCCTGGCCAAACGGCGCTGACTTGCACACTTCACCCGGCGGGTTACATGGCCTGCATTCTCATCGCGGTGCGACAACGCCCTGGTTGAGGGACCGCTAGCTTGGACAACTCGGTCGTCAGCCGGTAGATTGTCCAGCCATTGACTCTGCCCCCCATTCAGACATGTCCATCGCCTTACCAATGTCTCCACCTTGATTGACTGTTCGGTCCGCACCGCGGTCCCGATTGTCCGGTCGACCTGACTCAACGCCCCGAGCATCCCTTGGGGGTGCTTTCTGGTTTAAAGAAAACAACATGTTCGAGCTTCCGCATTTTTCCACCCTGAAAAACAACATCCTGAGCGGTCTGACCGTCTCGTTGGCCCTGGTTCCGGAGGCGATCGCCTTTGCGCTGGTGGCACACGTGGCGCCCCTGGTCGGGCTTTATGCCGCGTTCTTTCTGGCGCTCATCAGCGCTGCCCTGGGCGGACGCCCGGGGATGATCTCCGGCGCGACCGGCGCGCTGGCGGTGGTGATGGTGTCGCTGGTCATCCAGTATGGCGTCGAATATCTCTTCGCCACGGTCGTGCTGATGGGGCTGCTGCAAATTCTTTTCGGGTTAGCACGGCTGGGCAAGTTCATCCGTATGGTGCCGCATTCGGTGATGCTGGGTTTCGTCAATGGGCTGGCTATCGTCATTTTTCTGTCTCAGTTTAGTCACTTCAAAACGACGGGGCCCGACGGCGTCCAGCAGTGGATGAGCGGTGTTCCGCTTTATACGATGCTTGGGCTGATCGCGCTGACGATGGCCCTCATTTACCTGCTGCCGAAGCTGACACGGTCCATCCCCGCCACTTTGGGCGGAATTCTGGTGGTGTCGATTCTGGTCGCCACCCTCGGCATCGAAACCAAGACGGTCGGTGATCTGGGCTCCATCAAAGGCGGTCTGCCCAGTTTTCACTGGCCCCAGGTGCCGCTGAATCTGGAAACGCTCGGCATTATCCTCCCCTATGCGCTGATCCTCGCCACCATCGGGCTGATCGAAACGCTGCTGACCCTCAATCTGATCGATGAGATGAGCGATACCCGCGGCAAGCCGAACCGGGAATCCCTGGCGCAGGGACTGGCCAATGTGGCCGCCGGTCTGTTTGGCAGCATGGGCGGTTGCGCGATGATAGGCCAGAGCATGATCAACGTTAACAACGGTGCCCTACACCGAATTTCCGGCATTTCCGCGGCGCTGTTCCTGATGACGTTCAGCCTTTTCGGCTCTGACTGGATCGAGCGCATCCCACTGGCCGCGCTGATTGCCGTGATGTTTGTGGTGTCCGAGAAAACCTTCGAATGGGGCAGTCTGCGGGTGCTCCACAAGGTTCCGCGTCATGATGCACTCATCATCGTCGCTGTCACGATGATCACCGTACTGACCGATCTGGCCATCGCGGTCATTGCCGGGGTCATCATTGCCGCGCTGGTGTTCGCCTGGCAGCACGCCAAGCAGATCAACGTGCAAACCTCGGTCGACGAAAATGGCTGGAAAATCTACGATCTTGAGGGGTCGCTGTTCTTCGCCTCTATCGCGACCTTCCAGCAGCTGTTCACACCACAGGACGATCCCCGGGACGTCATCATCGAATTCCGCCGGGCCCGCGTGGTCGACCATTCCGCCCTGGAAGCCATCGACAACCTGGCCGAGCGCTATCAGGAGTTGGGCAAACGCCTTCACCTTCGCCACCTCAGCCCGGACTGCCTTGACGTTCTGGAACGCGCCAAGGGTATGGTCGAGGTCAACGTGCTGGAAGACCCGCACTACCACATCGCCGATGACAAACTGGGTTGATGACGCACATCAGGGATGACGCGCGTTTCGTGCCAAACACGCGTGAGTGGTTACTCCAAACCGGCGACCCATTCCGATGCCGTGATCACCCTGCTTCCGGGTCGCGGATTCTCTACCAGTAAACGATCCCCTTTCACCAAGCAGGCGCCCGGTTCGGTCGCAAGCAAAGCCTATAGGTGATCATCGCCAGGGTCATGCGCCGGCAAACCCGTATCCGAGAGGGGATCACGCCAGACGGCATTGGCAGTCAATTCGGTCAATAACCGGTCGATCTGTTCTTCATCGAGTCCATGCCGGCGAATCAACTTTGGCCGCAGCAGCACGGCCCGGTATTCACTCAACAGGCCGGGTGAAAGCAGATAAAGCAATCGCCCCTGCAACATCGCATCAACTACCCTAATCACCGGGCTGGCTGGCTGCGAGGAAATCAACCCAGCGACCAGCACACTGGCATCCACAATGAATACACGAAGCGTCATGTCTTGCGAACAGCGCGCACTTCCTCATTCGCCATCAGGAGCGCCTCATCCTCGCTGCAGTCGGCGTTTCGTCGGGCGCGGGCAACCAGTTGCCGCGCAGATTCCGTGGGTTTGATGCCCCGCAATATCAAGCCCTCCTCAATCAGCTTTCCGATCGATCGGCCCTGCCGCGCAGCTGCCACCTTAAGTGCCTGATGCAGGGAATCATCCAAAGTAATAGTCAGTCTGCTCACGGTTTCTTCCACCTGTTCCAAACGAATAGAAGTCGTCATAGCACCAGCTCACCAAATCACAGAATTCTCCTAAGTGAACCGAACCCGGTTATCGTCAAGGGGGATTCACTGATCTTTTGGATCGCTTAGAATGTCACGACCGGACCACTTCATCGACACGGGTTTTTGGGAGCGCTGCATGCATCAACTCATCGCCATCGCCCTGGGCGGGTCCGCCGGGGCCGTGGTGCGCTTTCTGGTTGCCAACGGGATCTATGGCTGGCTGGGCCGGGACTTTCCCTATGGCACCCTGTTTGTGAATGTCTCCGGTTCGTTTCTGATGGGGCTGCTGACCGAACTGATGTTGCAGCGTTTTGCGGTCGCAGCGGAATATCGGGCGGCCGTCCTGGTCGGTTTTCTCGGTGCCTATACGACATTTTCGACCTTCGCCCTGGAGACGCTCACCCTGTTTGATCAGGGGGGGATGCTCAAGGGTTTTCTCAACATCCTGCTGAGCGTCATGCTCTGTCTGATTGCCGTCTGGGTCGGCCTCATCTGGGGTCGCAGCCTGTTTACCGGCGCAGACTGGCCTTGGGCGGGTCAGGGCCATGGCTATATCGCTTTAGGCATCGCCTGGGGCGTCGCTTTCGGTAGCGTCTTGCTGGCCGCAATCATCTTTCAGTGGTTTGAGACACCCATTGAACAGCGCGCGATTGTAATGATCGTGCTGCTGGGGACCACCACGATAGCGTCCACGCTCTGGATGGCGTTCAAACTTACCGATGCCCGGCTGGATTGGGCGGGGCTGTTTACTCTTTTCATCCTCAATGGGCTCTGCGGCGGCGCGGTGTTTTGGCTGGGAAATCACCTGGGAAACTGGTTATGGCAACTCAATCTGTCACGGTAGTTCGAATCTATGTGCGCGAAGGCGAGCATGCTGTCGCCAAGCTGATGAAGTTTTTGCAGAATGAGGCGAAGGTCGCCGGTGCCACGGTATTACGGGGTACGTCCGGGTTCGGCGCCGACGGCAAAACCCATACCACTTCGCTGCTGGCGCTGTCGCTGGATCTGCCAGAGATCGTTGAGTTTTATGACACGCCGGAACGGGTCGAGGCGGTGCTGACCCTGATCGAGGACAAGATGCCGCTACCACACATCATCAGTTGGCCCGCTTTTGCCCACCTGCCCAAGGGCGGTTCGGGCCATTGATTGCGCGCCATCAGTTCCCGAGCCGTCGATGAGCGAAGAGCAAAGTCGATTCGAGGAATTGCAGGCCGCCTGGCTGTACCGGCGTATTGCCACTCGCGAAAAGAATCGGACGATGCGTCGGCTGTTTCTGAAACTGGCCGAGCGGGCGGATCAGCAGGCGGGGGTTTGGGAGGCTCAACTCAAGAAAGCGGGCATTCGACCAAAGCCATTCAGGCCCAGTCGGCGCGCGCGGCTTGTCGGCCGGCTCAGTCGCTGGTTTGTGCCAAAAACACTGCGGCCGCTGCTGGCCAGCCTCAAGATCCGTGGTCTTTCGGCCTATTCCGGCGATCACCTTACCTCGCATCATCCGACACCTCTCCACAGCGACGAAGTGGGTCGTCGGCACGGTGGTATTGCTGGCGGGAATCTGCGGGCAGCCGTATTCGGCATCAACGATGGACTGGTCTCCAACACCAGCCTGATCATGGGTATGGCCGGCGCACAGCCTGACTCCTCGCTGGTGCTGCTGACCGGCGTCGCCGGCATGCTGGCCGGAGCCCTGTCCATGGCCTCGGGCGAATACATTTCCATGCGCTCGCAGCGCGAACTGTTTGAACACCAGATCGATCTGGAGCGCGCCGAACTGGCCTTGTATCCGCAAGAGGAGGCGGAAGAACTGGCGCTCATTTATGCGGCACGGGGAATGAGCCTGAATGAGGCACGCCGCTTCACCCGCCAGCTGGTCAAGACACCGGAGAAGGCGCTGAATCTCCTGTCTCGCGAAGAACTGGGCTTGAACCCGGACGATCTGGGTTCTCCGTGGGCGGCGGCGTTTTTCTCGTTTAGCGCATTTACCGTCGGGGCCCTGATTCCGCTGATTCCCTTCATTCCTCAGCTGCAGATTGACGCCGGATTACCGCTGTCTGCCGGTCTGGCCGGGGCTAGCCTGTTCCTCACCGGCGCCGCGCTCAGCCTCTTTACCGGCGGCAGCGCGCTCTATGGCGGACTCAGGATGTTGTTGATTGGCGCGGCAGCGGGCGTTACTACCTATGGTATCGGGAGCCTGTTTGGCGTGAAGGTCGAGTGAGTCGTCAACGCCTAATTCAAGGCACGAGCAAATCCGCCCGTCCATAGCGGGCCACTTCCAGACTGTCCGGGTTTTCCTGCCGTGATTGCCACACCCATAGTTGATCACCTACGCTGAAATGCCACCACTCGAAGGAATGACGGCGAAATCCGGCGGCCTCCATCACCTCCCTCAATAACTCACGATTGGCATGAACAGTCGGGTTTTTCTCGGCGAAATAAACCGGATTGGATCGATCTGAATTCTCATCGATCGGCGACCCCATGAGAACTTCTTCACCCCGCTCATCCGCCAGTGTCAGATCCAGTGCCGCACCGGTGCTATGCGGGGGCGGCGTCGCGGGATCGTCGCTGGGTTCCGCCCAGATGCGGTAAGTTCGCTCCCACAGACTAGTTAGCTCGGGCTCGGGCACCGCCTCCGGCGACCGTCCACCGGACAACTGAAGAAATTCATGGTTGACCATGAACGCCTGAACCGCGTTGGGACGATAGGCATCGAACAGCTTGATTCGCCAGCCGGGATGCCAGGCAGCCAGACTTCGCTGCGCCTCATAAAGCTGTTCCAGCACCCCCAAACGCAGCATCCAGGGGCTGCTATGGTCATAACGCGCACCAAACGCGGCATAGGGTGGCGGACTGGTGAACAGGAAGTCTCCGGCAGGAATGGCTACCAACGGTTCGCCACATTCGCTGATCGGAAGGCTGCGGTAGGGTCTCATGCGTATTGGCTCATGAGTTGAATGTCGCGTGCCAGCCAGTCCTCAGCGTTGCATAAGGGTCGATGGTCACGCCAATCGAGCTCAACAGCATGGCGGCAAAAATCAGCCAGATACCCCAGTTACGCTTCATATTGGTTTGGAAAAATCAGCATCGGCAAGCTTCAGCGCGTGGTCAAAAGGCAATGTTCTTGTCGCGCTCGACTACGGCCGCAATGTAGTCAGGCATGCCCTTGATTGCGGCCCCGGCCACCAGATCCGTTGCTGAAATCTGCCGAGCCACTGCGCAAGCCCCGCAGACCCAGATGGGAATGCCCGCCGCCTGCACTGCGGCCAGCAAATCCTTCAGCGGTGCGAGATTGACACCGACGATGTGATCGGCCACCCCTTGCCGACCAATCGTCACGGCTTCGTTCCATAGCCATAACACGACATCATGGCCCGCTTCTTTGGCTGCCTTGGCCGCGATAAAAGGAAGAGAGGCCATGGTGGGGTCATCGGTGCCACGGCTGCCGGAAATGATCATGCTGGTCATTGTTGTTCCTGCTTGGTTGGGGGTTGTGGAGGATAAGTTGAAAACGTAATAGAACGACCTGGATCAGGACGCTCGACGATCGATTTGCCACGGTTGAATGGTACTGTGCAAAAGGCACAGCGGTGACAATAACCATACTTTGAAAATGCCGAGTAAAGCCGGCAAGCTGCCTCGGTCGCTCACAACACGGGAGGGTCGGACCGATTCAGACATCCCGCTCCAGGGGATTTCCATTGATGAGCACCTCACAATCGAGCAGGTAACCCTGTATGTTGTCGACATCCGGCGGACTGCATCGTTGCTTGAGCTGTTCGAAGAACATCTCGCTCGCCAGCTCCGCGATCATCCCGGCGACGGTTGGCTTGATCTCCCCCTCATCGCATGAAATCGCGCAGACGAGCGTGAAAAAGCCATCGCCATCTCCGTCGGGTCTGAGCAGAAGATCAAACGCATGATCCGAGCCCAGCAACTGAGTGAGATAGCCCGACTGGCGGAGCTGCTTGGCCACGTTCGCAGCAGCCTGATCCAGCCCACATTGCCGATTCAATTCGGTAAAAATCTTCACCCGCTCCTCCTCTGAATGTTTGTTTTTATGAGGTGCAGCCAAGTTACCGCACGCTATTTTTATTCAATGTGATTGAGTCACTGATAACGATCGCACTTAAGCCGACGATGTCATTGCAGGTCAATCGCTCACCTTCGAGGAAGATTGACCTCAGTTAGTCAATCTTGCAATGGAGACTACCCATGACTTTTTTATCGATCCCGATTGGTCCGCATGATGTCCCGTTTGCCGCGCCTCTGATGGCGGCTGCCATGCTGGCGTTCACCCTGGCTTTCATCATTCTCAAGCTGCTGGATCGGGTCATTGACCCCGAGAAACACTCCAGCAAGCCTTTCCAGTCAGACAAATAAAACCCGCCTTGAGGTTCCTGTTGAATGGGGTTCATGATCGGGCCGTCCGCCATAAGTGTGGCTGCGGCCCCATTTAGCTTGCAACCGGAAGCTGAGTTTTCTTGCCTCTAGCCGCCTGCAGATTGACGGTAACGCCAGAGCCAACTGACCTTCAGTTCGACGGCGCCACTTCGAAGATGACCATCTCGGCATCATCACCACTGATGGCCTGAACGGTCATGGCGGCACCAGTCTCCCAGAAAACATCGCCAGGGCCATACACCTGGGTCTTGCCATTATCCTCGACCCGGAGTTTCCCCTTGAGCACATATCGGGGACCGGGACCTTCATGCGTATGGAGTGGTGTTTTGAACCCGGTCGGAAAGTGAACCCGGATAACCCTGGCTTCAGGATGGTCACCAAGCGGGGGTAGCGGCTGCTTCAACAAGAGCTGGCGGCTCATGCCAGGGATGGCTGGCTCATTAGCAAACACCTCATGGCTCATGCCCGTCGCCATAAGTGACAGCAACATCCACGAAGCCTTGACGGTACGTATGTTCATTTGTGCACCTGATGAAATGAATAAAGAGAGGGTCCACAAACCAAGAGCAGAGCATTTCTGATGCCCTGCCCCTCTACCAGCAGGCCCTCGGGCCGGAGCTTAAGCCGGACTACCCGCCTTCATGGCCTCAGACACCTCGACCAGCTTGCCGGTTTTGACGTCGTAGATGAAGCCGTAAATCGGAATGTAGTTGGGCACGAGGGTGTGGTTGCGGATGCGTTGAACATCTTCCAGCACGCTCAGTTCGTTGTTCTTGAAGGTCAGCCAGTTGATGTACTTGCCATCCGCGGAGCCGGGATACTTGCCGTTGTCATGCCAGCCGCTGGCATCAATGGAGGCGGTATCGAGACTGCTATTCAGCAAATCACCCATGATGTCATTGTTGAACAGCTGCATGCCGCAATCGGTGTGATGAATGACGAAGAATTCCTGGGTGCCAAGCAGCTTGTGGGAGATGACCAGTGAGCGGATGGCGTCATCGCTGGCGCGGCCACCGGCATTGCGGGTGACGTGAGCATCCCCTTCGGACAGGCCGGCATATTTGGCCGGATCAAGGCGCGCATCCATGCAGGTCAGGATGGCAAAGCCCCGCGCCGGTGGCAGCGCCAGGTCACCCTGGGTGAAACGGCTGGCATAGCCTTCGTTGGCTTTCAGAACTTCGGTCAGTATCTTGCTCATGGTCTTTATCTCCTCTGATAAAAGTGCGGCCGCGGCCGCGTATGTGGTTTTGTTTCTGCCCAACCGCACGGTAAATGGTCACCGTTTTTTTTGGACGCCTGTTCGCAGCGTTGGGTCCTGAGGGGGTAGCATTTTTTACGCCAGCCAAGCGCAAGCGGTTTACGTACACCATTTCAATGAGTTACTGCGGAACCAACACGTAGCATGTGAAATAATCATTCACAATAAGAAGCATACTTTCATTTTTAATCCCTCCCCGCACGCTCAAACGATGAACACACTTCCCCTGGCCCAGCTTTCACCCGTCGGTTTCTTGCAAACCTTTGTCCTCGAATTACTCCAGTTAACCGAGGAAGCGGCGGGCCACCAGACCGACCCGATCATTGAACGCATCGCTCAAAGTGCCAGCCATTTCTTCGAGGAGGCCTACCGCGATGAAAGTCAACTCAGTGAGGCGCTTGATCAGGATCGCTACATCGACCTGATCGTTGGGCTGAAGAATCGAATCGGCGGGCATTTCTCCCTGGCCTCGGCCAGTTCCGACTGCGTGCATGTCGTTAGCAGCCGCTGCCCCTTCGGCGAGGGGGTGAAACACTCGCCGGAACTCTGCCGGATGACCTCCAGCGTATTCGGCGGCATTGCAGCGCGCAATTTCGGCTATGCGAAAGTGGAGTTGAAAGAACGCATCGCCCTCGGGGACTCGCAATGTTCGGTGCGGATTCATCTCAACCCCGAGCTTGCCGCGCAATATGAGGGCATCGAGTACCGGAAGTCAGATCGGCAGCCCCTTAGCCCGCCCCTCACTCCACTTCAAAGCCGCATCGACGATCGGCTTCATGCCTTGTGGTGTCACACCAAACCTTGCACGCTCGGTCCGCAAGACCTGGATCGTCCCATTCTGATCGCCGAATCCGAGGCGATGCAGGGCGTTCTGAAATCTATCGAAGTACTGGCACCTACCCCGGCGACCCTGCTGATCGAGGGGGAAACCGGTGTCGGCAAAGAATTGGTTGCACGCGCCATTCATGCCACGAGTGACCGCGCCGGCCATCCCTTCATCGCGATCAACTGCGGAGCCATCCCGGAAGGGATTGTCGAAAGCGTTCTGTTTGGGCATGAAAAAGGCGCTTTCACGGGTGCCATTGAAGTCCATCGCGGCTACTTTGAACGGGCCGATGGTGGGACCCTGTTTCTGGATGAGGTTGATGCGTTGACACCCGCCGTGCAGGTCCGACTGCTTCGCGTGCTTCAGGAAGGCGAACTGGAGCGCGTAGGTGGTCAACGAAGTCTATCGGTGGATGTGAGAATCGTGGCCGCAACCAATTTTGGCCTGGCCCGCGCGGTCGAGGCGGGATCGTTTCGACGGGACCTGTTTTACCGCCTGAACGTGGTCAGCCTGTTCATTCCCCGCCTGGCCGAACGCAGCGCGGATATTCCGCATCTGGTCGATCTGATTCTAAGGCGTCTTAATCTTCGCTACCGGAAAACCATCCATGGCGTGACTCACTCACTCATGCAGCGGCTCATTGCCCACGACTGGCCGGGTAATGTTCGCGAACTGGAAAACACCCTGGAGCGGGCCGTGCTGTTTGCCCGAGGGTCCCAGTTGGAGGACGTCCAGTTTACTGCGATCGCACCCACCCATTCTCCGACAACCCAAGTCAGCGGGAATCATCGGCAAATGCTGGAGAACACTGAAAAAAACTTTCTGGAGGAGGCCCTGCGGCGGGCCCGTGGTGACGTAGACCAGCTAGCAAAGGCTATGAACGTTACCCGCCGCGCGGTGTACCTGAAGTTGAAGAAATTCGGGCTGGAGGCGAAGAGCTATCGCCTGTGACCATGCCTTGGCGAACCATGCAAAAAATTACCCCTCGGCATCGGATGCCGGGGGGCAATCAAGGGGACGTTATTATTGAAGCTGCCGGCTAAAGGCGCGAAGGTGGTTTTCAGAACCCTTCAACAGATTCTGATAGACCCGTTCGATATTGTGTTTGTCCGTTTCCGCAATGGCCTTGGCCAGATCAACGATATCCGTTTCCTCGATTAGAACCCCAACCTTGAAGGCCTCAATCAGATTCGCTTCACCTCTCAGCAACAGTTCCTGATAGAGACACTTCAGTTGATCGTTCGCCAAAACACCGACTGCGTCATCTGTGACCGGGTCTTCTATGCCGTAGATGGTCAGCAACTTCTTTACCGCATCCATGTGCTTTTGCTCTGACCGAGCGATGTTGCCAAACACACGGACACCTGAGGCGGCATAAAACTGATCGAAGTTCAGGTAAAGATCGCGGGCCATCTTCTCCTCCTCCCTTATGAACTTGAGCGTATCGATCTCGCCTTGCGTGAGCGCCTGAACAACGCCGGCAGACTCACCGCCTCTCCGACCCGCGGACCACGCATCCGTGAAGAAACCCACACTCAACAAAACAACCAGCAGGCTCGTAAAAAATTTCGTCTTCATGATCTTTCTCCAATATTAATTAACCCTCATATTGGAATTTAGGCCGCTTCAGCCGAAACACAATGCGACATGTTGACGCACTCACCCAATTTTCAAGCCAGCGAGATCACAACCCCCAGGGAAACCGCCGGTTAGCCAAAGCTTAACCATTCGGGCCTGAACAGCAGCATCAATCCGATCAGGCGAAAAGCGGCCAGGCACCTCGTCGACTGGCTCAATGATAACCTTACCGGTCTGTAGGCCGCCCGACACGCATGGCGGCTCTAGCACAGGGCTGATTTGGTGGCGCTCGATCTGATCAAGTAACGCAGCGACGCCGTCAGCCGGCCAAGCGTGGCGAGTGATCTCGGAGTAGGTGGCAAGGCCCACCCGGGGTATCGCGCCGTCCAGGTCGCGGCCGGCCATGACGCATTGCTCGGGCGTGAAACCTGCGCAGTACTCGTCGAACTCGACACCAAAGAAAGGTCCGCTATCAACGGTTCGAGAGGTCGGTCGCACGCCCACCTCACGGATGAACCCGTCAATCAGGGCCGTGCACTAGGCGCGGCGGCCGCTGTGCCACAGTGAGACAGCCACCTCGCGCTCAGCGTCCGGCACCGCAATAGTGGTGCGAATGATCATGCCGGGGTGCGCATTGATCGGTGGAAATGTCCTCTCGGTCTCATGCGTCATCCCCATCCCGGTCACCCGAACCGGCAATGTTCGGCCATTCTTGCTTAGTCACATCAGACCGGATTCCAGAGAAGCCCTGCTTCACCAAGTGAAGTCACGCTTCTCTAAGAATTCACCTTTATGTCTCTAACCCCCTGATTTTTTGACTGATCAGGCCTCAAAGAATTGGCTCATAACTTGCTTCATAGGTGCGTCGCCGATCTTGTCTGACACATCAGAATGCTGGGGCGATCAATCAACAATTAATACATCTGGAGGAGACCGTCATGACCGATACTAAACCACCCTTGAATCCGCACCCGCTGAGTGAATATGTGGCTTGGGCCGGCAACCGCAACCGTGACCCCATCCTGGGCGTGCTGAAGGAAAAGCTTCCCAAAGACAGCGGCAGAATTCTGGAAATGGCCAGCGGCAGCGGAATGCACATCAACTTTTTCGCACCCCATTTCGATCACCTTCACTTCCATCCTAGCGACAAGGATCAAGCGGTTTTTGACAACATCAAGCAGCTCACGGCTGATCATGGTCACGACAACATTGCCGATCCAGTTCACCTGGATTTAACGGACCCGGATACTTGGTTCAATCCGGGCGAAAAAGGCAGTTTCGATGCTATCTTCTGCATCAACATCTTTCAGGTCGCGCCAATCTCCATTGCCGATGGAATGATGGAATGCGCCTCGCATCTACTCAGCGAAAACGGCATCTTGCTGATTTACGGCCCATTCAGGGTAGAGGGAGGATTCACCACTGAATCCAATGAAGAATTCCATAAAACACTGTCATCCCACCAGGTACCGGAGTGGGGTCTGAAGGATGTGGCCGACCTCAAGCAGGCCGCGAGTCAACATGGGATGGCGCTTCAGGAGATCATCGATATGCCAGCCAATAATTTCTCCCTGGTTTTCGCTAGAGCGGTTTGATTGCCAGCAAAGATGAAGGTACACCCATGACGAATGAGATGACCGCCCTCGTATTGGGCGTTGGTCCAATGGAAGGATTAGGCGCAGCCTTGGCTAAGCACTTTGCGGCGCAAGGGCTTACCGTGGTCATTGCTGGACGGAGTGCCGAAAAACTTGATCGGGTTGCCGACAGCATCTCCCGCAAGGGGGGTGCTGCTCTGCCCGTAGTGGCTGATGCAACCAGCGAGAGCGATATAGAACGCTTATTCGAGACAGCGACTGAGAAAAATAGGGCATTGGCCATCGCCGTTTATAACGTGGATACCAATGCCTCTGCCCCACTTTTGGAAACGGATCTGACCTTGTTCACCACCCTCTGGGAACAAAACACGCTGGGCGCATTTCTGTTTGGCCGAGAGGCCATCAAAAAGATGCTGCCGCAGCGACAAGGCACCGTGTTTTTTACAGGAGCAACGGCATCACTCAGAGCCAGACCCCCATTTACTGCATTTGCAGCTGCAAAGGCGGGTGTCAAGGCACTGGCTCAGGGAATGGCTCGGGAATTTGGGCCGCAAGGCATTCATGTCATCCATACCGTCATTGACGGTGTGATCGATGGTGAACGTGCGCATAGCCAGTTCCCGGGACTTGTCGCAAGCAAGGGTACCGACGGACTGTTGCAACTGGATGCCATAGCCCAGACCTACTGGGCCATGCATCAGCAACATCCAAGCGCCTGGACCCACGAACTGGATCTCAGGCCCTTCAAAGAGTCATTCTGATCGAACCACTTGTTCAACCCCACCATTGCATTCAGGAGATACTGTGAAAGTTTTTTTATATGCGGAATTTCAGGTCGCTATCCCTTTTGACCAGATCGATTGGCAGCCCATCAATGTTGAGATGAAGAAATATGCTGGGCTCAAGTCAAAGACCTGGCTAAGCGGCATTAATAACCAAACGGTCGGCGGATTCTATGAGTTCGACTCAATTGATAATGCCCAGACCTATATCGATGGGTTGCTGATTCCATTTGTTAAGCAGGTCAATGGAAATCTATCAGTCAAGCTCTTTGATGGTGACATCACGGCGGATGCCAATATCGGCATGCTTTCTCCGTTTTATGCATCGAAGTAGACCGTCACCTGTTTATACGGTTTTCTGTCCATGTTTCTGGGTTTTGCAGCCCCTGACACGAAAGCAATAAGGTTCCGCATCAGCTCGGTGAACAATCTCTCGATCTTATCGAGTGTGGCGGGTACCGATAGCAGCCAACGCTGCATCCGGCTTTTAATGGCGGCAAAGGCATAGGCCCTGTTGGGCCTTAGCCGAAACTCAACCATTCGGGCCTGAACAGCAGCATCAATCCAATCAGGACCATGACCGCCCCACCGATCAGATGCGCCTGCCGGAGATAGCTGCCGGTCAACCCGGTGATTTTGAGTGTCTTCATGGCCACGAAAAACGCAAACAGGTCATCCAGCATGAAGACCAGAATGCAGAGCATTAGATAGGCATGATATTGCCAGGATGGCAGGTGACTGAGTGCAAGCACTTGGATGTAAATCGCCGGCAAGCCGGCGGAACAGACCAACTGGACCGCATTTACGACGAATGCCAACAGAACCATCCCGGTCAACGCCAGCAGGAAATTGCGCTCCGCCCCAAACTCCGCAGACAATCGAGCACCTGGCGACGCGAGTCCGGGGCCGTGACCTTGCAGATGGCGTCGGGGTTCACAAAATACTCATGGAGAAACACCCGAGCCCTTGTTTCGATACTGGATCTCTTGGGCCCGACGTAGTCGGCTGGAACCCTTCAAACGCTAGGGTAAAACCTTGAAGGCCCATCTCCCCGGCATTTTGGCTGCCTACCGGCTGAGTGCCCGCAATGCCGCCGCAGAAAACAACAACAGCCAGATTAAGGCCGCCATCGTCAGAGCCTAAGGCTTTCAGTCACTCACAAGCCTCATCAACATCATCTTCCTGACCACAGGGGCGCTGCAGTACCTGCCGGCCAATCCCTTCGCTCACGCCGTCGCCTCATGAAACTTTCCACTCAAAACGGAAGAGAGCCAGAAAAAGGCAAGACCTAATCGCTTGCTCACTCCTGGTGCAAGCCATTAAAGTAGGCACCAAGCTTGAGCGCTCCGGGCACCTGACGCTCTATAACAACACGGATAAAGAGTTACTTTAGAGTGTGGCACCAATATTGCGTGCCCAGTCTTGGCTGCTATTGACCGAAAAGCATCATGCGGTTTCGGATCGGTAATGAGAATCCAATTAGGAGTTTGACTCCATCTAGCACCACGCTTCAGATGTTGCACTTCAGATTTGAATCCGCCTTGACAATTAAAGCGTGCGCTAACGCGTCCATTTTAATCTTAGGAGTTAATTACTAATGAACAATATACCCGCGCAAGAAAGCGTGAGCTCATCCTCGTCGGAATTCCCAGAAAGCATCTATAAATGGTCTTGGGTGGTTTTTTTCTAAATTGGATCTGGGGTGTATTTAATGAAACTTGGATTAGTCTTCTTTGCTTTACCGGGGTAGGGGCCATTATTATGCCCTTTGTTCTTGGATATAAAGGCAGAGAATGGGCATGGAAAAACCGTAAATGGGACAGTATTGAACATTTCAATGCCGTTCAAAGAAAGTGGGATTTTTGGGGCATTCTGATCGGTGTGTTAACCACCCTAGGATCCGTCATCATTTTTGCGGTAACTATTTTCTTTGCTGCTCAAACTCCGGAGGCTGGGATAACGGCATCATCCGAGCCGATTATCACCTCAAACAACTCTATCCCACCGCCATCAGTTCTGCCGGTTGAAAATAAGACACTAACGCCCCCTGTAGAGCAGGTGGTTGCACCGGTTGCAGTCCCTGCAAAACCCACCTTTGAATTGAGTGGAATATGGACCTCCTCAACAACAGAGGATATTGCCATTGTCCAAAATGGAAATAAGTTAGTTGGAAAATATTCCTATGAGAGCGACAAAGGAATTAAGACAGAGGGTACGTTCGAAGCAGAAATTGTGGCCGTCAATCTGGTCCAAGGTACTTGGACAGAAGCCCCCGTTAAAAAACCAAAGGACATAATCTCAGGTCCTATGGAGTTTAAACTGTCCGATGATGGCGCAGTGCTAGATGGTTGGTACGGGAATGTAGATGGCACTGAAAGATCACCATGGGTGCTCGAAAAAAAACGGTGATTTATTGAATAATAGCTATCTTCAAAAGAAACATATATTCTTCGTTAACTTAGAATAAATACAATTTCGATCATGGCTCGCACACTATCGTTTTTTCTGTATTGGTATTTTGGCATTCATGTGGACTCCTATATTCAACACTATCAGCCAGAATATTATTAAGATTATTTATAATAAACCAATCTCATAGACCTTGTTGTCAATTTTTTCCATGGAGGGTTTTAGCGCATAAACCTAAGCTTTTATTGATTCAATAGATACTCGTTAACTGACGAAACACCCATAGCCTCAAGCTTTTTAAATTTAATTTTAGTTATAAGCATGAAAATCATAAACATAATACTCGCCATTGGTCTTTCTATTTCTTCTGGCATCGCCATGTCTGATTACTCATTTGTGGTACACAATAAAACGAAACAAAAAATGAAGAAAATCCTTACCTCGGAAGATAAGAAGAGTTGGGGTGAGTTTGATATTGGCTCTGGAATTAAGGCAGGTGAGTCAATGACGTTAGTTTGGTCTGAAAGCACGAACAATCAGGAATGTAAGCAGTATGTAACTGCTGTCTATTTTGATGGATCTGAATCCGCTCCAGCGTTACACGACTTCTGTGATAGCTCTCTCGAGCTTGAATTTGAGTAACTATCTGGAACTATATATTTAGCAAATCAGCAGCTACCTAGATATTTAATTATATCGAGGCACATACAAGTGCGGGGTCATTAGGCTGCTGATTTTCTGCTGGCTGGAAGCCGCATGGATTAAGGGGTTGGCCTTGGTTGGGGCGATATAATCAACCCATCCAATTGATATTTATGATAAAATAATATACTTTGCGAGATACTACAGGAGTTGACCATGCGTGGCGCTTACCGGTCCGGCCCTTCATCAATGTTCATGAAGCCGAGGGCCGGCATGTGGAAGCCCTGCTACGCTTGTTCGAGACTTACCAAATAGAATTCCCCGTCGACCACTGGCCCTGCCATATCACGGTAACGCCAACGCTGAAGGAAGTCTGTCAGCAAGCCGCCGAGTTCGAACAGGACAACATGACAATGTACGATCGGATTTTGGCGGAAACATCCGAGCCGGATGTCCGGCGGGTCCTCCTTAATCTGCAATCCGCATCTCGGGACCGACACCTGCCGGCCTTTGAGCGCTGCGTGCACCGGGAAAGCTGACGATCCCAGCAGGGGCATCCTTCCGGACAAATCAGCCAATGAGGGAGCACCCCCGAGCGGGTTCTCTCATATCAAGTGAGCACGGCTTCAGTAACCCAATGCACGAGCGCCCTGATAGAAGGCAAAACAGGTGACCCAGGCCAGGACTAATGACCACAGCACCGAAATCAAGGTAAAGCCGACGCTTCGTGATTCCTGCTTGAGCGTGGCAATCGTCGACAGGCATGGGACATAGATCAGGGTAAACAGCATGAAGCTGTAGGCCTGCACCCAGTCCAGTTTCTGGGCCATCAAGCCCATCAGCGCATCGCCCTCCAATCCATAAATGGCCGCCAGTGAACCGACTACGATCTCCTTGGCGACGAAGCCGAAGATCAGCGCCAAACTGAGCTGAGCATCAATACCGATCGGTGTCAGCACCGGTTCAAGCCAGATGGCAATCTGGCCAGCCAGGGTTTCAGGACTGTTGGCGGGCACGCTGGTCGGCAGGTGCGTCAGCAGCCACACCGCGACCACGCCCGCCGTGATGAACTTGCTGGCTCGCCGCAGGAAATGCCGCACTTCATGCCAGCCGCGTAGCGCGACTTGCCGCCAGGTGGGCAAACGATAAGGGGGCAGCTCAATAACAAAGGGTTCCGTGCTGACATACCGCCCCTTGAACAGCAGCGCGGTCAGCAACGCTGCCAGGAAACTCAACAAATAAAGGCTGAACAACACTGCCGGCGCCGCCTGGGCGGAAAAAAGCGCAGCGGTCATGAACAGGAACACCTGCAGCCGGGCCGAACATAACGAGAATGGCACCACCAGCATGGTCAGCAGCCGCAGGGGCCGCGACCGCATTACCCGCGTGCCCATCAACGCAGGGACATTGCAACCGAAACCCATCAGCAGCATGACGAAACTGCGGCCGTCGAGCCCCAGTTTTGCCATGAGGGCATCCATCAGAAACGCAACGCGGGACAGGTAGCCACTGTCCTCCACTAGCGTCATCACCAGGAAGAAGAGAATGATGATCGGCACAAACGAGGCCACCGTGCCGACCCCGTTATAGATGCCATCCAGCAACAAACCCGATAGCAGGGGCGGCCAGTCTGCCATCCAGGGTTCCAGCCCCCGGTCCCGGATTTCTGTCAGCACCCACGCCACGCCATCCTGCAGCGGCTTGCCCAGTGTGAATATGAACTGAAACAGCAAAAACATAAGCAGAAAAAAAATCGGCAATCCCAACCAGGGATGCAGCAGCCACCGGTCCAGCCGCGCGGTCTGTCCCTTCGGCATTTGTCGGGGCAAGTCCACCGCCGAACTCAGGATACGGGCCGTGTCCGACTCGATCTCATGATCCTCGGAAAATACCCGCTCCAGCCCCAGATCGGGAGTCAGGTGGGGTGTCTGCAAGGCGAGCCCGATGGTCTGCCGGGCCTCATTGAAACCCATGCCATATTTGGCACTGACCATGGCTACCGGGTAACCCAGTGCCTCGGCCAGTTTCGTGGTATCGATCCGCATACCCAGCTGACGCGACTCGTCGGACATGTTCAGCACGATCACGGCGGGCAGACCCAGCTTTCGGATCTGCAATGCTAACGGGAGCTGTCGGTCGATCTGGGTGGCATTGAGAATGACGACGACCAAGTCCACGACATTATTTTCCAGGAAGTCACGAACGACCTTTTCGTCTTCGGAGAACCCGTGAAAACTGTAGATGCCCGGCAGGTCGATCACCTGAGTCGAGTCGGCACCCAGTATCGTCTTGGCGGTCATCAGGTCGACGGTGATGCCGGGCCAGTTGCCGACACGGGCACGGGCCCCTGTCAAGCGATTGAAGAAGGTAGATTTGCCGGTATTCGGCATCCCCAACAGGGCAATGCGTTTCAAAGTGGCGGACCTATCTTGATCTTGGCGGCATCCGACCGACGCATGATCACATCCGTCATGCCGACCCGCACCTGCAAAGGCCCCTGAAAACGCCCGAGGCGGACCACCGACACGGGCTTCCCAGCATGGAACCCCAGCGCCTGCAGCCGGTGATGGAGTGCCTCATCCGCTTCAATGGACTGGATAAGGGCAGACTCCCCCTCGTTGAGAAGACTAAGGTCAGGGATCATGGTTGAACAAATAGCGAATGATAGTAGTTCTCAATTTACCATACTCGACCTGCATAGCCGACAAGTTCCAGCGAATAGCCTGGAAAGAGGACAATGCGTGAATTGGAGTGCGCGCAAAAGCGGAATTGATGACTATCGCCCCGCATTTTGGCCATTGGGATGAAACCACATCTGCCAGACGCTCAGCAGAATTTGCAAGCCCATCGATACGCCCATTAATGCCCCGCTAGCGACCACCACGTAGGCGAAACTGGGTAGCGAGCGGGTCACGAACCAGGATAGTACGTCCAGCATCATGGCCAGGAACGGAATGACCACTGCAACTCGCTTGACCATGACATTCAGGTCGCAGAGCAGGAAGATGCGCCCAATGAAGTAGAGAATGAAGGCGATGCCGAACAGATGAATATGGGAGACGCGGATCAGGAAGGGCATGCTGGCACCACCCGGTTTGGCCACTTCTGATACGCCTTCATAGGAGGTCAGATTGGGTAGCGACGGATTGATGGCCGGGGTATGGCACTTGATGCAATCACGCACGAGGATCGGCGCGATAGACTGGCTGTACGTCGGTTCGTCAGCACCCTGCTGGATCCACTTGAGGATGACATCCTTGTCGGAAGCATATTTCAAATTAGGCAGCATGATGCCGCTGATCGCGGTTGCCAGCCGCGTCTGTTGACTGGAGCCGTAGTAGGAAATCACGATATCGTCGATGCTGAGACCCGCTTTGCCGTCCCGGCCCTGATAGGTGTAATACAGGTTGGTCAGCGCTACCAGATAGCCGATCCCTACCGTCAGCAGGAATACCGTGTTCAGTATGCGTTCACTAATGGAGATGTCGCTGAACCGGGCGTAGCTTGGAGATTTCATGTTATGACTCCATGATCTTTAGAAACCGGTTTGTTAGCCATGGTATCGAATAACCGGGCATGTACCCCTAATCCCAATGTCATTGATTTGAGCGACTCATTCGATTCGACCACCGGATCAGCCGCATCCATACCCGATACTGATGGGCAATTTTAAAATAGGAAATATCAGGCCGGGCCAATTGAGCGAATAGCGGCGCGGCGCACCAGCGCGGGACCAAACGATGCATGTTCATCTGAAGGGCACTGTAGACCTTGAACAGGGTCGACAGCCCTCTGGCCTGTGGTCTCAGGTAGGCATTCAGATCCGCGATGGCATGGCCTTCCTGGAGTTGCTGTCGGGAAAATTCCGTCAGCACCGTGGGTAAATCATCCGGATGTTGCCGTAACAGGGTGGCCAAGGCCATGGCATCGGCGTGTCCTGCCTGACACCCCTGCGCCAGAGCCGAGGACATGCCATGGGCAGCATCCCCCGGCAGGATGGCCTGTCCGGCAAGGTCGTGATAGCGGTTGCAGCGCGTCTCGACAATCCGCGACGGTTTTTGCTCGAACCAGGTTATCGCCGCTTCCGGGGTAATCGCCAATCCGGGCAGCCACTGTTCGGCAAGATATTTTTGGAAGTCCCCCGGGTTCTCGATCCCAGGCGGATTGTATGCGGCGGAATCAGGCCGTCTATGCCAGAACATCAGCAGACATAATCGGTCATCCAGCGCGGGCCTGGCCGCACCCGCCAGTTGGGGCGGTGTTGGCAAGACACTTCTTCCGCTTGTATTGAAGAAATACGTCGTGCCGGGCTGGAATATTGGCGGCCACTGGATATGAATGACCTTCCATATGGCATCCAGGCTACGTTGACTGATACTGAAGCCAGGCTGCCTCAGCAGGGCATTGCGGATCACCGAGTGCACACCATCCGCGCCGATCAGCAAGTCATAACCTTGCATGCTCATGTTGTCGCCAACGTCGGCCAGCCGTATCGTTTTCTCAACGAGATCCACGCCCAGGCAGTGTCGGTTGAATGAAATCTCGCACCGGTCGCCGAAGATCGCGAGCTGATCCAGCAGGGCGCCGCACAGATCATTCCGATTGATCAGCAGGGTATGGCTGCCAGCGGCCGGGCTCCGCTGGATGTAATTCCAGCGGCGGTGTTTGGCCGAATAAAGACCGGTTTGCCGGACCTCCACGCCTTTCTCCCGCACCGCCGGCCACAAGCTCTCGATGGATTTGAAATGAGCCCGGCCGCGTGCCGACAGACGGATGACGAAGCTCCGCTCGGGATGGCTGGTCGCCCGCGGATCGCCTAACCGCTCAACTATCCGAATCCGGTGATGGCGGTTTCCGTCTAGTAACTGGTGAGCCAGCAACAGCCCGGCCGGGCCCGCGCCAACAATGATGACATTTATGAAAAGTGACCAGATAAGGGGGCCAGTCGGATGTTGACGGCCCGGAACCGGCGGTGGGGCCTGGCTTTGTTAACAGTCCTCAAGCCGGTGCCCGTGAGCTGAACGATGACTGATTTCATGCCTGCCGTCAGGTAACGGCTTGTCTGGCCAGCTCAAGGTTTTACCAGGCTTGGGTCATGACAGGCGTGGACACTGCCAATCGTCGAGGGGTCTCTCATTAGAGCCAAACCCAGTTTTGCGACATCCACCCGCCTCACCAGTCCATGCACTTCCTGATTCTGGCTCAACATCGCCCTCCCGGTAGCGTCACCATCGGTCAGGCCCACGGGACGCAAGATGCGGTATTCGAGTCGGCTCGTCATTAACCAGTTCTCGGCCAGACTTTTCAGCCGGACAGCCGGGCCGATAATCTCCCGGAAGCGAGGCGAAAGCCATTTCCAGGTGTCACCGCAACCCCAGGAGGTGACCAGCAGCATCTGGCTTAGTTGAAGCGCTTTCATGACGTCAATGATGATCCGGTGACCTTCAAAATCGACCGGATGTTGGGACTGGAAGCTCCCGAGTGTTGAAATGACCCGGCTATCGGCAGGCAAGAGGGCCAGGGCAGCACGCACGTCTTGCGGGCATGTGGCATCGCCGACCAAGCATCTGACGCCCATGGCTTCGAGCCGTTCGGCCTGGATGCGATCCCTCACCAGAGCCGACACGCTTTGGCTGTCGACCCGTAATTCGCGGGCAAACTGGTAACCCAGACCCTTGCCGGCCCCAAAGACAAAATAGGAAGGTTGTTGCGTATCTGACATGATGGAAAACCGTCTATGAATATCAGGTTAAGGAGTCATTGGAGGCGGACTGCCAAACGCGCTATTGGCTCGTTCCTTACGCAAGGCATGCGGTTCGGTCCGTTATATCCCCATTTTTCGCAATTCAGCCAAATAATTGCATGGGGTTGATGGCGCATCCCCAGGCTGCGGATCCACAGGCTTCCGTTCTGGCCGATTCATGGCTGAGTGACTACCAAGGGACAATCCATGGCGGGATGGCGGATGACCACCACCCGGGTGCCAAAGGCGCGTTGGATCAGGTTTTCCATCAGCACGCGCTCCGGGTTCCTATTCGTGGCAATGCCGCCATCGTGCAGGATGATGATCCGCTCAGCATGCTGCGCGGCCAGGTTGAGGTCATGCAGGACCGCGCAGACCGCCGCCTCCTCCTGACGACTGCAATCACGGGAAGCCGCCAGCGCGGTTTGCTGGTGGCCGAGGTCAAGGCTGGCTGTCGGCTCGTCCAGCAGCAGGGTTGGCGCGGAGATGCTCCAGAGCGGCCGGTGGCCCGGCCTCCGGGGTGGTCACCAGCAGGTCGGGGCGGAGGGCGAGGATGCCCTCGGCGCTCAGTGTCCTGGGATAGCCGATACGCGGCAGCTGCTTGACCTCCTCCGGCCAGTGGCTGCTGATATCGCTGCCCACCACACGGTCGCCCAAGCCCAGCGCATAGATGATTTCGGTCACCGCGCCGGCTTACATGCCGCTTCCAGGCAATCGGCCCAACTGCCCGAACGATCTTCGCTGGAAATCTGAAGGATGGGCTGATGCTGGCAGTCACACCAGCATAGATAAGCCTGACCGGTTCCACCGTCCTCCTCGACATGCCAGCCGGAAGCGATCTGCGTATCGCGGAGATGCAAGTTGAAGGGATCATCGAGGACATTGATCCATGGCCCGGTGCGCAGGATTTTGTGAATGGGTCCGCGATGCATTTGCAAGGTACCGCGGTTGCCCACGGCTATTACCACCTCGGTTCCCCGTTCGGCCGCCACCATAAGTACCGTTTCGGCGGTCCCTTGGGGCAGGGCCCGAACCCGCAGCGTTGGCGAATCGATGGCGAGGTCCGGATGGTCCGGCACGGTGTCATCACCGGTCCTGGGCCCGCCCGAAAGCCCGGCGCTTGACCACAAACGATCAACCATGTCGAGGGACGTCGCTGTCAATGGGTTCTCGACATTCAGCATTTCGGCCTGATCAGCGGCACGGAACGTGTCAACGATCTCCTGGAAGGGCTCTTCGCGGCTGTGTTCAGTCATGTAGATCTTGTGAACCGCTTGGCCGAAGCGATCAAAGAATTGCAGGCTCCTCCGGACCTGCCCGTGCCCACTTTCGCTAACCGCAAATCCATGGTGCCAGTGGTCGAGAAACAGAACGGCGGTAAAGCCCCCGTCTTCGATCAGGCGCGTGGGCCCCATAACCTGCTGTGCCCCATAGCCGCCGTGCCGTTCATGCACGGCATGGTCATTGCGAGTGAGCCCCATCAGTGGGCCCAGACGATGCAATTCCAGCAAGAGGTCAGCCCAATCGCCGCGGAGACGGGTTGAGGTCTCGCCGCTCCCTAGCGCCAGCAGTTGCGCTTCGGACACGCCGAGTTGCTCGGCAGCATCGCGAATGCGCAGTTTAGGGGTTTCCTTGAGCAGTATGTTCCAGCGCTCGCGCAGCGCTTCCGGTGTAGGTTCTATCATGGGTGTACTTCGATTTCAGGTCGACGCCATGGAGCCCATCTGTTTGGCCGATTCGGCCGTTCCCGCCCGATGGCCCTTGTCGTTGACATGGCGGATTTCACCGAGGCCATCGCCATGCAGTTCGTAAGCCTGAGCAAAGCCCCGCACATAATTGCCCTGCTCGGGAACCAGGCAAAACAGGTGGAAATCCCGCATCTCGCGCATCATGTCCATGAACTTGCCGTGTTTGTCCTTGAAGCAATCCATGATGCGATCAAAGTCGGCCGACTCCCGTGCCACCGGTTCGGCCCGACAGGTATAGGTCACGCGCTTGCGGCCAAACAGATGCTGGGCCTCGCTCTCATCCTCGATGAAGAGCACGCTGGCCTTAGGATTTTCCATCAGGTTCGGGGTGTGAGCGGATAACTCGCTCACGTAGATGTAAAAACATCCCCGATCATCCGTCACATAAGGCGCGTAGGTGGCTACTGGCACATCCTGCCGGGCGGTCGCCATCAGCAAGGAATCATGGGATTCATGAAAGTGCCTGGCTTCGTGAAGAATTTCGCTCAAACTGGGTTGGGGTGCTTCTGTCTTCATGGGCTGGGGTTCCTATAATTGAGTGGGCTCCACTCCCGATGAAGGGGATGGAGCAAAGGTTATGCAAAATCGAAAAGAGCTCAGTCGACCTGACGACGGAATCGGGTGTAGTCACCCTCTTGCAGTTCCGGCACGCCCGCCTGAACGCCCTCCTTGGCCAGATCGACACCCAGAGACCGATCTTTCTGGTCAGCTTGTTCTTGCCGGCATCTTCTGGAAATTTGGACTCTGCGATATCAAGGACGTATTGGGCGGTTCCCAGATTGACTAATTGATTATTCACATTAACCTTCGCCCAGCGGCGCTTTTTGGTCGCCTTCAGCTCACATTCGGCAATGCGAATATCCGCAATGGCGTCCTTGCGATAGATGTCCAGAAATACCCGGTTGGAAGCACCGCCCTTGGCTTCATCATGGAACAGGGCCTTGATACCGCCTTTCATGCTTTGCGTCACTCTGGTACCCGCCTTATTGGTATTCTTCTTGTAGAGCAACTCCCTAGGTTTCCATTCGGGAGGGGGCATCCGGTGTGGAACCATAGAAGCTGAGGGGAGCGGACTCAACATAGAAGCCCCCGGCTTTGAGGGTAAAGGAACTATTGGGGAAGTTGGCCAGGTCGGGGCCCGGATCGTCCATGGTGGAAACGAGATCACCACATCCCTCCGCCGGGGCGGCCTCTTCGGCGCCTGCCGTCTCTTCATTTCGGGTAGCTGTATCTTCAGCGGTCAACGCATTCGTCTTGTTTGGCCATATTCCAGCCGCAATGAGTGCGGTTGAAACGGCCAGGCGCCGGGTATGTAACGGGGCACCAGACCCTCTGAAATGAATCATGCCTTGAAGATCATTGAATCTGGCGGCTCAGGGTGAACCAGTTGGCCGCGATGGTGAAAGCGATGACCGCAGTTATGCCCACCTGGAAATAAAGATCCACACGGTTGATTCGCGCAACCACCGCAGGCTTGTCTTCTTCCGAAGCTGCACAATATTCATTGGTCCCCCACAGGAAGAGCCGGAACAGCACCAGGTTGGCCAGGTAGCAGAGGTTGTAAACGGTATCCAGGAAAGTAATGTATGGAAGCTCGGGCATCCAGGTCTGGTAGGTCTGTTGCAAAAACATGAGGGTGAGAATCGCCATGGGTGGAATTCCGAGCCGAACATCCCAGCCCGATGCCGAGATGTCCGGAGCAAACAGAGCCAGAACCATGACCGTGATCAACGGCAGCAAGACTTTCAGCCACATGGCGGTGGGCGCTTTCTGGTAGGCAATCTCCATGCGGGCCTGCGGCAGACGTCGTGGACCGGACGTCGCGGCAGGTTCGCCGAACGAAGTTTTGTATTCGTGGAGACAGGCTTTGAATTCATGCCCCCGGGTCTGATAACCACCGAGGTCGACATAATCGCCCAACCCCGAGTGCACCTTATCCAGGGTCACACCAAGGGCTGGACCCTCCCCTTTCAGTTTTTCGTTGGTCAGCTCAACCACCAGGGGCAATTTCAGGGTCTGGAATGGATATAGCCTGAAATCAAGCTCATTGACGTAAAAGTGCCCTGAGAACCTGAACTTCTGGTAAAGCCGCCCATCCGCCATTGGAATGGGCGCGTCGCTGCCGGGTGTCAGGGTGGCATCCCAATCATCCACTTGATTGAAAAATTGAAAGAGTTCATCCGGGCTGACCCCTACCTGTAGCATTTTCCTGTGCAGGGCCTGGCTCCATTTCAGCCAAATCCATCCATCGGCATCAAAGGTTTTCTTGTCCGCCTCGAAGGCATAGACATTATCGATAAGTAGCCCGACCTCGATGGCGGTCTCGGGCGACTGCTGGCCCTCGATGGGAAGCAGTACTTCCCGATGGACCATATTCGTGCCCTGTGCAACATAGTGACGGTATGAAGTCCCGATCACCATCAATGCGAGTATGACAATGGCATAGGTCACCAGAGTAGAGCGAGATCTTCTTGATAGCTTGTCGGATGGCATCTGCTTGGGTCCCGCGGCAAAAGTCAGTGCAAGCGGCACTCGCGAATGATTTGCTCAACAACGGCCGAGTCGGCCAGCGTCGTGATGTCACCCAGTTGATCGATTTCCCCGGCGGCAATCTTACGCAGTATGCGGCGCATGATCTTGCCGGAGCGGGTTTTGGGCAACGCGGGGGCCCATTGAATGATGTCGGGCGCGGCAATGGCGCCGATTTCGTGACGGACCAGTTCGATCAACGCGCGGCGCAGCTCCTCGCTGGTATCAAGGCCAGCCGCCAGCGTGACATAGGCGTAAATACCCTGGCCCTTGATCGGGTGCGGATAGCCGACGACGGCGGCCTCGACCACGTCGGGGTGCAGCACCAAAGCGCTCTCCACTTCCGCCGTACCAAGACGATGTCCGGCAATGTTGATGACATCGTCCACCCGCCCGGTGATCCAGTAATAGCCATCCTCGTCGCGCCGGGCACCGTCGCCGCTGAAGTAGTAACCGGGATAGGGTGCAAAATAGGTATCGAAAAACCGCTGCGGATCACCATAAATGGTGCGCGCCTGCCCCGGCCAGGAACCCGCAATGACCAGTACCCCTTCGCCCGGACCCTGGACCGGATTACCCGCCTCATCAAGAAGGGCCGGCCGGACACCGAAAAACGGGAGCGCGGCAGAGCCGGGCTTGAGGTCGGTGACCCCGGCGAGCGGCGTAATCATGATGCCGCCGGTTTCCGTCTGCCACCAGGTGTCGACGATCGGGCAACGAGAATCCCCGACCACGTGGTAGTACCAGGCCCACGCCTCCGGGTTGATCGGTTCGCCAACCGACCCCAGCAGCCGCAGACTGGAAAGATCGCTGGCATGTACCCAGCGATTGCCCTGCCCCATCAGTGCGCGGATGGCCGTGGGGGCGGTATAGAAAATATTGACCCGGTATTTCTCGATGATCTGCCAGAAACGGCCCGCATCCGGATAATTCGGCACCCCCTCGAACATCAGCGTAGTGGCGCCATTGCACAGCGGCCCGTAGACCACATAACTATGCCCGGTGACCCAGCCGAGATCGGCCGTACACCAGTAAACTTCATGCTCGTGATAGTCGAAGACATAGCGATGGGTGACCGCCGCATACAACAGATAGCCGCCGGTGGTGTGCAGCACGCCCTTCGGTTGGCCGGTAGAGCCAGAGGTGTAGAGGATGAACAGCGGATCTTCCGCGCCCATGGATTCGGGCGGGCAATGCACGTCGGCCAAAGCCATCTGTTCGTCATACCAATGGTCACGCCCCTCCACCCAGTCGATGGCGCCTTGCGTGTTGCGCACGACGATCACCGAGGTCACCTCCGGGCAGCCTCGCAACGCCGCATCAACATTCTGCTTCAGCGGCACGCGGCGACCGCCGCGGCGGCCTTCATCCGCGCAAACGACGTGGTGACAACCGGCATCCAGGATGCGGTCCTTCAGGGCTTCGGCAGAGAAGCCGCCAAACACCAGCGAGTGCACCGCGCCGATACGTGCACAAGCGAGCATGGCGACCGCACCCTCGGGAATCATCGGCAGATAAAGACAGACCCGATCACCACGCTGGACGCCCCGGGCCTTGAGCACATTGGCGAATCGGCAGACCTGCTCATAGAGCTCATGGTAGGTCAGCTGGCGCTGTTCTCCCGGTTCGTCGCCTTCCCAGAGAATGGCGACATGCTCACCGTGCATCGGCAGATGACGGTCGAGACAGTTGACGCTGACGTTCAATGCGCCGCCCTGAAACCATTCGATATGGGCCTTCCTGAAATCCCACCGGGCCAGCTGATCCCAGGGTTGGTCCCACTGCAGAAAGTCACTCGCCAGATCGGCCCAGAATCCGTCCGGGTCGGCGATCGAGCGGTCATACATGGCCCGGTAACGCTCGGCGGTGATCAACGCCCTGGCCTCCGCCGCCTTGACCACCGGGTAAACCGGCTCATGGCGGGGCGTGACCGGATCGAACGATCCCGCCGTCATGGTGATATGACTGTCCAGCCCGGCGATCTTGAAAACCTTCTTGAGCAGGGGACTGACGTTGATCATCCGGATGCGGTCATCGACAAGCTTGGCTGCCATGATGCAGAGGCGCAGGAACGCGGAGGCCACGAAAGTGACCTCCTCCATATCCAGCACCACGGCTTTTCCTGCCCCGGTGATTCTGGCGATCAGCGGCTCGTGTATGGTCTGACATTGATTGCTGTCAATGCGCCCGAACAGCCGGACGACGAGCGTAGTGTCGTGCTCGGCAATCTCCATGACCGAGGCAGTAGCAGGGCGGGCGTCATTCATGCGGGGCTCCAAGGGGGAATCGGTAATGACAGATTTTCACACGGGGCCACCTGTGGGGAAAACCGGAATCTCTGAAACCTTCAACCAATTCAAGGGGCCTTGTCGGTTTCGGCAGCGTTGTTGGCTGCCCATATAGGGAGTCTTTGCAAGGTTAAACACCCCACCAAAAGAACGGGGCGACTATTGCCGCCCCGAAGTCATTGTCTCTTTGCGCGCTGCTGGCGCTATGGATTGATTTTGTTGGGCAGCTTGGACACATAAACACCCGCCCAGCTAACACTGGCATCGGCATTAGCCATGCTGGAATTGAAGGCCAACCAGTTGGCACGCAACCCATCCCGCTCAATGCCCACTGCAGTCACAATCAGCGGATCGGTATCCGAGCTCATGGCCGCCACTGAAGGATCAACCACACTCCCCAAGGTATTGGTATCGACAATTGCAATGTGGCTATCGAGAGACGGCTGCGGGCCGTCGGCCAGGTAGATGCCCTGCAGGGGTAGACCTTTTGTATTGAGGTCGGCTTTCGTCCCCTTGAAAACAGACCTGAATCGCACGGTGGAAGGGTTATATGCATCGACGGCCACAAAGGTAGCGTTGCGCCAGCGGGGGGGCTCTGCGTCATCCCCTTCTTCATCCGGTTCGTTGGCCCCCGGCGCATGGCCTGAGTAGTTCCAGTAAAGGAAATCTTCAAATCCATCCAGCGTCGTCAGCGCGATGGGCACAGTCACCCCCTTCTTGAGATCAGTCACAAAGAAACCCTGATTGACGGGAATCTGCACCTCCGTGTTGTTGTCATGTTGCAGGCAGTCAGCAATCAAGTCCTTATTCCCGTCAGTCGGGCATGTCAGGATCTTCGTTCGCGTCTGGCTACCCCACGCACCCCAAAATGCGGCATAGCGACCACTAAAGGACACCCCCTCACTCAGGCGATTGAATGCGGCGCCATCAGGCTGGCCAGGAACTTGCCCACCAAACCCGATCATTGTGGTCAGCGTGGGCCCTTCCACCAAGGGAGCCAAATAGATGCCCCCCATGCTGGGCGTTTCCTCGTTATCAAACCCGACAAAGACCATATTCTTGCCCGCAGCACTGGGCGGGGCCGTTGAACCAAATCTGGTTGCCCCATCGCCGTTGGGTATGACCGTATCCGTATTAGCAATCAGAACGCTGGGGAATGGTGTTTTATTTTTCTTGCCATCGTTTTTGGTATTTCTGAAATACACCCCGGTCTTGCCGATCGTGGCATCCGGGTTCGCCTCGGTTGGCGCCGGTACCGTGTAGTTGCCTTTGAAGGTCACGATATTGCCGACAGGCGAGGGGGCCCCCGGAAACATATCGAACTTTAAGGACAACGCCTCATTGGGAACTGCGAAGTAATCAAACCCCGGAACAACACCGAGTTGGTTAACACCGGTGATCAACTGATCCTTGGGCGACATGTAGACGCCGGTCGTGCCTATTTTGGTCTCCTCACCCCCCTCCGGGGTATACGTCCATACGGGCTTTGACATGCCACGGAAGGCAAATGACCCTGTGTTTCGGTCCATCCTTGGAAATGAGGGTGTCTCGACGATGGTGGCCGACGTGTTGTTGGGTTGAGGCACCAGCGTCCCATTATTTGCACGACTTTTCGCCTTTGCTCCACTGACCTTCATTTTTCTTGAGTAAATACCCTTGGTCGGTTGCCCTCCCTCGCTACCGCCTTTGCTCCGAGCACGGATCACTACTTGCCCGTTTTTGTTCACAGAGGGCTGGTTTGTAAGCATTGAATGTGTTTTCCGAATCCGGCATGGTCATGCCGTTATTGACAACGGTCCGGAACTTGACGTTAGAAGCAGCCTGCCCCTTTGGGGTTATCGCAAACCCCAGGAGCAAAGCCATGCCCAGTGCACCTGTCTTATTATGCGTTTTCATTTTAGAGTTCCTTTATTTACGTTCGGGCTGGATGTCTACACCGCCGGCTCGTTGACCAATAGCCAAGTCCCCAACGCTCTTTCGAGAGCTTTCTCGGCAAACCAACCAGGAAGAATAGGAAAGCATCGCGTTATTCCAGGATTCTGTCCCGAATAAGCCTCGCAAAACGAGTTGAACCGGGACATAAGACCCAAGTTAGCGCGTCTTTTATGAAAAGCACATACGTAAAAACACCTACTAAGTCATGGACTGATTCGGACCAGCTTGCCCTGACTCTGCCGCAACAGCCAATCCCACAGCTTCGGCTCTTCGAAAGCCGGTTCCCAGGCATCGTGACCGTGGCCGGCATATTCAGAGTAGCGGCAGGCATGCCCAAGCCGGTGCATCGCCCCCACCATGCCTTGATAAAATCCGGCGCAACCGCTGTTCTCGGATCGGGTCATGCAAAACGAAAAAGTGCGGGTGGTGTCGGTGCTGATGACCCCGGCGAACAGCGGCAACGAGGTCATGATTTCCGTCGCCGAAACGCTGCGCAAACGCCGGGGCATAACCAATGAGATCATTCTTGCCGTGGCCCTGCCACAATTCCTGCTGGTGTTCGTCACCCTGTTTCATGTCTGGAGCGGGATCAAACGCGGGCTTCAGCCGCTGGCAGACCTGACTCGATCCATCGACGACCGCTCGGCGCGGGATCTGACGCCCATCCCGGATACGGATGTCCCGCTGGAAGTGCGGTCACTGACGCATACGCTCAACGCGCTCATGGAACGGCTGGGGGCGTCCATGACCACCCAGCGCCGCTTTATCGAAAATGCCGCGCATCAGCTGCGCACCCCACTGGCCGGCCTGAAACTGCAGGCGGAACTCGCCGCCCGGAGCGAGAAGATGGACACCCTGAAGCCGGCGCTTATCCATATCAAGAGCGCGGCGGAGCGGCTCCCGACGCACTCGAAAATTCCGCCACCTGACCGATACCATCAAATAACCCCCCCAGATTTTCCGGCGACCTTGCTGTCGCCCACGCCAGATGAAAATGACCATGAAAAAGATCACGCAAAAACCAGCGCCCACTCATTGGCATGCCATCTCCACCGAGGCCGTGCTATCCCGCCTGGTCACCCAGTCAGAGAGCGGCCTGACCGACGCCGAAGTCGAGCGACGCACCGACAGCGTTGGCCCCAATCGGTTGACACCACGCAAGGGCATCAGCCCACTCCGGCTATTTCTGTCGCAGCTGCACCATCCGCTTATCTATATCCTCCTCATTTCCGCCTTCGTGACCGGACCGCTGAAGGGCTGGGTGGATGCCAGCGTCATCATCGGGGTGGTGCTGATCAATGCCATCATCGGGTTCATCCAGGAAATGAATGCCTTACGGGCGATTGCCGCCCTGGCTAACGCGCTCAGCGTTCAGGCCAATGTGCTCCGCAATGGTCAGCGTGGGGTGATTTCATCGCTGGCGCTGGTTCCCGGCGACCTGGTTTATCTGCAATCCGGCGACAAGGTCCCCGCCGATGTGCGGCTGCTTCGAGGCAGGGAACTGCAAATCGATGAATCCGCCTTGACCGGCGAATCCGTCCCCGTGGAAAAAAACGCTGACACACTGCCGGAGGATACCTTGCTGGCCGACCGGGCCAATCTGGCCTATTCGTCGACACTGGTGACCTATGGCACCGGTGTCGGTGTCGTTATCGAAACCGGCGACCGTACCGAAATCGGCCGCATCAACCAGATGATATCGGCGGCGACGGAACTGGAAACCCCGCTGACCCGGAAAATCGGCCAATTCAGCTGGATATTGATGTGGCTGATCATCGGCCTCGCCGCGCTCGCCTTTGCCGTGGGCTGGTGGCGGGGCGAGGATCTGGTCGAATCCTTCATCGCCTCGGTGGCACTGGCTGTGGCGGCCATTCCCGAAGGCCTGCCCGTGGCCGTCACCATCACGCTGGCTATCGGCGTGCGACGCATGGCCCAACGCAACGCCATCATCCGCAAGCTGCCCGCCGTGGAAACCCTTGGCGGCACCACCATCATCTGCTCCGACAAGACCGGAACCCTGACCCAGAACCAGATGACCACGCAGGCGGTATCTGCCGGCGGCGTCCGTTATCGGGTGGGTGGTTCCGGTTACACGCCGGAAGGTGAATTCCGGCGCGGGCCAGACCAACCCATCGATCCGGCCAGTCAACCGGCCCTGATCGAGACCCTGCGGGCCGGGCTGCTGTGCAACGATGCTCGGCTTTTCACTGAGGCGGGGAAGTGGCATATCGAGGGTGATCCCACCGAAGCCGCGTTGCTGGTCTCCGCCCACAAGGCCGGGCTGCACCGCGATCCAATCGAAGCCACTCACCCGCGCCTGGATGCCATTCCCTTCGAATCGGCGCATCAGTTCATGGCCACTCTGCATCACAACCGAGCCGAGGATGCCCACCATATCTACCTCAAGGGCTCGGTCGAAAGCCTGCTCGCACGGTGTGACCGCGCGTTCGATGCGCAACTGGGGCAAACAACCCTGGACCCGGCCGCCATTCATGGGGAAGTCGCCGAATTGGCGGGTCAGGGGCTGCGCGTACTGGCCTTCGCTCGGGGTGAGCATCGGTCTGAGCCGCGTGTACTGGATCACCTCCAGGTGACGGAAGGCCTGACGTTTCTGGGACTGCAGGCCATGATCGACCCCCCCAGAGCCGAGGCGATCAAGGCCGTTGCCGATTGTCGAGCCGCCGGGATTCGCGTGAAGATGATCACCGGCGATCATGTCGGTACCGCCGTTGCCATTGGCGAGCAGATCGGCTTGGCCGATCCGGGTGAGACCATCCGTGCCATGGATGGCCGGGCGCTGAAAGGAGTCAGCGACGCGGACCTTCCTCGGGTTGCCGAGAAAACCACGATTTTCGCGCGAGTGGCGCCCGAGCAGAAACTCCGTTTGGTGACAGCCTTGCAGGCTCTCGGCCACATCGTCGCCATGACCGGCGATGGCGTCAACGACGCGCCGGCGCTGCGGCAGGCCAACATTGGCGTGGCCATGGGCATCACCGGCACCGAAGTCTCCAAGGAGGCCGCCGCGATGGTGTTGACCGATGACAACTTTGCCACGATTGCCGCCGCCGTTGAGGAAGGCCGTGGGGTTTACGACAACCTGGTCAAGTTCATCACCTGGACGATACCCACCAATATCGGCCAAGGCTTGGTCATCCTCATCGCGGTGCTGTTCGGAGTGACCTTGCCCATTCTGCCGGTTCAGATTCTGTGGCTAAACATGACAACGGCGATCCTTCTGGGCCTGCCACTGGCGTTCGAAGCCAAGGAGTCCGACATCATGCAGCGGCGCCCACGGCATCCCGATCAGCCGATCCTTACCGGGCTGCTGCTGTTTCGTTCGTTGCTCGTCGGCATACTTCTGACAACTGCTGCCTTCGGCTTATTCGAATGGGAGTCTTGGCAAGGTGAAACCGAGGAGACAGCCCGTACTGCCGCCGTCAACGTATTTGCCGTGGGGCAATCGTTCTATCTACTCAATTGCCGATCACTCACCCATTCCATGTTTCGGCTTGGCATGTCTTCCAATCTTTGGGTTTGGTGGGGCATCACCGCCATGATGCTGGCGCAGGCCGCGTTGATCTATCTGCCCGCCATGAACTGGCTGTTCCATACCGTACCCCTCGGACTGGATGAGTGGCTGCTGGCCATTGGCAGTGGCCTGGTGATTTACCTGATTGTCGGTATAGAAAAAATGATTCGTCGCTGGCTCAATTTGCGCTCAGCCTGAAGATTGGGCCAGTGAAGAGGGATTCGCCCGCCTCAAGCCGCACTTATTCAGGACATGTTTGCTGAACTGAAAGGTTCATGAAAGCTGGAGTTCCCAGAATGGCTCCATGCGCAAAATCAGATCACGGACAGCGCTCAGCCTCGTCTCGCTCCTCGCGCTACTAGGGGCGACTTCGACCATGGGGGCCACCGTCAAGCCGAAACCGGGCGAGCAAACGGGCCCCTTGGGTGATATCGAACCATGGGGGGCGGAAAAACCAATTTTCTGCTGATGCCGCAACTGCAATGGGAAGTGACGGACCACTTCATGCTCCAGGGCGGTATCGGTGCCCGCATCACCGATGAAAACACGTTGGCCGAAGCCTCTGTTCGAGTCATCCGCAGTTTTTGAGGCATAAGGGCAACGTGAACGATTCCGGTAACTGGCCGGCTCGGCTATCATGGCTAATCAGCCCTTCCCGGGCCTTCAACCGCATGACCGCTTATAGCCCTGCTTGACCGGACTCACTCACTGCAGCATCCATCCATGGCCCCCCACAAAATGAGCAAAACCTGCTGGGGACGGCGCTTTCTCGAGGTGCTGGAATCTTTCACCGAGGCCGGCCGACTGGCGCGTGGCCGGCAATATCTGGGGAGCCATCGAGTCAGTCGCTGGGAGATTCTCGGCAACCGGGTCGAAGCCACCATACGCGGCAAGCTCAATCCCTACTATGGCATCCACGAAGTGCCCGTCTATGACACCTGGCTGCAATTCACGCCCATTCCGCACGAAGCGTGGGACGAAGCACTATCGCTGATCGGCAGCCGGGCTGGTTATATCTCGCGGTTACTGTTCAACGAAATGCCGGATGAGATCGAGCGCCCGCTGGCGGAGTTGGGAGTCAACCTGCTGCCCTCGAGCCAATCCGAGGTCGCCAGCGGGTGTTCCTGTCCGGACTACGAAAATCCCTGCAAACACGTCGCCGCGCTTTATCTGCTGCTGGCCGGACGACTGGACCAGGACCCGTTCCTGCTGTTTGAACTGCGCGGCCTCTCGCGGTCCGAACTGATCCAGCGGCTCAGGGCCACGCCGCTGGGCACCGCGCTGGCCTCGGCCCTTGACGAGGCCCGGCCCCAACCCCAATCCGCCGACTCGTTCTTTACCCGACCCGTGGAAAAAGCTTTGCCGGAGAGCATTTCCCCACGGCCATTCTGGCGCGGGCAACGCAAACTCCCCGCCGGGGTGGAACCCCCACCACCCGCCGCCGTATCCGGCATTCTCATTCGCAAAGGCGGCGACTTTCCGCCGTTCTGGGACAAGGACGAATCCTTCGTCGAGGTCATGGATGCGTTTTACGAACAGGTGCGAAAAAAGGGGAAGGACTGGATGTAGAGCCCCGAGAACTGCGCTTCGCGCAGGGCTCTTCTAAACGCAATAGTTCCTTCCGCTCGCCCAGTGCCTGTTGAAGGGTGAGCGGACGGAACTTTAAGTATTGAAAATACACACCGGCGGGACTGACCCACCAAGCCGAATTGAGAGATTCATGAATACCGACGAAATCATCAAGCGACTCCGCATCGGCCTTGCCCTGGTTATCGGCTATGTTGCCGGCAACGGACTCGGCCAACTCATGGGCCATCACCCTTCGGAATTTTTTGTAGTCGGCTTTGCCCTCGGCGTCATTGTGACCCAGGCCGGCTTCTGGCTACTGGATCGCCGCAGAGAAAATCGCCAGCGACGTGATTGACTCAGCGTAGATCTGGCCTTTCGCTTGGCAAGAGACACCTAATCATAAACGAATAAACCATTCGTCATGGACAATCGTCGCCACATCCTTCTGGCCGCTTTACTTATTTTCTTCTTTGCATTAATCAGAACCGCGTGGATTTCAGATGATGCCGCGATAACGCTTAGGACCATAGATAACTTCCAACACGGCCATGGTCCAGTCTTTAACATTGGAGAACGCGTACAGGCATACACGCACCCGCTCTGGTTCCTCCTGTTATCCGGATCAAGCCTGGTGCTCGGCAACATTATAATAACAAGCTACTTGGTACCCATACTTGTCTCACTAACCGCCCTATGGTTATTCGTGACGCGAATTCCAACAACCACCAAGCCAGGGCTGATTGGTGTTGCAGCATTACTGCTTTCAACCGCTTATCTTGACTACTCCACCTCCGGACTCGAGAACCCTCTATCACACTTCCTGATACTGCTTATCGTCATAGCAGCATACACAAACCATATAAAGCATGAGAGCACACTTGTAACTCTCTTTTTTATAGGCTCACTCATCTACTTGACAAGACCCGACCTGACACTTCTTATACTGCCCCTGATATCAATTGCCGCTTACAGGAACAATTGCTCGAAATCAAGGTTAGCGGTCTGCTTACTTATCGGGACAACGCCAGCAGTAGCTTGGACACTGTTCTCAATTTATTACTACGGATTTCCACTCCCGAATACAGCATATGCCAAAATTGGAAATGGTATTCCAATGGCCGAACGAGTGGGACAAGGGTTTATCTATATCATCGACTCGGCGATTCGCGACCCAGTCACCATGGGATCAATACTGACAGCAATCATACTGTCATTGCGCGGAAAACTCATGGAGCGGGGACTCGCCCTTGGCATCATACTCTACCTATTATTTATAGTAAGCATAGGCGGCGACTTCATGTCTGGCCGATTTCTTACCGCCCCTTTACTCGTGAGCGCAATCATCATTGCCAAATCTAATTTTGATTCCGCTAGCTTCAGGACAACCTCCGTCATAATCATCATTTTAGGAGCAATGAGCCTCCAGCACGTATGGACAAAAAGTGGCAACAACGCTTTGAGGGACATCTTGGCTACCGGCATCGCAGATGAACGTGACTTTTATGACTCCAAGACCGGGCTGGCCCATGCAGGAAGAGATTTTTTCAGATTATCCGGAACAGCTCACACTTCCAGCAAGGTCCAGGTCACCTGCGGGGGACTTGGCTTCACGGGATTACGAGGAGGGCCGGGGGTCCACCTCATTGATTACTGTGGTCTTTCCGATCCATTGCTCGCCAGACTGCCGGCAAAGCATGACAACCAGTGGCGCATTGGTCACTTTAGCCGGCAATTGCCAGAAAACTATGAGGTGAGCGTCAGAGAAAACAAGAACCTACTGACCGATCCTGAAACGAGGCATCTTTATGACTCACTAAGGATAATAACTCGGCTTCCTCTCACTACCCCAGGCCGGCTAAAAGAAATTATAAAATTGAACCTGATTACAGGATATAATGATTTTGACAAGTACCGTTTCACTGCGATTGCTCAAAGCACAGAAATACCCGCTATCCTATACACCCCACAAGCAACAACAGAAAAGTCTTTATTTCCAAATGACCATATTGAAAAAGGCTTTACTAAAAGCCTGGACATTGTCATGAGAAACAGCATTTTCTTGCAAGACATGGAGTTTTTTTCTCTGGCAGATAATGTGTATTTAATTTCAATGTATTTTAATGGCGAATTAATTCCACTTAGGGAAATCAGATCAACCAGCAAATCTGCAAATGGGTATTTTCTTTATCAGTACCGAACAGATCCGATGCCCAAGGTGCCCACTGACCGCATACGAATAACTGACATGAGCGGCAAAGATAACAATATCGTCGGGGCATTTAAGATCAATGAAAAACCAGAGCAGTAAACAGATGATCACCCAGAGCAGCTGGTTTCGCCTTATCGCTCACCCACATTAATTTATTGAGCTTAGCTGGAACAATGCTTGCTCAAAAAACTCTCAGCGCGATAGACCAAGCAAGACCGCCAGCTTTTACACCACAAGTTGCACTTAATCATGTGGGCAGTTCAACATTTGTCCCGCAGGGCATTCAATAAATTGGAGATTATGGAAGACAGTGTTTACTTGTAAAGACCAGCTAGCTCACCCGGTAGTGGCGCCGGCTTACTAGCGGTTGCCTGGCTCAGATTGGTAAGTAACTGTCTGAAGGCCTGCAAGAAATCCACACCGGCCCAATGTGGGTTATCGCCAGCGGAGAAGAGATAGCGATCAAGCTCGTCTAAAAGCATCCTCAGGTTCTCATCCAGCTGTTGCCGCCGGTTGCCAGAAGGCATGTCGGGCCAGCGGAATTCGGCCCAACGGTCAAACGCCTGGCGCGCGGCCTTGGCGTCGTTGGCTTTACAAGCGTTCTCCAGTGCGCGGATGAGCTGTCGCTCCGACTCGGCGGCAGGGTTTTCCTGGGGCAGTGAATCCCTGAACCGTAAGGCGCGTGACCGCCACCAGGCCAGCCCCGTCAGCAACCAGCCGAGCCCAAACAGCAGCGCCAGCCAAAACCAGTGATCGCCAGTCGCAGGTGGCAGAGCCGCCGTCACGGGCGACTCTGCTGGTGGACGGGGTTCCAACGTTGACGAAGGAACCGGACTGATAGGGAGCGATTCAGCGTCCCCCGCCACCGCGGACACCGTCAATTCATGCGCGGGCAAACGAGCCACTTCCATCTGGTCGGTCACCGTATTCCACCAGGGAATCTCCATCGCTGGCACGGTGTATGTCCCCCCATGAGTCGCGATCAACGCGATTTTCTGTTGTCGCTGGCTGACCAGGCCCTCGTCCGTCTTGGTTTCCTTGGTCACCGGCTGATCGGGGTAGTGCTTGATGTCAGCCGCAGACAAATCCGCGCCGATCAGTTCAGGTAGCTGACCCACACCGGCACCCTCGACCTTGATCATGACGGTCCGGGTCACAGGCTCCCCCCCGGCCACTTGCCTCGTAACCGGCTGCCATTGTTCTCCCAACTCCACTTTGGTAGCGGGTAGCCAGTGTTTTCCAGTGAACTGAGCCGGTATCGGCCGAACATCCAGATCGATGGGGTCCGAATGCAGCCGCTGCTGGCGCGTCGATGGTCGGTAGAAAGGCCCGAAAGAAGAGCCGCCCAACTGCGCGATCAGGTTGATGGAACCGATGGTCAGGCGACCGCTTTTCTGCGGAAAGAGCACATAGCGGCGCTCGTTGACCTTGAACTGCACGCCATCGCGCAGGGTTACGTATTCCCGGTCCTCATCCAGCTTTTCGACCACAGCGTCGGGCACCTCCGGTTGACCCAAATCGCCGGAAAATGCCACACGACTCAGTACGCGCAGTGTCAGTACCACTTGCGCCTGAAGATAAGGGTTCTTGGGCTCGGCCTCAGCCTCCAGCAAAATATTGGCCTCGCTGCCCTGCTTTGCGGTCACCGCCCCATGGGTGATGGTGACCGCGAAAGGCTTGGACGTATCACGACCAAACGCGATGGCTGGTATCTCCAGCGTCCCGGAGTTCTTGGCCATCACCTGCACCTGCCAGCTGATGTCTCGGGTGGCTCGACCATTGACGATGGACATCTGGCTGCTCTGGCTTTGGTTCAGCACCTCGAAGTTCGCCTGCAGCGGGGAAAAGTCAGGATCGTCATCCGGTGATTCATTAGCAGTGAAGGTCAGCGTAAAAGACTCATTGAGCGGGACCGGGTTGCGGTCCAGCGTCAATTCGATCTGTGCGGCGAAAGCCGGGTGGGCCCACAGCAGTAAACTGGCCAGCAGCCAGGCGACGGCACCGCTGAAGTTGAACATCCACGCTCCACTCTCATGTGAGCGGCTTACGGGTTTCCAGATCATGGGCGCATCACTCCGATGGTTGCTGTTGCTGACGCAGGCGGTATTGGTAGTTGAACTTGCGCTTGAGCAAGCCGCCCGGGTCATCCGGTATTCGCCGCAGCCACTGCGCCTCTGCCTGATCACTTTCGCTCGGCGGCTCTTGTGCCTGAGCAGCCGCAGCGGGCTTGTCCTTGGCGTCTTGGGCCTCCTGCGCATCGGGTCGAGCTGGTTCGGCGGGAGCATCCTGTTGGGCGGCATCCTGCTTGGCCGCGGTTTCTTGCTTGCCGTCATCCGGCTTGGGTTGTTGCGGATCACCTTCAGTAGACCCAGTCTGACTTTCCGCCGATTTAGCCGGGTCTTTCGACTCGTCATTTTCGCCTGAAGACTTTTCCTCATTAGCCGAACTATCGGCCTGATTCTTGTCCTGCTGGGCTTGCGAGGACTCCGGTTTTTGATCCTGCGACTCCTGCGACTGGGATGGCTTTTTCTCCCCGTCCTGGTTTTTCTGATCCTGATTGGACTGTTGCCCCTGATCGCCCTCCTTGGAGGATTCGGACGGGTCTTGTTTTTGCTGCTGCTCCTGCTGTTTCTTCAGCGCCTCTTCCACCAGCTTGCGATTGTATTGGGCGTCCTCATGGCCGGGATTCAGTTCCAACGCCCGATCATAGGCCTTGAGCGCCGACTCCAGCTGGCCTTGCCGGGCCAACGCATTGCCGCGATTGTATTGCGCGAGTGAGGTGTCCCTGGGCTCCAGATGCTGGGCCGCCGCCTCGAACTGGCCGGCCTTGTATTCGGCCGCCGCTTTCCAATCAGGATCGGCAAAGCGCTCGGCAGCGGCCTTGGCGTCACCCGATTGCAGCACTTGCTGTGCCTGTTGATCCGGCGTCCTCCATAAATCCGCCCACTCCAGCGCCCAGGCCGGTTGGGGCACCGGCGCCAGCACCGCGAGCAAAATCAAGCCCAGCCAGCCGCGCCTAAACCCCAGTGCCGCCAACGGAATCAGTAACGGCAACAGCCAGACGCCGCCATCACGCCACTGGTCGACATGGATATCCTGTCCCGATTGTTGATCGGCCTCCGCCCGCCGGTCGACGAATTCCAGCACGGCATCGGTGTCCGCCGCGCCCGTATCCAGCGTGCGATAGACGCCGCCACCGGCCTGCGCCAGGTCCCACAGCGCCTTGATGTCCAACCGCGACAGCAGCATCTTGCCATTACTGTCTTTGCGAAACCCCCCCTCCGGCAACGGGACCGGCGCACCCTCCCGGGAACCCACACCGATCAGCGACACCCGGTAGCCTTGGGACTGGAGACGGGACGCGGCCGCCGTGGCGGCAGCCACGTCTTCCCCGGCCGTTACCACCAGCACATCGCCGGTTTTCTGTCCGGCCTGCTGCAACAATCGACCCGCCGCATCCAGGCCCAGAGCCATGCGCGTCCCCTGCAGCGGCATGATCTGAGGCGACAACGCGGTCAGTTGCGCCGTAATCGTGGCAACATCATCGGTGAGGGGCGTCACAACAAAGGCATCGCCGGCATAGGCCAGCAGCGCTGTCTGTCCATCCTTGCGCGCCTTCAGTAGATCATCGATCTTGAAGCGGGCGCGCTCCAGTCGATTGGGTTTGACATCGTTCGCCTCCATCGCCCAAGACAAGTCCAGCACGATGACCATGGCCGACAGATTGCGGAAGACCGGAGTGGGCAACCGCTCCCAGGCGGGTCCGGCAAGCGCGAGAACGGCGATCAGCCCGGTCAGTCCCGCCAACCAGAGCGGCAACCGCGATTGCTTGGCGGGTCGGCCGATCAGGACATAAGGCATCAAGGCCTCGTCGCAATACTCCGCCCAGTCGCCTGATCCCGCCTGCCGACGGGCCAGCAGCCAGAGTATGCCCACCAACCCGATCAGGGCCAGCAGCCACCAGGGACGGAGAAAGTGGAAGTCAGTCAGCATGCAAGGTGGGTATTCAAGAAAAAACGGCGCTTTCGTGGCGACACAGAATCCGCATCAAATCCGGGCGTCCTGCCTTGGAAACTCATTATCCCAATTCAGAATCTTGCTATCCGCAGTAATCAGCGTGGCAGAGTGTTGCAAGGCCGTCGCAACGATAAACCGGTCTGCTGGATCCCTATGCAAGCCCTGCAATTGGGTAGACCTGAGCATGATCCGTCCGTCCAGGGAAATCTCCTTGACACCTGACTGAATCAGATCGGTACGCCAAGTCTCAACAGAAACCGGCAAACTGATCCTGGACCGTTCGACCAGCATGGCTGATTCCCAAAAACTGATGGCACTCACAGCGACCAGACCTTCCCGCCATGCCGCCTCAATGAGCCGGCGGGCCGAGGGGCCCAACAGTGGATTGTCTTGATCCATCCAGATCAGACTGTGGGTATCGAGCAGAATCAATCCAGAGCCTTCCACTCAGCATCCTCGATAGGGGAGATGATATCCCCTAAAATCTGGACCGATCGATGCATGCCAAAGGGCGAATCGACCCGGCCACCAGAGTATGGCCTTAATTCCGCAACCGGCCGCCCATTTTTCGTGACCACCCAAACTTCGCCTGTACTTGCAACGCTATCCATCAAAGCCAGACAGCGAGCCTTGAATTCAGAGGCCTGAATAGTATGCATGGCGCACCTCACAAAATATGACCAGATTCGTGACTATAGTCATGCATGAGGTCAACATCAAGCAACCGAGCGTTCCCGATAAATCACGAGGAAAGCCGCCAGCAATAACGCCGCCCCCAGCGGCCAAGGATATAGTTCGGTCTGCGGCCGGTAATAGCGCTTATCCCGTTCGACGGGCTCCAGGTCGTCCAGCATCTGGTAGATGTTTTCCAGCTCCTTCACATCGCGCGCCCGAAAATAGCGACCCCCGGTCTTTTCGGCAATTCCGCGCATGGTTGGCTCATCCAGATCCTGCGAAGGGTTCACCTTGCGGCTACCCAGCAAATCGCGGATTACCATCTCATCCGCACCAATGCCGATGGTGTAGACCTTCAGTCCCTCCTTGGCAGCCAACTCGGCGGCCTGCAAGGGCGCCACCGTCCCCGCGGTATTGGCGCCATCGCTCAACAAAATCAGCACCCGCTGATCCTTTGGGTTGTCCTTCAGTCGCTTCACCGCCAGGCCGATGGCATCACCAATCGCCGTCTTGTCACCCGCCAGACCGATGACCGACTCATCCAGCAGCGTCCGCACCGTCTTGCGGTCAAAGGTCAGCGGGGCCTGCAGGTAGGCGCGTTCGCCAAACAGGACCAAGCCGACCCGATCGCCGACCCGCCGCTCGATGAATTCTCCCGCCACGGCTTTGGTCGCCGTCAAGCGATCGACCTTGCTGCCCCTCAAGACAAAATCGGCGATCTCCATACTGCCCGACAGATCCACCGCCAGCATCAGATCGCGCCCGCTCATCGCCTGCTCGATCGGTTCGCCCTGCCATACCGGGCGGGTAGCCGCAGCAATCAACAGCAACCAAACGAGCCAAGGGAAAAATGCGGACCGACCCAGCCCTGCGGACTCAGCCCACCCTTTCGCGTAGGAACCCATCGAAAAAGGGACCCTCAAACCCGCCTGACTGGCCTCGGGGACAGCCGGCATTAGACGGCGAACCAGCCAGGCCAACGGAAGAAAAAAACAAGCCCACCACCAAATGAAATCAATCACAACTGGGCACCTCAGCCGCGCCAGATGGTTGTATTACTTCAGGCCAGTGGCCGATCCCACAGACGTAATGGATGGGGGAACAACATAAGTTATGGCCGCTTTCACAAGGGCAGATTGGCCATCAGCATTGGTGACCTGCAAATCAACAGGCCCCCAGCCATAGGGTGGCGCAATGGCGATGATCTCGGTGCCGCTTTTAACAGTGACCTGAGTCGCGGATGCATTACCGAACATCACCTTGACTTCGCCCGCAGTGGAAAACCCTTGCCCCTGTAACTGGATTGCCGTTCCGCCGGCGGTCGATGCTATCGAAGGAGTCACTGTCGCCAGAGCGGGCGGCGCAATGAAAGTAAATGCCCTGTCCAGCACAACTTCCTTGCCATCGAGGGTCTTCACTGCCAGTTTCACCACGCCTGCCTCATGAGCGGGTGTTACAGCAAGCAACTCATCCTCTCGAACACGAGAGACAGAAGTAGCATCATTCCCGTCCAGGGTGACCCGCAAATTACCCCGCTGCCTGAAGCCTGATCCCTTGATTCGAAGCACAGTCCCGCCAGAGGCAGGCCCCATCGCCGGCTCAACCGATACCAATTCAACTTTGGGAGACTCCTCTGCCTGCTGAGATTCAGTCGGCCTGACATACACAAACGAAACCATACCCCCGGGCGTCTTTAGCTCTACCGTTGCCTGGTCCTTGATGCCTGACGGTCGCGTAGCAGTGATTAAAGTATCGCTCACCACTATAAACGCGACCGCTACCCCATCAAACGTCACGCTGGTGGTGCCGTTAAAACCACTTCCGTTAATCGCCACCTGATTTTCGTCAACCACTGGCTTCAGGCCTGATTGATTAGGCAACTGCGGTGCAGACTGCGCGGGGTTAAACATTACCTGAACAAGACACAGGGCAAATATAACCAGAGCGCCAACACTAAAAGAACTTTTGACCATCACTCTCTCCAAATCAAGCGAAAAATCCGCCATTAAAAAACTTCAAACCCTTCTTGACACTGACTGATCAGCCCATCAGACCAACGATCAAGACCACCGCATGGCAACATCACGACCAAAACGCCTAAAGGGTGCCTCCAGGCCAACATGAAACAGCGTCGAAATCAACAGCGTCAACAACAGACAAAGCGTCACAAATTTCAAACTACCGGGACTCCAGCCGGCATATTCCATGATCAAGGGGGCAGCATTATGAAACAGGTAAACCCCATAACTTAACTCTCCAAACCCAAGCACCAACCCTTTAACGCCATCGATTGATGGCGCAACCCAGTGGCCAACACCCGCCACCATCAATGCAAAGGCCCCCGCTGACATCAGGCCAAGATAGTTGCCAAGCCAGGCCGGGGCTTGAGCCTGTCCAGAGACCTCAACCTGTCCATGATACAAGCCGAAGCAAAAAGCCAGAACACCCAGCATTAACAGGCCCAAAAAGAATAATCCTGCTCGCCACCTCGCGGAAGGACGCGCAGCAGACCACCACCACGCCCACCCCCCCAGCATAAACTCAGATAACAATCCGGGAAGGTGGTAACGCATGCCACCGAGAACCCAGGCTCCATCAAATGCCAGGCCAGGCATAAAGACAAACAGTCGAAGGGCAACCGTGACCGCCAACAAGGCGATCAACCGATGAATACTGGATGCCACCAGCGGCGCCAGAACAGGTAATAACAGATAAAACTCAACCTCAGGCGGTAAACTCCAGAAGGCCGGATTGAGTGAAAAGGCCACTTCTCTGGACTCCAGGGTATGCAAAAACAACAGATGTTTCAGGATATTGCCACCCATCATGGCATCCCAAGGGCGCAGACAGGCATACATAACCACGGCAAGCAGATACAGGGGATACACCCGGAACCAGCGCCGCACAAAAAAAGGCCGTAACCTCAGTGGCTTCCCAAACAGATAGGGAGCAAACACATAGCCGCTGATGACAAAGAACAAATCCACTCCAACATGCAGAAACTGGAGCGCCGGAATATGCCAGCCCGCCAACGCATGATAATGCGTAACCAATACCATGAAAGCCGCAAGGCCTCGCAGCAGCTCAATCGACCATTCAGGCGACCGGATCGACAATCAATTACGTCCCGGATTTATTCTGCAAGAAACTGAACACCGAGCGACCCGGTCAGTACCCAAGGGAATGATTGAAGTTTTCATCAATGAGCCCACCAGCATCGGCGCTGGAACCATTGAATACCCGATCATTCGGAACATGCTCTGCCGCTGCCCGGGTCAGATGTGTGATGCCTAACGCCCCCAAATATTCAGCCACCAGGTGCTCGCCGCAAGGTTCCACTCCAAGAAAAGCAAGAACACGATCGAGTTCGACCGCCGGGTTATCCACCAGCGACTCATACCGCAGTTCAAAATACCGCAACGGATCCAACTCGGCACCGGCCCGCGCCTCCATGATCATGGCTTTCCACCACAGTGCTATTTCGGCGGCCTTGGCCCAGCCCAATTTTTCTGCAGACCTGACCACCTGATGTCCGTCTCGAATCATCATGATGATTTTGCAAGGTCCAAGGCAATCGCGAAGCTCTGGCCCAAAACGAGTAATTTCGGGAGTCTTGTTGATCCATCGGGCTTTCCCGCTACCCGCAATCTGTAGGGCCCCCAGACGAGAGATCAACTCGCCCGTCACACGGGCTATCGCGACATAGCTCGAATCCGCCTCCACCCGATCGACCCACCGCTGCACCTCGGCTACCGCCTCTTCGACACGATATCGAGCCACATCATGCCCCAGAGGATACCGCTCTCCCACCGCCTTGCCGCTCGGGATCAGGCCCTGGATGCGGTCCGCTGTCTCCCTGAAGTCCCTGACCATGCGCCGGCCCACCGCTTCCGGGTTGAATCCCGGGACATCCCGGGGCTTCACCAGCTCGCTCTCCACCAACGCCTGATCTGGCAAACGCAACACACGCAACCATCGCAGCGGCTCGCATAAGGCCTTGGTCTCGAACCAGGGCTGCAACTCGGGATGCAAACCCAGCAAGTTGACCAGCAATGTAGTGCCACTACGAAAACTGCCTATAAAAACCGGCTCGAAACCGTCAGAGCCTGATCGAACCGTCATGCGCACTCATCGCTCCGAAAAAATTGGCTTGGCCAAATTCCACACGCCTCAAGACCCCCAGCGCTCACCAGCGCCTCGCACCCGCAAGGATCTGGCAAAAGCACCTAATCTTTTAAATATACTCACAAAAGGTAACGTCTGATGAACCAGATAGTTATTGCTAAACTCAGGATCACCAAAACTATCTGCGCGCGTGTCCTTTGGGTAATAAGCCGTTCCAAACAAATAATCCATAAACACGGTATCTCGCCCAAAATTCTTATTCAAGGCCTCTGGCGCTCGCGAGTGATGCCATGCATGAAAGTGGGGTGAGCCAATAAAATAACCGGTAAATCGTGGGCCATTGATATTACTATGCCCATAGCGGTCCATGAAGCCACGAAACAAGACAAAGTAAGAGAGTGTTTCGGCCGGGATGGCCAACCAGGCAAATAGAATGATGCTGGGCACCTCAAAAAGCGCTAGATCGAATACATGAAATCGACTGGTCATCAAGGAGTAATACTCAACTGAACTATGATGCACACGATGAAAATTCCAAAGCCATGAAAAAGCATGCGTTGCCCGGTGAATAAAATAAAAGCCCACTTCCGATACCAATAACGCCAGCATAAAGCCTGCCCAGAGCGGAAACCCGGCCGCCAACCCCTTTGGATATCCCTCTGGCAACCACGGCGAAAGGGTCACCGCCAACCAGGAAACGACCGCCGCACGCATCCAGGGCTCATAAGTATGAAAAAGATCACTCAACCAGCCCCTGGGGAGCAATTTTAGGGGGCGGGTCGGAAAAACCCGCTCCAACAGAAGAATTAAAGGGATAAGCCCATAAACCCTGAGCTTGGCCAGAATACCCTCATGATTATCCAGCCAATACTGCCAGACAATCATCACATGCTCCTCCAGCGTCATTGAGCCGCTTACCAGAAAATGCTTCAGATCATCCACTCACTCAATCTCACGATGCTGATTAAGGGGAACAGGTTTTTTTGAACGCCATCAATAATCGTCCGTTGGGCAGAGGACACACCGCCAACATCGGCAACACAGAAATCAGCAAGCGCGCCTCTTCCCCTGCCTCGCCAATCGCCAGGACAAGCAGGCAGTAAAGTGTGAACCCCGTTACGATGATGTCGCCACCGCTCGCCGGCCAATCAATCCCATTTCCTCGACCAAAAGCCTCGCGCCCCCAGAAAAGGACCGCTCCCAATAAAATTCCGACCGTCAACCAAACCATGGGCCGATAGATCCATAGCACCCAGGACTGGGGATCATGGCTGTACAACCGTGTCTTCGCTGACAACAGTTCGCTAAGTCGGTATGCCAGATGCCGGACACTAGCCCAAGGGTTGTCCAGCCAATACCGGAATACCGCCCTTTCCAGCATTCGACTATTTTGCGTGTGGACCTCCGTATTACGGTCAAACCATCGCCCCGGCCGCACCGCAACTCCCGACGTCTCGTCAATGGGAGCGGCATGCTCCACCTGGGGCCAGCCCCGCGCCAAATTCGCCCCCGTATGGTTGGTAAACGTCAGTTGCCTGAAATCCAGATACAAATGCACATGCCATAGCCCGGAAATCAAGACAATCGGAGCCATAAACCCCAACCAGACCCCCCGATTCCGGCCCACCATTCGCCCTGTGATAAACAGCAACATCGGCAGCCAGTAAATCACAAAAGGCCGGCTGAGCTCCGTCATGGCGAGAAAGAAGCCGCTCAGAACTGCCGCAGCCATCGCCCAGCAACCCTCCGCCCTGGCAATGGCCCACTGCAAAAGCGTGACAAACAGAAGAAAAAAAGCAGGAAAAAACAGATCGTAGCTTGCCGGCACGGCCGGATGGACCAGTACCGTCGTGTAAAAAAAAACCCCACTCGCCAACACCGACAGCCCGTAGCGCCAAGACGTAGCCCTGGCAAGTTGCATAGCCAGGAGATAGACACTGATCAATGCCACCTGATAGCCATAAACCGTCACCCAGTGAGCCGAACCCGTCAACTTGACTAACACCAGCTCGAGCCCCGCCAAAAACGGGGGGATACCCGTGCGCAAACCCCACAGAAAGTCAAAAATTGCAGTCCAGGTGTAATCCCGAAAATCATCCGGGTGATGCATGAACATCCAGCCCACAGAGGGAATTGAGCTCATACCCGCCACCAGATTGATGCCGACAATGACAAAAGTCATCTGGCTGAGCACAACCCGAGGATCAGTGATAGCCAAACGATGATCGTGCATTCGATGAGTCCCGGTCAGTGATCTGCCAATGTTTCGAGAGGTAACCATTGCAACGCAGGCCGTGTTTTCAGGCTTAGGTCCTTCGTTTCACTCATCACCCCCTGTGACGTCCTGAGCGCAACGAAGGACCTCAGGCGACTGGCACAAAACCCAAGCCCGACCGCAAGCCACCTGCTCAGCGCCCCTGTCCTAAGATCCTTCAGCCATTATCACGGCTTCAGGATGACACCCATCTGTGTGTCGTCCTGAGTGCAACGAAGGACCTCAGGCTACCGGCACCAAACACCCACCCTGGCCGCAAGCCACCTGCTCAGCGCCCCTGTCCTAAGATCCCAGCCGTTATCACGGCTTCAGGATGACACCCATCACCCTGCCGTCCTGAGTGAAACGAAGGACCTCAGGCGGCCAGCACAAAAGCCCCAACCCTGACCCAAGCCACCTGCTCAGTGCCCCTGTCCTAAGATCCTTCAGCCGTTATCACGGCTTCAGGATGACACAAATCACTGTGTCGTCCTGAGTGAAACGAAGGACCTCAGGCGACTGGCACAAAAACCAAAGCCTGACCCCAAGCCCCCAACCGCAACCCCAAGCACAACGGTATTCAAAGCAAACAGAGCAGAACACCCTTTCAACCCCTACAAAAAATCCGTATCCCCCATCATCAGAAACCAGCGACCCCTCACCTCTTCTGTCCGGTGTAATGGGGCATGGATATTCAGAGGAATGACGATATCCGTAGGACGACGGATGGCATCAGGGCCTGCCAGCCACTGGGCGCAATGGTCGGTCACCCAGGCCTTTAACACCGGCAGGCCCCATTTGGCCGCCTGCCGTCTGGCGTGAGAAACCAGCAAGCCCATGTGTCCAGGCTCTGCCAGAACATCCAGCAGTTTGCATTCCTCCGCTTCGCGTCGCAACACCGCAACCCCCATGAGCCGACCGGTCAGCCGCTGACTCACCGACAACATCGCATAATCCTGCTCCGGGTGCTCCGCATAGCGGTACTGCCAATAGTCCGGATCACGAGCCACAAGGATGTGATCTTTCATCCGACGTCGCATCCTCTCCCACACCCTCGCCAGCGAGCGTTTGTCTACCTGGCCAGCACCCAGCTGCGCCGTGGTAGTCCATGCATGGCGCTGATGCACCGCGGTTGGCCACTCCAATTCGACCAGTCGCTCAACCTCATCATACAAGCCCATCTTTTCAGCTAGCTGCATATGCCGCTGATTGGGGAAACCGTAACCTAACTCATGGTCAGCTCCAAAACCGATGAACGCCTCCTGGGCCGCCTTGGCCACCTGAAAAAACGCTCCGGTCCGGGTCATGATGGCCCGCTCTGACGGATCCACCATCACATCGCAAATCTGCAATGCCCGGGTTTCTCGACCCCGCAGCCATATCCGCCGGGTCACACAGCCATAATTGGCAATCACCTGCTCACCGCGCATCGCCATCGTAGCGCGACCCCGTCCAGAGCCATACTTCCAGCGCCATAATGCGGGGCTGATAGGGTGGTTAAAGGCCCGCAGGAAAAGAGCATGACAACCCGCCTCATCTTGCCGAGTGGGGCAGCGAAGTCGCCAGCGATGAATCAGACTGGCCGACTTTTTGAAGACAAGATAATCGCCTAACGAGTGAATAGGCTGCTGGCCGGCGTACTCGTAGCCTTGCCGGCAAGCCAGGTCCACCAGCCACTGCCACCGCGGCTTACCCGCCCGCTCATGGGCCGCCACTGGAAACAACCGAATCCAGAGCCATCCCTCATCCTCGAGTGGCTCAGCCAGATCAGCCAGGCCATTCAGCACCCAGTCAGAATCGAGTGCCTGATCGACCACCACCCAGACAAAGCGATCATGGGCTGATCGTGCCGATGCCGGGGCCGTCACCACAGGGCAACCCGCCGCATAGGCGAGCAACCACTCCGGCACGTCCGGGTTGTCGCCTGCCTCAGCGGGTGGGGTCCACCAGACCGACTGTCCCGCAGCCAGCGGGGCAGGCATCAAAGCCCTATGCTCCACCTCAAGATTGATCCGCCGGCCCCACGCCAGACCAGTGATGGGGCAAGGTCACCACACCCATCTCCAGCGTATTCTGGGTGACCTCCAACTCGGACACCAACTGCGCCTTGTCATAAAGCTGCAGCCCCCGATCGCAGAGCAAAAACACGTTCACCCAGTAACTCCCCTGCAACAAAGGCAGCCTGGGAAATGTCAGCTCGACCTCGCCGCGACCGTCTGAGCAACGCTCAACCCGCATCCCGTCCACATGCGTCCCGGCGCTCGTCACCGGCACTCCGCTGGATGCCGTGATGGTCACCCCCACACTGGGCGGCTTCAGCGCAGGATCCGACTGAAAACTGACCCCCACCGACACATCCACCGTGCCACTGGTCAGCGGCAGCTTAAGACCCGAAAACGCGCCGGCGCGCACAGACACCTTGAGCAGTCGCGCGCTGACGACAGGCTGAACCGCTGAATCTGCCGCTGCGCCGGCGGGGGCAGCCGCGACATTGGCCTTCGCATCAGCCATCGTCGCCTGTTCATACAGCCCCAGATAATCATTGTAGGCGGCCACCACGGGGCCAGGATCACCGTCCATTCTCATTTCACCCTGATCGATCCAGATCGCCCGGCTGCAGATCGCCTGAATCTGGTACATCGAATGCGAGCAGAAAAGAATGGTCTTCCCCGCCTCCTTGAATTGCATGATGCGCTGGAAGGATTTGCGCGCAAAAGCCCCATCCCCCACCGACAAGGTTTCATCCAGAATCAACAAATCCGGATCCACCGCCGTCGCCACCGAAAAAGCCAGGCGCATCATCATGCCTGACGAATAGGTTTTCACCGGCTGATCGATCGACTTTCTAAGACCGGCAAACTCGATGATCTCATCCACCTGTGCTTTTATCCGGGCCGCCGGCATGCCGGCCACCGCCGCCCCCAGGAAAATATTGTCGCGCCCCGACATGTCGGGATGAAAACCCGCCCCCAGCTCCAGCAGGGCACACACCGGACCCGCCACCCGAATGTCACCCTGATCAGGCGGCAAGGTCCCGGCAATCAGCTTGAGCAACGTGCTTTTGCCGGCGCCATTCATGCCAATGATCCCCACCACCTCACCCGGATCGACTCGCAGATCGAGCGCCTGCAAAGCGACCGTCTCCCGGTAGCGCGGTCGGCTGGTCAGCAACTCCCAAAAGCGGTCTCTCGCATGCGCATAGGTTCGGTAGGTTTTGCCCACACCCTCCAGGCAAATGACCGGATTCATAATGCCTCCCGCAAATGCGGCTCGGCGCGGCGGAACAGCCACCAGGACAGCGGCATCGTCACCAGCCACAGCAGCACTGGCTGCCAACCATTGCGCGGGGTCACCGGCGAATCAAACAGCCAGCCCTCGATCAGCGCCACCCCATCCGCTACCACGTTCCAGGCCAACAACGTCTGGACCGAATCCGGCAAAGCCGCCGGCTGGTAGAGGATAGGCGTCACATACATCACCATGGTCAGCAGAAAGGGGACCAACTGACGCGATTCCTTGAAAAACAGACCGACGATGGCCAATAGATAGACCCAGGGCAACAGCCACAGAGCCATCAGTCCCAAAACCGCAACCCCCTGGGCCGCCGCCCCCGGTCCGATCAGCACACCGCACACCACCGCGTAAACCGGGCCATAGACCAGCAAAGACATCCCCAACGGGATCAGCGGCAACACAGCCACAGGAAAGATAGTGCGCTGATAGAGGCTACTAAACTCACTCAGCACACCGAGAGAACGCGTCAGCGTGTCGCTGATGAACAGCCACGGCAACATGGCCACCAGAAAGTAATCGAGGAAAGCCACCCTTCCGGGAGACCGGACCTTGAGGACAAAATCCAGCAGAAACCAGAAGGCCAGCACCTGCAGACCGGGCTGAATGATTAACCACGCCGCCCCCAGCAACGTCCCGCTGGTTCGGCTGATGATGTCGCGCCGGATCAAGCGAAGGAACAAGTCGCGGTAAACCACCAGATGCTTCAGCGGCCCCCAGTAAGCAGCCAAAAATCCCCTGAAAGCACCCATCGAAGCCGCCATTATCGTTATTCCAGTAAAACCAGCGCCCAAACACAGCCGCCTGCTGGGTGCCCCTAACCTGAGATCCTTCACTCCCGCAGGTCGTTCAGGATGACACCCAATAGCAGCACTGACCCAACGTATCGTACTGAGTGCAGCGAAGAATGACACAAATCACTGTGTCGTCCTGAGTGAAACGAAGGACCCCAAGCGACCGGCACAAAACCCCAAGCCCAATACCACTCGCCTACATGAAATCGACGCTCAAATCACGCCAATCAGGATTCATCGATCCCACCAGCGCATTCTTTTTTGCACGCACCCAGCCCTTGATTTGCTTCTCTCGGGTAATGGCGGATTCAACATCCGAAGTGACCTCAAAGAACACCAGCTTCTCAACATTATATTTGGCCGTGAACCCCTTGCAGAGCTTATGCTGGTGCTCATACACGCGCCGACCAAGATCATTGGTGATGCCGGTATAGAGCACCCGATTGCTCTGGTTGGTCATCATGTAAACGTCATATTGCCGGTCTTGCATGAGTGAATCAGCCGGATTGATGTCTTTTGCCTATGATTCGCCCCGGTGACCGCGCAGGCGGATTAGACCATCACCGTGTCGTCCTGAGTGCAACGAAGGACCTCAGGCTATCAGCACCCAATAACCCGCCACCATGGCCTGCAGGGGGCCATAGCCTGAGATCCTTCACTCCCGCGGGTCGTTCAGGATGACACCCATTGGCAGCCCTGACCCACCCGGTCGGCCTAAGCCCCGCAAGGGATGACACGAATCACCGTGTCGTCCTGAGTGCAACGAAGGACCTCAGGCTATCAGCACCCAATAACCCGCCACCATGGCCTGCAGGGGGCCATAGCATGAGATCCTTCACTCCCGCGGGTCGTTCAGGATGACACCCATTGGCAGCCCTGACCCACCCGGTCGGCCTAAGCCCCGCGAAGGATGACACCCATCACCGTGTCGTCCTGAGTGCAACGAAGGACCCCAAGCGACCAGCACAAAACGCCAACCCTCCCCCACACCCTTACTGCGCGGGCGCGGGCGCGGGCGCCGGGGCGGGTTCAGTCGGGTTAGCAGGTGGCAGGGGTTGGGCAGAGCCCGGCTTGCGGATTCCGGCGCCGCCTTTTTCCGGCGCGCCGTGATACCACTGGCCCTTGATGAAGGTCCACAAGTCTTTAGCCGTCCCCCCACCCGCGGGTTTGGACAATTCACGAATAAGGTACTCGGTCGTCAATTCAATTTCCGCATGGCCATTGTAATAATCCACGGACCCGAGTTTGTAGCTGTACAGGCGCTGACCCCATTCCGGCCGCGTCTCCACTTCATCCGGCGCCAGTTGGCCATTGGCGGTTTCGGCTTCCAGCTCATAGGCGGTCAGGTAATCGTTCAATCGGCGGGCCTCCCAATACTGATGGGCACGGGCCAGCAGGGTGGCCTCACTGTGCCGATTCTGGAAGTCAAACCCGGCATAACCCGCCGCGAGCAGCAGCGCACCAATCGCCAGCCACTTCCAGTGCTGTTTCAAGCTCATGGCAAGACCCCGTTAGGGAACAATGACTGGATACTGGGGGCAGCGACTTCGATCTTGACGCCCTTGGCTAGCTCCAGCACATACGCATCGCGGACCTTCTTTTGCTGCTCGTCGCGATAGTCCTTGATGACCTTGTCGCGCACATTGCCGTAGGGCGAGATCAGCGCGGGTCGGATGTCGGTCAACTCCAGCACCACCACCCCTTCCGGGCTCTTGATCGGGCCCACCCGATCACCCACTTTCATTTTCAGCAGCGACTCTTTCAGCCAGGGCTGCTCGGCCGGATCGACATACCCGATATCCCCCCCCGTCAGCTTGCCAATGGTGCTCTCGGTCAGCTCGCTAGCCACCGCACTGAATGCCTCACCCGCCGTCAGGCGCTTCAGGGCGGCCTGGGCCCGCTCCTCGGCCGCCTTCAGTACGGCAGGATCAGGATTAGTGGGCGTTTTGATCAGAATCTGGTTCAGCCGGTAATTGCCAGGAATGCCATAGTTGTCCTGATGAGCCTGATAATAGGCATAGGCGGTTTTCTCGTCCGGGGCCGGCGGTGCCGGGAAATGCTGTTTGGCCAACTTTTCATAAGCGGCGGCAATCATATTGGGCGTCGGCGGCTCCTTGTCATCCTTGTTCAGCAATTTTTGGTCATACATTGCCTTGCGCAGCAGATAAGTCCGTGTCAATTCCCGGATGGCCTCTGTCTTGCCGGTTTCCGTATTGGCCGCCCGGCTCATGATGGTGGGGTTGTTCTGCAGGAAATTCAGGTAGTCCTGACTGTTGATGCTAAAACCATCCACCAGAATCAACGGCTGTTCCAGCGCCGGCAGCTTGCTGTAGTCAACCGGTTTTGCCGCCTCGGCTGCCGGCGGCTGTTTTGCCTCGTTGGTTTTGGCCGGGGCTTTAGCAGCCAAGCTTACATCGGCCAGCAGACAGAGACTCAAAAGGCTGACGCCAGCCCGCAGATGGGTCAATTTCATGGTGAATTTCCTCTCGTTCAAACGAATGATGTCATTAATCCAGATCCACCGAGGGGTCGGACCATTGCTTAAAATTTTCCCATAACGGGCCATATAAAACCCTCAATTCCCCACCCTGCTGACGGGCCAACACCGCATCCAGCCAGCCATCTCCGTCCAGATCATGCAGGGCCAACGCCGTGGCATAGTCGCCGCGCTTCCAGCGAACATGTCGGGAGACCATGGGCTGACTGACTTGCCACTGCTCAGGCACTTGGTGCAAGGCCATCACCCCAAACCCAGCGGCGAGGATATAGCGCTGACCATCGTGATCGATGGCGGTTTGCAGTTTGGTAATCCCTAACTCGTTGGGTGAATCCAAGGGCTGGGTGACCGTAAAATGACCCTGACCATCGTTCATAATCACGTTGATCTTGCCCGGTTTGGTTTCGTCCGGTACCAGAAGGTCATCCGCGCCATCGCGATCAAGATCAGCGGCCAGGACCTGGGTTGGTCCGCCCCAACCGGGACTTTCGGCAAGCAGACGCGGCTTGATGGGGTTCGGCTTCGGTTTTCCCTTCGCCTTTTTTTTGCTCTTTGACTCGGTATTTTTTGGTGCCTGCACCGCAAACACCTGACGGGTGATGGGTGTGGCATACAGGATGTCGTCACTGCCATCCCGGTCGATATCGGTCACTGTCAGCGGCCCGGGCCACAGGACAGACGGCGGTTGTTCGGCAAGCGCGATTTGCAGGGTTTCCTCGGCCTTGCCCGTGCCCGGATCGAAACGCTTCAGCAGAAACAGGCTGTCCATGTCAAAGGGGGACAGGACCAAGCTGTCGCCCCAGCCTGGCCAACGGAACAGGTTGCCATAGCGCGGCTTGACTGCTTCCAGCTGGGACTCCACCTTGAAGCCCGCCGCTTTGTCTGGCGACAACACCCGAATAGCGTTGTCCCCCTCGGCACTCAGCAGGAAGCGGGCGGGCTCGCCCGGCCAGCGAAACAGGTTGCCGGGGTGAAAGCCGACGCCGTCAAATCTTGGCCCCGCCGTGAACTGCCGGGGCGGTTGCTGATAAAAAATCTGGGCTTGATTGCCGCCATGGTCGACGACCGTCAAGTCCGGACGACTATCGCCATCAAGGTCGGCCGCCAGGATATCGAAAGCCATACCGACCCAGGGAATGCGTTGTCCGAACCCGGACGGGGTGTCTGGTTGATCGGGATCCTGACAGCCCAACAGGAGCAGTGCGCCGAGGGCAAACACGGCTGACCCAATGGCTATGCGCCCTCCAGCAGAGCGCCATTTAGATGGTTTTGTTTGGTAAAACGATCGAGACATTTTTATTGCTGGCGATACAAAAAGAAACGGCCCGCATGCGGGCCGTTTCATGATAATCGATCTAACCGAACCGGTCAGTACCGAGTACTGACCGGTAACCGATTACCGACTTACTTGGCGGTGAAGAAACCGCGGTCAACCGGGAACTGGTAGGTCGCTTCAGAAGCGCTGTTACGCAGTCTGAAGATGACCGATGCCTGGTAGGCCGCACCCGTCAGATCACCCGTGTAGGGGTTGGACTGAGCAAAGTAGCGAACAAAACCACTGCTGGTATTCGTTCCAGTGAGTGCAGTAGGTATGCCAGACACAGCAATGTTACATCCAGTGGACTGAGCGGTAGTAGCTCCGATCGGCTGGAACAAGTTGCTGTATGCGTCGAAATTAGCAACAGTACTAGTCTGAGCAGTACTGTTGGTGGTACCAACAGTCAGGAAGTTAAGCTGATCTACAAAGCTCAACGGACCGGTAGACAGTACGTTTTCGTTGCAGTCATAGGTCAGCGTCGTACCGTAGATTGCCGGGGTGGTCTGAATCGTACCATTGACCACGTTGGTCGTTGAATTACGATCCGCCCACACTACGTAGGTATCATTCCCGTTGATAACTGGGAAGTCAATGACGCGATACCAGCCATAAGGTGCGCCAGATGCATTGGTCGCACCCAAGCGGATACCGCTCATCAGCGGAGAAACCACTGGGCCGGTACCAAACGGTGCGCCACCAGCAATGCCGGAGACGTCTTCGATCACGTTGTTAGCCAGCGTCGGGGCACCCGCACCGTTGTCGGCGGTATCCGTCAACGGATAGACGGGAATGTTCTCGTAGACGGTCGACGAATTGAGACCAGCAGTATTAACCCTGTAGGAATCAGCCTGGAACGAGAACAACGGAGCGCCACCCAAGGCGGCTGAATCATTGATAATGACCAGATAACCTGAGGATTGGGACCCTACTGCAACTGTCGTCATTGAACCCGCAGAGCTAATTTGGGTGGTTGGCATAGCGCAGTTCGTGAATTCGATCACGTCATTGGCTGATACCGGGAAAGCGGAGTTAATGATCTCGTCGCTGTTGGGACTCATGAAGTACCAGTGCAGCCTAGAGGTCGCCACCGTAGAGTTGCTCGGTGTGGAAGTAGCCAGACCTGTCGCCACGCCGGAAGCCGGGATAGCACCGGTTGAAGCGTTCCCATTGGGGCCACCGAACAGATTTACGATTGAATCAACCCCGACTGAGGAAGGGGTTTCGATGCGGACATAGTTGGTTAATCCACCATTGATCTGGCTGTTGTTTGAGTTGTTTACACAACCATTGAACAATGGAATCAGTGCTGCCGGAGCCGGTACCGCCTGAATCACTGCGTGAGCAGACATGCTGCCACCGGCCATGGCAGCGGAAACACCCGCCATCAGAGCCAATTTTTTAAAGTTAGTTTTCATAAAATCCTCTTATCGATAAGAACGTTATACTTTGTCATGTCTGGCTCAACCCTTGCGGATATCACCACCCAAAACACCGGAAGAGCAGGAGCCTGTAGATTGTCCCCCGTTTCCCGCCCACTCCGTCATCCGTTGGCCGACCCCAGACGAACTGGGGCAGACATCGGCATTTCAGAGAGCGTGGGGATAAGTTAGTCCACCCACACGCAGGCTGTCAAGCGTCATTTGCCAAAAAACTACAATAAATCGTCAGCCCCCCTCTCCCCAGCCTTTCCGCGGCGGCCATGACCCCCGCCCAAAGGCGCGTCCAATGTGGCTTGCACCCGCTTTTGCGCGGCCTTTTTGCACGCTTTCAACAAAGTTGCCAGACTACAACAAGGCGCTGTAGGGAGGAATTCCCCTATTTCCAACCCGGTTGAGCGTGGCCGAGGCGATTCTGCGCGATGATTGGGGGTTGTGATGCGCTGAAGCCTGGGGGGGGGTATGGTGAACCCCGCCGTGTCGTGCTGAGCTCGTTGTGTCGTCCTGAGTGCAACGAAGGACCTCAGGCTACCGGCACACAATAGCCCACAACCATGGCCCGCACAGTGCCCATGGCTTGGGATCTTTCAGCCGTTAACACGGCTTCAGGATGACACTGAGTCCGTAGCCAGAGATCCTTCACTCCCGCTGGTCGTTCAGGATGATACGAATCATTGTGTCGGCCTGAGCTCGCTGTGTCGTCCTGAGTGCAACGAAGGACCTCAGGCGACCGGCACCCCATAGCCCACAACCAGGGCCCGCACAGTGCCCGTGGCTTGGGATCTTTCAGCCGTTAACACGGCCTCAGGATGACACTGAGTCCGTCGCCAGAGATCCCTCACTCCCGACGGTCGTTTAGGATGACACGAATCATTGTGTCGTCCTGAGCTCGTTGTGTCGTCCTGAGTGCAACGAAGGACCTCACGCGACCGGCACCCCATAGCCCACAACAATGGCCCGCACAGTGCCCATGGCTTGAGATCCTTCAGCCGCTATGACGGCCTCAGGATGACACTGAGTCCGTACCCTAAGATCCTTCACTCCCGGTGGTCGTTCAGGATGACATGAATCATTGTGTCGGCCTGAGCTCGCTGTGTCGTCCTGAGTGCAACGAAGGACCTCACGCTACCGGCACCCCATAGCCCACAACCATGGCCCGCACAGTGCCCATGGCTTGAGATCCTTCAGCCGTTATCACGGCCTCAGGATGACACCCGGTAGTTGTGGGTCATTCAGGACGACACCCGACAGGAACCCGGCTTAGGCACCAAGCGGTGCTCAATATCTAAGCCACTGGCGGAGTGCGCGGATACCCCGGATCAAACGCGGCCAAAACGTCGGCGGATACCCGGCAGGGCGCTCTAGCGCATCAGCACGCGCCACCATGACCGGCGCATCCATTCGGCTCATCAGCGGGGCCGGCGGGCGCACGATGGGGCGGATGATGCGGCGATAGGCTTCTGCGGCATGGACGGTTGACGGCAGCGTATAGCTGCGAAAGCGATTGAGGGCCCAGAGGTGATCGCCATAGGCTTGCTGGGCCATCTGGCTGGCAAAGCAGGCCATGGCGGCCTGCTTGTTGGGCAGGCAAGCGCTGATATCCAGCAGAAGATTGGCATGGAGGGGGACGCCGACTTCATAGAGGATCAGCGGGATCTCATCGTTAACGCGACCCACCGCTTCGGTCACGGCCAGCGATAAGGCGGTGTGGTCGGGGTGGATTTCCCACCAGGAGGGGGCGTAAACCAGGGCCGGACGGTACTCGGCCAGCGCGGACTCAATGCGGGCGACCAGGGCGTCGTCAAACATCAACCCGCGATCCGGCAAGCCCCAAAAGATCGGCTCGCCATAGCCGAGGATTTCCCCCGCAGCGCGGCTTTCGGCTTCTCGGGTTTGGGCATACACATCGCCATCCTTTCCAGCCCCAAAGGCGCCATCGGTGACGATGATGACGGTGACTTCGTCCCCATCGGCGACATGCTGGATGATGGCGCCAGCACAGCCAAACACTTCGTCATCCGGATGCGGCGCAAAGACCAGCGCCGGTCCGCGACCGACACGGGTTTCGGCGTGATAGGGGATGTAGTCGGTTTCGCTTTGGGACATGGGCTGGGACGGCTGGGTGTTAGATCAGGATGATACAAAATCCGCCGTATGGTAGTGGCGCCCTGCGGGTCATTCTAAACAGCCCACATCTACCAAGTGTCATCCTGAAGCCGTGATAACGGCTGAAGGATCTCAAGCAATAGCCCCGGCACAGGCCATCATTGTGGGCTATGGGGTGCCGGTCGCTTGAGGTCCTTCGTTGCACTCAGGACGACACAATGAGCTCAGGACGACACAACAATGGGTGTCATCCTGAACGACCAGCGGGAGTGAAGGATCTCTGGCTACGGACTCAGTGTCATCCTGAGGCCGTGATAACGGCTGAGGGATCTCAAGCAATAGCCCCGGCACAGGCCATCGCTATGGGCTATGGGGTGGCGGCGGTAGCTTGAGGTCCTTCGCTGCACTCAGGACGACACAATAAGCTCAGGATGACACCGGGGAAGATGCCCCCATCACTTCCGACCCAGACACTTCGCGAGACATTCCCTTGGCATGAAAATGCCATAATTGCACCAATTTACCCGCTAACCTGACCGAATTTATCGGGCTGTTTTATCAGCTCGAAACACGATGCAATCTTTCACTGCATGAAGACCAAATCCGACTTTATCCCCCGGAGTATTCTGCTGTGGGCACCCCTGGTGGCCATGCCTTTTATGCTGAACCTGCGCTGGAACGCGATGATCGCACCCAACGAGGAGCCCAAGTGGTTTGTTCTGGTGAGTTTGGGGCTGGTCCTGGCCCTTTCCGGATCGTTTGGGGCCCGTCTGGTCTGTTGCGATCACCAGGAATCGAAACAACCCGCCGATCAAGCCGGGCTCTCCTGGCCTGGGCTATTTTTCGTGCTGTTTTTCCTGGGGCTGGCTTTCGGGGTGCTATATGCCACCAATCCCGATGCGGGTGTCAACCGGCTCGCTTTCTGGTGCGCGGGAGGGCTGACGCTTTGGGCGAGCGCCTGGGCCAGCGGTCATGAGCCCCGGTACATGAATGACTTGCAATGGGCGCTGTCGATGTCAGCCTTGGTTTTGTGTGCGCATTTCTGGTATGGGTTCTTGGTCGACTTCCACCATCCGGATTTCAACAAGTTTGTGCAGTTCTCGCGTATCGGCCATTTCAACTTTACGGCCGATGTGATGATGATGTTGATTCCTTTGATGACATGGACGCTACTGACACACACCTCGGTATGGGTGAAAGTGTTGTCGGGATTTTCACTGGCGACCAGTCTGTTCATGCTGGCCACCAGCGGTAGCCTGGGTGGTATGGGGGGGCTGCTGGCAGGCAGCTGCGTGGCGGGTCTGATGGGATTGGTGCGCAGACTGAAAGGGGATAAACGAGCGATTTCGGCTAATCAGATAAAAAAGCTTATGGTCCCGATAGTGTTCATGGGGCTTGCAGGTCTCTGGGCCTATCAATCGATACCCAGTGAATATAAAGACCAAATGTTCATGCGCGGCGAATGGTGGAATGCGCCTAAGCCCAATGATTTCGCTCAGGCCAAATCACCCCCCCCCCTCGCGCTGATGTGGATGGCCATTACGCCGTACTTGGGTTCACGCACGCCGATGTGGGCCGCAACCTCGGGGATGGTGGCCGAGCGCCCATGGCTGGGATTTGGCACCGGCAGTTACTTTTATGAGTATCCGGGTTTCAGCAAGCGCTACGATCTGTTTGGCGACTTTGAGACGCTGGGCATCCGCGTCAAGACCAATCCTCACAACATTTTTCTGCAAATTGCCGCGGAAAATGGGCTACCCCTGACACTGCTGTTTGCGGGGCTTTATCTGTGGCTGATGCTGAAAGTGATGAGGCAAGCCTGGCACGAACCCAATGCCTTGTGGCTCTGTGCTACCTGGGCACTGTGGGCGGCGGCACTGGATGCGCAGGTGAATCATGTGTTTTTCAATCCCGCCAGCTTGTTCATGGCCGCCGTGGGTATCGGCCTGTGGTATGGACAACTGCGCAAACGAGCCAGTACCCGGGCCATGCCGCTTTGTCCTTGGTGGCGCGCTCCCATCACGGCCCCGCTGGTGTCTCTGGTCGCCCTGACCATTGCCAGTTATCCGCTGCGCTGGGTGGTATCCGAATACTTTGTGGCGGAGGCCGGCCGATTGGCTACTGCCGTCCCACCCGCCTCGTCACGCAAGGTTGTCTTGGCATGGAGCAGCGCACTGAAATGGGGGCCCAACAATCCTTCAGGCCTGTATGGGCTTGCCGGCTACTATCTGCAACATCAGCAAAACTCATTGGCCGAGGACACGCTGCTTGAATTCTTGAAGCTTTCGCCAAACCACAGCGCGGGTTTGAATCTTCTAGCCACCCTGCAAGCCAATACAGGAAGGCTGGATGAGGCTGAAAAAACATTCACCCGGGTGTTGCGTCTGGAGCCCGACGCGACCATCGCCAGGGAAAATCTTGAGAAATTGTTGAAGGCAAGGCATCAGGAGTCGGCAAAAGGGTTAAGCGTCAGCCCGGCCGATACTATCCAACATTAAGTTCCCACGCCGTGTGAGGCTTTTTAAGGCCAACCAGGACGACACAACAATGGGTGTCACCCTGAACGACCACCGGGAGTGAAGGATCTCTGGCTACGGACTCAGTGTCATCCTGAAGCCGTGATAGCGGCTGAAGGATCCCAAGCGATGGGCACTGTGCAGGCCATCGCTATGGGCTGTTGGGTGCCCGTCGCTTGAGGTCCTTCGTTCCACTCAGGACGACAGTGTTTTTGCATGTCATCCTGAACGACCAGCGGGAGTGAAGGATCGCTGGCTACGGACTCAGTGTCATCCTGAGGCCGTGATAGCGGCTGAAGGATCCCAAGCGATGGGCACTGTGCAGGTCATCATTGTGGGCTATTGGGTGCCCGTCGCTTGAGGTCCTTCGTTGCACTCAGGACGACACAATGAGCTCAGGACGACACGACAATGGGTGTCATCCTGAACGACCATCGGGAGTGAAGGATCTCAAGCAATGGCCACGGTGCAAGCCATTAGTGTGGGCTATTGACTGCCAGTAGGTACATCAGAGCAATACGCCGATGGCCGCTAGCCAGATCAACAGGACATCCACCAAGCCATTGATGAATGGCGTGATGGGGAAGGATAGGCGTATTGTAGAAGCCAAAAACAGACTCGATCGGGTGATGGGCACTCCGTGTGCGTTGCTTGAATCCAGACCAGCGAAATTCATGAGATACCGACGCCTTCTTATTGCCTCCCTTTTTGATGTTTCGTTAGCGGCGACCCCGCGGATGGGTCAGTGTGAAGCGCGAATGATCATCGGTCCTTCTGAGCCAGATGAGGCACCGGAAGTGGTGGAGACGGTATCCGGGCTGAGTTATGACCAGCTGAAACGCCTGCGGGAACTGCGCAAGTGGTTGGAGGAGCGTCAGCTGATTCGGGAACAGATTCAACTGCAAAACGCGGAAAGCCGTCGATTGAATGCGCCTGAGAAGTTGTTTGCCGATCGCCAGCTATTTGCCCCATTAGGGCAGCGCTATGTGGAGTCGCCGCCCAAACCCGCCCGGCTGACGCCGGAGCAAATGAAATTGCCGCCCCTGCCTCGGTTCCTCCCCGCCAAACCGGCTGCATCGACCAAGGACGCCGGGCACTCGGAATCCGTGCGCGACCCCTTCCCCCTGGACGATGACGCATCAGAACCTGTCTCCCGCCAAGTGACCCACATTACGCCGCCCCCGCCAGCAGAGGATCAGCCGCAAGTTGAGTATGAGCTCAATCCCGAACGCTGATTTCGCATCGTTGTCAGGCTCATGAGCGCGTTTCTTCGCCAACCCAGCCACGCTTATGAGGACCCACTTGCTCATATTTGGCGTGTTTGCGCGGCGAGGGTTGGATTTACGGTGGTGCGTTCGCGGGAGGCCTATGCTTCCAGCGATGGGCAAGGCCGGCTACTGATTGCCACGGACGATCAATTTGACCCGGACGACAATCTCGGCCAGATGATCCTGCATGAGCTTTGCCACGCGCTGATCGAGGGCGATGCAGGTGAGCGCGCTCCGGATTGGGGTTTGGACAATACGCGGATGGGGAATCCATGGCGGGAACATGCCTGTCTGCGCTTGCAGGCCTGGCTGGCCGATAGTGTCGGTCTACGCGAGTTTTTTGCACCAACGACTGATTTCCGCGTGACTTTCTGGGAGTCGTTGCCCGCCGACCCGTTCGCGGCACCGGCCGAGTCCGGCAGACGCCGGGACCGCAGTTGCGTGGCGGCTCGCATCGGCGTCTGGCGAGCCAGCCAACCGCGCTGGGCACCGCATCTCACCGACGCATTGAGAGCGACTGCCCAGATCGCGGCTTGCCTGCCCGGTGACGACGCGGGTCAGCTAGGGAATGAACGGGGACAGGCATTGTCCTCACTCTGGAATACGGCGGCACCCGCACCGCGCTGGCATCCGGCCGGCCATGCGCCCGTGGCGGATTATCATGCGGGTCGCGGTTGCCAGGACTGCGCCTGGCACTTTATGAGCCGCAGCCGAGGGCGCTGTCGTCACGCACCTGGCGTCGTGCTGGACAGCAACGCGCCTGCCTGCACCCGTTATGAACCGGCCGCCGAACTGGATTGCCAGACCTGCGGGGCCTGCTGCCGTGAGGCCTACAACGCTGTTGAAGTGTCGTCCCGCGATCCCGTCAATAAGACCCATCCCGAGCTGGTGCTGATTTATGACACACATCGCAAGCTCCGCCGGGCGGGTGATCGGTGCGCAGCGCTCACTGGCGGAGACGCGCCCGACGAACCGTTTGCTTGCACCATCTACCCGCACCGGCCGAGAACCTGCCGGGAGTTCACCCGGGGAGGAGGCCATTGCCTGGATGCCCGTCGCAGGGTGGGACTCTCCCTGTGAGCGTCGCAAATCTGCCCAGCAATGGCCGCGCTTATGCGCAACAATAGCGTTTCGTGAGCGTTTCTACGGACCTGCCGAACGAGTCGGGAGCATGAGGGAGCAATACCTGATTCCCGAACTGGCCTGTTTCGCACCCAGCCGCTCGAGCCGAATGTCTGAAGCACTCCTGCCACCCCCTCTCACTCATCGATCGTTGTCAGCATGACTCCACTCCTCTCTCGACTGCGAACCAACCCCACCCTGCAGCGCTTGCAGCCGTTCATCCGCAAACCCTGGTTCTGGGTGGCGATGGGACTTCCGATCGCATATGGTCTCTTCGGCTTTGTCGGTGTGCCCTACCTGATCAGGCATTACGCTCCGCAGGCCGTCAGCCAGCTTATCCAGCGGCCGCTGACTCTGGGCAAAGTGGCATTCAACCCGTTTCTGTTCCGACTGGATCTGCATGACGCGGCTCTGTCCGAGACCGATGGTCAGCCCGTCTTCGCGCTGAGGCATCTCCATGTCGATTTCGAGCTGATTCGCAGCGTTTTCAATCGCGCACCCACCTTTGCCGAGCTGCGGCTGGAAGGGCCGACCGTCCACCTGATCCAGGACAAGGACGGTGTACTGAACATCGCCCGGATCGCGGCGAGTCTGCCGCCGGAGGATCCGGCCAGGGAAAAACCCCCTGAGGATGCGCCACCACCCAGTTTGGTCGTGCAGAGGATCATTCTGGCGGATGGCGAGCTGTCGTTCGAAAACGCGTCGCAGCAACCGCCCGTCGTGAATCGGGCGGATCATCTGGATCTTGAACTCAAGAATATCTCCACGCTCCCCGGTCATCATGGATTGTATGAGATCGAGGCCGCGCTTCCGGAGGGCAGCACGCTGAAGTGGACGGGGGATGTTTCTCTGAACCCGGTTAAATCAACCGGCAGCCTCTCGATTGAAGGCCTGAAGGTGCTGACGCTTTGGCATTTTGTTCAGGATCGGCTGGCCTTGTCAGAACCGGCGGGCGACATGGGCGTGTCCGCACGGTATGACTTTAGCCACGACAAGACGAATACCCTGCTAACGGTCGATGACGCCGTCTTTAAGCTTGCGGGTCTGAAATTGACGACAGCAGAACCGGCGGTTCCGCTGGCCGAGCTTGAGACCTTTCGCATCGACCAGACCCGGCTCGATCTTGCGGCTCAGACGATTGATATTCCGACTATCGAGTTGCGCAAGGGCAAAATCAATCTCGCCATCGACCCAACCGGGATACTGAACTGGCAAACGCTGGTGAAGCCGGCAGCCGCCATACCAGCCCCGAGGACGCCACCACCACCGCCAACCCCAGACGCCCCCCCGCCTGCAGCACCCTGGACAATCAAACTGGGGCAATTGAATCTGGACGAATTCGCGGTCGATTTCGCCGATGCGCGAGCAGGCGTCGAGGCGCAGGGTGGCATCGGCAACATTGGCCTGATGTTGAAAGCCGAAGTCAGCGCCGGCGGGGCAGCCGATCCCATCGTACACGTGGGCGACTTGGCTCTCCGACTTCAGCAGATTGCATTGAAGCAGTCCAAAATCCCACTCCTGACAATGGATGAAGTCCGCCTTGAGGAAGTAAGTCTTGATCTTCCGGAGCAAGCGCTAAACGTGCCCCGATGGCTGCTCGGCAAAGGCGCGGTCAGCGCCAAACTGGATAAGGCAGGCCAACTGAACTGGCTGTCGCTGCTGCCGCCGCAAGCCGCCACAAATGAGCCGAAAGCCGCACCTGCCGCTGCCGACGCTGCACCAACAAAACCCTGGCGCCTGGCCGTGGATCAATTCAAACTCGGTGAGCTGGCGCTGGACTTCACCGACGAAAGTCACCCAGCCCCAATCAGGGCGTCCCTGGGTGCACTGGGCCTCAGCCTCAAGGCCGATGCTGTGGCTGGAAACGGTCCCCCTCAAGCGGTCATCAGCCATATCGACGTCAGCCTTGACCGTTTGGCGGTAAGCGAAACTGAATCCGACACTTCACTGCTCAGGTGGGACTCGCTGAAACTGGAAGAGGGCCAAGTCGATCTGGCGAAACAGGCCGCCTCGATTCGGCGGATAGCCTTGAAAGGCGGCGGAACGGCGGTCGCCCGTCAAGCCAGCGGAGCGATTTATCCGGTCTCGCTGTTTGCATCGGACAGGTCGCCCTCAAGCCAGACCCAGATCCCGGCCAGCACCAAAACACCGGGGCCCGGAAAAACAGCTACAGCTACCACCGAAAAGCCCTGGCTGTTCAGTCTGGGCGAACTGGCCATCAATGATTTTGGGTTCGGCGTGAAAGACCACAGTCCGGTGGGCACCTTGGCCTACGATCTGGATGCGATAGAGGCATCGATTAAAAACATCTCGACGGCGGGCAAAACACCGCTGAACTTCAAACTGGGCACAACCATCCGCCAAGGTGGCGTGCTCAGCCTTGCCGGGTCGGCGTCGCCGACGGGAGATCACGCCAAGACACAGATCACGCTCGACCGTTTTTCACTTGTGCAGTTACAGCCCTATCTGAGTGAATTCGCGGCGCTGAAGCTACAAAGCGCTCTCCTGTCGACCCATCTAGCGGTGGATTATCAACAGGCGACTCCGACACCCAAAGTCAGGGTCACTGGCGATGCCAACCTCGCAAATCTCGATTTGCCCCAGAGCCGGGACGGCAAGAAGTTCCTGGCCTGGGGGAACCTGAGCACCCAGGGCATCGATTTCAGCCTGACACCCGACAAGTTGACGATCCGGGAACTGAAACTGGTCGAACCGGACAGCGTGATTGCGATCCATGAGGACAAGAGCTCGAATATCAGCGATATCATCCTGCCACGCAAAACCGCTGCCGCTCCGCCAGCGCAAGCGACCCATGGGTCAGGCAAGCGCCAGCCCGACTTCCCGATTTCGATCGGTCGGATTCTGGTGGAAAAGGGCAAGGTCGACTTCAGCGACGCCAGCCTGGTCCTGCCGTTTGCCACCCGGGTTCATGATTTTGGCGGCTCGATAGCCGGCTTCGCGCTGACACCACAAAGCCGGATGACGCTGCAATTGGCGGGCAAGGTGGACGAGTTCGGCGAAACCCGGGTCGACGGTTCATTGAGCCCCATGGATATCAAGCAGTTCAGCGATATCAATGTGATGTTTCGCAACGTGACGATGTCGTCGCTCTCGCCGTATAGCGCGACCTTTGCCGGTCGCCGGATTGAATCGGGCAAGCTGAATCTCGACCTGCAATACCAGATCGAAAATCATCAGCTTAAGAGTCAGAACAAGATCACACTGGAGCAATTCAAACTGGGCGCACAGGTGGAAAGTCCGAATGCGACCTCACTACCGCTGGATCTGGCCATCGCCCTGTTGACCGATGCCGATGGGAAAATTCAGGCGTCTGTCCCGGTAGAGGGCACACTGGATGATCCCAAGTTTGCCTATGGGACCGTGGTCTGGGATGCCTTTACCACTCTCATCAAGAATGCCGCCATGGCCCCGTTCAAAGCATTGGCCTCGCTGGTCGGCTCGGGTGATGGCGATCCAGGAACCGTGGCCTTCGACGCGGGCCGATCGGACATCCCGCCGCCCGAACGGGAAAAGCTGCAAAAACTGGCCGCCAGCCTCGCGGGCAAGGCCCAGCTAAAACTCACCATTCATGGCGGCATCGATGCAAAAGCCGATGCGACAGCGCTGAAGGCATTGGCTGTGCGACGGCTTGTGGCGAATCAGCTGGATATTGAGCTCAAACCGGGCGAACTCCCGGACCCGGTCAACATTGGAGATGCGGCCAGTCAGCGGGTACTGGAGAAGCTGGCCGTAGAGTCGGGTGGAGCCGACAGCGTCGCGGCAGACTATACTCGGGAGAAAGGCCGCCCTCCCGAGCGCATGGGCGCCATGTCGGGTCTATTAGGTCGCCCCAGCCAGACGCCCGACTTTTACCAGCAATTGTTGGCGCAGCTGGAAGAAAAAACCGTGTTGCCCGCCGGCCAACTGGAGGCTCTGGCCGAGCAACGCGCCAAGGCCGTCATGACTGAACTGGTGGAGAAGCAGCGATTCGACCGTCAGCGGTTGGTGATTGGCCCGGCTGAACCCGCGTCGGAGACCGCCGATCAACGCGTGGCAATCCATCTTGATCTTGGCGTTTAACCCGGCGGGGCGGCTGTTCCCGACTGATACAATCCGGCGTTATTTTTGACACACTCAAGGGACTCGTAACCATGAAGGCCTTTTCCACTCGGGTCGCCGGATGGTGGCTTGCCGCGCTGTTCATGACACAAACCGGCTGTTCACTGCTCACCACCGACTACAAAAATCTCAAGGAACCCAAGGTTTCTCTGGCCGGCCTCAACATCAAGCATTTGAATCCACTGAGCCCGAGTTTTCTGGTGCGTTTGAAAGTGGACAACCCGAATGATCTGGATGTGAATCTGGACGGTGCGGATGTCGCCCTGGCCCTGAATGGCCAGCCGGTCGCGGCGGGCGTCAGCCGCAGTCCGCTGGTGCTGAAAAAGCTGGGCACATCGGAAATGGATGTCGAGGTGACCGCCAATACCATGAGTGCGGTGAAGCAACTCCTCATCCTGCAAACCAGGCCGGCGCTGGATTATCAGGTGACCGGCAACCTCATCTGGAACAATTGGCTGGGCGCCTTGGGCAAGCTGCCGCTGAAGTTCAGTGGCTCCATGGACAGGGACACGCTGATGCGCGCTGCCAGTGGGTTGGCAAAATAGCGACAGCCATTCCGCAAAAAACCCGGCCTGAGCCGGGTTTTTTATTTTCAGGGGGCAAGCCTGCCCACAATGAAAGCCCTCAGGCCACGTTTTGCGCAGCGACCATGAAATAGAGCATGGGGATGGAGAACATGGTGTTGAAGCGACTGGTCAGCATGGCGGTGCGTGCAGCGGCCTTCTTTTCGTCCGCCGTGGCCTCAACCATACCCAGGGCGATCTTCTGATTCGGCCAGATGATATTCCAGACATTAAAGGCCATGATCAAACCCAACCACATGCCGATGCCGATATAGGTGAAATAACCCCCTTTCAGGTAGCCCAGGGCCAACGCATCGCCCAAGGCACCAAAGCCCTTCATGCTGATGACGATGAGGCCGGTCACCACGGTGGCCAGCGCCGCCCAACGGAACCAGAAGAGCGCGGCGGGTGCAATGACCTTGCCGATGGCCGGCTTCTGTTCGTCAGGGATCTTCGGCATCGACGGAATCTGCACGAAATTGAAGTACCACAGCAGGCCGATCCACATGATGCCGGCGATCACATGCAGCCAGCGGAACAGGAAACTGAACCAGTTGTGGTCGGGTGAAAAGGAGCCGCTGGCAAAAGCCAACAACAGGACGAGACCGCCGCCAAACGCGAGGGCGCGCTCCAGCTTGTCGAGACCCTGCTTGGCCAATGCCTCGATCAGTGTCAGCATGACTTTTTTCATAGTTTTTCTCCGATGCTTGAATGGAAAGGCCCGAAAACCGTTCGGGTGAGTTCAGGGTAAGCGCTTGTTGGCAGCGAATCAACGGAGGGTAGTTTTCATCGGTCCCCTTCTCCAACATGGAAACGATTTATCCCGCTATGCGCATCTTTCATCAAACCCCTCTCAACAACCAATCCAGTGCTGCGATGATGTCATCCCGACACGCGGACAGTTCGCACCATGGGTTCGCCCAGTTGTTGTAGAGCAATAACGGCGAGCTGAGGTGTGGGGCGCAGTCTCTGCTTGATATTGAAATGTGACCGTTCCCCTGCCGGACCATGGAGACGATCAATCAATCCATGGTGAGTACGCATTTACCTACCGTGTGTCCCATTTCAAGCTGACGGTGGGCCTCAGCGGCCTGTTCCAGCGGAAGGGTCCGGCTGACATGCAGGCTCAACTGGCCCCTGTCGATGAGTTCGCTGCATTGGCGCAGGATGTTGATCTGGTGTTCACGGGCAGCCGTCAGTCTGCGTAGCTGCGGGGTCAACATCAGTTCGAAGCCGATACGCAGGTTGCGTAGCCGGGCTTCGGCCAATGGGCTATTGCCGGGATCGAGCAAGGTCACGAGATCACCAAAGTGCGCGGTGCAGCCGATGCTGCGGGTAAAGACTTCCACGCTGACCATTTCGGCGACCAGGTCTGCGCCCTGCCCATCGGTGAGCCGGTTCACCTCGGCGACGAAGTCCTGCTCGCGGTGGTTGATCACCTCATCCGCGCCCCAGTCTTTAGCCAGCGCTGCATTTTCCGCCGATCCGACCGTCGTGATGACACGGGCTCCGCGCAGTTTGGCGAGTTGCAGGGCGACATGCCCGACGCCGCCGGCGCCGGCATGGATCAGCGCGGTCTGCCCGGCTTGCAGCCGGCCCCGGTCGTACAGCATGCCCCAGGCGGTGATCAGCACCAGCGGGCCGGCGGCGGCGTGGACAAAGTCCAGCGATTGCGGCATTGGCGCGGCCCAGCATTGATCGAGTACGGTGATTTCGGCGTCATTGCCCGGCTCGATGCCGAGGCCGCCGTGACAGAACCAGACACGGTCACCGATGCAAAAGCGGTCGACTTCACTGCCCATCTCGATCACTTCACCGGCACCGTCACAGCCAAGAATGGCCGGCAGCCGGCCGGTACCGAGAAGGCCATTGCGGCGAATTTTGGTATCGATCGGGTTGACGCCGGCGGCGCGCAGGCGAACCTTGATCTGGGTCGATTCAGTCAGGACGGGCTCGGGGATGTCGCAAAGCGCCAGGACATCGGCGGGGCCGGTCCGGCTCATGAGCATGGCTTTCATGGCAATGTTTCAAATTTAAATGGTCAGTCAGGGCACCCAGTGACCAAGGTGCAGTTCAGGCTCAGAGGATTGGATGGCCAGGGGTCGGCGCATACCAAGGTAGTGCTGGCTCCAGTAGGGTGTGTTCAGCGAACCAACCACGACCTTGCCTTTCGCACTGCTGGCATGGACCATCTGATCGTTGCCAATATAGATGCCGACATGGGAGTAGGGCTTTCCCGTGGTGTTGAAGAACAGCAAGTCGCCGGGCCGGCGTTGCTCCTCTTCCAGCTCGGGGAGTGCCATGGCCATCTGATAGGCCGTGCGCGGGAGCCTGACACCATGCTGGCTGAAAACATACTGAACCAGTCCGCTGCAATCGAATCCGCGTTGCGGGGTTTCTTCTCCCCAGCGATAGGGAATACCTTTCATGCTCAGCGCATCACGCACCACGGCCATGTTGATGGGCGGGCGGGCGGGGCCGGGTGGGGCCTTGGGCTGGCTGGCACAGCCTGCAAACAGGGTTAATGCCAGGGCAACGGCGAGGCCGCGACCAGTGGGTGACCAGCGGTGTCGGAAGATGGGCAGCATGCCTGATTCAAGCTAACAAACGGAATTTTAGGCGGAATGCAATATGCCCCGGCCAGCCGACGCGGCAGGCAATCACCGGTTGGCACTTGCGTATCTGTAAATCTTGCCCGAATTGATTGAAATTTGCGGTCCTGAGGGCAGCGAGCGGATAAACCCGACCCTGCAGCCTGACAAATCTTCCGAGGCCGGATCAGCGACTTTCTGCGCCGGTCCACTCTCGCACCAGTTCGGTGGCCGCCATGGCATACAACGGACTGTGGTTGTAGCGCATGATGGTCGAGAAGTTGTGGAAGGTCACCCAGTATTCGGGTCCCATTTCGCCGGCCAGTTGCACCAGGCCGGCCTTGTGACCGCCGGACACCGGCTCGGCCGGCGTCACGCCAAGATCGGCGAGCTGACCCAGGGTATGGGTGGCCTTGGGACTCTTGGTGCTGACGACCTCGCGATAGCCGTCACCGCTGACCCGGGCGGGGACCGCGATTGGCTCGCCGCTATGCCAGCCATTCTTGGCAAAGTAATTGGCGACACTGGCGATGGCATCCGCCGGGTTGCCCCAGATATCCCGCTTGCCGTCGCCATCACCATCGGCCGCGAGCTTGCGGTAGCTGCTGGGCATGAACTGCGGCATACCCATGGCACCGGCATAGGAGCCGAGTGGTTGCAGATAATCCATGCCCTCCTCGCGGCAGAGGAGCAGAAACTGCTCCAGCTCGCTGCGGAAGAAGCTGGCCCGCCGGGGATAGTCAAAAGCCAACGTCGACAGCGAATCGATCACACGGTACTTACCGGGCTTGAATCCATAGGCGCTTTCGATGCCGATGATGGCAGTGACCATTTCGGGCGCTACCCCATAGCGAGATTTGGCCTGCGCCAGCGCCGCCGCATGGGTGGCCATGAAATCGCGTCCACCATTGATGCGCTTTTCGGTCAGAAACAGCTTGCGGTAGGCGTGCCAGGGCTTGGCTTCGTAGGGCTTGGCCATGGCATCAAGAATCGCAGGTACCGTGCCGGCCTCGTCAAAGGCGCGGGTCAGTTCAGCCATGCTGAAACCATGCTTGCGGCTCATTTCCGCGATGAAATCCCGCACCGCAGGCCGCTGGGAAATGCCGGGCGAAGGGGGCAGGATGACCTTGGGTTCATCACTGACCGTCTTGGCAACCTCAGCCGGTTTGGCGGGTTTACGGTCAACCGGCGCCGAGACGTTAGTCGTTGAGGAGGTCTGGGTGGAACAGCCGGAGACAAGCGCCAGACAGGTGCCAGCAAACAGCGCGGCAATGATGTTGTTTTTCATGGGAATGACAACCGACAGAGAAAAAAATCAAGGGTACAGGATACCGGTAAAGCCCATCTCCGAGAATGCTTGCCGCCTTACTTGCGGTTCTGATGGGCCTGAATCGACATGAGAAGACCGAACCCGGCAAGCAGAGTGACCGTCGCAGTCCCCCCATAGCTCACCAGCGGCAGGGGTACGCCAACCACCGGCAGCAAGCCAATCACCATGCCGATATTGACGAAGATATAGATGAAAAAGGTCAGGGTCAGCGCCCCAGACAGATAACGGCCATAACGATCCTTGGCCTGCACGACAATATAGAAACAGCGGGCAAGGATGATGAAATAGGCCGCTAGTAAGCCAAGGCAGCCGATCAATCCAAACTCCTCGGCCAGCACCGCGAAAATGAAGTCGGTCGAACTTTCCGGCAGGAACTCCAGGTGCGCCTGAGTGCCATGGAGCCAGCCCTTGCCGCCGACGCCGCCCGACCCGATGGCAATTTTTGACTGAATGATGTGGTAGCCCCGCCCCAGTGGATCGGCTTCGGGGTTGAGTAGCGTCAGGATGCGGTCGCGCTGGTACCCATGCAGAAAATGCCAGAGCACCGGCAGGGAACCCGCGCCTATCAGGACCAATGTCAGCAGGTATTTCCAGGAGAGCCCGGACAGGAAAATCACCGCCGCCCCCGAACTGCCGACCAGGATGGCCGTACCCAGATCCGGTTGTTTGGCGATGAGCAAGGCCGGCACCACTATCAGTGCTGCAGCAATGAGAAACGGCTTGAACTTGGGCGGGGGGGACGCTTGCGAGAGAAACCAGGCCAGCATCATGGGTGTGGACAGCTTGGTCAGCTCGGATGGCTGAAAACGAATGATGCCCAAATCCAGCCAGCGCTGAGCTCCCATGCTGGTTTTTCCGACCAGCAGAACCAGCAGCAGCATGACCACCCCGACCAGGTAAAGAATCGGGCTGGCGTTGTAGAGATGGCGGGGGTGGATATAGGCAACGCCGAGCATGACTGCCATCGCTAAAAGCAACCGCGCGCCCTGGCGAAGCAATACATCAAGATCCTGGCCTGAAGCCGAATAAAGCACCACCATCGCTATACTGGACAGCAACAGCAAACCGCCCAGAAGAGGCCAATCGAGCGGAAGCCGATTCACAAAGCCGTTGTTTGGGCGCGTGGAGCCCAGACGAATCTGCGTCAGCAATGGATCAACTTTCATGGCTTGCCGGCAGCAGGCTGCAACCAACGGTCAATGACCTTGCGGGCAATCGGGGCCGAGACGGTTCCGCCATGACCGGCATTCTCGGCGATGACCGCCACGGCAATCCGGGGGGCCTCGGCGGGGGCGAAGGCGATGAACCAGGCATGGTCGCGCATGGACTTGGTGATACGCATGCTCTTGTAATTTTTTCCCTGAGCCACGCTAAAAACCTGCGCCGTCCCGGTCTTGCCGGCCATTTGATAGTTCAGCCCGGCTGAAATCCGTCTTGCTGTCCCTCGCTGAACCACATCGACCATGGCGTTGACCACTGTATTCCAGTGATGAGGCGCGATCGGCTTGCCGGCTTCCTGGCGTCGCGGAAAGGGGCTTTCATTGTCCCCACCCGCCTTGATCCGGCTGACCAGTCGCGGTTCAACTTCCAGGCCCTTGTTGGCCAGAATCGCCGTGGCCCGTGCCATCTGCAATGGGGTGGTGGTGACGAACCCCTGACCGATCCCGGCAATGACGGTGTCGCCGGCAATCCATTCCGCCTTGCGATGCGTGCGCTTCCATTCTTCAGAGGGATAAAGCCCGGCTTTTTCACCCGCAATATCGAGTCCGGTCACGTTGCCCAGACCGAAACGGCCGGTCATGAAGTCGTGCAGACGCTGAATGCCGAGGCGGTTTGCCAGACTATAGAAGTAAACGTCGCAGGACTGAACGATCGCCAGGCGCATATCGGTGGCGCCATGACCGGAGTGCGCCCAGTCGCGATATTTGTGGGTGGAACCGGGCAGACGGAAATAGCCCGGACAGGCGATACGACTCGCGGGCGATAAATTGAGCAGTTCCAGCCCCGCGAGCGCCTCGAAGGGTTTGACGGTGGAGCCCGGCGGGTAGGCGCCGCGGGTTGCCCGATCGTACAGGGGACGAGCCTCGTCATTTTGCAGTGCCGCGTAGTTTTTCGAGCTGATGCCCTGAATGAAGGGATTAGGATCGTAGCTGGGCTTGCTGGCCAGGGCCAGGACTTCACCATTCCTCGGGTCGATGGCGACCACCGCGCCATGATAGGGCCCAAGAGCATCCATGGCTGTCTTCTGCAGGCCGATATCCAGCGAAAGATGCAGATCAGCCCCGTTGACAGCCTCGGTCGTTGCCAATTGGCGGATCACTCGGCCCTTGACGTTGGCTTCGTATTCCTGATGGCCGGTTCTGCCATGAAGCAACGGTTCGTAGCTTTTTTCCAGCCCATTCTTGCCGATGAAGAAGGTGCCGCGGTACTGAGCCGGATCCAGGTTGCCCAACTCCTTGTCGTTGATGCGCGCAATGAAGCCCACCACATGCGCTGTCAGGTCGCCATAAGGATAATTTCGCATCATGCGGGTGTGGATTTCGGCGCCCACCAACCAGGGAAGTCTGATTGCGGTCCGTGCAACCTCTTCCTCAGTCAGCCCCAAACGAATGGGCACGCTCTCGAATCCCTTGCGTTTTGCCTTGAGCGCCTGAAACTGTTCGAGGTCGCTATCAGTGAGGCTCAACAACGGCTTCAAGTCCTGAAGAAGGCCCGGAAGATCCTTGACCAATTCCGGAGTGACTTCAAGGCTGTAGGTAACAAAATTATCCGCTAGCACGTCACCATTTCGATCGAAGATCATGCCGCGATTTGGCGGAATGGGCGCAATCTTGATCTGGTTTTCGCGGGACAGGCTAGCGTATTGGTCGTGTCCTGTGACCTGAAGGTAGACCAACCGAAACACCAGGGCCGCGACACCCAGCATCATCGCCAGGACACTGAGCACGATACGATTGAGAAATAGCCGGTTTTCGCGAAACCCGTCCCGAACGCTGAAGTTCTCGTTCATGAGCCTCGCATGAGACCTAAACGCCCGAGCCTCTGCATCACGCCAAACACCAACGGCCAGGCGAGCGCCCCAGTGAGGGAGGGTAGCCAATAAGTGGCGCGCATCGATTCGGCGATTTCGACACGCTGAGTCCACAGAATCAGCAGTTGCGCCAGCAAAAGGAGGAACAACACCCAGAAGCTCTGCACCAGCATGGGCAGCACGAGGAGCTTCTGCCGCACTTGCAGGTTGGCATACGCAATGACTGCGTAGGCCAGGGCATGTTGCCCAAAGAGGCGGCCGGTCAATACGTCGGCAAGAAAGCCCACCAACCAGGCCGTAACAATACCGACCCGATCCGGCGCCAGCAAAGTCCAGTAAATCACCACGAGCGCCAGCCAGTCGGGATTCCATGCAAACCAGTCCAGCGGGAACGGCAGGATGCGCAGCAGCATGGCCAGGATGAAGCTGAGCATCACACCCGCCATAGCCGCAGCCTGCGGCTTATCGGGCGGCATCTGTCAGGCTGTCGGACCGGTGCGGCTCGGTTTTATCGGGGATACGGGGCAATGGGGTCGAATCGCTTCGTACCACCAGAAGTTCGCGATTGCGATCCAGCTGCGCCACCGGAGTGGCCTCGAACTTGCCGGATCGCTGCTGTCCGGTGGGCTGGGATACGATCCTGGCAACCGGATACCCTGAAGGAAAAACGCCACCCAGCCCAGATGTCACGAGCAAATCACCCGGCTGAACATCGGCACTGCCAGCCAGATACGGTAATTCCAATCGGTCAGTTTGGCCAGTCCCTACGGCGATGGTCCGAAGACCATTGCGGTTAATCTGAACCGGGATCGCGTGACTGGGGTCAGTGATCATGACGACATCGGCCTGATGCGTGGAGACCCGCAACACCTGTCCGACCACACCATTGCCGTCAACCACGACTTGTCCGGGCTCAATGCCATACCGCCGGCCCTTGTTGACCACAATGAGATTCTCGTAGGGCACGACATTGATCGAAAGGGGTTCCGCAATCAGTACCTGATCCCCGACCTTGAACGTGCTGTCCAAAAGCCCTCTGAGGCGGATATTTTCCTGCTCAAGCGCAGCAAACTCCAGCTGCCTGCCTCTGAGCAACAAGGCCTCCTGCTTGAGCCGTCGGTTTTCCGAGGCCAGCTCAATCTGACTGCTGCCAAGCTCTGCAAGCTTCTGGAAAAACCGGTTTGGCACATGGATCGCCTGGCGGACGGAATCGACAATGGCTGCAAACGGCAGTCGCGCCACAGTGACCGTCTCCCGATTGTCAATGGCGAGAAAAACGAGAGAGACGAGCAGGCACAACGCCAGCTTGATATGGTGCGAGGAACCGTTGGCAAACTGGGGCTTGGTCGGTGACAGGGCTCGCATCAGCGATGATCAAGGGTAAATTTGGAACAGGGACGAAGAGAGAACAAACCCCTCTGTTATTCTACGAGTGAAAACAGGGCGAGACCCTTGCTGTCCAGCAACTCGAGCACACGACCACCGCCCCTGGCAACGCAGGTCAGGGGATCGTCCGCGATATGCACCGGAAGCCCGGTTTCCTCTGAAATCAGTCGATCGATGTCCTTGAGCAGGGCACCACCACCGGTGACATAGATACCGCGCTCGGCGACATCCGAACTGAGTTCCGGAGGGGTTTGCTCCAGCGCGGTCTTGACGGCATCGACGATACCCTGGAGAGGCTCCTGCAGGGCTTCCAGAATTTCATTGCTGCTCAGGATGAAACTGCGCGGCACCCCTTCCGAAAGATTGCGTCCCTTGACCTCGATTTCCTTGATCTCGCTACCGGGATAGGCCGAACCGATTTCATGCTTGATGCGTTCAGCCGTGGCTTCACCGATCAGCGTGCCATAGTTGCGGCGGACGTAACTCATGATTGCATCATCCAGGCGGTCACCGCCGATGCGGGCCGAGGCCGAGTAAACCACGCCATTCAGGGAGACGATACCTACTTCGGAGGTACCGCCGCCGATATCCAGAACCATGGAACCACGCGCCTCATCGACGGGCAATCCAGCACCTACCGCCGCCGCCATGGGCTCTTCGATCAGATAGACTTCACGGGCACCGGCACCCAGCGCCGATTCCTTGATGGCGCGGCGTTCGACCTGGGTAGATCCGCTGGGCACACAGATCAGGACCCGGGGGCTGGGCCGGAACATGCGGTTCTCATGTACCTTGTGAATGAAGTACTGGAGCATCTTCTCGGTGATGGTGAAGTCAGCGATGACGCCGTCTTTCATCGGGCGAATAGCCGTGATGTTGCCCGGTGTCCTGCCCAACATGGATTTGGCTTCGGCACCGACAGCCGCTATGCTTTTAGTCCCGCGCGACCGGTCTTCGCGAATGGCGACGACGGACGGCTCATCCAGCACGATACCCTTGCCCCGAGAGTAAATCAGGGTATTCGCGGTCCCCAGATCGATGGAGAGGTCGGTCGAGTAAAAGCCGCGGAGCTGCTTGAAAACCATGAGTTTTGCGCCGTCAAAAATAAGGTAATTTAGCAAGCGCGCCTTTGCCGAGGCAAGGCGCTAAGGGGAAACAATGCTTTGTCGAACGGGGAATTCAGGCCACAAGCGGGCTGCGTGTCATCATCGGTAAGCCATGGGGGAAATCGAGGCCTCTCCCTTTTGACGTGGTCCATGATTTTCCCGAATAATTGAACCACTTCAGGTCACTTCACGCCTTTCCAGAGAGCTCAAATCTATGTCACTTACCTCCGAAGAGGTCAACCGTATTGCCTGGCTGGCACGTCTGGCCATCGAAAGCGAGAAAACGGCTGCGTATGCCCAAGATCTTTCAGGCATCCTCGATTTCATCGAGCAAATGAGTGCCGTCAACACCTCGGCGGTCGAACCGATGGCTCATCCGCTCGACCAAGCCCAGCGACTGCGGCCCGATGCCGTGACTGAGCCGGACCAGCGGGCACTGTTCCAACAACTGGCTCCAGCGGTTGAAGCGGGTCTTTATCTCGTTCCCAAGGTGATCGAGTAAGGCTCCATCGCCGCTCCAGACACGATTCAGCCCCCATGGACCCAGCCCATTTCCGCCGACCAGGCTAGATGGTCGGTATTTCCCGGAACCCCCACATGCATGAAAAAACCATCGCCGAGTTGTCGCTTGGCCTCAAAAACAAGGATTTCAGCAGTCAGGAGCTGACCCAGGCTTTCCTGGCGCGCGTCGAGAAACTGGATAGCGAACTGAATGCCTTTATCACCGTGACCGAGGACCTGGCCCTGAGCGCGGCCAAGGCCGCCGACGCCTTACTGGCCAAAGGCGAGGCCGGCCCGCTGACCGGCATCCCCATCGCCCAGAAGGACATTTTCTGCACGAAAGGCGTCCGCTCCAGCTGCGGTTCGAAGATGCTCGACAACTTCATTTCGCCCTATGACGCCACCGTCGTGGAGCGATTCAATCAGGTCGGCGCCGTCATGCTGGGCAAGCTCAACATGGACGAGTTCGCCATGGGCTCCTCCAACGAGACCAGCTTCTATGGGCCTGTCAAAAACCCTTGGGACATCGGCACCGTCCCGGGCGGCTCTTCGGGTGGCTCGGCGGCGGCGGTGGCCGCACGGCTGGTGCCGGGCGCCACCGGCACCGATACCGGTGGCTCGATCCGCCAGCCGGCGGCGTTTTGTGGCATCACCGGCCTGAAACCCACCTATGGCCTGGTCTCACGATGGGGCATGATTGCCTTTGCGTCCAGCCTGGATCAGGCTGGCCCCATGGCCCGCACGGCGGAAGATTGCGCAATGATGCTGCAAGCCATGGCGGGGTTCGACCCCAAAGATTCGACCTGCCTCGATCGGGCCGTCCCAAATTATGCAGACAGCCTCGGCCACACCCTGGAAGGGCTGCGTATTGGCCTGCCCAAAGAGTTCTTTGGTGAAGGACTCGACCCCGAGATTGCCCGGCTGATTCACGAAGCCGTGGACGAGTACCGCAAGCTCGGCGCCACGGTGAAGGAGGTCTCGCTGCCTAACATGCACCTGTCCGGTCCAGCCTATTACGTCGTCGCCCCGGCGGAATGCTCCTCCAACCTGGCGCGGCTGGATGGTGTCCGCTATGGCTATCGCTGCGCAGAACCCAAAGACCTGAAGGATCTTTACATGCGCTCGCGCGGTGAAGGCTTCGGGGCCGAGGTCAAGCGCCGCATCCTCATCGGCACCTATGCGCTGTCAGCCGGCTATTACGATGCCTATTACCTGAAGGCGCAGAAAATCCGGCGACTGATCAGCGAGGACTTCAAGCGGGCCTATCAGGAGGTAGATGTCATCATGGGGCCAACCTCGCCCTCAGTGGCTTTCCGTTTCGGCGAGAAAAGCGCCGACCCGATTGCGATGTATCTGTCGGACATCTACACCATCGCCGTCAATCTGGCCGGTTTGCCGGGCATGTCTATCCCGGTCGGCTTTTCCGGCAAGCTGCCCGTCGGCATGCAGATCATCGGCAATTATTTCTCCGAGGCGCATCTGTTGAACGTCGCTCATCGCTACCAGCAGGTAACCGACTGGCATCGCCAATCACCCGAACTCTGATCCGCTCCATGGGCCGATCCTCACTTTGGTGCTTTAACCCTATTCTTCTGGAAGGCTGAGACCATGCAATGGGAAACCGTGATCGGGCTGGAAATACACGCCCAGCTCGCTACCAAGTCCAAGATTTTCTCCGGCGCCGCCACCGCGTATGGCGCCGAGCCCAATACCCAGGCCTGCGCGATTGACCTCGGGCTCCCCGGCGTACTGCCGGTCCTGAATCAGGAGGCCGTGCGCATGGCGGTGAAGTTTGGCCTTGCTATTGGCGCCACCATCACACCTCGCTCCGTATTTGCCCGCAAGAACTACTTCTACCCCGACCTTCCCAAGGGCTACCAGATCAGCCAGTACGATCTCCCCGTCGTCGGTATCGGGCGAACGACCATCGCCGTCGATGGCGAGGCAAAGGTCATTGGCATCACCCGCGCTCATCTCGAAGAAGATGCCGGCAAATCGCTGCATGAAGACTTCCATGGCTTTTCCGGCATCGACCTCAACCGGGCCGGTACGCCGCTGCTGGAAATCGTCTCCGAACCCGACATGCGCTCGGCCAAGGAGGCCGTGGCCTATATGAAAAAACTGCATGCGCTGGTGCGGTATCTGGAAATCTGCGACGGCAACATGCAGGAAGGTTCTTTCCGCTGCGATGCCAACGTGTCCATCCGACCGAAAGGTCATGAGAAATTCGGTACCCGCGCCGAGATCAAGAACCTTAATTCGTTCCGCTTCGTCGAGAAAGCCATCAACTACGAAGTCGAACGGCAGATCGAGATTCTCGAGAGCGGCGGCCAGGTAATTCAGGAAACCCGCCTGTACGATTCGGTTAAGGACGAAACCCGCTCTATGCGGAGCAAGGAGGAGGCCAACGACTACCGCTACTTTCCCGACCCGGATCTATTACCGCTCGAGATCACGCCGGAATTTATCGAGACCGTTCGGGCTGGGCTACCAGAACTGCCGGATGCCAAGCGTGACCGCTTCAAGTCGGAATACGGGCTCAACGATTACGATGCGGAGGTGCTGACGGCAACCCGAGAATTGGCGACCTATTTCGAGGCCGTGGTGAAGGCCGCTGGCTCGGATGCCAAGCTCTGTGCCAACTGGGTCATGGGTGATCTAGCCGCCGCACTGAACAAGGCGGGTCTGGAAATCGAACATAGCCCAGTCCAACCCGACCGGCTGGCCGGGCTGGTCCAGCGCATCGCTGACGACACCATCTCCGGCAAGATCGCTAAACAGGTCTTCGAGGCACTATGGGAGAGCGGTGATACGGCGGATGACATCATCGAACGGCAGGGGCTGAAACAGATCACCGACACCGGCGCCATTGAAGCCATCATCGACGAGATCATCGCCGCCAACCCGGATCAGGTCGCCGGCTACAAGGCCGGCAAGGACAAACTGTTCGGCTTCTTTGTCGGCCAAGCCATGAAGGCGACCGGCGGCAAGGCTAACCCGGCTCAGCTCAACGACTTACTGAAAAAGAAACTCCAATAACCCCCGAGGTGCCGCGCATGGCCACGACAGACAACGGCCCCAATCAGAAACTGATCGAGTTTCTGCCCCGCATCATGGGCTTTGCCCGCCTGGTGCAGAACCTGGCCAACCGCTTCAAGGGCGTGGCGCGCTTCCTCGCCCTGACCGGGCTAGCCTCGGCCCTGCTGCTGATCTGGCTCGCCACCCGCGCCTGGGGCCTGTCGGTGATCTGGTCGGTCCTGCTCGGCCTGGTGCTGCTGCTTCCCGGGCTGGTGGTCGGTTGGAGCTGGTATGTGCTGGAAGAAGCCAGCAACCTGCCCCAACGGCTGACCGCCTGGCTGGGCCAGGCGCGTAACTATGCGGGTGACGTTGTCCAGCGACTCCAGAACGACCCCGCCATGGCGCAAAAAGCCACCAAGGTCCGGGATCTTAAGCAACTTGGTGGACTGGCCTACGAAATTGCCTCCATGGGCATCGATAGCCGTGACCTGCTTGGCATCCTCGGCGGCTCGCTAAGCCTGACTAATCCGCTATTCCTGCTCGTGCTAACGATCTCTGCAGGGTTGATCGTGCTACTGGACATTGGCGCGTTGGTGACCGGCTTGTTCGCGCTGCTTACGTAAGAGGGAATTTGATTTTCACGCCAGCTACATATGAGCCAAAAATTGGAACATTGACTGAAATTAAGGGCGGCTTCGCTAGCTAAAATCGGGAGTCGTTTTCACAAGGATGTCCATCGTGATCGCCATCCATCTTGTTGTTTGGACAGTCTCTAATGAAATATTCTGCCTCTGCCCGGGATCTCATCTGGCTACAGTACTGCCTCGAATCACATTGAAATTCTGAGACAGTATCAGCGATGCTCTCTTCTCCATAAGCCGCTGATCTTTCTGTAAGCACTGACTGACTTTGCCCAACCACGGGGCTTTTCTGATCCTCTTTTTGATAGTAGCTCCAAGCAACAAGAGCGACGACAACCAGCAATAACAACTTCCTCATCTAGCGCGTCTCTATCAAACAGAATTTCGGATCGCATCAACCTTGTCTGGAATCGCGCATACGAAAACGATCCTGAATCGATGTGGTTCAGAGACAGGTGTGGGCCCGCTCTCGAAGCTTAGCCGAATGTAAGGTTATGAAAGGAATCTTTATTTCATTGGGCTATTGTATGCCGCTGGCATACTGGATCTTCATTCGGATATCGCTTAACGAGCAGCAGGGCCGCCCATGAAGCAATTCGAACACCTCACCTCACAGCGCCTTTCCTCCTACGCTGAAGCTCAGCGATGATGGATGCTGCAAACAGCAGGACGCCTAGTCACCTCCTATGCCAAGACTAGACTATAGATCTTTGCTTGGTCTGTTACTTTGCCTCTTGTTTCATGCCTTGGCATCTGCAAACGACCAGATCACAAGCAGAGCGTATTACGAGGACACCAGCCGGGAGATGACCTTCAATGAGGTCCAGCAACAGAATTTCCATGAATATAGCGGCATTCTCAGTCTGGGATATCTAAAGTCAGCGGTGTGGTTTCATCTCAGAGTTGACCCTATTGAGACAGTAAATGACACGCCGCTCGTCGTCCGGATTCGCCCGGGCTTTCTGGATAAGATTGAGCTATTTGATCCTGTGTATCGTTCGCTTGGGCAAGTGGTGACTGGTGATGAAGAACCGATCCCGCAGCAACAATATGAGTCCCTTAACCTGAATTTCTTGATACCTGCTGGGCAGGGCCCCCGAGATGTATGGCTCAAGGTGACCTCAAGCAGCACCATGTTGCTAGACGTTGAGGTACTTCCCCTCGCCGAAGCCTTAAAAGAGGATCGTGCGCAGGACCTGAAATATTCGGCTTACCTTGCCCTTCTGCTTACTTTCTTCCTCTGGGCGTTGCTCTATTTCGCCAACCACAGAGACCAGATCATTGGCACCTTTGCGTTAACGCAGTTCCTTGGCCTCATTTCCATGGCAGGTCTTATCGGCTTCTATCGAGGCTTATGGCCGCTCTCGAGTATGGTCTCTGAAGGTTCTTTTGTGGATTGTTCGATAGCCCCCTTTGTTGCAAGCGGTTTCAGGCTAGATTACCTGCTCCTTCGTGAATCGACCCCCAATTCGCGCTTATTGAATATTCTGAAATGGGGACCGTTATATCTACCGACGTACCTGCTCTTGATGCTCCTAGGCTACCAGCAGCAAGCATTCCAGATGAGCATGTACATCATATTTTGCATGACCCTACTCTATCTGATTCTGGCATTAACGATTCCCGCCATGACATCATTACCCGAAAACCGACGGCCTCTTCTATCACGTCGATCTCTGATTAGCCTCTACTCATTCATTTTCCTCGCGCTGTCCTTATCCGCGCTTCCATCCATGGGTTTTTTCTCAGCATCCTTTCTCGTCTTTGATGGCTTTCTTCTCTACAGCATCCTCAGTGGTTGCGCCTTTCTGATTGTGCTGCACATAAGAACAAATGAGTCCCTAAAAAGAGGGATTGCTCTCAAACACGATTATCTTGATGCTGAACGTCGCGCTCAGGTCGAGGTTGAACGACGCCATGAACAGTCCCAGTTTTTGTCTATGTTGACCCACGAGCTGAGGACGTCACTTTCGGTGGTGAGCATGGTGCTGGGAGCCAAGGAAAAAACACCAGTACTCTTGTCGGCCGCAGATAAATCGATACGCGATATGGGGCAAATTATCGAGCGTTGTTTGAACGTCGACAAGCATGAGGCAGGTCAGATCAATATGAGCCTGTCCAATTGTAATTTGGCTGAGCTGGCAAAAGAGTTGATAGCCTATTGCAAGCAACCGGATAGAGTCCGGCTTGTGGTTAATTCAGACGTTGCACCATATACGGATTTGTTTTTGGTTCGTTTAATTCTGGCAAATCTGATCGATAATGCGTTCAAATATAGTCCGGTACATTCACCCATTGATGTTGCTATTGATGAGGGGCACCATGAGGAGGTCTCTTTCACACGAATATCCGTAACCAGTTTCGTTGGAAAGGCTGGGCAGCCTGACCCCACAAAAGTGTTCCAGAAGTATTATCGTCATCCTCGAGCCCTAGCAGTCACTGGGACAGGGCTTGGACTATTCCTATCCGCTCAGTTGGCCCACCGTCTGGATGCTCAACTTCAATACGTCCCTACCGACGCTCAAGTGAGGTTCATTCTATGTCTGCCCCAATCAATATCGCTCTAATCGAGGATCATGAGGCTCTAAGGGCGACAACAGAGATCGTTCTGATCCAACAGGGTTATCGTGTGTTTGCCATGGCCTGTGCTGAGGATATTGATGAGGTCGTTGGTGGAGAGCCAATCGATATCTTCATTGTTGATCTCAACTTGCCAGGAGAGGATGGATTAAGTCTTTCCTTGCGGTTACGGGAGGCTCAGCCTAATGCGGGCATTATCATGGTCACTGCACGGAGCTCCTCGGAGGATATAGAACACGGCTTCGATGCTGGCGCAGATATCTATCTGGTCAAGCCTGTGACAACAGCAGCATTGATCGCATCGCTAAAGTCCTTTTCCCGGAGGCTGAAACTAACAACTCCCAATGAACCTAGATTTAGCCTGGATAGTAATGCCCATGTCTTGAGCGGCCCTAGTGGTGATACTCACCTATCTCCAGCCGAGCAGGCGATTCTAATCAGCCTAGTCAGGGCTTCTGGCCATCAGCTGGAGACCTTTCAGCTTTTAGCTCTGGTCGGTCAAACTGAAGAGAATTTCAACAAGGCCAGCCTGGAGATACGAATTACTCGGCTTAGGAAAAAGCTGATTAGCATCGGAGCCGGCACCAGATGCATTCAGTCCATTAGGATGGTGGGATACCAGCTCAGTATGCCAATTCAGATCGACAGATAGATAGATTTTTCCGAGAGGGTGATATCCCCGTCTTTTCACACAAAACGGAAGAGAGTCTTTCTGTTACTTTTTGATAAAAGGCTTGTTCTGACTTCTTTGAGCGACCCGCTCTTATGACCAAGTACATCATGACACGATCGCCTTAATGACTTTGAAGCTGCAGGCTTTCTGGATCGAGTGGATGAATGGTCTGGTAACGATCGTCCGTCGGAAAATCCATCGCTTCAATAACTGCAGAGTTCACTCCGTCAGCAACTGCCTTGATGTAATCCGGTGACTTGCCCTTAAGTAGTCGGCCCTGCAAAATTCAACTACCTGCATACGCTGACCGAAATCCAATCATCGGTCGCCCGCAGGCGTGCCCACCTTCGTTTTTCAACGCCCGCAGCAACTGGCCGATCAGGCACAAAAAAGCC
>JBILGM010000055.1:0-17999 GCA_044351045.1 Methylococcaceae bacterium | reverse complement strand
CGGCTCTCGCGGCCACCTCCGACCTGGCGCGCATTGAAATCGACAAGGAAACGTTTGATGCCATGCATGCCGCCGACCCCATGGCCTCGGACAAGCTCGCCGAGGGCATACAGGGCTTCACCAAGGCGCTGGAAAATACCGAAACTTTGCTTGCACGGCGACTCAGCCAACTCGAAAGTGACACTACTCTGGCACGCTCCTCCGGGGAAATTTTTCAGGTTTACGATCTCAACGGCGATGGCTTCATCACGCGGGAAGAATGGCTGGGCACCGATGCCGTCTTCGACGCCATGGACGCCGACCACGACGGCCGTATCAGCCTCGCAGAGCTGCGCTCCGGCCTCGGCGCCATTCTCAATCTGGCTATGGTGGCCTGATCGCCTCGCCGCCAGCATGATGGCTGGACTCAGCTCCGCACGATCCCCGCACCAATGCCTCGGCCTAAGATAAGCATGAAACCGAACAGGAGTGATGTCGTGAATGTTGTCCGCGGTTTGGCGCTGAAAATAGGGGGGCTCCCGCTCTGGCTTTGTCTGAGCGTGCCCCACCTCGGCCACACCGCCGAGCCCGCTGACCTCGTCGCCAAAGACGCCCGCCGTCTGCAGTCAGAATGGGCAGGTGTTTTTTATGAAGCGCCCAGAAACCAGCGCGCAGCCCGCTACAAGGACCTCCTTGACCGCGTTCGGGTACTCAAGGCTCAGCACCCCGACCGTGCCGAGCCGATGATTGTCGAGGGCATCATCCTCTGCACCTACAGTGCTGCCGCGCTGGGACTCGACACCCTGGACATGCTGGAACAGGCCCGAACGATACTGCAAAAGTCCATCGCTATCGATCCGCCCGCCCTCGAAGGCGCGGCCTTTGTCACGCTGGGCAATCTCTACCGAAGACTGCCCGGCTGGCCGGTGCTGTTTGGCGACAAGCAACTGGCCCGGCAGTATTTTGAAAGCGGGGTGAAACTCTATCCGAACGGTATCGATACCAATTATTTCTATGGTGACTATCTGCTGGAAGAAGGGGATACCGTTCGCGCTCGCGCCTATCTGGAAAAAGCCAGCCAGGCACCCATACGACCCAGCCTGAAAATCTCTGACGAACAACTAAAAAAGGAAACCGATCAGGCCCTCGCCGACCTCAAGACCGGCAAATCCACTCGTTCCGATTTCTTCAGCCTGTTTACCCCGTCGTTCGACCAATAAGCCTCCATCCTCGCCATCTATGACCGAATGGGCCCACCTCAGCCATGAACTGCCAGAACCGCTTCAGGCAGCGGTTCTCCAGTCCTGGGAGCAATACCAGGAGCGGCCGGGCAGCGTTGACTGGACTGAACTGGGTGGGGTGATTCAGTCGAGCCTACCCAAGGTTTGGGCCGCCAGTCCGTTCATTGCCGATCATTGCACCCGTCGGCCGCCATTATTACGTCAGCTGGTCGAGAGTGGCCGCCTGATTCGATCTCAACAGGACGGCGAATACGTGCAATTGCTCGCAGATTTATTGGCGCCGGTCGAGACTGAGACGGCACTGATGGCCGCACTACGGCAGTTCCGCAACCGCGAGATGGTGCGTATCGCCTGGCGCGATATCGCCGGTTGGGCGCTGCTGAACGAGACTTTGGCCGATCTCTCCCTGCTAGCGGAAACCTGCGTTCAGGCAGCGCTGGACTTCCTGTTTCGGGAGGCCTGCGAGTCGCGCGGCACTCCGGTCAACCGGCAGGGCGAGCCGCAGAATCTGGTTGTACTGGGCATGGGCAAGCTGGGCGCGTGGGAGCTGAATTTCTCGTCGGATATCGACCTGATCTTCGCCTTTCGCGACGATGGCGAACTGAACGATCGTCGGGAAACCAGCTATTCGGAGTTCTACACGCGACTGGCACGCAACCTGGTGAAAGTGCTGGACGCCATCACCGAGGACGGCTTTGTTTTCCGCACCGACACCCGGCTGCGCCCCTTCGGTGATTCAGGGCCGCTGGTGTTGAGTTTTGACGCCATGGAAGCGTATTACCAAAGCCAGGCGCGGGAATGGGAACGCTATGCCATGGTCAAGGTGCGCGCGATCGCCGGTGACCTCAAGGCCGGCCGCGAATTGGAAGAGTTTCTGCGTCCCTTCGTCTATCGCCGCTATCTCGACTACCGGGCGCTCGGCGAATTACGCGAACTGAAGCGGAAAATCACGCTGGAACTGATCCGCAAGGACCGGCAGGAAAACGTCAAGCTGGGGCCGGGCGGCATCCGCGAGATCGAATTCATCGGCCAGGCGTTTCAGCTGATACGCGGCGGCAAGGAGAAAGCGCTGAGGGAGCGTCGCATTCAGACTGTGCTAGCCCAACTCGACGAACTGGGCTTGATGCCCCCGGCATCGGTAAAGACCCTGCTGGAAAGCTACGCTTATCTGCGGACCGTCGAAAACCGCCTGCAGCAGTTCGCCGACCGGCAGACCCATGACCTTCCGACCAACCCCGGGGAACAACAGGCGATCGCCTTTGCCCTGGGCCATGCCGACTGGCAGAGCCTGAAACAGGAGCTGAATGGTGTCCGCCTGCGGGTCCATGACATCTTCCAGGCAGTCATTACCAGCGGTCAATCGGAGGATGAGGTCGCGTTCACGCTGACGGAGGACCCAGAGCAGATCACCATCACACTGAGCCAACTCGGCTTCAGCGATACAGCCGCCGCCCTGCCCCTGCTGGCAAGGTTTCAGGCAGCCCATGCTATCCGCAAGCTGACCCCACGGGGTGAAGCGGAACTGAAGCGGCTTTTGCCCGAGCTGATCCGCGGGGCCTCACGCACGGACACTCCGGCTCTGACGCTGGAGCGGATACTGGGGCTTATTGAGGCCATCGCCAGCCGCAACGTCTACCTGACCTTGCTGGCGGAAAATCCGCCGGCCCGCGAACAACTCATCCGGCTAGCCGCCGCGAGTCCCTGGATTACCCATGCGATTGCCCGCCACCCCCTGCTGCTCGACGAACTGCTGGACCCCCGCTCACTCTACCAGCCGCTCACTCGCGAGCAACTGCACAAGGAACTGGACCGCAAGCTGGATTCGATCGATGCACACGACACGGAGCAGCTCATGATGGCGCTGCGCCAGTTCAAGCAGGCCAATGTATTGCGTGTGGCGGCGGCGGATATGTCGGGCGCCATCCCGCTCATGGTGGTCAGTGACTATTTGAGCTATACCGCTGAAACCCTGGTGGACAGCGTCATGCGCAACGCCTGGCGTATGACCGCGCTGCGCCATGGTGTCCCTCCCGGGGCGCGACGGGATCATCCGGATGGTTTCGGCGTCATCGCCTATGGCAAGCTTGGTGGGCTGGAACTGGGCTATGGTTCTGATCTGGATCTGGTCTTTCTCTACGAGGGCGATACGCTGGCCTCGACCGATGGCGAAAAGCCGGTCACAGTGGGTGAATTCTTTGCCCGCATTGGCAAGCGCATCATTCATCTGCTGACCACCAACACCCCGGCCGGCGTGCTTTACGAGACCGACCTGAGGCTACGACCTTCAGGCAGCTCAGGGCTGCTAGTCAGCAGCGTCGAGGCATTCGAGACCTACCAGATGCAGGAGGCCTGGACCTGGGAACAGCAAGCCATGCTCAAGGCACGTTTTGTCGCCGGCGATCCCGCCATCGGCAGCCGGTTTGACGCCATCCGGGTCAAGTCGCTCTGCCGCGAGCGCGACACGGCAATCCTGCGGCAGGAAGTGCGCGAAATGCGCGAAAAAATGCGCGAAACCTTGGGGGCACACACAGCGGGGCAGTTCGATGTCAAGCAAGACTTTGGCGGTATCGTGGATATCGAGTTTCTTGTACAATTCGGCGTCCTTTCGCGGGCCCATTCGAACGAAACACTGACCGAGTGGACAGATGTCGTGAGACTGCTGGAGAGCCTGACCATCGCGGGATTTGTATGCGCTGATGATGCCCGTTTCCTGCGCGGTGCTTACTGCAGTTACCGCGAGCGAACCCATAGGGCCGCCTTGCTGGAGGTTCCGGCGAGCCTACAGGAGAGCGAATGCGCCGACATGCGCACGCGAGTACAACAAATCTGGCGTGACCTCATGGAGAACTAAGGCCCGGCAGCGGGCGCCATCCGGCCAACACCCAGCGAGACAAGCCTAATTTCCCGGATCGAACCGACATGGCCTCAATCTGGCCTACAGACTGCGATCCCTGCAACACTCTTTCACACTGACTCGGAGAAAACACCATGTCGATGGACGACAAAGACGGCGTCATCTGGCTGGACGGCGAATGGCTGCCCTGGCGCGAAGCCAAGGTCCATGTCCTCACCCACACGCTGCATTACGGCTGCGGCGTCTTTGAAGGACTGCGCGCCTACAAGACCGATCAGGGACCCGCCATCTTCCGCCTGCGCGATCACACGGATCGACTGTTCCGGTCGGCGCACATCATGAAAATGGATCTGCCCTACGACAAGGACACGCTGGACCAGGCCCACTGCGAAGCCATCAGCCGCAATAACCTGTCCAGCGCCTACATCCGGCCGATGGCCTTTTTCGGTTCCGAGGCCATGGGCCTGCATGCCAAGGGGATCAAGACCCACGTCATGATCGCCGCCTGGGAATGGGGCAGCTATCTCGGTGAAGAGAACATGGCGCGCGGCATCAAGGTGCGAACCTCGTCCTACACCCGTAACCATGTCAATAGCCAGATGTGCAAGGCCAAGGCCAACGGCAACTACGTCAACTCCATCCTCGCCGTGCGTGAGGCGGTGGAGTGCGGTTGCGATGAAGCGCTGCTGCTGGACCATGAAGGCTATGTGGCGGAGGGCAGCGGCGAGAACATCTTCATCATCCGCAAGGGCAAGCTCTACACACCGGACCTCACCAGCGCGCTGGAAGGCATTACCCGCGAAACCATCTTTACCATCGCCCGGGAACAAGGTCTGGAAGTTCACGAAAAGCGCATCACCCGCGATGAGGTTTACGTCGCCGACGAAGCCTTCTTCACCGGCTCGGCCGCAGAAGTGACGCCAATCCGCGAACTGGATGGCCGCCGCATCGGCAACGGCACCCGTGGCCCCATCACCGAAAAGCTGCAGAGCCTCTACTTCGATTACGTCTACGGTCGTCGTGCCGACCACGCCGAGTGGCTGACCCACATCAAATAGGCCTAACGCGAACGCCAGCGATAAGGGCTGCTTTGGCCGCCTTTTTTCTGGCGGCCAATCGAGGCTCCTTACAAGCCCACACCTGCCCTGAACAGACCTGACAGCAACCCTGAGGACATCACGGAACCAGACCTCGCGTTCATGCGGCTGGCCATGCGGAAAAAACCGATGGTTCCTTGAGCGCGGTCATCGTGCTGGACGGCACCGTTATCGCGGCGGCGGGTAACCCCGTCTCCAGGATAACGACCTGACCGGCACCGTCCTGTGTTCCAGCAGCGGATGCCGTCCCATGGGCTTCTCCGGCACTTACTGGGCACGATCAGCCAAATCTTTTACGCGGTTCAAGAAAGAGGTTGCCGAGCTTTATTCTGAAAACCGTGCCTTGACTGATCTCCTGGCATTCATCCTCACAGTGCAAGTCGGCTTCTTTCCCGTGCACGCACCGCTCCAGCCCAAAAATCGTTTATCCGCTTGAGGGCTTGCCAAAAGCGCTACCCTCGAATTCCGACTGAATCGCAATTCGCACCACTCTCCACACTCAATGCCGACGGGATCACTCCCGACCTGGCCGGCGCCAACCACCCTCACCACGAGAAGCGGGGCGGGTGCCGGATAAACTGGCATGACTACGTCGAGGCTCGTGCCCAACGTTGCCGGCTGATAACTCGAATCACCCTGCTGAACGGATTCGATCAAACAGGTACCCGGATAGATTCCCTGCAGCCAGTTCCCGGAAATGACGCAGGTCCTCGGCGTCTTTGACTGCATCACCACCGTCAGTTCGGAACTGGACGTTACCGCAACGGGTGCAGACGACCCCCAGGCCACCGTCGCAGGACCAACAAAAGTAAGGGTCTGATCCATTCTGACCACCGTCAGGCTGGCTGAACTCTCCGCGCTGCTGTAAGCGGCATTCCCTGCTTGAAAGCCTCTGATGATGCACAAGCCTGCAGCCAACCCCTTGACGGTGGTATCGGTGACCGAACAGATCCCGGGTGTCATCACTGACAGGCTCACCGGCAAACCGGAACTGGCGGACGCCGAAATACTGGCCGTCTGACTGACGACCAGTGTTGGCGGGACTGTCAGCGTCACGGTCTGAGCAGACTTTGGCACCAGCCATTGCCCCAGCTGTCCGTCCGCATAAGTCTTGCTGAACAGTCCGTAGATATTGGAACCAGAAGGATTGGAGCAACTGGAGCTGCCCCCATACAACTGCCCGAAAAGGTAGCGATTGTTATCCAGAAAAATCCCGCTGCCGCTGCTGCCACCCTCGGTTACGCCGGAAGCAAACGGGATATTAATAAAGTCAGCGGCGGACTGATTAGCCTCGTTGCAGTCAAAGTTACCATTGCCCGTAACCCAGCACTGCAAATACGCTTGCGCCGTCCCGAAGCTGATTTTCTGCAGATCACCCGTGGGATTATGCAAACCGGTAGCTGACACCCCCAATGCCGGCGTCGTGTTGGTCCAGCCAGAAAAGGTCGCCCCTGAAGGTGGGGGATCGTTCAGCAGCAGAAAGGCCGCATCCGTCGACGCCGCATTGTAGAGAAGCCGCGCGCCACCCCCGGTTGTGGTGATCCCGGAATAGGGTCTGCCGCTATTGCAGCTTGAGGAATAATAGAACCAATAGGCATTCAGCGACGATGCCGCCAACTGTGTGGACATGCAGTGGTTAGCGGTCAGGAAATAAGGGGTATCCGACTGGCCAGTATTGTTCAGCAGCGTGCCCGTACACAAATACGATAAGCCGCCCTCGACAAAGGTAATCCTGGCTACCGCATTCGACGTCCCCGACCAATCCGCATAGCATCGGGAATCAAGATTGCAAGCCGCCGCCGCTTTCTGCGGTAAACCGGACAGGGCCGGCGCCGAAGGATCGACCGTCAAATGCGACAAACCCGACACGCTAAACTGGAGCTGATCCAGCGGCGCGCCCGGGGGTAGATAAAACTCCAGCCCCAACGAATCCCCGGCGATCACCGGTGACCAGTACATCGCCGCCTCAGCCTGAGTTGCGCCACCGTCAAGATTCATCTTTTGCAAGGCCAGAATATCGCCCCCGGTGACAACCTCGACAGGAGCGGTATCGGGTGCGTGAAACCGCAATTCCGCCGCCGCCGGCAGCCCGGAAAACAGGAGACCCACACGCAAGGCAGAGGCCCCGGGCGCCTCTATTTGTACGTGCCCCAGATACCCCCCATCCGGACTCGGAGACCACTCCAACGCCTTGAAGGCCTCACTGGTGGTAGCCAGCGCCGATACAGGCCGCCAAAACCCGATTTTCTCTGCCCCCGAAGATCGGCCCTGCAAACGCTTTTCGACGTCACCCGGCTGCATGCGCGCCAATCGAATATGCGCCCCATGATGACGACTCTGCTCGGATTTCAAAGCGGAAAAACGATTAGCCTTTGCCGCCTGATAAACACGAGGCTCAACCCAGACCGGATCAACGACTGGACCCGCAGCCTTCACCAGCCCCGACAACGACACCCAAAACAGGCAAACAAGAATCCACAGTCCGTTCATCAGCCCGCGACCTTTCTATAACCCGATATGAGCGTAACAGAAAGCAGAACAGGGGTGTCGGGGGAAGCCTCTCCTGATCGAGACCACCTAAAAAGAGCCCTCGGGTTCAATTCTGTTTGGTGAAAATCATATCCGCGGGGAATCGCTGCCCCAGCAAACCAACCGACTTGCTGATCGTAAGCGTCTTCCTATCCTTCGATAAACGGAAGGTGTAGGCCTGTGGATCACCCGTGTTATCCGAGTCATCGAATATCATATAGTTGACCGAGGGAATCTCCGGCAATGCACTGGTTGGAGCGACGCGATTTTCAGTGACTGCGGTCCATGTGCCATTTGGCGAGGTTGTGGGCATGTTAGCTATATTCTCAAAATATACACCACGCGAATTTCTCTTGGTCAGATGAATGAATTCTCCTGCATTACATGTTGCATACTGTTTAACTATGTCGGGTACGCCCGGCGGCAATGGCAGCTCACCCGGGCAGGCAATGGTTTGACCTGCCAATGTCATGCCTGTTAAGGCCCATTTTCCAATCAACCCAATCGGCGCCCCGGCTGCTTGAGAGTTTAAGGGCGCAATGACGCAGCTCGCCAGGAGAATAGCCATGGTTAGTTTTTTCATTCCAATACTCCGTGTGTTATGTTGATGTCAGTTTTTTGATTACAAGTCTTTGTACCACAGCTCAACCAAGAAACCTCGCAAAAGCTCAACGGCACTCAGTCAGTCTGAGCATTGAGGAATGCTCGAACAGCAAAATGCTGCCTGTGCAGGGGTCTTGAGGGAGACTGAAGCATTCTGCAAGTGTCGTGTTAACACGACACTTGCACCCGCTCCCTCGCAGACGAGAACGAACACCCGCACCCTCACTCTTCACCCCTCAACAGCAGCCAATCAACGCCGCTTGATTCTCCAGCCATAAAAGCCGGCGGTCGCTATCATCATGAGCATCATAACCATCTGTGTCCATTCCGATAGCGCGGGGATGGGTTGCGGGGGAGTGGGGACTGGATAAGTTATCAATCCTGTAGCGGTTTTGATCATTGTAGGGCTCCCTACTTGCCAGATGCCTGCCGCAACGGTCCCTTCGGCAGATACTGCTAATCGTGTATTGGACAGGATCGAGCCAGAGCTTGTTGAAATATCTATAGGAGAAGTCCAACTCGCAAGATTACCAATGATTTCAGCTGAAGAGGCCTGAACTACACTGCTAGAACCCAGCACTTTCAGCCAGATTGCTGTCGCTCTAGTACCATCACTGGAAAGACCGATATTTGCGCCTGCTGAATCTTGGCCCGTTACTGACAAGTTAACTGGCGCACTCCAATAAGCCGAGTTGTCAGCAATCGTAGCAGAGCTAGACTGGACTGTTCTGATGGTTCCATCTTTAAATGTGAAGATGGCTGTTGCCTTTGATGCATCCGATGACAGAAAAGCTCTTACCGCTAATCTATCAGCGGAGGATCCAGATAAGGTAACTGGAGTAGACCACGATGCCGAATTGCCCACCATAATGGCTGAACTAGCCTGCGCGACATAGGTTGTTGGAGCTGACCCAGCGCTTTGCAGAGACCAAACCGTCAATCCTTTATTACCATCGGCAGATAAAGAGATTTGTGGCAATGTCGCGTTTTGTCCCGAAGTTGAGAGATCAATGGGAGTAGACCATGTAGCGACATTACCGACAATTGTTGCTGAACTAGCTTGCACGATGTCATTTGACCCATTTGATCGAATCCACACGGCAGTCACGTTAGAGCCGTCATCTGATATCGATACATCTGGGTCATATGCATTCGAACCCAAAGCCGATATATCAATTGGGCTCGCCCACGTAGCTAGATTACCCACGATCGAAGCTGAACTGGCTTGTATGATGTAATTGGAACCATTCCACCAGCTCCAAACGGCTGTCGCTCTTGCGCCATCATCCGAAAATGATACCTGTGGTATGCCACTAGCCAATGTTCCAGACAAATTAATGGGTAAAGCCCATGTGGCCAGGTTCCCAGATATTGTTGCTGAGCTTGCTTGTACTACGCGGCTAGGTCCAGACCAAACTGCGATTGCCTTGGTTCCGTCACTTGAAAGCGATACTTGTGGATATGGATTCGGAGACGCATTCACTGACAAATTAATTGGTGTACTCCAAATTGCTGCGCCCCCAGATATTGTCGCAGACGCTGATTGAGGGACTCTGGCTGACGAGCTTGCACCTCTTGACCAAACTGCTGTTGCTTTGGTGCCATCACTCGATATGGCAACTCTCGGCGCCTGTGCGGCTTCCAAACCGTCTGACAAATCAAATGGTGGACTCGACCAAGAGGCAGACAGCACCCCAGAATGAACGACTTCCGAAGCATGGAGCCCCACGATAAAGAACAGAAGAATTAAACGCCCCATTCAATACACCTATCAAAATTATGTAAACCCATAGAATTCCCCGCAAAGTTTATCATCCCTCAACAGCACCCGATCAGTGCTGCTTCATTCTCCAGCCATAAAGCCCAGCGGTTGCAATCATCAGAGCATCATTATGCTCTGAGCCCTTCTGAAAGCGTGAAAATGGGTTGGGCTCTCTTCCGTTTCGAGTGGAAAGACTCATAGGGCAACCGTGTGAGCGAAAGGATTGGCTGGGAGGTTTTGATCTTGCAACCTTTTTTTGGACACCAACGTCATTAAACGGCCATACGGTCCTCAATACGCGCACCATCACCCTACGAAGCTGAGCAATTATTACTCCGCCGCAATAAAGCGTACTCCCACGGAGTACCAATCCCTTGTACCGCCCAGGTCCCAAGCGATTCAGTCGTTCGATAAACAGTGGCCGGGGTAATACTGAAAGCGCAGTACGGCGAGTATTGTGTTTTAGGTGGCGCGAGGCAACTCGATTAGCGTCAATCTAACCGACGCTGGCCAACAACGAGGCTAAATACAAAGAAAAGGAGAACTCTGTATGCGCCTCGTTGAATTTGCTGATGCCGAAGAGCAGTTGGCGTTATGGAAGTTGGTCAGCGATCACATGTGGAAAGCCATTGCTCAGCAAGCCGAACAGCAAGCGGCAGAACGCGAGGAGAAGGCACGGCAAGCCAAGCTGAAACCCAAAGCGCCAAAAGCCGCAGCACTCCCTGAGCCGATTCCTGCGCTACCCCCCCCCTTTGCCTAAACCCAAGCCCTTGTATCCCAACAAGACAGAGAAACAGCCGACTGTTCAGCCTATGCCCAAGTCGGCAATGAATGCGCCAAACGCGGCAAATAGCCGTTTAATCAGTCAGTCCTCAACATCAAAAGATTTGACACAAGGGAATGAGAGACAGGCATAGCGGCAATGGTTATCGGTTGACCCTGTGCAGCATCACTCATCGACTGTCGTGTTGACACGACTTGTAATGGCAGGCGTCAGTATTCAGAGGGCAGCATCACCACCCATCCGTCTTCGCCCCAACAGCCGTAGAGCGTGATGCTGTGCAATGGGAAATCCGTGTACTCGATATGCTGCTTGGCAATCAAATGGTCGTTGCCGTCTTCGATGACCACCATCGCTGAGTGGTCTGACACCGTCAGCTTGAGGCAAGTGAAGGGTTCAACATCGCCGTTGATCTGCAGCAGATAGCTGGCATAGACATCCATCAGCCACCACGCTTGGGCGTTGTCAGCGAGAAAGACCGCGCCATCCGTCAAAAACACGTGGGCGTTCAGTCGAGCATATTGCGTGGTGCCGCTAAACTGACGGAGTTGTGTTTTCAGTTCGTCTGCGTTCATCTGCTTGCTCCAAGTGATTGTTATGGAACAAATATGCGTTCAGAGTGTGGGGATGGACAACCGAAAGGGCTGCCAGAGAGTCAGTGGTGCAGCGTCAATGAAATTGACGGTCACATTGGGTGTCGTTTAAAACGCCATCGCATAATCAGCGTCGTTTCAGCACGACAGAAACCAGAACGGGCACCGAAGTGCCCGTTCTTATCATCCACTAACAGCAACCCATCAACGCTGCTTCATTCTCCAGCCATAAAAGCCAGCTGTTGCGATCATCATCAGCATCATCAAGATCTGCGCCCATTCACTGAGCGTGGGAATGGGTTGTGTCGGCGGTGCCAATGGGATGGCTGCTGCACTGGCTGCCGAGGTTGAAGTGCCTCCCGTATCCGAAGCCGATACGGTACAGGTATAGCTTTTGCCTCCCGTTAGGTTGTTGACCGTAATGGGTGAGGCAGGGCCTGCTGTACTACCTGAAACGCCTCCATTTGTGGATGTACAGGCGGCAGTGTAGTTGACCGACGCAATAGTTACACTGCTAGAAGCACTGGCGACAGTGCCCGTATCAAATGCTACCCGAAGCCCCTGCGTAACAGGGGTTATCGAGGTAATTGATGGGGTTGGGGGTGCTGGGGTTACATAAGTGAAGAGGGTGTTGGCTCCATTTGTTCCACCCGACGTGGTCACTACAACACTGTCTGTACCCGCTGTCCCTGCCGGAGTTGTACACGTAGCGGACGTGAGAGAAGTTACAGTTAGTCCCGTGCAAGCATTGGCCCCGACAGTAATTGAAGTTGCTCCCCATAAATCCGAACCAGTCACAGTAATCGTTGTTCCACCTGAAGTACTACCTGAACTCGGTGAAACTGAGGATACCGTAGGAACTGGTACGGTGACAAATTGGTAGCTCGAGGGCCAACTTCCCCAACTGTAAGATGTCACGCCGTTTTGCGTTGTTCCTGTATAGCTTGATTGCCCCGCCAAAATCTCAACGTATACTGCTCCAGTTTGACCGTTCGCTAACGTGCCGGAGTGGACAGCAGCTGCTGCAAGACTGGAGTCATTCGTGTAGATGTTTGTGCCGTACACGAAGCCAGTCGTTGTTCCAGTGAGCGTCATCACATATATATTACCAACCGTCGGATATACCACCATATTGGTTGGCGCTGGGTTAATTAGTGTCGCAGCTTTAGCCCCACCAGCCACCAACAATCCAGTCATCAACGTCAAAGCCGATAAAAAACGCTTCACGCAAACCTCCGCAGAAAAAATAAGTACAAACACCTATGCGATTGTACCAAAGCAATAAACCGCAACCTACAAAAACGTGATCGCCAGCAGCATTTCGCACAGTTTTTCAACGCCTACCCAACTGCCCAGCATCAAAAAGTGCCCCTACAGCTTCACCCTACGTTTGGATCTGTGAAAAATTCAGACAGAACAACCCGTTGCACCCTGCACCAAGCCTTTCCCACGATCTTACACCACAGCGCAAAAAACAAACCTTACAAAACCTTAACGACGCTGTTGAAGCTTGAGCAGCATCAAAAAGTGCTCGATCCGCTAAGAGCAGCGTGAGCAGGGAGCTTGAAGCAGATTCAGACGGTTAGAAATCTAGCGTTTCGCTCAAGTCGGTATGCTACATGAGCGTGTAGCACGGTCAAAATAAACAAGCCCAACGCCCCAACAACGTTCAAGTCTCACCCCATTCACACTGCCATCAATCCCTGTTGAGCGTTCCCCAGCTTTGCTCCAGCCGATTGCCTAACCCTTGCCAGCCTCTCTATAATGCGCCCTCCGCCGATGTAGCTCAGCTGGTAGAGCAACACATTCGTAATGTGTGGGTCGTCAGTTCAAATCTGATCATCGGCTCCAATAAAATAATGAACTAGGCGCTTCGGCGCCTTTTTCGTTTTTGCCAGTGCTACGCATAGGCTACGGTAGCGATCAAGCAGCGTTAAGATTGAGCAAGGTGGTAGCCGATCTTACACGCAAGAAGGCGTCGGGCGACACTCAAAAGCCTGACCCAAAGAAGAGGCTTTTGCCGCACGCCATGGATAAGGTTGCCATGCCTCATCACCACTTGCCCCTTCATACCTAGAACTTTCCAGCGACCAATGAAGCTCACGGCAATCTGCGCCGACATCACAACGCTAGAAGTGGATGTCATCGTGAATGCAGCGAATCAATTTCTGATGGGTGGCAGCGGCGTCGATGGAGCCATCCACCGAGCAGCTGGACCAGACTTGCTTGCAGTGCTTCGATTGCTTGGCGGCTGTGCAATTGGGGATGCGAAAATGACGAAAGGCTACAACCTTCCAACAAAGTTCGTGATTCACACCGTGGGCCCAAGATGGTCCCGTGGCGACAAAGGCGAGCCAGAGCTGCTCGCTTCATGCTACCGGCGCTCTGTTGAGCTTGCAGACAGCGTTGGAGCAACATCCATTGCTTTTCCCAGCATCAGTACAGGCGTGTTTCGATTTCCTGTGGACAAAGCGGCTGTCATCGCGGTTCAGACAGTGAAGGAATGCGTCACTGAATCATCCCCTCTTAAAGAGATCATCTTTTGCTGCTTCAGTGAAATTGACCTTGATGTATACAATGCTGTGATAAAAAATTCTTTCAGCTCGCCGGAAGCATGAGCCACTCCGGCTTGAGGCCGAAGAGGCTCAACCAACGATCTGCCTCGAATCATTTAACAATTCCTTAGGGATTGACCCCAAGAGTTGGACAGGGGATAGGAAGCCATCATAAGAGAGCAATCGCGGCGACCAACCTAAATCAGTTGGATGGTTGCGCGCTGTACAGGCCATTGATTGTTCCCTGATACAGAACACCTCCGGGAGATATGGTCCCTACCATCTTTAGCGTATGGTCGTTGGATGAGATTTCAACCACAGTGCTGCTGAGGGGCAACCCCGTTGCAGGATCAACCGTAATAAGGATTTACACAAGGGCACGTAGGTCATCCTGCTATATGAAGAAAGCCCCGATCATCAATTCGTCGAATGGACGGGCAGTGGGCGATAGAATCCAAGAATATCAGGACCACTCGTGTCAAGACCTGTCTAATCGAGACTATGAACGAAATGAAACAGCTGTGAGGCATGTTCAGGATTGCGCCCAAGTGACCATCGGCTTAGGCAGTTATTAAAAACTATTGCATAAAGTATTATGAAAAGCTCTTTTATAAGTCTACTAATTGGAATATCAGTCATCAAGGTAACAATGGCTGCGCCATTAGTCACTTTGGAAACGATAAAAATCGGAAATGCTGATAATGCGACTGATTCAACAGGCTTTGGCGCGGTTGGTCATGAGTACTCAATTTCGAAGTATGAAATAACGCTACATGAGTATTCCAAATTCCTGAATGCCGTCGCAAGTTTAAAAGATCCTGAGAAGCCATGGTTGGCTGATTTATATGATCAGGAAAACATGGAGGATACAACTGATGTTGTCGGACAACTAATGGAGAGAACTGGTCAAGGAACATTGTCATCTCCTTATATATATAATGTGGTTGGTGATCCAGCTAGACCAGTACCATGGGTCACTTGGTTCAATGCGGCGAGGTTTGCAAACTGGCTACATAATGGGGCAGAAGCTGTGTCCGACACGGAAAGTGGAGCCTATACACTAAATAATTCGGTGAAGAATGCCGTGATTCGGAAGAATGCCAATGCACGTTACTGGCTGCCCAGCGAGGATGAATGGTACAAAGCAGCCTTTTATAACCCAATTAAAGGAACTTATTCAAACTTTCCAACGAGATCTAATGCACTACCTAGACAATGTCGCAATGAAAGAAGCTCATATAAGGGTATCAATATAGCGAATTACAATGGATGTAGACCAGAAAAGAATAAGCTCATTCCCGTTGGGTCATTTATAGAAAGCCGGAGTTACTATGGGCTTTTTGATATGGCTGGAAATCTATGGGAGTGGAATGACGGGATCGTAAATGATGAGAATAGAGTGGTGAGAGGTGGATCATGGAGTTGGGGGACAACATCTCTACATAAGACTCATCGCCGCGATTACCTACCACAGGAGCGGGATGATGATATTGGGTTTCGCATAGCAACAAACCCGTCAAAGTAGTCTCCGGCAAAAAAGTTATCATATTTAAGATTAACACCCATGAAAATCCCTGCAATGCTTCAAGTATTTTCTATTTTTTTCATATTGGCACCAATCTCGGGCAATGCGCAGCCACTTGTTGCGCTTGATCTTGTCAATGTGGATAGCCCGGGTAATAAGCCCGATCAGAGAACTCATCTCGGCTCAGTGAAGCATCGTTTTGCGATTGGTAAATATGAGGTAACTATCAACCAGTATATTGCATTTCTGAATGCGGTAGCATCTATAAATAATCCACAGAAGCCTTGGCTGACAGAACTCTATCATCCAGAAATGGCGGCTTATAGGAATATTGGTGCACTAATTATCAGAAAAGGTAGTGGGCTATCCAATGATCCATATTTGTACGAAAATCCCCTGGGTGGTGACGGCAACAGGCCTGTACCGTGGGTGAGTTGGTTTGACTGTGCAAGATTTGCTAATTGGCTACATAATGGTGCTACTTTTGGTGCAAATACGGAAAATGGTGCCTATGAACTGAACGGCAAAAATGCTGGAATTATACGAAAGCAAGCAAGGGCCAAGTGGTGGATTCCATCAGAGAATGAATGGTACAAGGCTGCCTTTTATGATCCCTCATCGAAAACATATTCATATTGGCCAATCAAAAATAGTGAGCGTTTGCCGAATGAGTGCGGAAAAGATGATGCCAACTTAAGAAGTAGCGCTAACTATAACTATTGCGGCGAAAAAGCAGCAAGTCAATATGATGTTGGCGGTCTGCTAACTCGTGTTGGCACCTACAAGAACAGCTCAAGTTATTATGGTACATACGACCAGGCTGGAAATTTGTGGGAATGGACGGATACTACTACAGTAAAGTCAATGCGTATAATACGAGGCGGCTCTTGGAGTAATGGTATTCTGACTACCGACATATATCAGCGACGGGACTACCCCTATGAATCGATCAGAGGTGTGCCGGCATATTATGACGATGATACGGGTTTTAGACTTGCTGCATTACCCCAATAACGCTCATTATTATTTACCCCGGCGGATTCAAATCTGAAGTGCAACACCTAAAACCGAGTAAGGTCGTCAGATGAAGCCCACCTCCAAATCGTACACTCAACTCCAGCCCGAAGAACGCGTGACGCTAGCCAGTCTCCATCAACAAGCCTATAGCGTCCGGTCGATGGCTGAAACCCTCAAGCGGTCGCCCAGCATCAGAAGCCGGGCGCTTAGGCGCAATAAGCCAGGATAGCCATTATGGCACGCGGTGGCCCATCGCCATGGCCGGGAACGTCGTCTTCAAGCCCGTCCGCTGGTTAAACGGCATCCCAGCACGGTGACGTTCGATGTCGTCCGTCATTTCCTCGGTTGGCGCTGGTCACCTGAGCAAATCGCGCTGACCATGGCGCGCGTTCATCCCCAAGGCCATCCCTATCGCGTACCCTCCGAAAGGGGAAGAAGGATAAACGGCCAAGAGGCTGACGATCTTGGGCTAAATCGAAATGACCCCGCCTACATTGACTATGAGAACCCCCTATATGCCAAAAAACTCGGGATAACTATTGACATGACCCTTAAATTTATTGACTCATGCCCAGCAAACATACAGCCTAGACCACGAATAACCGCACCTATTTCAGGGCCACGTCAATAAGCGGGAGTATCTGCGACGACTAGCTATCCAAGATGCTTGCTTCCAGCGGATTTATGACTTACTTTTTGCGCGCAGAGGGTAGGGCTTAAGTAGACTCTAATCCCCCATCCCATTTAAAGTCCTGCACGTTAGTCCCCGGATCGGTTGGATACAGAGCATCACCCTTACGGGTATAGCCCGGGCGTCTGACATCCTGTACGTCCGTTCCCGGCAGGGTTGGGTAAATATTGTTTCCCTTCTCGACGTAGCCCGGCTGGCTGTAATCACGGACGTTTGTCCCGGGATAGGTGGGATAGATGGCCCTGTCTGCGAATGAGGGAGTAGCACCAAGGAGGGCGAGAGAGACAAGTCTCAGGCAAAAGATGATTTTGATCATGCGCTCCTCCATTGAATTGGCTTTAGCAGGGATCGGTTGGCTACGTTGCCTCTAAAAAACCCTAGGTCAGGGGTCGAACCACCGTTTAAACAGCCTGCTCTCTGGACCTCCCCGCGGAACATGACCCGACAATGAGCAGGATGTTCTTATGGTGCCTGAGCAGATCATGATCTGATTTTCCTTCCTGAGCTTTCTTCCCGCGGGGAACCCACCGTACCCCACCCCCATCTGTCTCAGTTAGGAGTCCCAAGATCAGCTTGGATACGAACCTGGACAAAGGACGATCATAGTTTTCTGAAACCAGCGCCGCGGCCTTAAAAGCCACCGATCATCAACGCCCCTCGACCAGTAAAAAGTCGGTCCTGCAAAACAAACAATCCATTACAGATCAATGGCATGGGAGTATAATGTCGGCCGGCGATCCTGAGATTTTTTTTAAATCCCCTGCAAAACCCA